>JBFMEZ010000032.1:0-2235 GCA_040753215.1 Microcaldota archaeon | reverse complement strand
ATAATCTCTGTGGTCTCCAGGTCTTGGAGGTCCTGGAGTCTGGTGAACCTCCACGGCGTGAAGTCTTGGGTTGTCCTGAGGGTCCTGAAAGTCACACAAGACCTGAAGACCATGCAAGACTTGGAGACAACCACTGATGGGCATCGGCTTTAATAATCTCTGTGGTCTCCTAGTCTTGGGGGTCTTGGAGTCTGGTGAACCTCCACGGCGTGAAGTCTTGAGTTGTCCTGAGGGTCCTGAAAGTCACACAAGACCTGAAGACCATGCAAGACATGGAGACAACTGCAAGACCTGGTGACAACAGCTAACGGGCATCGGTTTTAAATTTGCAACACCCTAGGAATCCCACCCACAAAACCCTTATAAAGCGCATCTTGGAATCCGGCGCATGCGCGTGAACCTTGTCGGGACCGGCGCATCTTGCGAAGAATTGCAGGATGAGATGCGCCGGCGAGCACAGCAATCCGAAGACCGGCACCCTGCCAACGAAAGCGGCATGAGTGCTCGCCGACAAGGTTCAGAGGTCCACATCATTTCCTTCTTCTCCGGCATAACTCCAACGCTGCACTTTTGGGAAGGCGGGGAATTGCGCATGGAGGAGATGAGCGGATTCTGGAACCTCTCTTCTTCAGGAGAGAAAGCATGTGTGGGGTACTCGGACATGGAAGGGAGGAAGATGTGCCCGCACGGAGAAAGAGGTACGATGCAGTGCCCACTCTGCCGGTACAAGGATATTGCGAAGGTGCATACAAGACTGGATTTTACGGGGTATGAAGAGGTGGCTGAGCAGTTTTTGAACCGCCCCTATTCTATCTATCTGGTTTCATTCGGGAATTTGATAAAATGCGGAGTAACGAAAAGGGAGCGGGTGAGGGAAAGGGTGCGGGAGCAGGGCGCGGATTATTTCGTGGAGCTGATGAGGCTGGAGAACGGGAAGGATGCGTATGAGATGGAATCTTTGCTCCAGCAGGAGTACGGGTTCAGGAATGCGATAAGGAACGAGATGAAATTGAGGTTGCTGGGGAAGGAGAACAGGGAGCCGCTGGAAAGGGCGCTCGTGCTCCTCAAGGAGAGCGTGGCGTTCGGGGAATTCATATTGGATGGGGCGAGGGTTGAGAAATTGGAATATAATATTCCTTCTAATTTTGAGGTTGCGGATGAAATAGAAGGGAAAATAATTGGGGCGAAGGGGCAGCTGTTGTTTTTCGAAAATGGGAGCGCGAAAGTCATGAATATGAAAAAGTGGAGCGGGGAGATTGCGCTCATACACTAGGTTTCTTCGGGGGGAGGTCCATGTTGAGGAATATCTCATCTGGCCTGAGCCCCCTCTTGAGCAACTCCCGGGTGAAAAGCTCGTAGTATGCGCGCTGCATCCCGATGCACGGCCCTATCTCAGAAGGGTCGTCAATAATCATATGGATGGCCGCCAGCGGAAAGGCCATTAGGGCTATTTCTGCAACCGCCGCTGAATTTTCGCCCATCTGGTGCCTGAGTTTCCTTGTGAGCCTGGAATGGTAGTGGCAGTAATAGGGCGGCTTTTCAACAGGCTTCAATTCGGTTCTCGCGTGCGCGAGGTCGGGCATGGGTTGGGCGACCTTCCTTTCCCTGTGCGGCTCTGCTGCCTTTTGTTCCTCCTGCCTTCTCTTATCCTTCCTCCTAACAATCCTAAGGGTCGAATAAGCAGCCAAAAGGGCGGCGGCTAGGGCCGCTGCAGCGATTCCCCCGTCCCGAACATACGAGCAGGCTGCGAAGTCGGATTCCATGTCTGCTATGAGGGAGTCGCTCCTCTGCAGCTCCCTTTGGGTTTCCTTCACCATCTCCTTCTTCGCCCCCGCGATGAAAGAATCTATGCGGGTGGATGCGAAGCCGGGCTGCGCGGCTGGTTGCCTTTCCAGCTTCTCGCGCCGCCCCAGTTCCGCAGAAAGCCTGTTGTTATGCGCAATCTCATCATTGAGCGCTTTCATCCTTGCAAGATAAGAGATTAGGGCCGCGGTTCCGCCGGCAGCAAGCGGGGATGCGGCTGCGGCTTTTTTGCGGCTCTCCAGGGCTGAGAGCATGCGCGCGTAGCGCGGCTGCGGCTCGCGGCTGCAAATGTGCGGGTTCACAATAATCTTGAGTTTTGCGTTTCCTGAAAAGTAGATAAATTAACGACGTGCATATGGATTTTGAAGTTGATCCCCATGCACGCCGCTAACGTCGAAGTTATCGACAACATTTTGAAGGAGTTTGGATTTT
>JBFMEZ010000031.1:0-10302 GCA_040753215.1 Microcaldota archaeon | reverse complement strand
GCAAAACGATAGGTGATGCCATAACCAAACTTAGAAAAACACTCCAAAAACTTTCGCAAAATTACGGGATAAGTTTTGGGGAGCTAATAGAAATCTGCGTCGACCAAAAATTCGCAAAACTATAGAAAAATAATTGTCCCGCCCCGGATAGGCTGTTGCAAATTTAAAGCCGATGCCCGTTAGCTGTCGTCTCCATGTCTTGCAGTTGTCTCCATGTCTTGCATGGTCTTCGGGTCTTGTGTGACTTTCAGGACCCTCAGGACAACTCAAGACTTCACGCCGTGGAGGTTCACCAGACTCCAAGACCCCCAAGACTAGGAGACAACAGGGATTACGCATCCGCCGTAATTTGCAATGGGTTCCCGTAAGCCAAACAGAACCTTTTTATGCCCTTTCCCCGCCAACTTAATTGAAACAGAATGGTGAAAATATGGCAGAGCAGGCAAGGGCCAGGAGGAGGGAGGAGCCGGTGCAGATGATTCCAATCCCAAGCAGGGCGCAGGAAGAGCGGCCGCCGATAACGATGAGGGAAGAGAGGGAGCAGCAGCTCCCGGAGGGCCTGAGGCACCGCCTGCGGGACAGGCTCCTTGAGGAAAGGCTGCCCCCGCAGGTCGCGGATGCGATTTCCGGTTTCCTTTACTGGGAAACCCTGAACCCCGGCTACCGCTCGCTCGAGCTCAAAATCCAGAGGGGCGCGCTTGAGGAGGACGACATGAGGAAGGTGGTGCGCGCCTTCACCCGGGTCTTTGGCGAAACCCACGAAGTCGAGCGCAGGGGAAGCACCATCCGCCTGCATGCGAGGAGGCCCGGCGCATGGGAGGAGCCGGTCGCCGTGGAAGTGGAGGCAGTGGCCCGCCCGAGGCGCAGGGAAGCGAGGGAAGAGGAGCATGAGATTACGGGCGAGGAGGCGAGGACCAGGCAGGTTCTCCGCGCCCTTGAGACCGGCGAATATTCCGGCATAACATATCCCGGCGCACGCGGGACGCGCGCGGATTTTTTCGGGCAGTTCACCCCCGAGGAGATGCGCTACATAACGCTCGCATGGTCCATGGCAACGCAGAAGGAGAAGGAGCTTTTCGCGGCCGAGCTTGATGCGTATTTCGACCGTGCGGGGCCGGGGAGGATAGGGATGCAGACGCTGGTGAGTATCCTCAAGAGGATGGCGCAGGATTCCGCATCCCAGAGGAGATACATTTCCCTCACAGATGTCTATTATTATGCGGTGGACGTAATGGCTGAGGAAAGGGTCGCAGGCACGGAGAGGGAGAGCCACATAGGCGACATAGGAAGGCACATGGAGAGGAAAATAGGGAGGAGATACAGCAGGCTCGTCACGGAACTTGAAGAGGCGCGCAGGAGAGGCATAATACGGGAAATCTCCTTCGGGGAGGTGGTCCCCGCACCTGCAGCAGAGGCGGCTGCACCTGCCGAAGCTGCACCCGCGGTGCGCCCCGAAAGGTCTGATGTTGAAAGGATAAGGACGGATTATGTGGTCGTCCAGAACACCCTCGGCGTGCTGAGGGAGGAGGAGATACGCCCGCAGGAAGCCGAAAGGATGAGGGCTTCCATAACGAACATAGAGAACAGGATACTCGCCTCCATAGAGGCGCTTGACCCCGCGAGCAGGCGCCAGGTGGAATGGATGAGGACCGCTATTCTCGACAGGAGAAGTGCGGAAGCCCGGCTTGCGGAAAGGGTCCCGGTTGTGGTGGAAGAAGCGGCGCCGGCTCCCGCAGAGGCGGTGAGATACGATTACAACTGGGCGATGCAGCAGCTTAACAGGGTTGATGAGCTCCTCAAGGGCACGGGACAGGCGCCCACCCCCCGCTTCGACAATGCGCTCTCGGTCGCGGATGCGGGCGTGAGGGAGCAGATAAGGGCAATCTACCTGGACCTTCTCGGCCGGATAGATGCGATAATAGAGGCGACCGCGGACGTCACGCAGAAAAACGACCTTGTGCTCATAAGGGATGCGGCACGCACTGCGCTCAGTCCAGCATAAGGCGGCTACCGGTTTTCAGTTTCCCGTTTCCAGTCGCCAGTTTCCAGCACAATGCATCCGGTTTCCTGTTTGGTACTACTCGCCCGGAGCCAGCACACCCAGTTTTCAGTTTCCCGTTTCCAGTCGCCGGTTTCCGGCAGGAGCCTATTCACTCGGTGCAAGCACATCCTGAACCCAGTCCAGCCCGTTCGGGTCCATTCTGGGCCCCGTGGGCCCGAAAACCTCATGCTTCATCAGAAGAAGATACATAGCAACCGGGTCGCCCCTCCTCCCTTTCGGAAGCCTCATCCAGTCCTCCGTTATCTTCCCGCGCATCTTCACGTTCTCCGTTTCGCTAAGCGTTGGCTTCATATACCCGTCCCAGGTCTGGAACCCGTTCGCCTCAAGATAAGTGCGCACCTGGCCGGAGAAATACTCCTGTACGCTCTCTATATACAGGAGCTCCGCCAGCTGCTGGGGGCTTGCGTTCAGGTACCTGTCATACAGAAGGGCAGCCCTCTTCCTCGCAATCTCATCCAGCGTAACCAGCACTTCAAATTCGCGCGCCCTCGCCTCTATGCGCTCCTCTATCCTGCGGAGCACCGCCTCTTCCTCCAAGAGGAAGGGGGCGCCCCCCCTTCTCTTTAGGTTAATCATAACCCCCCGCTCAGTTTTCTCCTCACCATCCTGTTTTATTCTTGTCCCCCTTGTGGCCTTTTTCTCCGAAGGCTGCGCCGCCATGCGTTTGCATAATCGGAGAGAGTTTAAATCCTTTTCTTCAGAACGGTTCGCATGCAGTCCGGAACAATGGTTCTCGCTACGCTTCTTTTCTCCGCGTTCCTCCTTTTTGGGTGCGGAGAGCGTGCTCCGGACACGCAGTTTCCGGTTTCCGGTTCCCAGTTTCCGGTTTCGGGCTCCGGACCGTCCTTCGGCACTCCGCCATCATATGGTGGAAACCAGCCGCCCGCGCCTTCCTATCCAACTACCGCCCGCGAGGAGATGGTTCCCGCGGGCGCGGTAAAAATAACCCCGGAAACCGACATCTACCCGCCCATTCTTCATTCCGATGAATATGAAGAGCCGGTCCCGCTCGGCCCGCCCATAAACACAAAAGGGGCGGAGGATTCCCCCTTCATAATGCCGGACGGAAACACATTCTATGTATGGTTTACTCCCAGCCCGGCTATTCCGGTAGAACAGCAATTGTTAGACAACGTAACCGGAATCTATGTTTCCCATAAAGTTAATGGAGAATGGATCGAACCCGAAAGGATGTGGCTCGTAGAACCCGGCGAGCTTTCTTTGGACGGATGCCTTTTCGTGCAGGGGGGCGAGGCTTGGTTCTGCTCGGTGAGGGAAGGATACCCGGGCATAAACCTCTTCACCGCAAGGCATGTGAACGGAAAATGGGAAGGCTGGCAGATTGTTGATGAGAAATTGAGGGATTATGAAGTAGGGGAGATGCACATCTCCGCGGACGGGAACACGCTCTATTTCCATTCCCCAAGGGCCGGAGGAAAAGGCCAGCTGGACATCTGGTACACGGAAAAAGTGAATGGGGAATGGCAGCCCCCAATTAATTTTGAACTAATGAATTCTCCGGACAACGAAGGATGGCCCTTCATTTCCCAGGATGGCAGTGAGTTCTGGTTCACCAGGACATACATGGGCACTCCCGCAATCTTCCGCTCCAAAAAAATGAATGGAGAATGGGGCACACCTGAACTAATCGTCTCCCAATTCGCAGGTGAACCAACTTTGGACAACGCGGGCAATCTGTATTTCACGCACCACTTCTACGAAAACGGGACGATGCTGGAAGCGGACATCTACGTTGCGTATAAGAAATGATGAATGTGTGACTACAAAAGCGAAGGGTGTGGTCACATACATTGATTATTCCTTCAGCCCCTTTAGCACAGGGAAGGCGTCCGCCAGCTCGCTGGGCGTGGGCCTCCCGTCCTCCGCAGCCATTGTCGGTTTGGTTTCGCACGCTTTGCCCACGCCCTCCTTCAAAAGCCCGGCAGAAGCGGCAAGTGCTTCTTCGATGGTCGGCTTCTTTCGTATTTCCACTCCAGGCGGGGCGATTGCATAGCAGGCGCAGTATCTCCCAGATATCAGGAATACGCCATTTTTTTCATCAATGCGGAGCCGATTAACATCATAATAGCGCAGCCTTGCATTTCCATCAGTTTCTATTTTCAATTCGGTCCCTTCAACTGAAAATTTCGTCACCTTCGCCCTGCCCCACTCATACCCGAATCCGTATCCGTCTTTATATTCAACGAGGGTTCCGCCGACAAAATTGGTTTTGAGGAACCTTTCAAGCCTAGCTATCTGTTCTGCATTCATCGGATTTTTGTCTTCGCGGAAGGGATGCACAGAGTATCCTGGTCCGTGCACTTCTGTCGTGGCACCAATTCCCGGTTTAGTTTTTGTAGCTGGGTTCATAATAAAACCTGTTATTATTTATGTTTTAACTTGTATTTAAACTTTTCCTCCGCCGTCCCTCCGAACGCGCGACCAAACCTTTAAAAATACATGTTGCGTATCTATACCTTACCCACTTTTGTGGGCATTTTCTAAGAATGGAAACTTGTTCTTTACAAGTTCGACTCACGCTTCAAGGGTCAAGAAGGGGAAAGAAGATTGAACTAGCTTTTCCTGACAATTCCTTGACATATACAGGTACTCCAAATCAACTCCAGTTGATCCTGCTGGAGGGTACTGCTATCGGAGTTCGACTAAGCCATGCAAGTCTACTCTTGGACTTCCAAGGGTGGCACACTGCTGAGTAACACGTAGTCAACCTGCCCCAAGGAGGGGGATAACCTCGGGAAACTGAGGCTAACACCACATAGGCCATCTATGCTGGAATGCTTGATGGCCCAAAAGGCCGGCGAATTGGAGCCGGTCCGCCTTGGGATGGGACTGCGGGGGATTAGGCAGTTGGTAGGGTAACGGCCTACCAAGCCGATAATCTCTAGGGGCCATGAGAGTGGTGGCCCCCAGAAGGGCACTGAGACAAGGGCCCTAGTCCTACGGGATGCAGCAGGCGCGAAACCTCTGCAATGCGCGAAAGCGTGACAGGGGAACTCCGAGTGACGGAAACTTAGTTTCCGCCTTTTGCCAAGTGTAAACAGCTTGGAGAATAAGGGTGTGGGCAAGACTGGTGGCAGCCGCCGCGGTAACACCAGCGCCTCGAGTGGTACCCACGTATACTGGGCCTAGAGCGTCCGTAGCCGGCCTGAAAAGTCCTCTGTGAAATAGTGGGGCTCAACTCCACTGCGTGCAGGGGATACTCCCGGGCTTGGGAGCGGGGGAGGTAAGGGGTACACCCAGGGTAGGGGTAAAATCCGTTGAGCCTGGGTGGACCACCAGTGGCGAAGGCGCCTTACCAAAACGCGTCCGACGGTGAGGGACGAAAGCTGGGGGAGCGAACGGGATTAGATATGGCGTGAGGATTTCCTCCGCCACTAAAAACCCCGGTAGTCCCAGCTGTAAATGATGCAGACTGTGGTGTTGCGCCAGATTTAATCTGTCGCAGTGCTGTAGCGTAGGTGTTAAGTCTGCCGCCTGGGGAGTACGACCGCAAGGTTGAAACTTAAAGGAATTGGCGGGGGAGCACCACAAGCCGTGGATGCTACGGTTCAATTGGATACAACGCCGTGAACTTCACCCGGTACGACGGCAGCATGAAGGCCAGACTGAAGATCTTGCCTGACAAGCCGAGAGGTGTTGCATGGCCATCGTCAGCTCGTGGTGTGAACTGTCCGGTTAAGTCCGGCAACGAGCGAGACCCATGCGTTTAGTTGCTACCTCTGCCTTTAGCAGGGGGCACTCTAGACGGACTGCCCGCGTTAAGTGGGAGGAAGGAGTGGGCGACGGTAGGTCAGTATGGCCCGAATTACCGGGGCTACACTGGTTAGGCAGCAATGGAAACAGCATCAATCCTTGATCTGGGGTGGGAATTCTCAGATTCATTTCCATATAAGCCTGCCTGGCCGGGGCCAAACGCGGCATACAATGGGTGGAACAATGGGTTGCTACTCCGAGAGGAGGCGCCAATCCCCTAAATCCATCCCTAGTTCGGATTGAGGGTTGCAACTCACCCTCATGAAGCTGGAATGGCTAGTAATCGCGTGTCATCAATTCCGTTACAAGTCTTTTGTGGCGGAAGTGGACTCACGCGGTGAATAAGTCCCCGCTCCTTGCACACACCGCCCGTCAAGTCATCCAAATGCGATGTAGGTGAGATTTCGGTTCTTGCCGAGCTCGAACCTATGTTGCGTGAGGAGGGCTAAGTCGTAACTTCCGTGGACTGCGGTCCCCGGAGGCGATAAACAAGGTATCCGTAGGGGAACCTGCGGATAGATCACCTCCAAATTATTATATAATTTGGAACATAGTTGGAGCAAGGAAGAGGAGTGATGTTCTTCTAATTTCCCTTTGACAAACCTTGAAGCGTCCTTTTTCTTTCTGCCATTGGGTTACCTCGCCTTCGGCTCGGTGCAAAACGACGTCGAAAACCTCAAGCATACATCCGCCCAGGCGCAAAAAGGAGACCAAAAACCTCAAGCCTCTTTCCTACTCAACCGGCATGTATACTATTTTTGTTATCTCTGAGTAGGCGAAGAAGTCATAATCCGTTATTTCTTCCGTAAATTTCTCCCTTATCCCATCCATGATCGAATAGAATTGCTGCGGGCTGCGGGCATAGACCGAAATCTCGGCATCTGCCCATCCCACCGTCTTGTCCAGATAGAAGATATTCTCATGAGCGCGTGCGAATCTCTGAACCGTTCCATATTTTTCCGCATCCTTAAGATTTATGTCGACTTTGTAAAGTGTGTACCCTAGCCGTGCCATGTCAACAACCGCACGATATCCGAGGATTACCTTCTTCCTTTCCAGCTGCCTGATGCGGTAGCTAATCGCCGCAGGAGTAAGATTGACTTTCTTCGCAATCTCAATCAGTGATGCGCGCCCATTTTCGGAAATGAAGCGTAGCAGTTCCATATCGGTTTTGTCAACCTCCGTGGTCTCCCCAACTCCTACCGATTCGAATCCCGCGTCTTCCCTCAGGCATTTTTTGGTAAAGGGAAGGCGATAATGCTCAAGGCCGCAGTAAACAACCACACGTTCTTCGTTTACGAATTCACGAAACAATTCATGCAATTCATTCCATACATCCACGAATTCCTTCTGCGTCTTCACCAGGAAGAGGGCGCCCATGTTAAACCTGCCCTTTATTGAGCCTATCCACCAGGTCTGCGGAAGCTTCACAAGATAATCCATGATTTGCTTCTCCTTTTTCGGACCGGCATTCCTCAGCTTGAGGTAAGCGCGGTAGGAAGAATACCCAAGGCGGTAGTTGTCTATCACGCCGTAATATCCACTGATTACGCCTGCCTTCTCAAGGTTCTTTATCCTGTAATTTACGACGTTCTTGTTCACGCGCAGCTTTTTCGCGATCCGGGAATTGCTCTGCCTTGCGTTGTTATCCAGTTCCGCGAGTATCTGCTCGTCCAGCCTGTCAAGCTCCATAATTAGTTCATTATTTAGTTATTAATATAAATATTTACTTTTTGAACTAAATTCATATAATAAAATATAAATATCTAAAATAACATAAAAGAACACATGCAAAAACACTTCACACCGGCTGAGCGGAAAAGGCTCGCGGCATTATACCATGCGGAGCGTGGGCTGCTGGTCGGGAAGGCGTACGGCAGCCCTCCGCAGGGTGCAATCCACCCCCGCGCCGCACGATTCCAGAAATTAGTGGAACATCTGGGCGCAGCCAGCACCCTTGATGCTGCCGTGGGCACCGGAATACCCACGCTTATAGATATAGACAAGATACCTGTCGGCAGGAACCTCCATTGTTCCGATGGCGATGCACAGATGCTTGAAGTGCTCAGGGAAAAGACTTCTCCGGCCGTTCTAGAAATGCTTTCGGGCCGCATTTTCCATGCAAAGTGGGAAGAGCTGCCCCGGATTTTTGAAATGAGATTTGACCTGGTCATCATTTTGGGCAATTCCATTCCATATGCGCTAGGCTGGCATGGCGAGCATGCCTCTACAACTGAAATGAGGAACGTTGTTAGCGCATCCTTTTCCGGAATCCTTGGAGTGCTTAAACCGGATGGAAAGCTGCTGTTTGACCTGGCAAAATATTCTGGTGGCAGAATCCAGCTCGGCAAAGCCCTAGTTGGCGGGCTTGAGGAGCAATTGTCCATAGAAGCCGGGTATGAAGATGGCAGGCGCTATTGGACAATTTGGACTGGACACGATAATCTTACAGTCGAAGGAATCGCCCTGACCATAGAAGAAATATCGCAACTCCTGAAAGATGCTGGTTTCAGGAACGTAATCCGCGTGCCCGATGAACTGCAATTGGACTTGCCTTTCTATGAATCTTTCTTGGCACTCAAATGACGGAACAGACTCATGCTGGGCATGTAAACACCTGTAAACAATTTTTTGTCTACAATTACCTACAATGCCTTAGCAGATATTCCCTGAACAATGGAATGGAAAATCCATACTTTCCTCTGCTTACCCTGTAAAGCAGCCCCTTCTCCTGCAGGCGTTTTAAGAGTTCCATCAGCGTGGGATGGGAAACCCCGGCGGTTTTCCGTATTTTCAGTGCCTCTATGCTTTCCTCGCCGACCTTGGCCATCGCAATCAGTATCTTCTTCTCCTTATCGGAAGCAAGGCTGAACCTGTCCTCAAAAAAGCTCGTGTCAAGCTCGTTTATCAGCGCCGGATGCAGGCGCTTTAAGTCTCTTAGCCCCAGCTTGGCATTGTTGGAATTCTCAATCAGGAAGTATCCATAGAATTGTATGAAATATGGGTAGCCATCCGTTTCCCTGATTACCGCATCTGTCAGTTCATCATCAAAGCTGTATCCAGAGCCTTTCAGGGTCCCGAGAATGGCTTCCTTTGCCTGCGCAGGGGTTAAGTTATCCACTTCCTTGAATGAAAACATCCTTTCGGTGTATGTCTTCGCCTCTTTCAGGTTTGTCTTTAGCGGAGGCAGCCCGGACAGAACCATGTAGTATTTGCACCCGTTCCTCTGCGCGTATGCCATTGCTCCAAGAAGGCTTGCAAGCGGGTGCGATTTCATTTCGGCTTTGTCGCGTATGGCATGAAACTCATCGTATAAGAAAACAACCCCAGTCTTACCGGATTTCTTGAATACATGCCAATTTGAGCACAACATGTCCCTGAGATAATCCTCCAGAAGCTCTCTTTTTTCCTTATAAAACGGCTTGTAGCTGATTCCATAAGCGCTTATTTCCTCAGGCTTAAGGAAATTCGCAATCCTCTTTCCAGTCTCAGCCAGCTTTTTCTGGACCGATGCCTCCGCCGCCATGGCGAGCAGGTCTTTAACCACGGCTTCAGCAAATACTGTATCATCCGAGAACCGCTCATTAAACTCGCGCTCTGCGCAAAGCCAGCCCTTGCTTTCCGCTATGCTCTTGAAGCGCCTTAGGAGCACCGTCTTACCTGTGCCACGCAACCCGAAAACAACCATGTTGTGGGGCAGGCCTTGTTTATAGCTATCGAGGCTTCTGGAGAAAAACCCGAGCAGTTCCTCCCTTCCGGCGAGGTATCTCGGCTCTATCCCGTTCCCCGGCATGAACGGGTTTTCCCTCTTTCCGGCGGGTGTAAACATATGTAAACAAATAATTGTTTACATTTATAAAACCTGCCTTGCACACACCGCCCGTCAAGTCATCCAAATGCGATGTAGGTGAGATTCTGGTTCTTGCCAGGCTCGAACTTATGTTGCGTGAGGAGGGCTAAGTCGTAACTTCCGTGGACTGCGGTCCCCGGAGGCGATAAACAAGGTATCCGTAGGGGGACCTGCGGATAGATCACTGAACCTCCACGGCTCGGAAGCCTCGGCATTTATGCCGGGGAGGAGAGCCGAGGCTTCCTCTAAAGGCAGCAGGAATACATTTGCCCTTTATCTACGAAGAAGCCACGGCCTTTAGGCCGTGGAGGTTCACCTCCAAATTTTTCATAAATTTGGAACATAGTTGGAGCAAGGAAGAGGAGTGATGTTCTTCTAATTTCCCTTTGACAAGCCTTGAAGCGTGCGAATTATTTTTTCGCATTTATTTCTTCCAGTGTCTTATCTACGCGTATGTTACACATTTAAATACCTTTTCCAACACTATTTATACGTATAAGCATGACCGAACTCAAGTTCACGGACGAGCAGCTGCTGGATGCCATCAGAAGCTGTGACGGAGTTCCATCCCAGTCAAACATGGCCGCCCTTTTCGGCGTGTACAGCACTACGGTGA
>JBFMEZ010000030.1:0-9238 GCA_040753215.1 Microcaldota archaeon | reverse complement strand
TTAACGCTTCCTTCAATCTGAGGGAACAGGCAAACGCATTGCGTAATGTCCTGGGGCCGTCTGTCAACCGGCCTATTGTTGGAACCATATCAACAGTTCCGGCAAGCCCACGACTTTAGTCGTGGGTAGTTGACCTGGACCTCATGGGTGTATTTCCCGCCCCGGTCCGTTATCCGCCCTGCGGGCAGCCATGAGGTTCACAGCCCTATATTCCTGCAATTCATCCTTCCATTTGAAATCTCTATCTCCCCCGCCCTGCCCCTCTTCGAGGCCGCAACCTTCAGCACCGTTGTGCTCCCCATCACCGCCACCCCCTCCCTCTCATGGATGTGCGCGCACACGTTTGCAAGAGGTTTCTTCTCCTCAACAATCCTGCGCACCGCCCTGCTTCCGGCGTGCGCCCCCGCAACGTCGTCGAGTATCCCATGCGGCGGGGCGTGCGTCAGGAATATGGTCTTTCCATCTATTGGCAAATCCTTCATCCATCCGTACAGTTTCTCTTCCGGGAACTCAAAATGCGTATGGAAAGGGGTTGGCGGGCTGTAGCCGAACCCCACCAAGTTGAGCCCCTCCCCGATCTCAACCCTCCTCCCGTGCAGCCATTTCTTCCCGGCGACCTTCGCCAGAAAATCCCCGTCCCCGTTCCCCGGGACAACAAAAATATTTCCGCCTGAAGAGAGGAGGTCCTCTGCAAAGCCCTCGCTCCTGCCCACATCCCCCGCAACCAATACGTAATCGTATCCCCCGGCGCGCGCGATTATCTTTTCAAGCGCGGCTTCCTCATCGTGCAGGTCGGAGGCGGCCAGTATCTTCACTTGCTCCCCTTTGCAGAGAGTATCTGCTTCAGCCGCGCCTCGAAATTCTCCTTCAGCATGGGCGCGATGAACCTCTTGGTCTGCGCATCCGCCTTCGCGGCGATGGAGAGTTTCGCTGCGAGCGCGCGCGCAATCTTCCCCCGCGCCTTCTTCGGGGACTGCGATATCGCGGGGTACTGGAACAGCACCCCGTGCTTCGGGGGCGCAACGCCCTTCCTGTTCTTCAGGTGCTTGAACAGCGCCTTCTCCGCGCCCAGCACCTGTATCGTTCCGGCAGGCATGAGCGAAAGCTTGTTCAGGCTCCCAGCAAGGGCAACCAGCTTACCCGCCAGCTTACCTCCGACCATATATTCTATGTTCGGGCACACCTCCTTCGCGAGCTCGTTTGTGTATTCCTCGTAGGATTCCATCAGCGCATAGACGCCCTCTATCCCCCTCGCAAGCTCCCTTATCTTCTCCACATCTTTCTGCTGCAGCTTCCCCCCTGCGCTAATCTTCGCCTTTTCGCATATGTCCAGCGCCTTCCCCTGCCCGACGTGCTGCGCGATGGAGGAAGGGTCCGGGCTGTCCCTGTCAAAGTTCAGCACGACCGCGATGTAGCTTTTCCTGTCGTTCGTCTTCAGTTCCGGGAAATAGAGGGAATACATCTCCTCGAGCTTCTCGCCCATGAGGTTCGCAACCCCCTCCAGCTCCTCCACCGTGCGGGAGAGCTGGGCCAGCATCACGTCCCTGCTGCGCAGCGCCTCGGCCACCCTCGCCCTCGCCTTTTCAAGGAAGCGGAGCCGCCTCTCCATCTCCAGGTCAGGCCCGCCCCTTCCGGGTTTCCGTTTACCGAATCCTTTCCTTTCCATAATAATCACTCAAACCTTTTGTTCCACATTTCCTTTGCAAGTTTTCCGGTCCGCATGTATTTCCCCACGTCCGCCTTCCCCTTCCTTGCGCGGTGCGCCCCGAGGAATTCATTGACCTTATCCGCGAGAATCTCCTTTATCTCCCCGGTTAGCATCCTCCCGCTTCCATATTCATCGGCGATTCTTTTTAATTCCCCATCATCCGGCTCGAAGAGCACGCTAAGCCACTGGAAGGGCACGTCCACGGAAAGGTCCGCGCCCAGCTTCCTGTGCTCCTCCAGCGTGGCCCTCCCCCCGGAGAACGCATACTTCATTATCTTGTTCCGCACGGCCTTTTCATCGTCGTTAAGCCATATGCCGCTCTCCGTTATGCTGGAGCTCATCTTGCCGTGCGCGCCCTGCAGCGGTGAGAGGAACTTGGAATGCATCTGTGCGGCCTTGAGGTAGCCAAGACCTTCGGCAATGTCCCTCTGTATCCTCCAGTACGGGTCCTGGTCTATCGCGGCAGGGATCAGGCACCTCTTCTTCTCAAAAAAAGTCGGGAGCATCTGGCATGCGGGGTACATGCACATCCCTATGTTTGTCTCGTTCGTGAACCCGAAAACGGCCTTTACGGTAGAAAGCGTCACCTTCTTCGCTATCTTCAGCAGCATCGGGTATGTGTTGCCCATGTATTCGCTGTCCCTGTAGATGAAGGTGCGGTCCGGGTCGAACCCCACCGCTGCAATCTCTTCTATGTTCTCCTCCGCCCATTTCCCGGTCTCAGCCCAGGTCGCCTCCCTCTTATGCAGGAAGTTCTCGTCGTCCGTAATCTCTATGTACAGGTTCACCCTGAACCTCTCCTGCAGCCACTTGGTGAATATCATGGGGATGAGGTGGCCTATGTGCATCTGCCCCCCCGGCTTCCTTCCCGTGTACAGGTAGAAGCCCTTCCCCTTCTCATAGTCGTCCAGCACAAGATCCAGGTCCCGGTGCGAGAAAAAGAAGCCCCTGTGAAGCATCACGTGCGTGCCGCCCGCATTCTTTTCCAGGCGTGCCCTCAGTTTTTCATCTATGCGGCTGGTCCCGAATTCCTTTATGAGCTTGTCGTAATCAATCTTGCCGGACACTTCCCACGGAGTGACAGTCATGCTCCAGAATTCCTATATAAACATTAAAAAATTGTTCCGAAAAGAAACCTTCACGTGGCCTGAATGACTTTCGTTCCCAGGAAGCTGTTTTTCACAAGAGGGGTCGGCGTATCTAACACAAGGCTGAGCTCCTTCGAGGAGGCGCTGCGCGCGGCAGGGATTGCGAAATTCAACCTCGTCACGGTCTCCAGCATCTTCCCGCCCGGCGCGCAGATCGTGGACAGGGAAACCGGCCTGGCCGAGATGAAGCCCGGGCAGGTCGTGTTCTGCGTGCTTGCGCGCCTCTCCTCCTGCGAGCCGAACAGGCTCATCTCCGCCTCCATAGGGACGGCGCTGCCCGCGGACTCGAATGTGCACGGCTACCTTAGCGAGCACCACTCCTACGGTCTGAACCAGGAGAAGTGCGGGGATTACGCGGAGGACCTCGCCGCATCCATGCTCGCTTCCACGCTCGGCATACAGTTCGATGTGGATGCGGACTGGGATGAAAAGGAAAAGTACTTCAAGCTGAGCGGGAAAATCGTAAAAACCTTCAACACGACCCAGACTGCGGTCGTGGATAAAAATGGAAAATGGACGTCGGTAGTCGCTGCCGCCGTCCTGCTGCCGTAGCCGGTTTTCAGTTTCCAGTTCCCCGTTTCCTGTTTCCGTTACTTTTTCCTCTTTTTCTTCGCCCTCTTTGCCGGCTTTGGCTTCGCAGCCGCGGGCTTCGCCATCTTCGAGTACGGCGCAATCACGGCTGCGGCCTTCACGGGAGGCGCCGCAGGAGGCCTCGGAAGCGGCCTTATCGGCGCGGCTGCCCTCGGCGGCATGGCGCCCGGCCTCGGCGGAAGGGGCCTGTATATCGGGGTTATCGGCCTCGGCGGCATCGCGCCCGGCCTCGCAGGCGCCAGCGGCATCCGTGGAGGCGGAAGCGGCCTCGCGACAGGCGGCCTCGGCGGCATAGCACCCGCCTTTGCGGCCTCCGGCTTTTTCTCCTCTTTCCCCAGGAAGAATTCCTTAATGCTCTTTAGTATTCCCATGCTATCACGGTTGCGTTTTCAAGGATAAAGTATAAAAATCTTGTCTGGGCTGCCCGAGAGTCATATTTTTATTCCGTCCACCCCAGAATAATCAGCATGAAGCTCCTCAGGCTTTCGTGGGATGGGACGGCGAAGCTGTGCGAGCGCCTCGCCTCTTCCGTATCCGCCTCAGGCTTCAGGCCCGGCGTTATAGTTGGCATCAGCAGGGGAGGGCTGGTCCCCGCCCGCCTCCTCTCCGACATTCTCGGGATAAGCGGATTGTACGTAATACGGGTTTCTTTCTACACGGGTGTCGGGAGGGCCGCCGCCGCCCCGGAAATCCTGCAGCCCCTGCCCTCAAGGCTGGGCGGGAAGAGGGTGCTTCTGGTGGACGATGTTTCGGATACCGGCAAAAGCCTTGCCGTGGCAAAGAGGCACGTGCAGGAGATGGGCGCCGCAGAAGTGAGGGTTGCAACGCTCCATTTCAAGCCCCGTTCGGAATTCCGGCCGGATTTCTTCGTGGAAGAAACCGATGCGTGGATTGTATATCCCTGGGAAAGGCACGAGGCGGCAAAGGAGCTCGGGAAGAAGGTTTCGGAGCTGTGAACATGCGATTCGGATATAAGTTGTACATGGCCCTGCTCGCGGCATTCACACTGCCAATCCTGCTGACCCCGTTCCTCGCTGCGCAGGGAAACCCCGCCGCCCCAGCCCTTTACGGGTTCTACGGCCTCTCCTGCCACCAGTACGTCTCCCGCTCAATTTGCTATTTCCCGGAAGCGGGGCTGGGGGACTGCACTTCGGGCCCCGGGCTGGCGCCTTACAGGCTTTACAGCGTGGAAAAAGACGGGCTCGCGGGTTATCCTTTCCCGGTATGCGCAAGGGACGTAGGCATATACTCCGCCGCCCTCCTTGGCGGGGCGCTCCTCTTCTTCCTCAGAAAAACCGATGGGGATGTTGTGCTGCATCCCATCTGGTTCGCCCTCGCGCTAGTCCCGATTGCGCTGGACGGCGGCACCCAGCTCATAGGGCTTAGGGAGAGCACAAATTCCCTTCGCCTTCTCACGGGTGCAATCGCGGGTTTCGCATTCCCGTTCTTCTGCGTCCCGCTCCTGAACCGCGCGTTTCCGGATAAGAAGTAGCTATTTGAGCCGTATCGCCTCGAGGTTCATCGGGGCCCTCGCCTCTCTCTTCAGCACCGAGCCCGCGGCCCTCGCGAGGTCGTCCGCCTTGTTCCAGTCCCCGTGCATCGTGAAGACCCTCTCAGGGACCGGCTTGAGGTTGTTCAGGAAGGCCATGAGCTGGTGGCGGTCGCTGTGCCCGGAGAAGCCCTCCACGGTTTCCACCCTCATCCGTATGTTCATCACCTTTGTCCTCCCGTCGTCGCCCACCACCGGTATCTCCTTGGTGCCCCTCTGTATCTTGTGCCCCAGCGAGAGCGGGCTCTGGTAGCCGACGAACACGAGCGCATTCTTCTCGTCCTCGGCCATCAGGTTGAGGTATTCCACAGAAGGCCCGCCGTTAAGCATCCCGGAGGGCGCGAGTATGACGCTCGGCTCCCCGTTCACTATGCTCTCCTTGTCAGTCCCCTTCGCCACCTTCAGTATGGGCGATTCGAACGGGCTGTTGTTCGAGAGTATGCGCCTCTCTATGCTCTCCCTGAGGTATTCCGGATATGCGGTGTGGATTGCCGAGGTCTCCATCACCATCCCGTCCATGTACACGGGCATGTTGAAGTTCGGGTCCCTCCTCGCGTAGTCCTCGAGGACGAGCATGACCTCCTGGCTCCTCCCGACCGCGAACACAGGGATGAGGACCTTCCCGCCCTTTGCCGCGGTCTCCTTTATTATCGTGACCAGCCGCTCCTCCATCTCCCTCCTGTTGGACGTGACGTCGTTCTTTGCGCCGTATGTGCTCTCCACGAAAAGCGTCTCTATCCGCGGGAAGTACGTGTTCGCTGGCTCGAAGAGCTTCGTGTACCCGAACTTCATGTCCCCGCTGAACACGAGGTTGTGGAGCCCCTCCCCTATGTGCAGGTGCACCATCGCGCTGCCTATTATGTGGCCCGCGTTGTACAGCGTCATCTTTATCTCCGGGGTTATGTCCACCACTTCCCCGTACTCCACCGGGATTATCCTGCGCAGCTCCTTCTGTATGTCCTTTTTCCCGTACGGCGGCTCCACGCCCAGGGACTTCTTCGCAAGGTCCACGTAGTCCGTCTGCAGGAGGGCCATGAGTTCCCGCGTGGGCGGGGTGCAGTACACCGGCCCGTCGTACCCGTACGCGTACAGGTACGGGACGAAGCCCATATGGTCTATGTGCCCGTGGCTCACTATGACCGCGTCGAGCTCCTCCAGCGGGAAGCCCATGAAATTCAGGTACGGGTAGGCCTTGCCCGCCTCGCCTGTGACCGGGTTTATGCCCACGTCAATCAGTATCTTGCTGTGCGGCGTCTGCACGAGCAGGCAGCTCCTGCCCACCTCCCTGAAGGCGCCGAGCATCACCGCGCGCACCCAGTCGCTGCCTGCCGGCGGCTGGCATATCCTCTTCCCGACCGAGAGAAGGAATTTCTTCCTGTCTTCCGCGTCTGCTATCACGCCCTTCCTTATGCCCCGCAGCGTGGCTGAGGGGATGGTCGGGCTCCTGAGCACCACAGGCGACCATCCGGTCCTCGTTATTATCTCCTTCAGTATCGCCCCTCCCTTCCCTATCACCAGCCCCGGCTTCAGCGCCTCTATGAAGACCTCGGAGAATATTGAGGAGAAGTTCAGGGAGCTCACGACCGCCTCCTTCGGGATTATCCCCTCTATCTCCTTCTTCGCCTTCTCGATGTCCATGAGCCGGGCCTGGTCCACCCGCACGCTCACCTTCTTCCTCACCGCGCCCGCGAGCTGCTTTATCAGCTGGTCGTTCCTGTAGAAGGCGTCTATGTTCCTCACATATATGACTATGTTGAGGCCTTCGGCCTCCACCTTCGTGATGCCGCATTCGGCTGGCATGATTTCTGATACGGTTCTCTCTATGTCTTTCTGCTGCAACCAATCACCCGTCCTTTTGCGCATTATCTACGGGGAAAATTCATTTTCCATGGCAGCGGGGCCGCCTAGTGCTCCGCATGCTTCTTCGCAAAGTCCTTGTCGCCCAGCATTTCCGTGCCGTGCGGCGTTATGATGAGAACGTCCACCCCTTCGCCGCTTCCGGCATCCCTCTTTATAGCCGCGCCCACCGCCCTGTGGGCTATCGGCGCGTTGTCCCTTACGCTTCCGTCCTTCACGAACATCTCTTCAAGGACCCCCATCGCTATGGGCGAGCCGCTCCCTGTCGCGGTTATGTCCTCCTCCGTGATGCCGCCCAGCATGTCCACGTTGAACACGCGCGGCTTCTCGTCAACGCCGCCGACCAGGAGCTGCACGAAGAACGGATAGAACTTGTAGTTTGCGAGTATGTTCGCGAGAAGCGTCGCCGCGCCCTCCACGCTTATCCTCCTCCCGTGCTTGAGCTCGTAGAGCTTTATCTCCGCCTGCATCCAGCGCACGAGCGTCTGCGCGTCGCCCACCCCCCCGGCGATTGTCATCCCAATGCGGTCGCTTATGAGGTGGATTTTCGGCATCTTCTTGTTGGCGATGTAATACCCCATCGTGGCCCTGCGGTCGCTTGCAAGCACAACCCCATCCCTGCACACGAGCCCCACGGTGGTCGTTACCGTATTTTTTACCTGGTCGCTTTTCATATCCATTTGTCTCACCAGAAGAAGCTGGAATTCTATGGAGTGTAAGGGTTTATAAAGGGTTTGGGAGCGCACCTTTCTCGACAATCCAAACCGCATCCAGAAGCCCGTACGCATAGTCGCCCGCTCCGAAAGCCGAGAAACAATCCCCTTTCCTGAAAAAGTGCCTCGCATCTTTCGCATACTGCTCTGCGAGCGCGAACACTTCTGGATATTTCTCCTTCACCCACCCGCTGCGCTCTAGGTGCTTCTCCAGCTTCTCGAGGCTTTTTCGCGCGCGTTCTTTTTCCATACGTAAACATCTTTATACATATTTAAAAACATTTCTGCACACAATATAAACAATGGCAGAAACAAACCCGCAACCAGCAAAAAGAGAAATAATCGAAGTAAGCAACCGCCAGACAGTCAAAACGTACATGTATAGGATGCTTCTGGGCAGGACGATGGCGGAGAGAAGGGCAGGCATGCCCCGCGGCGTTCAGGCCGCAACAGAATTATCCCGGGAAGAAGTTGCCGCAGCCTGGGAGAAGGCAGAGTCGTTTGTTCGTTTGCTCGGCGAACATGCGGAGAAAGCAGGCCACAGGGAGGTTATTCCTTTCTGGATTAGGCCAAGTGCCCTTAATACGGCTATGGGAAGCGCCGTTTTCTTCGACTGGGAGGGCTTATCGAAGCTCGGACCAGAGATGCTGGATAAAATCTTTCTGCTTGCACTTACAGTAAGGAATAATGAAGGAAAACTCAGCTACCCATTTGTCGTGGGCGCGGTTTCCGTACTTCATTACCCAACCCCTACCGGATGTTCAGTCGGCCACTATGACGATGCAAGAATTTTTGAGTTCCTTTTCAGGCATGCGGTTTTTACTGACAGCGACAAATTGCATTTCCCTTCTCCCTATGAAGCAGCCGCCCTTGCCGAACAGATGATTTTCGGGAGATAGCTTATTTTCCTCGCAGTATCCAGTTGCGGGAAACTGGATGGCGGAATCCGAAGGATTCTGCCAGTTATCTCCGCAGAGATATGGAAACCCGGAACCGGAAACCGAATTCGGACCCGGAGGGCAGGATAGAACTGGTTTCCAGTTGCCAGCTTCCGGTTTCCAGAAGTGAAACGGACTGGTTTCCCGCTTCGGGTTCACTGAACCTCCACGGCTCGGTCACACCTTGTAGTCGCCTGCGTGGCGGCGATAGGTCTGCCTAGCCATTGGGTGCGGCTACAAGGTGTGAGGAAGCCTCGGCATTTATGCCGGGGAGGAGAGCCGAGGCTTCCTCTAAAGGCAGCAGGAATACATTTGCCCTTTATCTACGAAGAAGCCACGGCCTTTAGGCCGTGGAGGTTCACTGTCGCCGCTGAATTTCATGTCCTGCCCGAAGCAGGCGCTGCAAACGGGTGTGTGAACCTCCAAGGGCTAAAGCCATGGCTTCCGAAGTATGGTGGCTTTAGGCGGAAGCCACAAGGATGTGGGTGCGCTCGCCCATTTGCCCAAACGCCGGCTTCCGCGCACCCTTGGAGGTTCAGTGGCCCCGGGCTTGCAGCCCAGGGAATAAGAAAAAGAAAGGTTATTCTTTTATTTGCAGCGCTTCAACGAGCCTGGACAGCGCCTGTACGCTCTCGTCCCTTACCGTCAGCGCAAGTTTCGCCAGTTCCGCCTTCGCGTCAGCCAGCATCTGCCCGAACTGCTCGGCAGGAACACCCTTTATCAGGATGCCCTTG
>JBFMEZ010000029.1:0-108020 GCA_040753215.1 Microcaldota archaeon | reverse complement strand
CTGTCTGGGCGTCAGCTTTATCAATCAGGGCTACGCTACCTATTCCGAAGGTTACGTTTTGCCTTTTCATGGGTATCAAACTGATTAGGCAGACGTAACCTTTATACTAATCTGGCGAAGTTAGGTTATTAAGGAAAAATGATTCTAGCTCCCTTGCGCTTAGTTGGCGGTCCTCGTCCCCCACCCGGACGTATGCGCGCCCATATGCGAAATAAGGCTGGTTTTCCCCGGAGAAATCAACTTCAACACATGTTTTTCCGAGGATTTCTATTCTTCTTATTGATGGATAAATCTTTGGTTCGATGCTTTCCGCAACCGCTTGGGATATGTCACGCAATGTTTTTTCACTTATTTCCTGCCCCAGCACCTGCCCGCGATTGCTCACACCAAAATATAGCTTCCCGGCCTTGTGCTTATTGAGGATGGAAACGATAGATATTACGGCGTCCTTCATCTCGCCGGTTGATTTCTTGAGTCCGACTGATTCCGATTCCTTTAGCTTCATTTTTTACATCACCTACGCGCAGAAGGAACTAATCCTCTCCTGGTAACTTCCATCTATCTTTATGAATGGGAGGGCCTTGGAAAGGTTCACGCCCAGCTTGTGCAGCTGGAGCATGCTGGATATTCTTCCTTTGTGGGAGGCGATCCTCTCCGCTGTTTTGGGACCCACCCCTGGAATGCGGAGGAGTTCTTCCTTTCCAAGGCCGTTTATCTCCACTGGCTTGGCTAGTTGGGAGCGCGCGATTGTTACTTTTGGGTCCTCGTTGGGCAGGAAATCATTCCTGAAAGCGAGGTCTATCTCTTCCTTTTTGAAATCGTAGTCGCGGTAGAGGAAATCCAATTGGTATAAGCGGTGGCCTCTCCATTTCCCTGCGGGGGAATGGTTCTCAAGAGGAGTTCCTAAAATGGGGGAGAAGGGGGAATAATAGACGCGCTTCACTTCCATGTGGGTGTATTCGGAAACTGCGCAGGAGAAGATTTCCTTGTCGGATTCGCCCAAGGCGCCTACAATAAGTTGGGTGGTATGAGTGAGGCGACTGCCGCGGAGCTTGGGTGGCGCATCGTCCGAAGCGGCTGTCGGCTCATTAAGACCGGAACGCTTTTTCACTTCTTCCCTTATCCAGGATTGGCGGACGAGGATGTCATTCTTCATGTCCTTGGTGGAGGAGAGCTCGGAGAGGTGGGAGGGGGAGATAGATTCCAAATTTATGGAGAGGCGGTCGGCGTAGAGGGCGGCTCTCCGGACCTGGTCCCTTGTGGAGCCGGGGAGAATCTTAAGGTGGATGTAGCCGCGGAAGCGGAAATCCTCACGGAGGGTTTTTACTTCTTCTATCATTTCTTCCATGTTTGTTTCGGGTTCCTCTATGGAAGAAGAGAGGAAGAGTGCTTCCACCAATCCTTTCTTGTAGAAGAAATGGAAGGTGCGGGCGAGCTCGCCTTTTTCGTACCTGTGGGGCTGCCTGCGCAAGGAGCATTTGGAGTTTATGCAGTACTTGCAATCCATCTTGCACTTATTTGTGAGGAGCGTCTTGAAGAGCCTGCAGGAGCCGCGTGGGCTGGAGGCCTTGTAGATTGGGAGCTGGGTTTTTCCAAGGGAAAGGAAGGTGGAGCTCTGGCAGCTCTCCATGTCGAAGGAGGCTACCTCCGAGAGGTTCTTCACTTTCTCCACACTGGTCATGGGTGGGATGGGATTTTGGAGGTTTATAAAGCGGGGGAGACCTCGGTTCCAGTGGTTCCAGTAATGGTTTCTGATTGCTTGTGGGGGAGGCAGAATAAGCGGTAAAAATGGGGAGGGAAATGGATGGGGGCGGCAATCAGCCGATTACTTTTCTCGCGGCTTCAAGGAATTCCTTTGCCCACCCAATCACAGTTTCTGCGGAATGCCTGGAGTATATGAGACCGTAATCCGCATCCTCGCGCAGCTCCATGCAGTCGCGGAAATGCTCATAATGGGATTGCTCGAGGAGGTTTTTGTCCACGAGAAGGGATTTGAGGGCTATTGAGAGGCACACATGGCTCTTCTCGCGGTAGCCTTTGGAAAGGACAAGGGCTTTTGCAGAGTGGAACATTGAATAGTAAGCCTGCACTGTGGCCCACTTATGGTTTCCTTCTGAGAATGATTCCTCTGCAGTTTTCAGGTCGAAAATGGCGGCGTCTATCTCCTTTTGGACCAAATCAGGCTGGAGGGGGATTTGGACTATTTTCCTTTCATCTATGCATCTCTTGAGCTTGCTATCCATTCCGGCCACCGTACAATTCTATCCCGCGGTTTATCCTCTCGTATAAGGGCTTGTCTTTTTTCTCCAGCTCTGCGTATTCCTGTGCGGTCAGGATTATCACTTGTATTTTCGGGTAGGAATCTAGTATCCTGCGGATTTGGGATTTTTCATCGGAGAGTACGAAAAGGTCTATGTCGCTTGCTTCTGTGTTAGTACCTTGGGCGCAGCTTCCGAACAGGGTTATGCGCCTGGAAAGCGTGGAGAGCTTTTCTATTACTGGCATTATATCATTCATAGTCATGACGACCTTGAGCTGGCGTACCATCGGATTATCATCATTCCTCTGGTAGAAGAGCATCCTTCCGGAGCGGGATTTCTTCACGATGTCCATTCTTTCAAAGCTTTTGAGGATGGAATTGGCGGAGCCTGCACTTACGCCGCTTTCCTCCGCAATCTGGCGCTCGTACAGCTCCCCGTCCCTCTGCGAGATGAAGGAGAGAAGCTTCCATTCTGTTTTTGAAAACAAATTCAATTTTTTGAACATAAGTTCATTATTTTGAATAAGGTTTAAGAACATTTCGGAAGCAGAGGGCGAATAGGATTCGAAGATGAACATGGGGTGGGAAGGCGGATGGGGGTATAAAAAGGAGGGGAGACCTTGGTTCCAGTAATGGTTTGTAAATGGATGTGGAAATCAGCCGATTAGCTTCATTATTCTGGCAATCAGGCGGGCGCAGAACTCTTCCCTTACTTTTCCTATTCTATAGTGAAGCTTATTCTGGGCAATCCTGCCGACCATGTCCGCCCTTGCATAGCTGTCCTCATATAAAATTCCATGTTCCAAGTCTGCTTTATGGATGGGAAGGGCATATGGATTGCCGATATTGCTGGTCATGCCGCACACAATGACATCGGGTTCATTGGAATTGTAGTGGTTGTTTGAGATTACAAGAACGGGCCGCGTTTTTTCTTCGGAGGAATCGGAAAATGGGAATGGAGAGAAGTAAATTTCATTTCTTCTGGGCTTCACGGGCCAACCTCTTTGCATTCTTCCTGTACCATTCCGCGGCCTTCTCGTCCGCGGGGTTGTCCCATGCCCTGTTGAATGATTCTACTGTTGCGTCCCTGAAGAATCTCTCTATTTCCTTGTCTTCCAGATGGCGTTCCCGATAATCCAGCAGGGCGAGGCGGATTGCTTCTGTCTTGCTTGCCGCCCTGCCCCTGGAAATTATCATCTCTATCGTTTCTGCCACGTCGCCGCTGAACCTTGCGTGTATATTTATTGTATTGCTCATGTAAATATAATGTATAGATAAGGTATATATTGCTATCGGGTTCTTCTGACATGAAGATTGTTCTGACGGGAAGTATAAAAAGGAAATGAGACCTCGGTGCCAGTGATGCCGGTAATGAAAAAAAATCAAGAAAAGAAAGCGTCGCGCACGAGGTCGCACATGCCGCACGCGACACAGCCCGCCTTATCGGCAATGGATTTGCCTGCTTTCCTCATCTCTGAGGCGGCGTAGAGGACGATATCCAGGAAATCCTTCCAGTCCACATCAGGAACAAATGGGTAGTCTGGAATATCCTCGAAATACCTGCCCGCAAGCGGCGAGGGCACAACTCCCATGGACACGACTTTTGAGATGCCTTCTCTAAGGGATTCCATCGGCTCGGTCCCGACCACAAAGCATGTGGAAATCTTGCCCGGCCCAAACACCTTGAGCGCCCTTTCAAAGGCATAAAGGTATTGTTCCCTCGGGCAGTACCCGTCTTTTCCGGGGAGGAGTTTCGAGCGGAGCACAGAATCCCAGGTCTCGAGGTTCATCATCAGGCTTGAGGCACCTGAAGCCGCGAGCCAGTCTATCCAATCCAGGCCCTGAGGCGGGGTTATTTCAACTGCAATCGGTATTTCAGGATAAGATTTCCTTATCCTTTCCACTACCGGCGCGAGCACCTCCATCCCCCGGGCTGGAGTTAACGTCATCCCGCCATTAAGGGTTATGCCGCCGTAATCCCTTACCGGGATTTTATCCAGCGCAGCGACAAGCAAATCCCCGCTCTTCCTCACCAGCTTTGGGTCTTTGTCCGAAAGGCTGCGGTTTATGGCGCAGAAGCGGCACTGCTCTCCGGTGTAGAAAAGCGCGCAATCCTCATACACCGCGGTTGCGAGCTGGCGGTTGTGTGCTGTGAATATCCTCGTTATGGGAAAGCCCTCCACCTCCTCATTATACCAGGCGGGAGGCATCAGGACTTCGGCAGAAGCTATCGGATTGCCATTTTCCGATATAAGGACACCGAGCTCCCTATTGGGCTCCTTCAAAACCGTGAGGGGAGTTTCTCTCCTCTCGTAGAAGGGAAAGTTCACGAAAAGGCCTCTGTCCAGCCTGATTTTCCCTCCTGAGCTGAGGCCCCCTCTTTTTACCCTTGAGGGGTTTTGGCGCTCGAAAAGCTCCTTCGCCTCCGCGTCCACCCGTGCCCCGCTGCAGAGAAGCCGTGCCTTGATTTCAAAGGGCGGCAGCCTGCGGGTGAAGCAAATCCCTTTCCTTTCCACCTTCCATCCTTCTCATTTCATTCATATTTTTCACCTCTTAGCTTTCTTATCGCCTCAAGGGCGATTCTTATCGCGGCGTCCATGCCACGTTCAACTGCCTTAACATCCGCCAGGCGATAGATGCTTTCCGGGTTTTCTCTCACTTCCTTTGGCGGCTCCGGAGTGTTGACCACGAGGATTGCACCGGCCCTTGCTCCCCTGAGCATGGCTGTAAGGAATACCGCTGAGCATTCCATCTCGGAGCTTACCAGGGGCGGCGAGCCTATGTCCGCAAGCTTCGTGAAATTGCCGATTGGCTCGTAAAACGCATCGTGCGTCCTGTCTACTCCGGTAAAAAGCCGCACGCCCGCCAGCCTGGCCGCGGCTATCAGCGAATTGGTGACCGCAAGGTCCGCGACCGCCGGGAATTCAACCGGCACGTACTCGCGCGTAGTTCCTTCGCCGCGCATCGCGGCAACCGGGATGACGATGTCGCCCGCTTCCATACCGCTGACAAGGCCTCCGCACGTGCCTATGCGCACGAAGGTCCTCACGCCGATGTTCGCGAGCTCTTCCACCGCAATCGCGGCGGACGGGCATCCTATGCCGGTGGAAGTGACCGTGACATCCACGCCCCTGTATTTGCCTATACACGTCCTGAACTCCCGGTTGTAAGCGACCTCCTCGGGCTTGCGGAGGAACTTCTTTATCCTGTCTATCCTGCCCGGGTCGCCGGGCAAAATTGCGAACGGTGTCGCCCTTGCCAGCTTAAGGTGCGGGGTAAGCCGATCTCTTTCTATGGTTTTTGTCATGATTTTCATACTTTTCACCTCATTTTTGTTTCTCCGTTTTTGGAGCATAAAGCGAAGTAGCGGTAAGCCGGGCAGTCCAGATCATTTCCTCCGATGGAGAATTCCCGCTCAATTATGACGTTTCCCTCTTCGTATCTGCCTATCGCATTCTCATCCTGTGTAAGGTAAATGCATGGGTAAATCCTGGTGTCAAGACCGATTGTGAACTGCGCCCTGCCTGCAGAGCAGATGAATTCTTTTCTCCTGAACTGGCTGCCCAGCGAGCCGCCTGCGGATAGATACATGTCCGGGTTTGATGCCCTAGCGGATTCCAGCATTCCGAAAAATGTTTTCGCATCATTTTCATCAAGCGTTTCCGGGCCGCGTTCTATCGGCATGAACCTCAGGAACTGTATGCATCTTATGCCAAACCGCCTGCACGCATCAATCATTTCTAGCGTATTCGGGTAGTTTTCCTTTGTCAGAGTTATCCTGGCCATGATGCCAAGGCCTGCTGCGACGGCGAGCCTTGCCGCTTCCCTGAATGTGCTCATGCCGGGGAGGACAAGCCCGCTATTCCCGAAATTAGCCGACAGGACAACCTGCACAATCCCAATGCTCTTTAGCTCGTCCAATATGCCGGGTTTTGAGACGACCGGATTTCCATTGGTCAGCACATATGTTGTTTTAACTGCGCGCAGCATCTCAAGATACCGCTCATTCATCAGTATCTCAGTAGTAGATGGTATAACCGAATAACCCAAAGCGGTAAGCCTTTTCAAATCCGATATTACCTGTTCTTCGCTTCTTTTGATTCTCTTTGGATATGCTTCTGATGCCAGCACATAACAGCCAGTACACCGGCAGTTGCACGAGGGCTCGGCCAGCGGCAGGAACATGTATGCCAGCGTTCTGCCCTGCACGAACCTGTTTTTGTATTCCATAGCGATGGCTCTCGATGCTGCCATTTTATTCGCCCTCCTTTACATATTCGCAATTCCTGGAGCATTTTACTGTGAGCAGCGCGCTGTTGGCTTTCGCCAGTTGTACGATGACCTTGCCGCCTCTCACAGCGCTGAAGCTGAGCAGAATTTTATCCCTGCCTTCAATCCCGAGGGCGTCCCTTATTTCTAGAGGTAAAACTAGGCGCGCCTTTGAATCAAGGCGTATGAAGCAAGCCCCGCTTCCAAAGCAGGCACCTCTGTTTCATTTCCATACCTCGGTGATATTGCTATATCTTTCCCACTATTTATAACTAGCGGTTTGGCAAGAATCAGTCCAGGAACGCCTCAATCTCGTCCTCTTCCTCCTCTTCCTTCTTCTGCTGGTCGGAATCGAACTTTATTGCCTGCAGGTGGAGGGGCTCCCCTTTTTCCATCTTCCTGGATTTCCTGTCCCGGATTTCTACGAATGCGGGGTAGTTGATTGCCTCGCCCACGATTATTCCTTCGCCTACTTTGAGAGATGTAATGCTGCGCATGGTGCGGTCATCCAATCCTTCTGAGCTCTGCCTGATGTGGTCGAGGTCGTTCGGGTTTGTAACGCGAAGTATAAAATGTGTATTACATTGGCTCAAAGTGGTTGTGCTCAACTGCACAGGGCGCTGGGAGACCACGCAAAGGGCTGCACCGAACTTCCTTCCCTCCCTTGCTATTTTCTCTATAATGAATTTGGAGGGCGTGTGCACGGACTTGGAGCGCTCGGGCGCGAAGTTGTGCGCCTCTTCCACAAGGAGCATGAATGGGGGAATGGAACCCTTTCTTCTTAATTTGAACAAACGGGAAGAGATGAGGGTAACTATTGCCTTTTTCCTCTTCTGGTCATCAAGGTCGCTCAAATCCAGGACGAGCATTTCCCCTGGGCGGAGCTCGTAAAGGTTGGGATTCTTGCGCGTGGGGTGGATGAGGCGCATGGAGAGGAGTTCGTAAAGCGGGCGCATAAGGGATTCCTTTGTATTCTTGTTCATTCCCGAAGTTTCAACCCTTGCAATCAGGTCCTGCAGGCCATAAACGGTATTGTTCTGCCTTGCGTCCTCAGACATCTGCTTGAGTATTTTTCCCAATTCCACCCTCGCCGGGCCGGTCATGTCCGGGAAGAGGGTGCTGAGGAGCTCGGGGTTGAGGTTGGAGAAGGGGACGGAGATGGTTTTTCCCTCAACTATCCTAACCTGCTTCCCGTATTTAGGGTCGGATTTGAAACCAACGTATTCGCCGTGGATGTCTATTACGACCACGGAGATGCGGCCATCCTCTTTTTTGCGGTCAAGAAGTTCTTCGAGAATTACGCTGGAAAGATGCGAATTATGTATTACAAGCGGAACCTCTCCTGCAAGGAAATTGTGGTTTCCTTTAAGCGCGATATCATAAACGTAATCGTGCTTGGACTTTACCGGCGTAATCTCTTCCACGCCATCCCACAGTATGGCGGAATTGCCGAGCGAAAGGAGCAGGCCGAGCGAATCCCTGCATGACTCCACTTTATTTTTTATCTCGGAAGCAGCCTGCTGAAGGCCGCGCACCATGCGGGTTTTTGATTCCAATGAAAGGGGCCTGTCGCCTCTCCTGAAAGACGCCCAGGCGCCCTGATGCAATCCTGAGTAGGTGTCCAACAGTTCGTAAGGCAAACCCATGCCATCAGCCAATTTGAATAAATTCATCGCATCAAAGGCGGCGAACTCCTCATGCTCGCCAAGCATATCCTCGAGCTGCTCCGTGCCGTGGTGGCCAGCGGCTGCTGAAACGCCCCTGCCGATTTCCAAAATGGAATCGGTTATCGCCGTATCGCCTGAAAGCATGCGCTTTACGGTTGGGGCGGAAACGTCGCAGCAACCTGAAATTTGCTTGTATTGCAGATTGCGCGAGTTCTTTATTTCTCCGCAGGATGAAAGGATTGCATCCGGCTTGCTTGAAGGAATTGCTATCGTGTCGGCTGCAATGCAAAGGTACCAAAGCTCTTCCGCCCTTTCGGACAATGTTCTGGCAATCTTTACAAACGTATCCCGGCTTAGCGCATCTCCGCCGCTGCCATAGCGGCTAAGGTTGTTTGCCACCCTGGCGCGGCGTGTGGTTTCGGATTCTGAAATTCTTAGCATGCCCATCAAATCTGAAAGCAACGGATCCAAAGAAGGGATAACGTCTATGTTCGTGTTGGATTTGAGGGAAGCCATTTTTTCAAGGCGGGAGCGCTTCTTGTAGGAAACGAATGATATCTCATGCATAAAAATGCCAAGATTGGTTGAGCCCCTCGCATAAACAATATGGTAATCGCGGTCGTATTTCTTGTTGTGCTTAACCTTCAGCACAGGCAATATGCCGAACCTCAGCAGCAGGAGCATCGTGCCGCTGGCAAGGCTCCTGCCCTTGGAGCAGAATTCTATCTCCGGCTTTTTGAGCGAAACCGAACCATCTGTATCAAAAAGGCCGGTGAGGAAACCGCTCACAAATTCTTTGTTGGCGGACAAAATGGTGGGAGTGACTGTTTTTTCTTCGGTAGATGGTTTAACCCCAAAAATATCGTTCAATACGCAAACAAGCGCCTTGGAATGAACCCTGACGCTTGTCGGGTACATGGCTGCCTCAAACCCGAAAAGTTCCATGGATATCTTCCTGAAATCCTCCCGTATTTCCGGATTAAGCGCAGACAGGTTGAGGCAGTTCCCGCTGACGTGCCCATCACCCATGAGGTAACCCACAAAGCGGCCGAGCCTTCTGTCCAGCTTGAGCCTAGGAGGGATGGATGTTTTGGAATTGAAATATCTCAATTTTTGTGCTGTATGGAGTAGGTCTTTCCTGCCAGCCTTTGCGCACAACTCATGGAAGGTCCGTATAGGCATGCAGCCTTCTGAAAGTTGGCGATAGATCCTTCGGCTGGACATGATGCCTTTTTCAGAAAGTCCCTTTTTCAGTTCAAGCGTGGCGTTGGGGTCAAAAACGCACATCTTTTCGGAATCCTTGTAAAAGTCAAGGAGATTGGCCTCATCTGCGCTGCCGAATGAAAGCTCGCGCGGAACCGCGATATGCTCGCCTTCTTTTACATCCCCGGCTTTCTTCCATTCGGGGCCTTTTCCAGATATTGCAAGCACAGGATGCTCTGTTGTCAGGGTTATGTTCCGCCCTGTCCTTGTTTTTAGCGCAACGAGGTTTTCCGGGGAGCGCCTGCGGGTTATCGCATAAACTGTGTTTGGGGCGACTTTGTATTTGGCGTCTAGTGAAAGAACGAAAATATCCTCTTTCGGGAATGCGACCTCTGTCCCATCTTCATTATGTATTTCTCCATTGCTGAAGGCGTTATCCGCAAGCTCGCCGATTTTTCTGTGCGTTCCGTCGGCTAGCATGACTGGAGTATCATAGGTTGCGCATTTCCCAGCGCCGGACATTGCGAGGATGGCCAGGTGTTTTTGGAGAAGCCGTGTCATGGAAACCTTTGCCTCCACGTCGTGGTTCTGGAGCTTCCCCAACATCAGCCCGTCCGGCTGGAAGCCGATGAAATCGTTGAGCATTTGCTCGTTTGCGGGAAGGACCTTTGCTCCGGGGGAAGGGGGAAGGGAGACTCTCCACTGGCGGTAGTGTTCGCCTACTTTTCTCATTATTCCGAGGATTCTTACTTCTCCTATTGCATATTCCCAGGATTTTATGGGAAAATGGGTGGAGATTGGGGATTCTTTCTCGTATTCTGCGACGGATTCTGCGCGTTCAAAATAGCGGTTGGCGCGGGTGATTTCGCGCACGAGGCCGAAGACTGTGCCCTCTTCACTAGTAGTCTGAATAAACTGGTTCTTCTTTACGGGAGCACCCTCCTCCAGAACGAATGAGAATTCCTGGGTGGTGGGAGATTCTTCAGTAGAGATTACCGTTCCGAGGGGCTTCATCTCATTCAACTCGCAATTGATGGGGGGTTATGATTACCCTAAAGAGAAGGGGGCGCTCCCCCTTCCTCTTGGTTCCCAAGGGTTTCATAGAATAGAAATTGCGGAAAGGAAATATAAAGCTTCTTGGGGTTGTTTGCCGGTAATGCCATTCATGTGCCCGCCTGTTTTCCCGCTTCAATCGCTTCATCTATCGCAGCGGGCAGTTCTATCAGCTTGGCGTCCCGGAAAATCTGGTACCTGGCCTCGTGGAGGAGGGCACACCGCTTCTCTGCATAGAGCCGTATGAATGCGACTAGCGGCACATAGGCGGTCATGGATGAAAGGCCGACAACGAGACCTGTTGGAAAACCGAGACTCTCTATCCGGTCTAACAGCATGACAAAAGGTATGACTGATATGCCGGTAACGATGTCTCCCAATAGGGAGCGACCAGACCTGACAGCAATGCGGGCCCGTTCATCAATCTCCTTGTACATAGCGTAGGGGAGTACAACAGTGCCGTTGAGAGGAACTTCAAAATCTTCGGGCAGTTCCCCCTTCCTTACCAGCTTATCTACGCGCTTAAGGGCTTTAAGCAATTCCTTTGCCCTCTTGTTCAACCTTCTTTCAAGGCGGGGGCAGCCCTCTGCAGCGAATGCACGCGCCCGGGCGAACTCATTCCTTCCCATGGGCTTGTGCGGTTCTCTATTCCCTGGTGTTTCCTGCCTGAATCTTATTCCGTTCATGTGCTATATAGTTGTGCTTCATGGTAATAAATATTATGATTAATAATTTTAACAAAATTAGATAAATTAATAAAATAATGCAAATATGTTAAATAATATGAAAGAACTGGACAAAACGGACTGGAAAATACTATATTACCTGGACAGGAATTCGAGGACGCCGCTGAGCACGCTCTCCAGAAAGGTGAAGATAAGCAAGGAGGCGCTGCATTACAGGATAAAGCGGCTGAGGGAGAAGAAATACATTTCAAAATTCTATACGATAATAAATACGGCGAAATTCGGCTACTATTTCTTCAAGGTATACCTCCAGCTCCAGAACTGGACGCAGAAGACGGAGAAGGAGATGTTGGATTACCTGCATGCACATCCAAGGTACGGGTGGTCATGCATGTCTTCGGGGAAATGGGACATGCTGGTGGGTGCATGGGCGGAGGACGTGGTGGACCTTGAGGAGTCCTTCCTCTCGGATTTTCTGGGCAGGTTCAGCGGCTACATACTCGCGAAGGATGTGAGCACCACCAAGCATAATATACAGCAGAACAGGAAGTGGTTTTACAAGACTGACGAAGAACTCATTTCTTCGGACGTGGGCGGGAAGGCGGAGAGGCTGGAGCTGGATGAGACGGACAAAGAGATCCTGAAAATAATAGCGAACAACGCGAAGATGCCTGTTACGAAAATAGCCAAGCTGGCGAAGACTACGCCTGCAATAGTGCGGCACAGGATGAAGAGGATGGAGCAGCAGAAAGTGATACTTTCGTACAGGATTAGCTTTGACCTGGATAAGTATGGGTATGAGTTCTGCAAATCGTTCGTGTATCTAAAGGGCATGGACCGGAAGAGGGTGGAGGAATTCCTCGGCCATTGCAAATACCACGGCAACATACTGAACATGGTGACCACATATGGAAGCTGGGACGTGGAATTGGAATTTGAGGTGCCCGATTTTGAGAGCTTCCATAATTACATGAGGGAAATAAGGGAAAAATTCGGGGACATTGTGAAGAGCTACGATTCCATACTGATAGCAAGAGAGGACAAAGTGGACTTTATGCCAGGATGCTATCCGGCGATGGATTAGTTGCCTTTTCGCTAGGCACTAATCACTCGGTTACCCTGTATACGATATTCCCCTCATGCACGCTTCCGCTCAGCTTTATTGCAACGTCGTCGCCCGGGCCAGCGGAGGTGACCTCCTTGTGCTGTATCTGCATGGAGCGCACGGTGTCCTCCAAAACGAGCGAGCCGTCCTTGTGCTCGAAGCGGATGCGGTCCCCTATCTTCAGCTCGCCGCTCAGGCTCAAAGCCGCGACGCCTATCTTCCCGAAAAAGTGGGAAACCTTCCCGATTACGGTCTTCGGCATTCTTACCACCCGCGAAGATTAGTGCAAGAAAAATTAATAATGGGTAGGGTCGGGCGGGGAACAGTTTTCTTTAATAAAAGAACTGAAGCTTATTGAGTATATTCCCCGCAATTGATGGGGGGTTATGATTACCCTAAAGAGAAGGGGGCACTCCCCCTTCCTCTTGGTGCCGAGGTCGCATAACCCGGTAGTGCGCCGGTCTTGAAAACCGGTTCCGCAAGGAATTGCAGGTTCAAATCCTGCCCTCGGCGTATCAGTTTTCGGTTTCCAGTCCGTGGTTTCCGAAAACTGCATTAAAGGCGGTTTTCTTGCCTTTCTTTTCAATTCTTTCGAGGTGCCAGTATTTTCGATAACTACAGATAGCGTCACAGCTAGTTTCAGGGAGCTATCCGGAAGGCCGCCTCTTGACAGGGCTCCGGAAAGGGGCCGGAATATGTATGACAACCCGAATACAGTGGAGAAAACCTTTGACCAGGAATTCCTCTCGGAATACCTGAGGCAGGCGCAATGGGCCGAGATGGTCGAGCTGAAGAAGGCCATAGGCGAAATTTGCAAGAGAAAGGGAGGGCCGATAGCAATCCTGGACATAGGGATAGGGAATGCGAGGATTCCCAAGCATCTCTCAGGAATTAAGGAGATATGGGACATGGTCGGGTCCTATGATGGGATAGACAACGCGCAGAACTGTGTGGGCATATCTCAGAGGGTTGTATCCGAGATGGGCCTTGGGGACAAGGTTTCGGTAAGGCAGCTGGATGCTGCCAACCTTGGGCGGACCGGCAAAAAGTATGATTTGATTATAATAACGTGGTTCACAGCGGGCAACTTTTACCCGGATGATTTCCGGTTTGAGGGGTATGGAAGGGGGACCGGAAGATATGATTTGAGCAGGAATCCCAAATTTGAAAGGATATTCAGGCTCGCGCACAGGCGCCTGAATCCGGGCGGGGAGATCATTATTGGCTCTGCATACAAGGATAACGAAGGCACGAGGATAAAACAGGAGGATGTCAAAATGCTCGCGCCACCACCGGTCGCAGACCGGTGGCTTGCAAGGGCGCTCGCACCGAGAGCATTTTGACAGTTGCATTCCACCCTCCACCACCCATCAAAGATGGGTGGAATGCCCGATTTCTACAGGAAGTGCGGGATGACTGTCATAACCGGCCCGGAGGACTCCTTTACTGCGACCCTGGAGAGGTACTGGTCGCAGAGGTTCACGGAAGAGAGGGTTAGGGATTATCTGGATTTTGTCCCGGCTGGGGATATATCTTTCATAGATTTGGATACGTATGAGTTTGCGATGATGGTGCGGATAAGAGTATAGGAGACGAGGGTGCTTCAATAGTCCTCCCTCTTCTTACTTCTTGATTTGCTACAGGTGCGGCTTTATTGGCCCGAAACAGTAACTACTCGTCACGGGCGGCCGGCATTCCGGGTAGTATTTGTAGAAATTCTCATCTGGCACGTATGTCCCGTTCTTCCAGCTATCTATCAGTTTCTGCCTAACTTCTGCTACGCCATAATCGTGGCTCACGTTGTCGACCTCATAGAGGAAGAATATCTCCAGCTTTGTGAAGTCGTGTTCATCATAAACATTGCTGCAAACCTCTTTCGGCTTGCCCAGGAACCTGCACGCAGACTGGGCATCGTCTGTATTATATTTCCACAGCCCGCCCCCAGAATTTACGCGCATTGCGGATTCCACCCTGTCGCGTTCCCAAAGGGATTCGCTGGTTATCTTCTCGAATTCCAGCTCCTGGACAACGCGCCTGTGCTCTTCCCTGTACGCCTGCACCGCATCGTAGCCGAGCTTTATTCCTATTGTAGCGATTACGCCCGCTGCAAAAATTGCTGCATTCCAAAGCCATCTCTTCAGCCTCCTTGCCCAGACCCTGTCTGCGGCATTGCGGTCGAAAATGCCCATCCCGGTGTTGATTACGACTACGGTGTGGCCCGGGTTTAGACTGTAGGATTCGGCACCAGCGAAAGCTGCTGCAGCGGAGGGCTCCGCAGGTATCCCTATCCTATTAAGGTACCTGTATTCGCGCTCAATCTCCTTGTCTTTGACAACCTTGAGTTCGGCCATTCCCCTCCTCACAAATTCCTTCACCAGCTCCTTGAATCTCGAATAGCCGCAAACGAGCTTGTCTGCGATGCTCTTTCCCGGCCTTTTTATGAAATCTTCCTTGTGCACAAGGACGTTCTGCGGTATGGTGACCCCAACTATTTTGGGCGCACCGCCTATCCCCCATACCCTCTCTGCCTCTGCAGCAATTTCCGTGAGCAACTCCCCGCCTCCCGCGGGGAGGAATATATGAGTGGGCTTTAGGCCATCCCCTGCCATCTGCCTCACCAGTGCGCGGTAACCCTCGCTCAGGTTGTATTTCTCAACCCCGAGTATTTCGTGCTCCGGGCCTTCGTATCCCGTGATTTCTTTAGCGATTTTCCCCATCTCCTCCATGGTTACCAGGCGGCTGAGGTCCATCTCGTGCACGAAGGAGCATGCGGCGAGCTTCTCTTTTACCGCCTTTGGGATGCCCCTGCGGACTATGTTCACCACGTCTATCCGCCTGCCGCTCCGCTTCTGCTCCTCCCTCGCCTCCATGCCGAGGTCGTATCCGGAGTTGCCGGTAGTTATCTGGACAAAAACAACGTGCTTTGCCCCGGGCAACGTGGTTCCGAGGCTCCTTATCAGCTCCCTGTTCCGGAAGCCCTTTGCGGTGCGGTTCGCATCCCCGAGGCTGGCAACGAGTACATCCGCGCCGCCGTAGCGGCCGCAGAGCTCGGGCACCTGAAATATGGGAGTCCTTACGGCTGGGGAAGGCATGTTATCAGTGGTAATATAATGGTTAAAAGTGCTTATAAATGTTGCCTTGTGGGCAATTTCAGGGTTTGCGGCAGCCAATATTGTATATGTCCAGCTCTACGGAGCCGCTCCTTTCGAGCTGGGAAAGGAGCCAGGCCTGGAGGGCGGATTTGGCTTTGAGGAAGTTCTCTTTTCCAACCTCGGAATTGCCTATTGCATACCTTTTGTTTTTGGTATTGAAGCAAAACATGGAGTCATGCACGTTCTCGCAATTGTGCAGGAAGTAGGAGCCGGTGCAGTCCTGTGAGGTATCAACCTCAAAACAGCGGCTCAGCTTGAAGGAGTTGTGGCACTGGATGCAGAACGAAGAAGTGCGCAGGGAGTCGCAGCCGAACGTGTATTCGCAGTTCCTTGCCCAGTAAGAGAATGCTGTGAACTTGGTGAAGTAGACCTTGCTTGCGCGGTAGCAATGGTATGCGGAGTAGATGTCGTTGCATTCAATCGCGTTCTCAAACTGCTCGGCCGCCTCGGGGCAGTAGTATGCTACTGGGCTTATGAGCGGGGTTATGCCGGAAAGGGAGAGCTTCTCCATCCCATGAGGGAGTTCCTGCGGATGGGAGACGGAATCGTATTCATCAAGGCGGACCATCCTGCCGCATTTGGAAACCACGTCGTCAAAGCGGGTGCTGCAGCGGAAGACGTCCTTTCCGCTAACGCAGGATGGGAGCTTCTGGATGGCGCGGACGTGGCGGGAGAGGTAATTGGATAGGGGCTTGAGATGGAGGGTGTTTTTTCCTAAGAGGAGCTCGGAGGTGGTATGGAAGGCGTCTTCTATAAGCTCGAAATCCTCATTTTTCCTGGGGAGAGGAATGGTTTTTGGTGTGCTGGGTTTGGACGGTTGAGGAGGAAAGAAATCCACAAGGTTTGGGAGCCTTTTCTTCTTCCTAAGCTCTTCGGCGAGTTCGGAGAGGAGTTTCTGCTTTAATGGCAGGTATTTTTCGGAGGGAAGAGGGGTGTTCCCTATCGCGTGGTGCTTTGCGCGGAGGTTGAATGAGAACATGCATTCTGAGCAGCCGGTGAGCTTGTGGGAGAAGTATATGTCCGAGGATTCGTGGATAGTGCTGGAGAGGAGGGAGCGGGCGGTGCGCCAGTTGCCGTAGCATTTTATAGTGAAGCTTGACTCCCCACACATCACGCAGCCGAAAAGAGAGCGGTCCTCCCTCATCTGGGTGCAGAAGGCAATGTCTTGGGAGGAATTGCATGAGTGGGAGCGGAGGGCAAAGTTGCAGTCCTCTATGCCGGTGCTCTCTTCCACGTTGGAGGATTTGCCGAGCACTATGTTGCCGGCGTAATAGATTCTTTCCTGTGTGGCAGAGAGAATGGAATCAATGTCTTTTATTTCGTTTATGCTGAGGGGAGGGTATTTTTTCATCAGGTCGATTCCTGAAAATGGAACGAAAGAGGCGGAATCGCAATAGTCGCCAACAGTCAGGACGTCTTCTCCGGAGGGGGATTTGCGCATTCGGGAGGGCTCAAGCCATTCGGAGAGCCAGCCCTCGTATTCGTTGAGATTGCCCACCTCTTCCTTGAGCAGGATTTTGCAGGCATCCTTCCAACTCTTGTTCAGGTGTTCATATACCTGTGAGGATTGGCTCCTGCTTTTCATGGCTTTGCACGCTCCCAGAGCTTTGAGAAGACCTCGCGGAAGGTGTTGGCGAAGGTCTCGTCTTTTATGAGGAATGCGCGGGGGACTTTTCCGGTGATGTACTGGATGTAGAGGCGGTCCCTTATAATGCCCCATTCTGCGTCGCTTTTTATGCTGCTGAAGCGGACTTCCGTATATCTGTTGCGTCGCTTGTGGCCGAGTTCCCTGTCCTCGTCCGGGAAAACCATAAGCTCCTTTATCCCCTTTTCACGGCGCATTTTATGGTGTACGTCGTAGAAGCTTATCAATTTTTCATAGGCTGCGCGGCGGGAGGTGTATACAAGGGCGGTTGAGTCCGGGGACATGAAGCCGTTGATTTCATGCCACATGGATTTTACGCCAGAAATTCCTTCGTAGTATTTGTAATTGGAGTAGGGTTCGGTCTCAACCTTTCTCTTCTTCAGGCTGGAGACGAGCGCTGTGACCTCGCGGCGTTCCTCATCAAGTTTCTTCTGCTTTTCAAGGAAAAGCTCGTTCAGCGCATCTGGTGAGGCGGGGAGAAAGACGCGGGTATTGTTCTGCACACGGTAGCTTGCGAGGCCCTTTTGCATGAGGGAGCGGAGGATGTTGTAGATGTTGGAGCTGGCTATGCCGGTGAAGGAGCAGAGGCGGCCGGTCTGCGCCTCTTGGAGCTCAAGGAGCGCAAGGTATACGCGGGATTCCTGCGTGGTTAGGCCCACTTTCTTCAGGATTTCTTCTATTTCTTTCACTATTATGATTATATAGTAGTGAATTTTTAAAGCTGCTGCGATTATTTCTTATTGATATTGTAAATGTCCAAATCCACGGAGCCCTTCTTCTCCAACTGGGAAAGCAGCCAGAGTTGAAGGGCCTTCTTTGCTTCGAAGAATTTCTCCTTGCCAACTTCTGCATTTCCTATCGCATACCTCTTGTTCTTTACGTTAAAGCAGAACATCGAGTCGTGGACGTTCTCGCAGTTATGCAGGAAATAGGAGCCGGTGCAGTCCTGGGAGGTATCCACTTCAAAACAGCGGCTAAGCTTGAACGAGTTGTAGCAGTTTATGCAGAAGGAGGAGGTGCGGAGGGAGTCGCAGCCGAAAACGTGTTCGCAGTCCCTGGGCCAGAAGGAATAAGCGGCGAATTTTACGAAGTATAAATTGCTGGAGTGGAAGCAATGGTAGGAATTGGTGAAATTGGAGCACTCGACCATGTTGGAGGATTGCTCCTGGATGTCCGGGCAGAAAAAGGCGATTGGGCTTATGAGCGTTCCGACGTTGGAAAGGCCGAAAGAGCCGATATCCAGGGCTTCGGGCCAGGCCTGCGGGTGCGAATATGAGCCGTGCTCTTCAAGGCTTACCGTTCTTTTGCCTTCTGGGAACAGCTTGTTGAGCGCCATCCCGCGGGCCTTGGGGTCGCACCGGGTGTGCCTGGAGAGGTAGGGGCCGAAGGAGGAGATGCCCTGGAGCTTCCTGCCGAATATGAGATCGGTTGTTTTTTGGAAGGCGTCCTCCACCATCTTAAGGTCCGGGGCCGCCTGAGGCATGTGCACGGGGCTTTGGGGGGCGGGACGCGCGGCTTGGGGCGGCTCCCTGGGGATGAAATCCCTCAACGGCCTGAGCCTCTTGTTTTTCTTCAGCTCATCCGCAAGCTCGGGGAGGAGCTTTTTCTTTATGGATTGGTATTTGTCCTGGGGAAGCTGGACATTGCCTATTACGTGCCTCTTGCCGCGGAGGTTGAAGGAAAACATGCATTCCGAGCAGCCGCGCATCTGGTGGGAGAAATATATGTCGGAGCATTCGAGCGCATAGGAAGATTCGAGGGTGCGGGCCAGGTGCCGTCCTAGCACGGTCTTTATGGAAAAGCTGGATTGCCCGACAAGGACGCAGCCGAAGACTGACTCATCTACCCTGCCCAGCGTGGAGAAGGCCACATCCTGGGAAGAGTTGTATGTGTGGGAGGAAAGGATGTTGCTGCAGTCTTCTATCCCGGTGCTGGATTCGGCATTTGAGGAGTTGCCGAGCACTATGTTGCCCGCATATTCGGCCCTTTCCCGCGCCGCGCGGATTATGCTGTCTATGTCCTTTATGTCATTTATGCTGAGAGGAGGGTATTTTCTGAAGAAGTCGATATCTGCGAAGGAGATGAGTTTTGAGCCGCGGTAATCGCCCACCGCTACTACTTCTTTGCCTGGAATTTGGGATTTTTGTACGGATACAGGCTCAATGCATTCGGAAAGCCAGCCTTCATATACGCGGAGGTTGCCGACCTCCTCTCTAAACAGTATTTTGCATGCCTCTTTCCATTTTGTGTTGAGGCGTTCGTATATTGCGGAGTGCATGTCATCGCCTTTTGGGGCTAGGCAGGGTTTTCCACAGATAGTTGAAATAGTCCATATAGCTCTTCGCGATGCCCTCGTTCTGGATGAGGAATGCGAAGCTTTGTTCGCCCCAAAATACATTCACAACCTTGTCCCCGTATATGAAAATCACGTGGGGGGACCAGAATTCCTTGGGGAGCATCTTGTATTCCCAGTATTTTAGGTTCTTGGTAAATTCAGGAATCGCCCCTTCGCCAATAAAGCTCTGGTACCTTATTATGTCGTGAATCCAGATTTTCTTTTTCTCCCTTTTTGCATGCCATCTGTTCAAGAATGCTTCGCCAAGGAATCTCATAACGCCAAAATTCCCTCCTATAAGGTAGTAGTGCTTATAATTCAGTATATCCTCAAAAACAGCCTTCATGCCCTCGTTCCCCCTGTAAATCTCCGTGTGGAACTCCTCCTTGCTGCCCTCGTACATATTCACAAGCTGGCCGAGCTCTGCATTCACCATGTTTTTTGCATTCGTTATCTCACCTTCCCGCTCTTCTAGGTAGTTCAGTATTTTGCTTGGGTGGGTCGTGTGGTAGGTCTTCTTCCTGTTCTCCATCTGGTAGGTGACCAGCCCCTTTGAGATGAGCTTGTTTACGATGTCGTAGACGTTCCTTCTCTCTATCCCGGTCTCTTCGTGGATGGACTGGAGGGTCGGGGAAAGGTGCGTGAGGATGGCCTGGTATACCTTGCCTTCACCCTCCGAGAAGCCTATCTCCCTGAACAAATCGCTGATTTTCATGGGTAATGAGTGGGGCGGGGCTGTTTTAATATGTAGTGGTATCGCTACGATACCACAATTGTATTAATACGAAAATCGCTGGATGGAAAGCATGGTGGTAATGGGTTCTCTGGGCGCACCTCCTTTTTCGTTACTGCTAGTATACGCGCATAGTAGTGAATTCTTAAATAGAAGGAACGCGCGGAATTGGCATGGGAAGGGCAACGACGGAAAGCTGGAGGATGGTGAAACCCGCTATGGAGCGGGACTAGGAATATATCCCCGTTTCAATAAGTATATGAACGTGAGATAATGGAATTGCGCTTGCCAACAGGAATGAAGATTACCCTGAGCAGGGAGGAGGAGGCAGCCAGGAGGCTGGCTGTCCGCGAGATGCACCTCTACTCGGAGAAGGTGGATGAGGAGGACATGAGGGCGTTCTTCGAGCAGCTGGTGAAGGCGAGGCTTCCGCTTTTCGGCTTCCTGGATTTCTCGGGGGTGCTTTCGCTCAATGCGTTTAGGCTCATTGTGCGGAGGAAGAACAACACCGTGAAATTCTATATAAGGGAGAAGAAGGGGCTGCAGGACATGGCGGCGCTGGTGTTTCCGTTCAGGTTCGCAGAGCTGGGGGAGATGGAACAAGTGAAGGGGAAGGCGGCCGTCCTCTCAAAGTTCTACAAGATCAACGGGGGGGCGTATGGTTTCCTGGATTTCATGCTGAAGGAGAATGTGGAGGAGCTGGCGATGGACCTGAGCAAGGTGCTGGGCGGGTTCGTGGCAGCAGGGGATGCGATTGACGAGAAGGGCAGGAAGAGGAGCGTGCTGGTGACCGACCCGGAGAAGTTCTTCAGGATAAACCTGGAGGAGAATTCCTCCATATACATAGAGGTGCTGGACCCGATTCCGAAAAGGATACATACTAGCTCAAGGTTCCCGGTGTTTGAGGAGAGCGGGGTGACGATGGGCGTGGATAATTACGACCCGATGCAGCATACGCTGGTTGCGGGGACTTCGGGCTCCGGGAAGACCAAGGCGCTCTACGTGCTGCTGAAGGCGATTGAGGCGAAGTACAAGGATGGGGCCAGGATAATAGTGATCGACCCGCATGGGGAGTTTACCAAAACCTTCAAGGGGACGAAGATGGTGGATTTTGTAAAGAATTACATAGAGCCGCTGGATGTGGGCGGGCAGAAGACGCCTATGCTTACGCAATTGATTTCGCAACTGATTGCATCATCTATAGGGCAGGAGAACAAATATTCGGAGAGGGTGCTTTTCTACGCGGTGCATCTGCTCAGCTCAATAGACAAGCTAGATTTGATGAACGTAAGCGCGCTGCTCACTGATGCGACGGCGAAGGCGGAGTTCGTGAGCATGTGCGACAACGAGGAGGTGAAGAGGTTCTTTGACGAGGAGTATAATGATATTTACATACACCACTTCAACTCCGCGATACTGCCCATACTGAATTTCATAGGGGAATACCAATTGTACCTGGGGAAGGAGAAGAAGCTGGAGAGGCTTGCGGAGCTTCTGGAGAAGAACAGGATTACGGTGGTGAGCTTCGACCCGCACTTCTTCGGGAGGAGGATGATTAGTTTCCTTGCAGGGGCGATAATCAACCAGATGTACATACTGGCGATTACGGGCAAGCTGATGGACAAGCCCACAATATTGGTGGTGGATGAGTTCCCGAGAGTGGAGACGAGGGTTACGAGGGACATACTCTCGGAGACGAGGAAATTCAACCTTTATGCGTACCTTTCGTGCCAGTACCTTGGGCAGCTGAGCAAGGAGGTGCTGGATGGGATAGTGTCGAACACCAGGAATCTGATTGCGTTCAAGCTTAACAGGCAGGATGCCGCGATGCTGAGCTCGGTGATGGAAATCAAGCTGGAAGAGTACTTCAAGAAGCACCGCGCGCAGGCGGAGCTGGAAGAATCCAAGAAGGAGATGTTCATACGGCTCAACCAGAGAGAGTGCATTGTGCGGCTGTATGACGGAAGGAATTACATGCTCCCGATGAAGATGAGGATAGTGGACATGAAAAGCTGGGGGCTGCATGAGCCCACTAAGGATGAGGGAGAAGGGCAAGCGCAAGGGAAAGGGGCCGGGCCTGAAGAGAAGCCCCCGTCGGACAAAAAGCCCGGCTTTCCTGACCCGATGATTGACGAGCCGGGGGAGAAAATAGATGTGGATGCGGACAAGCCCCGGAAGCTGGCTTATGATGCTAGGAAGGATATATTCGGGAATTATCACGCGATGCGCTAGGAGGTGTGCCAAGGCGGCATTGCGGCCCAAGAACAATTATAAACGCCCTCATGCAAAATGCCGGCATGAACGTTGCCTTTGAGGGGAATACGATAAAGCTCTCCCGCATCCTTTCAGTTGTGGATACGTTCACGATAGAGTTCGTAAAGCTCCTGGAGAAGGCCGGGATAGATTATGTGATAGTTTCCGGGTACACCGCGCTGCTTTTCGGGCGCGAGAGGATCACGGAAGACATAGACGTGATATTCAGGCGGGAAGACATGGTCGGGGTGGAGAAGCTGTATGATATCATTTCAGAAGATTACTGGCTGCTCAATGCGCGCACCCTCCCGCAGGCGATGGCGCTTCTTAAGGAGAATTCCGCGATAAGGATTGCGAAGAAGGATACGATCTCCCCGAACATAGAGCTGAAGCCTGCGAAAAACGAACTTGACGAATATTCGCTTTCCCATGCAACCGAGGTGGAACTCAACAACAGGCACAGGATAAGGATTTCGCCGCTTGAGATGCAGATTCCATATAAGCTGTATCTCGGCACAAAGAAGGACATCGAGGATGCCCGCTTCCTTTACGACCTGTTCGGGGAAAAGGTTGATAAGAACAAGCTCGTCTATTTCTGCAGGAAATTGGGTGTGGAAGAGAAGATGCGTCACCTGGGTGAGCTGCATGGTTGACCTGAAAAAGCTCGGCGAGGAACGTGAGAAGGACCTTTCGGATTCGCTCAGGATAATAGATATCATGGCCGGGTGGATAAAATCAAAGCCGAACCGCGTATGGTCCGGGAAGCAGGCAGCACTCTTCAAGTCGGTCTATTCCTCAATCAATAAGAACTGGAAGGCGGGGCTCGCAAAGGCTGGCAGATAACCGGCCCAGGAACGCCCAATCCCGCCCTCTTCCTTCTTCTTTTCCGGTTCTACGGAGATTATCACGCGCTTCGGTAGCAGGCAAGATTGAAACGCCGGAAGGCGAGGACAAAATCCGGAAACTTTGCCCGCTATCGGATGGCGGAATTCCGCAGAATTCTGCCAGATATCGCCGCAGCGATACTGAAATCCGATAGGATTTACGATTCAAGAACGAGCGACTATATCCGATTAGGCGGTCTTTCTGCTCTCCATCCCGTACCTTATGAAATTGTTCTCAAACTTCAGCTGCTCGTAAATCAGCAGGCTTCGGTATTGCTTTATGATATCCGGGAAGGCCACCCGCATTCCTTGCATCAGCTCATTATACTTATGATAGCTCTCCACCTCGCATTCAAATTCAAAGTCCCATGGGCCAGCAGCCCGGGAGATATTGATGATGTCGGGATGCACCCTGCAGAAACCGATGAACTTTTTCTCCTTTTCACGCGTAATATCCTTAAAATTCACCAGCGTTTTGTAATACTCCCTCCCCAGCTTGGAAGCATCCAAAATTATCCTGTTCCAGGTAAGGACCTCTTCCTTTTCCCACTTGTCCATCTTGTATTTGATTATTCGCGGAGTGGAACCCAGTTTCTTTGCCATTTCAGTAATCGGCATCCTGCAGTTTCTTCCCAGCAAATCAAACAGCTTGATGTCCAGCTCGTCAAATTGCATTTTTGTGGGTTTTACAAGGAAAGGCTTGGATGGAATAACAGATTCCTTTCCCAGATAGCCTCGCGTATAGAACTCCGGGTCTATGTGGCTCGTGAGCTCTGTTTCCGCCACATAAGTGCCGAATAGGGTATTGAACCCGAGCATCTCCTGGTAGAAATCATGGATGGTTTCCGCAAGGAGGCAGAACATCACATCGTACGCGCCCGCGCACCTTATTATCCACCATACTTTAGGGTGCTTTTCCAGATATTGGAGAAGTTCCTTCTCTTTCTCCGGAGTCATATTCTGATAGCGAACATATACCTTCCAGCTAATTAGGTTGAATTTCGCGGGGTCAATGAAGGTATTGAACGCCATTATCACGCCCTTCTCCACCAGCTGCTTTATCCGGTAATCAACTATGTTTCTTGAGAGCTTCAGCTTCTTAGCGATCTTTGAGCTGGGGAGGCGGCTGTCAAAATCCAGTTCCGCGAGTATTTTGTAGTCTATTTTGTCCAGCTTCACGGGCTGATTTTCCATATTTCTATTATACCTACAATATTTCTTAAATCTTTGTAATTTTTCTAGATTTTTTAATCAAAGATTATTAATATATGATGAGTGGTAGTAAGTTCAGAAAAGCGGATAAAGCCGCAAGAACGATGATGAAAAATGATGAAGACAAAACCCCTTCAGGCTGCCGTTTATTCAAAAAACGCCCGCCTTTTCCAAAAGGTGGAAAGCGTTCCGGGAGAGCAGGCGCTTTACGAGAAGGCAAAGGAGGAAGTAAGGGCGGAACTTGTACGTCTGCGCACGGCCACAATAGTAGATTTATGCTGCGGCACGTGCGAAATCTTCAGCCGCATGCTTCCGGAGCCTAAGATCGGTCGTTTCATTGGGATTGATATTGAGCAGTCATACCTTGATTTCGCAAAAGAAAGGCTGGCCGGAGTTGAAGGGGTCCGGCTCGTGCTCGGGGATGCGGTAGATTGCCATTTGGGAGCCACCGCAGACGTAGTGATTGCCAGCTCGGCCTACCATCATATAGAAGATGAAAGGAAGATGCGTTTCCTGCGCACGGTCATAAAACACATGAAATTTGATGGGCGGGTTGTTTTCGCAGAGAATATACTTCCCGCATATGCGGATGAGGCTGGGCATGCAGATGCCGCCCGGCTTTTCTACGGGAAGCGCATTGAAGAGGCGCGAGCCCTGGGCATGGATGAGGACGTGATCGGGCTGCTTCACCAGGTGATGGATTTCGAAGTGGGGCGGGAATACGAATGGAAGGTGGATTACGCCCGCTTCATGGGAGATCTTGGGAGGGCGGGATTTGTGGTGCTCAGGCAGACAAAAGTATGGCCCACCACCTTTCAATTTGAAGACCAGCAGGCAGGGGACTATGTGATAGTGGCGGAAGTGCCAGGTGAATATCTATGAAACAGATGAATGGTTCAATACTGATACCTCAGAAAGGAGGGCTTGGCGCAAGGCATCTTTCCAGCGCCCTTGAGAAGGAAACAGGCAGGCCGCCTAAACTTTATTTCCTCAATAAAGTTCCAGCCCACAGCTTATATGATGAAGCGGAGCTTGCAGCGATAAAAACGGCGGTGGAGAAGGATGACTGGATTGGGATATCCGTGGCTGCAATCGGGGTAGAGCGCGCACGGCAGCTAATTCGCCTCCTTAAAAGCACTCCGGAACTTGCCGCGAAACCTGTCTTGGTCGGGGGCGTGCAGGCATTCGCATCACCTCAATTATTCTATGAAATGGGTGCTGATGCAGTTTGCCACCAGGAAGGCGAAATCTGGCTTCCAGAAGCGATAAGGATGCTGGAGGCAGGTCAAAGGATTCCGCCGGAATTCGAAACTGCTACGCCAAGGCACGATTCCATCCAGCCTCCGGACTATGATTTTACCAAAGGGATGCATTATGTGCTGAGGGGCGGTGCAATCCACCAGATAGATCGGCCAGAAGAAGAGTTTGCAGCCATCGATAACTTTTCAATCATTGGGCCCAGATACCCGCTCTGGCTGTTTACTGACCGCAGATGCAGGTTCAGCTGCGCCTATTGCATAAACCACAGGCTCAACGCATTCGACAAAACCCATGGCGGCCCGCCAGGGCGATTGAGCACGCCGAAACTTCTGGAATGGGTCAAGGAAATGGTAACAAAATACCCCCTGATAGACTACGTCGTATTCTTTGACGACGATTTCCTCCCCAGGTTCCTGGACGGGAAAAGAGCCGGGAAAGATGAGCTCGGGCTATTCTGCGCTTTCTGGAAATCAGAGATAAGACGGCCGTTTTTCGCGTACTTCAGCCCGATGACCTTTGTCTTCAATGGAGAGCTGGTTGGCGCACTTATCGACGCTGGTTTGAAGCAGGTGAACTTCGGTTACCAGAGCGGAGGCAGGGAAGCGCTTAGGCATTATAGAAGGCTGGGAACATCATTTGAGGCGATAAGGCATATGGCGGAGTTCACTGCCAAAGCTGCCAGGGAGGGCCGGATTGACACCCCAGCTATTGATTTCATAATCAACAGCCCGTTTGAAACAGCAGAAGATATGCGGCAAACAATAGAAACGATACTCAGGCTGACGCCCCCTTTTGATACGCAGATGCACAATCTGCATTTGTTCGTTGGCTACAGGCTTACGAAAACGTTTGAGGAGCTGGGCACAGGACTCAACGCACTGCCCGGATACAGGCAAATCCTCGACAGCGAATTCCAGGACCACACCCGTCATGCTGAATGGCTCTGGCCCAATATAGAGGATGACCGTGCATACCTCACTCTTCTGCAGATGCTGATGACCGGCTTATGCACAGAACAGATGTTGGGCGTATTGAGAAGAGAAGATATGCCGATGTGGCTGGGCCTGGCTCCTGAGGAAAGGCGCGCACGGATTGGGGAGCTGCAGGCTCTTTTCAAGGCGAACCCGCGCATTAAGTACTATGATGAACTTGCCGGCATTTCCTGAACACCATTGTTTGCGGGTTCAGGATGGCACCTTTGGACAGCCCAGGTTGAAGATGTCCCATCTGAGGGATTTGGTCTTCTCAAGCTCGTCTGAGATTTGGGAGAGGAGCGAGGATTTCAGGGACTTGTATTTATCGGGCGGGAGCGCGGAATTGCCTATCGAGTGCTTAAGATTCTTGGAATTGAAGCAGAACATCGCGTCCTGCGCGTTCTCGCAGTTGTGGGAGAAGTAGAGGTCGGAGGAGCTGCTGCAGCCGTCCACCTCAAAACAGCGCGAGAGGTTGAGGGAATTGTAGGCGTTGATGCAGAAATTGGAGGAGAAGGCCATAGATGAGCCGAACATATATTTGGAGTCCCTTGGCCAGAAGGAGAAGCCGCAGTATTCATCATAGGAATAGACCGAACCATTGTAGCAGTTGCTGGACTGGTTGGCGAGCATCACTCCAATCAGGTTTTTGTTTTCGCCGAGCATTATCTCGGAGCAGAAGAACGCGATTTTCCAGAGGGAGTCCTTGAGGGAATCGAGCGAGTGGATGTCAGATTCATCCATATGGAGGATTTCGCCGAGCTTCACTGCCTCATTCATCTTCACGAGACGGTTCCTTGGATAGAATTTGTAAGGGGCGTGTGAGCTCAGGGAGGTGGGCCTGCCCGTGGCTGCGGAAACAGCGGGTTTCGTTTTTATCACGTGGCGCAGGAGCCAATCCCCATAGGCATCCATGTCCTGCAGCTCTTTCCCGAAGACTATTTTCGTGGTCTTGCGGAATGCGTCCTCTATTATGCCCTTGTCCGTGCCTTCCTGCATCTCTTCAGTATGGAAGCCGGCGGGTATTTTCGATCTCCTCAGGTTGGCAGATGCGATTTCAAAGAGAGAAGGCAGGGATTTGTTGCGCTTCAGCTCATCGCGCATCTCTTCTATTAACTTGCTCTTGAGGGAAAGGAATTTGTCGCGCGGGAGCTCGATGTTTCCGATTACGTTGCGCCTGTTGCGCTGGTTGAAGGAGAAAAGGATGTTCTGGCAGTTCCATGAGCCGAACACAAAATAGGATTCGGTGCAGTCGAAGGATTCCCACAGCTCCAGGCAGCGGCTGTTCTTGTAGGTTTCCATGCTGCTGAGCATGAATGAGGAGTAGGCGTCGTTGTTTACTCCAATAAGATGCTTGCCGCCGCGGACCATGGAGGAGTAGCCAATGTATTCGGAATCCCAGATGAAGTTGGAGCGGAGCACGTGGAAGGAGTTCTGGATGTTGGTGCTCTGGGAAACATCGCGGGAATTGGAAAGGATGACGTTGCCGGAGTAGAGGAAGCGCTCGCGGAGGGATTCCATTATTGAGTCTATGTCCTTGATTTCGTTGATGGAGAGGGGGGCGGGCTTGGAAGATTGAGTGTCTTCTAGGGAGATGAATTTTGCATCTTTGCAGTATTCTGGAACCGCTACATATACATCCTTGCCTGAGATTGCAGAGCGCTCCACGCGCATGGGCTCAAGGTATTGGGTGAGCCATTTCTCGTATTCTTTCATCTCGCCTATCTCTTCGCCCAGAAGAAGGCGGCAGAGGGATTTCCAGGAGCGGTTGAGGGCTTCGTATGTGTCCATATCATGCACCTGCACAGCCGATGTTGAATATGTCGTAGGGGAGCAAGTGGTTGCGCTCCAGTTCATCGGCCATCTGGGAAAGAAGGGAATCCTTCACCTTGAGATATTCCTGCGGCGGAAGGGGCGAATTGCCTATTGCATACCTCTTCCCCTTAAGATTGAAGCAAAACATGCATTCCGCGAGCCCTTCGGAGTTGTGGCAGAAGAGGGAGTCGGAGCATTTCTCGGAAGTGTCCACTTCCAGGCAACGGGAAAGATTGAGGGAATTGTAGCAGTTGAGGCAGAACTGGGACTCCAATATGCGGAAGCCGCCGAAGCAGTATTTTGAGTTCAGCACCTGGGAGGAGAGGCCCGAGTATTCGGAATGGGTTGCGTCCAGCGCCTTGTAGACGTTGGAGGAATAGTAGGCGATGGGCGTGCTTATGGCGTTGGTGACCGGGCCGTCCAGGAATTCGGCTGTGAAATAGCCGATTTCACCCAGATTATCTATTATGCTGGAAAGGGAGGAGAGCTGCGGCTCTTCGAGGTGGCGCTTTCCGAGTTCCATCCCTTCGGCAAGGGAGACCATGCGGCTGCGGGGGGCGGTGAAGAAGAGGAACATTGCCTTGGTCTCTGGGAAACAGGTCTTGTGGCCGAAGGGGGACTTTATCTCGCTTATGCCGAGGAGCTGGCGGGAGAGCCATTTTTCGTATGGGAATACGGATTGCGCATCCTTTCTGAAAATGACCTTGAAGGCGGAGGAGAACGCTTTGTCTATTGCGGGCATGTCCTCTTTGGGCCTGGATTGCGGGATGGAAAGGGAATGGCGAGGCTTGCTGTTCGGAACCAGGTGGAAAAGGGATGGGAAGCGCTTGTTTCTCTTAAGCTCGGAGGCCACTTCGGACAGGAGCTTCTTCTTGAGGGAGAGATATTTCTCCTTGGGAAGCTGGAGATTTCCTATGCAATGGCGCTTGTTGCGCTGGAAGAAGGAGAAGAGGAGCTCGCTGCAGCCTATGCAGTTGAATGCGAAATAGAGGTCACTGCTGTCGGTTATGAAGTGGGTCTCGAACTGGCGCTTGAGGTTGAAGCCCGCGCAGTGGCGGATGAGGAACTCGCCCTGGGCGAAGCCGTGGGAGCCGTAGATGTATTTGCTGCCCATGCGGGCGAGGGCAGAGGAATAAACGTAGGAGGACTGCTGGATGTTGGTGGAGCCGGAGACGAACTGGGAATCCATTACCAGGTCGGAGGAATCTACAGAAGAGGAATTGCCGAGGACCCTGTTTCCGGTGTATTCCCATCTTTCTGAGATTGCTTCTGCGATGGAATCTATGTCCTTTACCTGGTCTATGGAGAGGGGGGCGAGCTTCTTTTCCTTTATTTCATCGGAAGAGATGAACCTGGATTTTGGGCAGTAGGCATCCATGGCGAGGGTTACTTCCTTTCCGGAGAGGTGGGAATGGGTTTTTCCGGTGGGAGGAAGGAACTCCGAGAGCCATTCCCTGTAATCGCTGAGCTCGCCTATTTCCTCGCCTAAGAGGATTTTGCAGGTGGCTTTCCAGCCCTTGTTCAGGATATCATAGGGAAGGATATCGCTCATGAAACATAACCTCCAAGTACACGCTCTAAAACAGCCATGGAATGCTCCACTTTTTCTTGCCTTTCTGCAAAAGTGATGCGCAGGGTGGGCGGACTTATGCTATGGCCATATCCGCTAGCAGGCATCAGAAGTGTTCCGTTCTCCATCAATATTTTCGCTAGCTCCATATCGGTCCCATCAAATGCAACCTGCACCGTAAGGTTGATGCAGGCGTGTGGCAAAATTATTTCTATGATGTTGTCCATGGCTGCCAAATGAGCCAGGACAAATTCTTCTTTTCTGGTTAATTTTGCATGAACAGATGATAAATAGTCTACTCCTGTCGCAATTCTTTCCAATTCCCTATTAAGCAAGTAAAGTAACGCCGTATTTGCGGCTCTTGGAGCATTACCCATAATCCCGCTCATACGACTTATAATTCCATCCATTCTGTCGCCAAGCAGCCTCGGTTCTGCGATCATCCATCCGGTCTTGTATTCTGCAAGCGCATACGCTTTTGAAGCAGAATCCATACGGACTACGTTTGGCGCTTGAATCCATGAACTGTACCCTATACGAGCACGGCGGGGGAAACAGTTTTGAATCTCATCCATAATGATGTAAATTCCTTCTTGGCCTGCCCTTTCAATAACCTCTCTTAGTAAAGCAGGTGGAAAGTATTTGCCATCCGGATTGTTTGGGTTTGTGATTACAATCATTTTCGGTCTATCGGCAAAGACACACTCCATATCATCCATACTTGTTGGGACGCGCTCTGTCCCAGGGACTACAAAATCATACGCATTTACTTCGATGCCATAGTCTCTGATAATGCGCTGAAACATCAGGTATAAAGTTGGCCCTATAATTGCTATTTTTTCTTTATTCATCTTTCCATTTTTTAGATTCAGGATCTCTTCTATCGCAAATACTATTCCTGACCAAGCACCTGGAAGCATAGCAACGTTATCTGGCGAATAGAAAGTTCCATGGCGCCTATTTTCAACCTCCGCTATTTTTTCTCTTAATTTGTCATCTCCTGCTTCCGGACCATATGCAAAAGATCCGCTCCTCCGCCCCTCACCAAGAAGAAAACGTGCTTCTTCAGGCAATACCTCGTGAGGGCGGGTGAATGCCCCCCGGTCTAAAGAACTTCCAACCTTTCCACCTCTTTGTGTATACTCCCTGAACATTCTGTGGTAACGATCAAATCCGCGAACTACTTCCATTATATCCGCGCTTGATCTCTTTATGTATCTTGCACTATGATTCATAATTATACATACTCTGCAATTGGTAGATATTAGTAGAGCCGCTGTACGGCGGGTTTATTGGCAGGCATCGGCGTGAGTTTTAGCGCCGGATTCTGCCGCCGGGCGCCGCTTCCATCTGTTGCAGCTTGCGGTCCAGCCAGCGCGAGAACCTGTCCCGAAGCCGGTAAGGACGTTCCAAATCGTTGGAAGGATGGCCGAAAAACCTCCAAGCGTCGTCAAACAGCATTCTTGCGTCAAGGCCGTCCTTAACCATATAGAGCTTGTGCCTTGCGAGAGAGACTGCCCTTTCGACGTCCCCGGTCGTGCCATAGCGGCTGAACCCTACCCAGTCCCCGGCTTCCCTTTTTATCAGCCGTTCTATTTTTCCCTGGTCCCTCAGATAAGCGAACAGGCGGCGCACATGTGCCTCATCTGTGAGAGCTATTCCGTTCTGTTTAGCGAACTCACACGCCTCTTGGCGAAAAGATTGGGACAGGCGCTCATCAGCGCCGACATTGTCTATGAAGTGCTCATTCCTGCATCGCTCTTCGTAGCTGAGGTCTTTGATATTTGTGTTCATGGTTATACCCATAGGAATCTACCTGCCCCAGGTGGGCGGGCAGAAGCGGATGACGCGACCGTGCCCGTCAACTATCCTGTAACCCTCATGAACGCGACCGCGCTCATCAAAATAATACTGCCCCGATTCGGGAGGCGCATGCTCCGGATCGCAATCCGGATGAATGCTCTTTGTTGGCTGGGGGGCTGCTGGTTGGCTTTCGGACTTGTGCTTGGAAGGCGAGAAATACATTATTCCAAAACCAAGCAGAAAACCAGTAATTAAGGGAGGGGCTACAATAGGAACTGCCCTCGCGAATACGCTTTTGCGGGGACCCTGCTGTTGCTGGCCTGCGGCAATCTGCTTGTCCGGACCGGTTAGCTTTCTGGCATCTAAGTTCATGAATATACATCCGAGGCAAGTGGTAGATAATACTAGAGCCGCTGTGGAGCGGTTTTAGAGCTTCCGAAGGACTTTCCAGACGGCGAGGGAAAGGCGCCGGGTTGAATAGGGAAAGCATCATGGCAACCGTTCAGAATTGGCCTAGTGGCTTCCTTATGGCCATCGTTCTTCCAATCATCCTGAGGAAAACGGGCACCGGCACTGCAAGCACGTTGCCGAACCTGCCAGAGAAATCCTTTGTGAGCAGGAAGCCGCCGCCGAACTTTTTGAGGTTCCGGGCATCCGACTCGGCAACCTTCTCCTGCCACTTCACCTCTACGGGAACCAGCTTCCCGCCTGCCTTGCAAAGAAAGTCCACCTCGCCCTTCTTGTCCCTGTGGAAATAGAGCTCGTCGCAGGCGCGCAGGAGGTGCGAGCCGACTATATCCTCCACGAGGAAGGGCTCCTCCCGTTTGCTGATGAATATCTGGGAGATGAACGGGTCTATGAAGACGAATTTCTTCTCCTTCTTCGGGTCTGGCGAAGAGGTGGCCAGGTTGTAGTTGTAGAGAAGCCTGCCGAGCATGCCGGCCTCGAAGAAGGAGACGTAGCCCTCTATCGTGTGGTGGGAGGAGATGCTCGTCTCCCTCGCCAGCCCCATGAAATCGAACGTTGTTTTTTCCGCCAGCTTCGCGAGAATCTCGCGGGCATAGAGTATGGAGCGGCCGTTCTTTGAGATGAACCCTTCTATCCACCTGGCGTACCTCTCCCTCGCGAGCTCGCGCTCGGTGTTCCAGACCGAAGGGAGCCCGCCGTTTGAGATGTACTTGGCAAACATTATGCTGTTTTGGGGGTCAAGGGCGAGTTCCTTCGCCGCCTTTTCGCTGAAATCCGCGAGGCCGCAGCCCTCCGGGTTGGATGGAAAGAAGTCCCGGAACGAATAGGGAAAGAACAGGAATTCGTTGCCTTCCACGCCGCGGCCGGGGAGCCTGTCCGCCCCAGCTTTCAGGTCCACCGAAGAGGAGCCGGTGATTACGATGAGGTCGCTTTCCCGCATCTTGCCCGAATCAAGCAGGTATTTCACCTTGGTCGCCCATTCCTTGTCTTCGGTCGCCTCGTCTATGAGAAGCACCCTCTTGCCCTCGCCGGAGAAATCAAGGAATTCCCTGAGCGCCTTGTCCAGAGGGTAGCCGCTCTCCGCGCTGAAATAGAAGACCTGCCTCGGGCCCAGAAGGCCTATCTCCTTTGCGGCAAGGTGCTTGAGGAACGTGGTTTTCCCGACCTGCCTCGGGCCGCGGATTACGATGACACCCTTTTCGGCGCGCAGGGCCGGGAGGGGGATCTTGAAGCTTGCGTTGCTGTAATTCACAATGTCCCTGTCCGCGGATATTGCGTTCCTGTCGTGCCACCAGGGGTTCTGCTCTGTGAGGAGGGTTTCCATGGCATTATAGTGCCACATAATATTTAAATAACTTGGCATTAGACTGCCAGCATTTATAAATATGAAGGCATTTGCTTATACCCCCATAAGTTACTTATACCCCTGTAAGTAGATGGCAAAAGCATAGGCGCCCATTCAGAGCTTCCGGAGGACTTTCCAGAAGACGGGAAGGAGCTTTGCCTCGGCCTTGCGCAAATGCTCGGCGAGGGTGGATGGGGAGAGCCCGGTGCGCTGGGCGAGCTCTTCTATGCTTATTTTCTTGGGTGTTTCGTAGTAGCCGTAGTCGCAGGCGAGCTGGAATATCTCCAACTGCTTGGGGGTGATTAGCTCCTTTGCGGACTGGAGGTCGAAGAAGCCGGCGGTGCGGAATACGCTCAGAGACCGGACATCCTCCGGCTTGAGGTAGCGCTTGCGCTTCAGTTTCACTTCTGCGTAGCCCTTCTGCTCCTTCCAGAGGCCCAAGAGGTCTGCCATGTCCTTGTGGGAAGGGGCGAGGAGGATTTCGGAGTCCAGGCCGCCCCTTGTGACCGGGGACTCCAGAAGCTTAACGTTAGTTTGATGTAGAATCTTGTAGGTCATCGCCTTGTAGCTGGAGGTGACAGAGAGTAGGGCGGAGGTTGGGGCGAGCGCAAGGATTTCCACCTTCTTTACGAGCGGGTGCTTCTTTATGCGCTCTATATCCTCCCTGGGATTGGGGGAAGTGAGCTGGACTATGTTGGTGATTAGGTCGCCATGCACCGTGGACATTGTGGAGACGAGGGTGGCGTCTGGGTTTTTTTCCGTAATATCAACGAACCAGCAGAGGTGATTTATGTCTACTTCGAAAATAACTGGATGGATGGGATGTATGAGCTTTTTCTCTTCTGCCATAAGGACATATATTGCTTGGGTATTAATAGATTATTATTTCTAGTTCTTTTATGCTCTCAAAGAAGGAGCTACGGAAACTCCTGGAAAAATATGGGAAGAAGTATTCGGAGCAGCTCGGGATTAGGCTGGAAGGGGCGGGGAAGGAGGAGCTGTTCAGGTGGTTTATCGCTTCTTATCTTTTTGGGAAGAGGATTGGGGAGAACATTGCGGTGAGGACTTATTTTCAGTTTGGGAAGGATGGGCTGCTGGAATTTGGGAAGGCGAGGAAGGCGGGCTGGGAGGATTTTGTGCACTCCCTGGACGAGGGGGGATATGTGAGGTATGATTTTAGTACTGCGGATAAACTGCTGGCGGTTATGAAGATGCTGGGAAAGTATGGAGGAGACTTGAATAGGCTACACGCAGAAGCGAAAGATGCGAGGGATTTGGAGAGAAGATTGATGGAGTTTCCGGGGGTCGGGCCGGTGACTGCGAACATATTCCTCAGGCAATTGAGGGGGATTTGGGAAAAGGCGGACCCGGGGATGGGGCCGCTTGCGAGGAAGGCGATGAGGAAGCTGGGGATAAAGGATACAAGGGAATACTGGATGAATAATAAGGTAAAGGGATATGATTTTGTAAATTTCGAAGCTATGCTTACAAGATACGGAAAAGAACTAAGAAAAAAGAGGAGATGAATATGCCGCAGAATTTTTTCGTAACAGGAAGGCCGAAGAGCGGGAAAACCACTTTAATTATGAGGGTGGTGGAGGAGCTCAGGAAGATGGGGCTGAGGGTCGGGGGATTTATTACGCCGGAGGAGAAGGAGCACGGGACGAGGAAGGGGTTCCATGTGAAGGATTTGGAGAGCGGGAAGGCCGCTCCCCTTGCGGTGGCCGGGGGCGGAGGGCCTAAGGTCGGGAAGTACGGGGTGGACGTGAAATCATTTGAGGGTATTGCGCTCCCTGCGATGGAGAGGTTCGGGGAGTATGATGTGATTGTGGTGGATGAGATTGGGAGGATGGAGCTGGAGAGCGCGGGGTTTGCGGATGCGCTGGATGAGATATTGAAATCTAAGACGCCTCTGGTTGCGACATTGCACAGGGATTTTGTGGAGAGGTACGGGCCGTTCGGGGAAGTGTTTACTCTTACGGTGGAGAACCATGAGATGGTATATAATGAGCTGGTTGGGAAGGTGAAGAAGGCGTTTGGAAAAAGGCGTTAGGGAGAATTGGGAGCAATTTGGGGGAAGCTATTTATGCCCCCTGCGCTGGTTTTAAAAAATACGAATGGAGGTGGGATGTGAACCTCCACGGGCTAAAGCCATGGCTTCCGGCTTTTAAGGCTTTAGGCGGAAGCCACACTGTGGGGTGCGCTCATCAATGGCCAATCGCCTGGCTTCCGCGCACCCGTGGAGGTTCATAGATGGACTCGAAGACGAGGCTGCTCTACTGGCTGCTCAACGCATCAAAGGGGGGGCCGACGCGCGTGAGGATACTGAAGGTGCTGGGCAGCACCCCGATGAACACGAGGAAACTGGCGCAGGAGCTGGGGATGGACTACAAGAGCGTGCAGGCGCACGTGGAGCTGCTGGTGGAGAACGAGATAATCTATACCCCCAAGCAGGGGTACGGGTCCGTGTATTTCATCAGCCCGGAGTGGGACGGGAATGAGTTTTTGAGGAAGGTTTTGGGTGAGGACGATGGAAAAGGAAGAAGGAAGAAATAACTCGAATGTGAAGGCGGCCATTGCCACTGTATTGATAGCGTTCTTCTCGGTTGCGATATTCATTTTTGCGGACATGCTCATGCCGTTCAGGGGGCTGGAGGACAAGAAGGAGTTCATGCAGAGCGGGTTCTTCCTGGTCACTGCGATGTCTTCGATAATGCTGGTGCTGGCGGTTTATCTTGTATATACTTATGTGAAGGATTATGTGGAATTGAAGAGCGGGTTTACCTTGGGGGTGCTCTCTGCGGTCGTGGCGTTCATGCTGTTTGCGATTACATCGAATCCTCTCCTGCAGCACTTTTTGGGCGTGTATGGGAAGGGAGGGCTGTTCCAGATGATTCCGCTGTTCTTTGCGATGGTTTCGCTCGCGATTCTTGCTTGGGTGAGCTCGAAATAGGGGGAATTGCGGGGCAATTTGGGGCTTAGTTCGGGGAATCTATTTATAAGCCGGAAAATTTCTTCCTTCAGGTGATTTGAATGGAAGGAAAAATGAAAGCTGGCGTCCTTGCGATGCTCCTCCTTTTGGGGATGGGGTTCGCGGCGGATGCGGAAACAGTGGAGAAGAAGGAGCTGCCCATAGAGATAAGGGCGCAGTGGATGGAAGCGGTGCACACCGGGGATTATGAGACGGCGAAGGCGCTGAACGAGGAGTACGGGATTGGCGGGAAGATGATGAAGATTGCGACTCCGGAGATATTCGGGCTGCACGCGGAAATCTTCCAGGCCATGAAGGACGGGGACTGGGTGAAGGCGGTGCAGCTCAAGGATGAGCTCAGGGAGCTTGTGAAGGAGAGGCTACAGGAGATACTGCCACAGCCCGGGGCGAAGGAGCACTTTAAGAAGTGGAAGCACGGGAAGAAGCCTCCGCTGGGAGAAAAGCCTCCGTTTGAGGGGGTGCCTCTTCCGGAAGAAGTGCCTTTGGAAGTGGAAATTGCGGAGTGATGGCCTCCGCCTTTCTTTTTTTATTATTTTGATTTGGGCTGCTGCATACATTTCCTAACACTATATACACATGGTAGACACTACTAAATTGACTGGAGGGGAAGAGGGAGCCAAGGCTGAGAGAAGGACGGGCGGCCCGAATCTTCAGGGAAAGTTGCTTGAGCGCGTGCCGGGCAGGGCGAGGCGCAGCGGCATGGAAGAGGCGAGGTCTCTCGCACGCGGGATGCCTACCGAATTTACTACTGCTGACGGAGAAAAGGTTACGCTTGTGATGGAGAAGCCGAAGATGACTCCGCAGGAAGAGAGGGAATTGCTAATGGAAGGGATTAGGCTTGAGATTGACCTGAGGAGAGAGATCCTGAGAATGCTGCCTGAGATGCCAAGGGATGCGAGGAATGAGACAATCGAGGCGCTGTTCTGTACGGACCCGATGCTAAAGATGATAAATATGGCACCTTGCGATTATAACTTAACTGATATCCCTGCGAGGCCACCTATTATACTGATGGAAAATAGCATGGAATAGTGGGCTCTATTTCTTTTCTATTTACTCTTTAGAAGAATTATCCTCGAATCAGCGCACTCATCCCTGAGTTTATAAGAAGGGAGGAACTTCAGAAGCTGGGAAGAAAATTCCTTTATGTATTCGTGGGAAGGCATGTTTTCTTCCTTTAAGCGGAGGCGGGAGTAGCCGAGGAACATGTAGGCTTTTACTTCTATATAAGTGGGAGAGGCGGATGAGAAGAGCTTTGCGTATTTTGGAAGCATGGGGGGAAGGTCGTTTATTCCCTTTATTACTGTGAAGCGGATTACTGTGTTGCAGTCCATTGTGCGGAGAAGGGAGAGGGAGCGCTTTAGGCGGCTCCAGCCATTTGGGTAGATGGAGCGGTTTATTTTCCTAAATAGGGCGGAGGTGGGGGCATCAACGGAGATGTAGAGGTTGGTGAGGCCCGTTCCTTTCAATTTCTTAATCATGGAGGGCTCCTGGCCGTTGGAGACTACGAAAATGGTTTTGGTTTCTTTATGTGCGCGGATTGCTTTTACCAATTCGGGGAGTTTTGGGTAAAGGGTGGGCTCGCCAGATAAGGAAATAGCCCAATGGGAAGGGAATTCGGAAAAGGATTTCTGGAAAAGGGGGCGGTCGACATCTGCGGCGCCGCCAACCCCGGAGAGAAGCTTCTTGCGGGAGGCGAGGCAGGATTCTATTATTTGCTCGGGGGAATCGGCTTCCTCCTTCAAAGAAAAGGATTTCTTCATCCACTCCATCGGCCTCCAGCAGAAGACGCAGGATTGCTGGCACCATGCGGCGGAGGGGCTCATCTGGCAGCATTTGTAGGTTTCCACTCCGTAGAATTTTTGCTTATAACAAGAGCCCTTTCCTCTAAGGGATTTCTTTGTCCAGGAACAGATTTGCACCGCGGAGTGCCTTCCGGCCAATCCATATTGCTTATTCAGGAGTTGCTTGCGGACTTCGGGAGTGAATTCGGAAGAGGTCATTCCTCGGTCTTCTCTTCCTTCTTGGCCTTCTTCGCCCTGGGCTTCTTCGGCTTTTTCTCTTCTGGCGCTTCCTCTCCCTTCTTCTTTGCCTTTTTCTTCTTGCCGGAGAGGGCGCCCAGCTCATCGGATAGCTCTTCAAGGTCTTCCTCCAGGGCCTTGCAGCCGCGGACGAGCATGTCTTTGGGGCCCATGTTGAGGAAGCTTTCCGCTTTCATAAGCAGCGTGCCGTCCTCCTGCTCATCGTAGGAGGCGATGCCCGCCTGGAATTTTGCGTGCTTTCTGCCGATTCCCAGAACGGCCTTTCCCTCCAGGCGGATGGACTGGCTCTCGGTGAGGGTTACGATGGGGATGCGGGGCTCGGCGACGACTATGCCGGCGTCGCTGCTCTTGAGCTCCTCTGCATAAACGACCTTAGGGCCCTGCACGTCAAGGACGAAGGAGACCTCCGCGGAGGCGGGAAGGCTCTTCGGGGTCTTTATGGGCAGCATGCCTATGCGGTGCGCGATGTATTCGTCGAAGATGGGCGATGAGTTCTCGTACATCGTTACCTTGTCTATCGCCATCACGGGAACGTGGTTTATGGAATAGCGCCTTATAGCGTTGGCAAGCACCAGGGGCATGCCCTTTGCCCTGAAAGAGAGGCGGTTTCCGGTTTCGGTGATGGCTTCGAGTTCCATGCTCACACCCTCCTGCCCCTCCTTCCGCCCGCCCTCTTCATGGAGTCGGTGGGCAGCGGGGTCACGTCCTCAATCCTCCCTACGCGCATCTTCATCCTCGCGATTGTACGGACGACTGCCTGGGCGCCGCCTCCGGGAGTCTTGGAGCCGTTTCCGCCGGGCGCGCGGATTTTTATGTGGACTGTATCTATGCCCTTGTCCTTGAGCTGGTTTACCAGCTTGGCGGCTGCCTGCATCGCAGCGTAGGGCTTGCCTTCCTCACGGGAAGACTTGACCATCATGCCGCCGCTTGACCATGCGAGGGTTTCCGCTCCGCTTACATCTGTGGCGGTTATTATCGTGTCGTTCTTGGAAGAATAGACGTGCACCACCGCGAGCCTGCCGCGCTTCCTCTCCTTCGGCTTCTCCGCTTCCGCAGGAGGGGCTTTTCCGGTTTCCGGTTTCACGCTTACGGTTCCCGGTTCCGGCTCGTGCTTCTTTTCGGCGGGCTTTGCCTCCTCTTTGGGGGCTTCCTCCTTTATTTTCTCTTTTTCTTCTGGCATAGGATTACACCTTAGGCGGCCTCGGCTGGCTTCTCCTCCTCTTTCTCCCCGGCCTTTTCTTCTGCGGTTTCGACCGGTGCGGCCGGCTCAAGCTCTATTGGCCTTGAATATGATACGCCGGCCTCCTCATCATGGGAAACGAGGTAGCTGGGCGAGGAGACTTTCCTCCCGGAGATTGCAATGAAACCGTGGGTTATGAGCTGGCGCGCCTGCGCCATCGTCTTTGCGAGCCCCTTGCGGACCACGCGGGTCTGCAGCCTCCTCTCAAGGACATCCTTCACGGAAAGGGACAGCACATCCTCGACCTTTGCGTCCCGGGGAAGAATCCCCAGCTTGTGGAGCTTGCCCATGAGCTTGGGCATGTCCTTCCTGCGCTCTTCCTCGGAAAGGGAGAGCAGGCGGCGGGCGTCACGCCTCGCCTTCTTGAGCTCCTTGCCCATCACCCAGAGCTCCTTCATGTTCTTGAGGCCGTAGGCGCCCTTCAGGCCCTTCTCCTCCTTGAGCCTGCTGACGTCCCAAAGCCGCTTGGGCTTTTCGTACTTGTTTGAGAATTTCCTTGGGTCTCCCATTCATACACCCTATTTCTTGGCCTCTTTTGCGGCTGGTGCCGGCGCTGCCTTTGGCGCAGCTGCCGCACCGGCCGGCGCACCAGCTGCGGGCGCACCTGCGGCCGGTGCCCCCGGCGCTCCGGGCTTGCCCGCTGCGCCCGCCTTGGCTGCGGCTGCTGCCGCGAGGATGGTCTTCCTCATCACTCCCAGGGCCATCCCCTTCCTTCCGGTGTTGCGTGTCCTCTGGCCACGCACCTTCTTTCCGTAAGCGTGCCTATACCCCCTCCAGGTGTAGAGCTTCTTCTCGCGCTCTATGTCCTGGCGCTGCGTGAACGCGAGGTCGTTCATTATTACGTGGACGTCCTTGCCTGTGTCCGGGTCCTTCCTCCTGTTCAGGAGGTAGGGCGGGACGTTCTTTGTGTGCAGGGTGGTGAGCAGCTTGTCTATGCGCTCTATCTGCTCATCGGAGAGCTTCCCGACCTTCTCGGTGGGGGATATGCCGAGCTCCTCCGCTATGGCGTTCGCTGCGACGTTCTTCATCGTGTGGCCGAAGCCGCGCACGCGCATAAGCCCCCTTGAAAGCTTGAGATTGCCGCGCATATCCTTGCCCGCTACGCGGACGATGCCGCGGAGCCCGGGCTCGAGCGCCTCCTCCTTCCTCGGGGCGGGCTTGGCTTTCTTCTTCTCTTCCACCTTTACCTCGGCGGACTTTTCCTCCTCCGGGGCCTTTTTCTGTATTTTCTTTTTACTTCCCAAATAATCACCAAATGCGTGGCTCGCGCGAGAGGAAATGGGTTAAGGCTCATATTCTCTGAACGCAAGAACACGCGTAGAGAGAATATTCCGTAGAAATGCTTAAAAAGGGTGTTGGGCGGGGGAAGAGGGAAGAAACGGGAGAAAAAAACGCGAATTAACGGGCAAAAGAATAAAAGGGAAACGCAGCGTTATAGTAATCCCTTTTGTCTGGGGTTTTTGGGCTCCGGTTTCGCCGCCAGCGTGAAGGTGCTTGGGGTTTTTGGACTCCTTTTTGCACCGAGCGATGGTGAAGTTCCGCAGAACTTCGCCAGACATCGCCGCAGCGATGCAGAGGCCGAGGTTCACGATGGCAAAAAGGAGAGCGGAGGTCGCATAACCCGGTAGTGCGCATGCCTGGAAAGCATGTCCCGCAAGGGATTGGGAGTTCAAATCTCCCCCTTCGCGTTCTTCTTATTCTGTAGCGTGTATCCTCTCTATATTCACTACGTATCCATGCGTCCTTTCCTTTATCTTGCGGGCGGGAAAGATGGTCTTTCCCATGCCGATGAAGCGGTCTCCGCAGTAGATTTTGACTATTTCTTCCTTCCTGATGGAATCGTCCAGGGATTCGACCCCGGGTGCGGTGAGCTGGGCGCCGTGCATGAGGGCTTCGGCTGCAGAGGGGCGGATGGACACCTTTTTCGCATCTATGAGCTCTTCGGGAGGGTGGAGAATCCTAAGGAGTAGGGAGGGGTTTTTCCTCTCCCTGTATGCGTATAGGGCATCGGAGAAATCCTGGAGGGTGACTGCATCCTTTTCGGAAATGTTGCCGACAGCGACGCGGCGCAGCTCCTCCATCCTGGAACCTCCTGTGAACTTGCCCATGTCAGAGCAGAGGGTGCGGATATAGGTGCCTGCGTCCACATCTGCGTAGAAGAGGACTTTTTTGCCTTCCCTTTCAAGGACGCGGAGCTCGTAGACGAAGCGCTTGCGGGGGATTTTGCGCACTGCGGAGATTTTGGGCGGGGTTTGGGTGATTTCGCCGCGGAATTTGGAAAAGAGGGATTCAAGCTGGGCATCTGTGAGGTCGTTCTTGAAGCGGACGATGCATACGTAGGATTTGCGCTTTCCGGCGATGTATTGGAGCAATTTGGTGGCGCGGCCGAGGGCAACTGGGAGGACGCCGGAAACATTGGGGTCCAGGGTGCCTGCGTGGCCGGTGCGCTTAAGGCCTGCGAGCTTCCGAACCCAAGATGAGACTTCGTGGGAGGTGGGGCCGCAGGGCTTGTCAATTATGACTACGGAATTGTTGAGGAGGGATTCTATGAGTTTGGATCTCTCTTCTTTTATTTTCTTTCCGAATCTTTCGAACCAGTCTTTTTTCTCTTCTTCTGTGGCTTTTCTGACTAAATGAAGATAATCTGAAACGCTGAGCTTCTCTACCTTCAGGGGTTTAACTAGTTCGTGGGAGACCCATTGCCCCCCTCTTTCGTGTGTTTTTTCGAATGTAGCTGAGGGGAGCGTATAGAGGTAGAAATATTCCTGTTGGGGCCAACCTTCTATAATTATGCCGTAGGGGGGCTTGCCGCCAAAAGAGCACCAGGAAGAGCCTACGCCCCTGCAGCGGATTATCGCCATTGTGATGGCGGCATCTTTTATGTCTGTGGCATAAACGCCGAAATGCAGGTTTTCAGGATTGTTGCCTAGGGAGCGGGCCTGCCCGGGAAAAAGTTTATCGCCTTCGATTTCATGGGGGCTTCCGTGGTATAAGTATCTAGGTTTTGCATGTGATTCTATGTTCATAGTTTCCCTTTCAAATCTTTTAATATTGGAACATCCAGCCTGTATTTTTGGTTGAATGCCGCAAGGCGCCTGGCGAAAAGTTCTCTTAAATCCCCTGATAAATGCTGGGATTTCAATTCCTCCAGTATCATTTTCCAGTCAAGGTTTGGGTATAAAACCTGCATATCTGGCAGGTCTCTTTCCCTGCCTTCACTTGCCAAGCCCTTGAAAAGGAAAATATCCTCTTTTGAAAGCAAATAAACCGACAAGCCGCCATATTTCTTATAGAATTTGGCTCTTGCGACCATGGATTCGGACAGCATAAGCTTTCGGATTACCTGTTTTATGAATAAATCCAAATGAAAACCATCTTTATTTTCATACATCTTTATCGCATGCAAATGCTCGTGCTCTGTTTTGATGGTTATGGGCTCGTAATACTGGGCTCCAAATAAAGCTTCGCAAAATATCTTACAATCGCTCTTATCCTTGAAGACGATATCGACGTCACGGGTTGTTTCTTTTAGGCCTCTAAAAGACATCGCACATCCGCCGATAAGATAGATGCTGACGGGTTTCCTGATCCGTGCGCCTATCTTTCCAAATTCTTCATCTATGTACTGCGCGTTGAATTGTTTTTCCATATGCGACATCCCCTACTTCTTCCCATGAGGGAAAGCCTTCGAAGGTTTTTTTTCCTTTTGATTCAACAAATCCAATCAGGTTTTTTATAAATTCTTCAGGCAGGTCAAAACGCTGTTTCTTTCTTAGCAATTTATTATAATCAAATTTATTTTTAAGCATAAGGGCAGCGACGTACATTATGCTCCTCGCATCTCTGCTTACGGCTAATGTATGGATAATAACGTCTTCCAGCTTTGGCTTTATATTAGCGTGATAGTATTTTCCGGCTAAAATAAGCTGGATTCCATAATTATGAAACACGCTGTAGGCTGTAGGCCAATAGTGCTTTGGGCGGGTATCCTGATCTGTAACAAAAACAACTTCTAATTCTTCGGCGCTGTCAAATGAAAAAAATGCCTGGTTGATGGTTTTTAATTCTTGTTCGGCTTCGGCGGCGTGCATCTGCATAATGATGTTCCTGCAAAACTCCGCGGCAGGCAGGGCTTCTTCCCTTAATTCATATATTCCTCTAAATGGCATAAAAACTATGCCTAGATTTCTTAGCTGTTTTAATTGCCTCTTGGCAGATATGAGCGGAATATCCAAATCGCTTATTCTAAACCTTCGTCTGGTTTTGATGAAACTGAGGAGAAATGGCGTTATGCCTGCCAGGAGGTGGCTTAATCTGATATGGGGCAGTTTTTTCTTTGCCCCAAAAAAACCGGACCTAAGGCCATATTCCAAGGATAATTCTTTAAGCCGGCCTTTCCTGAAGACGCTGACCATGCGGTACCGCCCGAGTTTTTTGATATAATTTGAGAAATTGGGTTTTTTTATTCCCAAAGCTCGTGCTGCGTCCCTGAAATTTGCTTTTTTGCCCATTAAATAATCCAATATCTCTGCTTCCCTTCTGGTTAGGTTCATAGTATCAAATTATATAACAATTCGCTTATAAAGTTATGTTTTTTGATACTAATCAAGAGGAGCTTGGGTTCTTTTTCTCATCTTCCAGAGGGAGTTGAAGAACATCATAAACTTATGGTTTACCTCCTTGTCCCTTATTCTTATGATTATATTTTCTAGTATTATGCAGGAAGTGTCTCCGTAGAGCTCCAGCGCAACCGAGGATTTGTATTCGTCGGGAACGACGCGCACTTCCACGAAATCGTATTTTAGCGCTTTTTTCCTGTTTTCAACATCGCTTTTGGTGTAGACCAGTTTCACTGGGAGGTCAGCAGCAAGAATCCTATGTGGCGTCCTGGCCAGATAATCCCATACCCTTTTCTCGAATCCTGAAGAAGCTATTCCGTATATTGGTTTTCCGGTCCTAAGTTCGTCGTCGAGCAGCATCTTTACTCCCTTCTCGCCGGAGAGAATGTGGACCTCGGGGATCCTGTACTCCCTCTCAATCTTCTTTATTCCAGAAAGAAACCCATGTATCTCCTCTTCTTTCTTCCTGAGCATGTCGCTCAGCAAATCCATGCTTGCAATCTGAAAATAGCGAACTCCATTACGGATGAAAGAATTGACAACTTCCATTTTTTCCAGCCTGCTGAGCGAGTCGTAGAGGTTCCTCCTGTGTATCCCTACGATCCTCTCCAAATCCGCAACCCTCTGGGGGCCGTGGGTGAGCAGAGTGATGCAGACTCGTGAATCGTTTTCTGTGAGGCCCAGGGCTTCAAGGGCTTCTTTGTTTATCATGTGGTAATTATGTAACCACGAGAATATAAATATTGCGCTTGCGTGTTGTAATCAGTGATGGCAAATGAAAAATGGGGGGACGACCGAACGGGCAAAAACCGAAAGCGCAGGCAGCCAAAGGCCGCGAAGCAACGCGTTCAGGCTGTTGGAGGGGTTCGCGCTTGATTTCGCACTTGACCGCGCTGGCCATGAGCGCATATATGAGCTAGAAAGAGAACTGAGTACGGCAAAGCTAGCTATAAGAGCACTCACGACGGACGACCTGAGAGAAAAATTGGAATGCTTCGGAAAGCTATTGGCATCGCAAGGTCGCCATCTGGATTACAAGGTTGGTGTGGAAGTATTCGAGCGTGGAGACGGCCAGGAAAAAATAGGTATAATCGAATTGTGGAATTATGCTTATCGGTACAGATGGTCCCCTATTCCATCAGGAGCAGATATCTACTTCTATGGAATGAAAGAGGGGGATGGGAAGCCTAGATACCTTGGCGAAGTCCATCAGCCCTATCCCCATGATGGGCAATGCGGGCGCGTATTTTCAGAATATAGAGTCGGAGATGACTCGATAGTGTTTACTATGGTCTATGACCAGACGAAGGACCCTGCTACTGGCAACTATAAGACGGCGGAAAGGCGGGAGCTGGGCAGGCTGGAATTGAAAATATAGGTGATGAAATATGAAGACTGGAAAAGCAGTTGTAACAGCAGTTGTGTGCGCTACAATAGCGATGGGCAGCTGCAAGAAAGAGTTCCCAAAAGAGCCTATGGTTGAATGCAGGGCGAGAAGCACTGTTTTCGAAGAGGCGCTGCCGGCTTTGTTGCATTGTAAGGAGATGGGAATAAACAGGATAAAGAAGCTGCTCGCATTCCTTAGCGAGGACGACTCGGTGCATATAATTTATTTGAAAAGCGGGCAGTTTCAGCCGACGCGGCAGGACAGGGAGATGGCAGAGCTTGCGGCAGAACGACTGGGATCAGGCGGAAATGGAGGCTTGGTGAAACTGGCCAAGTGCGGGGTGTGCTTTGATGATTTGAGTGAAGGGGCGATAGACGAACTAATCAGAAGAAGGGCATTGCCTGAATTAGTGGAATTGGAAAGGTGGCTGCCGAAATTCAGGGAAAAGATCCGGAGGGCGCTGGCGGATATGGCTGAATAACACGCAAAAATACGGTAGCCTAAGCGACCGGCTCGAGATGCTTTATGTTCGCGCGCTTCTCCTTTCCTTTTGCGTCCTTAACCATCACGAAATTTTCATCCAGAATTTTGGTGATGGTTACTTCCTCACCGGAGCGGCGGCCGAACTTCATTAAGCAAACTTTTCCAACTTCAATTGCTGCCATATTAACACCTCATTTCTTCATTTTCTTTTCTATTGCCAACAGGGCAATCTCGACCATCTGCTCCGGGCGGTAGGTTTCCGCGCTCAGGGCGAGGTCGAAGGAGCTTGTATCCGTTATGTCGATTCCATATACGTTCTTGTACCTCTTTATGTTGCCGGAATCCTTCTCGCGCACGTATTTTGCCGCTTCTTTCTGGGAGACGGATTCCCTCTTCGCGATGCGCTCGATGCGCACCTTCTCCGGAGCGAACACCAGGATGCGGAAATCCGCGGGGACCATCCAGGGGCCGAGCCAGGTGGTAACGATGCAGTTGCCCTTCCCGGCTTCTTCCTTGAGGAGCTCGTCGAACTTCCTGTCTATGTCAGGGTCCTTCTCTGCCTTCTTCTGGAATTCAAGAAGGGAGATTCCCTCCTTTGCCGCGAGGTCCTTAAACGTAGGAGAAACGGTGCGGTAGCCGAGGCGCTTTGCGAGAAGCTCGCCGAGGGTATTCTTCCCTGCACCGGTCCATCCCCAGACCGTGATAATCATGCATTCACCTCATTCGAAAGAACCGGGGGGAGGGTCAGAATGACACCTAAAAATGGGGAGGGGGTCTCCCCCTCCGCGTTTTTGGTGGTGCGGTAGCCGAGGCGCTTTGCGAGAAGCTCGCCGAGGGTATTCTTCCCTGCACCGGTCCATCCCCATACTGTTATTATCATCTGCATTCACCCGCAACCGGCTCCCGGAAACGGGAAACCGGGAACTCATATCAGGCCCTGCACATATTTCCTGTAGAGAAGCTCAACATCGTCCAGGGATTTCGTTTTCTCGCGGACGCGCTGCGCCTCCACCAGTATGCGGGCGGAGCAGCGGTGGCACAGGTTGCCGGCGAATTTGCGGTTGGGCCTCCTCTCGGTCTTCGCCCCGGAGCCTATTCCACGTAGCGCGGAGCGGCAGAGGGCGCACGAGGCCTTCGGCTTCTTTTGCCTGCGCCTGAAATATTCCCTGCTTTCGCCGGAAGGCACGCGCCTTTTGATTTTTCTTATTGCTGTTGAGCGGTCTTTCCTTTTCGTCATGATTTCACCTTTTCGTCTTTCTTCTTTATTTTTCCCCATGCGAAGGAGAAAACCAGGCCGGATATTATGGAAACGAGGATGAACCAGATGTTCGCCCCGTTTATCACGTCCACGTTAAGCACGGGTATGGCGAATGGGAGCGGAACCATGAACCACGTGCCCGAGTTGGTTTTTCCCTCCGCGCGGTCTGTGCCTACGGGTGCGGAAATGCACACCGTGGCAGTATCATTCTGCGCATAAACTTTTTTATCGGTTGTTATTGGGAAGGGGGTGCCCCTGGTTACGGGCGAGGGGCGGATTCCGCCTTCGCTGCCGCAATAGATGTAAGTGCTGTTGGCCCCTTTTTCTGAACCCCCGGAATAGGCGGTGACCTCCACGAGCCAAGGGCCGGAGGAAGAGCAGGAGACTGGGAAGGAACCGCAGAACCGGGAGGACGCTGTTTGCTGGGTGCCGGACGGGAATAGCTCGAAGACCTTGTCGTCCTGGAGGAACGGGTCGAGCGCGTTCACCACGGCCATGAAGGCGAGGAATATGGATATTATCGCAGCCATGAGCTTGAGCTGGCCCATCATCATCCCGCTGAACTGGGGCATCAGCTTGTTCTGCTCCTCCTGGATGGAATCCATGCGCTTCTTGTTGCCGGATTTCATTGCGGAGAAGTATTCCTTGTTAAGGTCGTTCATCTGCTTCTGGAGGGATTTCATCCTCTCCTGGTCCGTGAATCTCATCTGGATGAAGCGGATTGAGAGCGAGTAAACTATGCCGAGGAGGGTGACTATCCAGAAGAAGTTTCCGGTGGTTATCATTTGTTCACTCCAGCATCCCGCGGAGCTGGCGCACCGCTTCCTCCAGCTTCCCGTCGTGGTTGTAGATTATGCGGGCCGGGCAGCCGCGGTGGGCCGCGTAAGAGGCGAGCAGCGCCTTGTTCATCAGGTCGTGCTCGCGTATGGAATCGAGGGTTTCGGGGTCGCGCACGCGGCTCTCGTCGGCTTTTCTGCGGCCCATTATTTCTTCTGGGTTTGCGGTGATGAGGACTACCGCATCAATGGTGAGCTTCTCGAGGAGGGAGAACGGAAGGCCGGGGAGGTAGCCGCGGGGGGTCTTTATCGAGCAGTGGGTGTCAAGAATCACTTTTCCCCTCTCTTTGGAAAGGCGGAGGGCGACTTCCTCCTGGACTTTCTTCTGCTTCTCAACGGGAAGCCTGCGGAGCTCGTCGCGGTGGGAGAGCCCGAAGCGCTCCTTCGCTATTTCGAACATCAGTGTCCCGTAGTTTAGGGTTTTCCAGCCTGACACCTCGGAGTGAGTGCCGAAGGCCCCTTGTGGCCATTCGGCACCAGAGCCGCGCAGGCCTGCGCGGTCGCTCTGAGGTGTCACCATTCCTTCTATACCTGCGAGGACTGAGGACTTGCCTGCGCCCGGAAGGCCCATTACGATTATCATCTCATTCACCTGCGATGGTTTCGAATATCGGCATCGCCTCGAGCATCCTCTGCCTCTTCATCTGGAGGTAGGTGCGGTAGAAGATGCCCACGGTAAGGAGTATCCCCGTGCCAGTGCCGAGGGCTCCGGTGAGGTCTGCAAGGCCTGCGAGGAGGCCGACCAGGAAGGAGCCGAGTATTATGAGGGGCGGGATGTATTTTTCAAGCACCTTCTCCATCATCCTCGGGTCGCGCCTCCATCCCGGGACCTGCATGCCGGACTGCATGAGCTGGTTTGTCATGCCCTTGGTGTCCATGTTCGCGGTCTCGGCCCAGAACATCCCGAAAAGGACGGAGACGAGGGCAAGGAAAATAACGTAGATTATGGCATGCAGCCATTCCGGGATGCCGAAGAGCGGGGTCACGCCGTTCATCAGGAAATTTATCTGGGAGAGCGTGTTGCCGCCGAAGACCGGGGTGAAGAAATAGAGGAGGCCGTCGCGGAGCTGGCCCGTGGAATCCACGTAGCCGATTGCGGGCACGAGGTCGAAATCGCCGAGCATGAAGCTCTTTCCCTCCAGGCCCGCCGAGAAGAGCTGCAGGTTCAGGAGCAGGGCGGAGGCGAAGATGACCGGGATGTTTGAGAGGTAGAAGAGGTTGAGGGGGAGCTTCGGGGCTACTCCGCGGGCCTGCTGGTAGGCGAGGGGGATTTCCACCTTTACGCCCTCGCCGTAGCAGACCGCCGCGAAAACGGCGAGCGTGACGAGAAGGGGAAGGAGCACGAGCAGGGCGTTGGGGATCGCCTCTGCGCCGCCTCCCGCGACCACGGAGGCGACGCCGCCTTCCCCCACGAAAAGGGAGATGGCGCCGCCGATGATGGAGAAGGAGACCCCTGCGGCGATGAATAGGGAGATGCCGGAGCCGATTCCGTATTTTGTGACGATCTCGTCAAGGTAGAGGACTATGGCGGAGCCGAGGGAAACCTGGAATATGACGAGGGCGGCGAGCAGGGTGGGGTCGAAAGGCGAATTCTGAACAAGGGGGATGCGGCCGGTGAAAACGAATATGGAGGCCTCCACAAGGGCGATTATGAGGGCGAGGACCTTCTGCACTTCCTGGAACTTCTGCCTCTGCTCGGGGTTCTTCGGGTCGAGGTCTATGAGGCCCGCGCCGGAGAAGAGCTGGAGGAAGATGGATGCGAGCACTATGGGGCCGATGGAGGTCGTGAGCAGGGAGCCGATCTTGGAAGCGGTAATCATCTGGAGGAAGTCGAAGGCGCCCGCGCTGTGGGATGCGCCGAAAACGGTAACATTGTACATTACGAAGAAGAGGAGGAGGGCGATTCCGGTCCAGAGGAAGCGCTCCTTTATGCTGGGGAGCTTTGTGGGGGCCCTTATTTCGGGCAGGTAGCCCGAGAGTTTGTGTATAAAATCTATTATGGCACCCATGTATTCACTCAATCCTGGAAAGCTCTCCCCCTGCCTCCTTTACCTTCCTCTCGGCTATCTTGCTCCAGGAGAGCGCTTTTAAGGCTATTGGGTGGCGGAGCTCTCCGGCGCCGAGGATTTTTCCGCGGAATTCGAACTGGAGCTTCCCCTCCTTCTGCTGGAGGCCGCCCTTCTCCGCAAGGGTGTTTATCTCGAAAAGGTTGGTGGCCGGGAGGCGGCGGCCGGGTGCGTGCGGGACGAAGCCCATCAGGCGGCCGTAGTCAGGATTGTGCCTTGCGGTCCAGGAGAACTTGTGCTTGTGCAGGCCTGCGCGGCCCACGCCTCCCCTGCATCCCTTGCCCCTCTTGTTCTTTACGTTGCCGAAGCCGTGGAAGCGGGAACCCCTCATCCTGATTTTTCTCTTCTGCTTTCTTCTTGGCATATGAGCACCTTCACATCATCCTCTTCACGAGAGCATCCATGTCGTCGCGCCAGCCCAGGTCACCGCCTGCGCTGGCTGGCTTCTTTATGTCCCTGAAGCCCTTGCGCGGCGGGTGCAGGCGGAAGACGCGGTCGGCGAAATTGTCCACCCTCTCGCCGTGCATCACCTTGCCCGCGGCCTGCTCTATCTCCTCAGCCTCCATTATCTCGGAGAGCATCCTGCCGCCCTTCTCGCCCCTCTTCTTCATGAGGGAGATTACGGTGGGCCCGGAAACCGGGCCGAAGGCGGCATAGTCCTTGCAGACCTGGAGCATCCCGCGCAGGGCGGGCGTGTCTTCCATCAGCACGCACTGGTTCGTGCGGTGCAGGCTGAGCATCTCGAGCGTCTTCCTTATCTTCGGGGAAAGGTTGCGCCTCCCCCTTATCCTTATTATCGCAAGGGTCATTGTACCTCACCTGGCTTTGGCTTCTTCCTGTTTATGGAGTCGAGCGCGGACACCGTGGCCATGGCGGTGTTGTAAACATTGGAAGTGGAGCCCTCCGCGGAGCTCCAGGCGTCCCTGAGGCCCGCGATCCCGAGGACCTTCTTGACCACGTCGCTCGCCGCGAGGCCGAGGCCCTTGGGCGCCGGCTTCAGCGTTATGATGGTGCTGCCGTATTTCCCCTCCAGCTTCTGGGGGATGGAGTGGGGCTGGCCGCACTTGCATTCCCAGCTTCCGCACCCGAGCTTCAGGTGTATCATGTGCTTGCGCGCATCCTTCATCGCATAGTCCAGGGCGGGCTTCACCTCCTCGGATTTGCCCACGCCCACGCCTACGTGGCCCTTGCGGTCGCCGAGGACCACCACCGCGCGGAACTGCATCTTGCGGCCGGAGTCGGTCGTCCGCTGGGTGGGGCTTATGGAAAGCGTGTCCGCCTCCAGCTCCGGAACGAGGGAATCCACTATCTCCGGCTCGAGTATCGCGAGCCCCTCGTCAAGTATCTGGTCTATGCTGGAGACCTCGCCGCCCTTCACCTTCCTGCCCAGCCCCGTGCGTGGGGACCAGGACGCCGTGTCAAGCAGCTCGACTTCCTCTTTCCTATGCGGGCCGCCCCTTCTTCCTTTTGCCATAATATCATGCCTCCCCGAGGATCGCGTCCTTTGCCGCCCTGAAGCGGGAAACGAATTCCCTGGGCCCGAAGCCCTCCTTCAGGTAGCTGGAGAACACCCTCTTGTATTCCGCATCTGAAAGCGATTTTGCGTATTCTTCTATATGTGCGCCGGACAGGCGGGCTTCCTCCGCAAGCCCCTCGCCGTGGGGGCTGGAGAGCCCGGAATCGATTGCGCCCTTCTGGGCGGCGAACGGGATTGAATTCCTCACGGGGGCGCCGAGCCCCATGTCCAGCACGAACTCCTTTATCCCCTTCTTTCCTGCGAGCCTTCCCGCGTGGAGCCCGGCGAGGTAAGCGGTGGGGACGTTCGCGCGCGGCGCCCAGCCGAACTTCTTCAGCGCGGAGGAGCTTATGCCTGCGAGCACCCTGTCGCCGGATGGCGTGTATTCCACGAACTGGATGACCAGCGAGGTGCTTCCCTTCCTCACGACCATGCGGGTAAGGCCGCCCTTCACCAGCGCGAGCCTCTTTGCGAAGTTTGTCCTGTTCTCGCGCCTTCTCCGGAAGGCGGATTCGTAACTGGGCCCTTTTGCTCTTGCCATCATTTCACCTTTTCCTTCTCTTTCAGCATCTTGTTCTCAATGAGGTAGGCGCGCATTGCTGCCTTACCCCTGAACGCGCCGCCCTTTATCTTGGAATAGACGGCGCGCTTGTGCGGGCGCGGAAGCTCGCCGCTCCCGAGAAGCTCGCGGAGGTACCTGCGCTGGGCGCGCACCCTGCCCATCCAGGCGGATTTTCCGCCCTCGCGCGCCTTCTTCCTCCCCTTGCGGCTGCCGTGCCTGCTCTTGGGGCGCTCCCTCGTGCGGTGGCCGGCCCTCTCGGGCAGCGCATAGACTATGCCCTCGTCTATGAGGTTGCGCACGTCCGCGCGTGTCAGCGCCTCCTCAACCCTGGAGAGGCTCTCCTTCTGCAGCCTTATCCTGCTGATGCCTGCGCCCAGGATGTCCGATGCAAGCCTTTTTACGGTAGTTGCGCTCATTTGACCACCCTCCCAAGGAGGGATATTCCGAGCTCCTTTGCCTTCTGCTGGAGCAGCAGCCTCTTCCTCCTGCCGAGCGTGGAGGAGAGGCGGGCGATTTTTCCCTTTGCGGCCTCAAGCTCGCCCAGGTTGTGGACGAGGGCCTCGGGAAGGCCGCAGGGGTGCAGATGCCTGAGGGCGGGCGGGTTGCCGTAGCCCACGCGCGGTAGCGCGCCGTAGGACGCCTTGCGTATCCTTTTCTTGTTGTCGATGCCCTTGGGGCTCCTCCATCTTGCCTTTACCCTCCTCTTCCCGTGCTTTCCACGGTAATTGGGAATATTGAAATATGGTTTGGACTTTTTGGATGCCATTTTATTCACCTGCCATGAATATGCCGTCCTGGAAGACGCGGCCGTCCTTCTCGCGTATGCGCGTGGCGGTGCGTATGTTCGCCGCGGACTGGCCTACTGCCTCCTTGTCCGGGCCGGTTATCCTCATGTCCTGGCCCTTCACCTCGACCTTCACCTTCCCGACGAGCTTCGCCCTGCGGGGCTTCTTCTCGCCGAGGAAATTTTTTATGAGGAGGTCCTGGCCCTTCGTTTCCACGCTGACGGGGAAGTGCGCAAAGCGGATGACCATCCTCTTCTCGAACCCGCTGAGCACCCCGTGGAACATGTTACTTATGTGGGAGGCGACCGTTCCCTCAACCGCACTGTCCTGCGAAGAGACCTTCACCGCCTTCCCCTCGTGCACTATGGATACCGGGGAGCCGCGGAATTCCCTCTCGACCTCGCCCATCTTCCCCTTTGCCCTGGCAAGCCCGCCCTCAACGGAGAACTGCACTCCTTCCGGGATTTGCAACTCAATCATGGCCAGCACCTAATATACGAAGGCAAGCAGCCTTCCGCCTATCTGCCTCTCCTGGGCGTCCGTGTTGGTCATTATTCCCTGGGGCGTGGAGACCACGAGCAGGCCTACGCCCACCCCGGGGATGTACCTCTCCTCAAGCTTCGCCCATTCGCTCTTCTTGACCGGGAAGCGGGGCTTTATCACGCCGCAGTCGTTTATCGTGCCCGAGAGCTTCACGTCGAAATAGCCGCCCTTCCCGTCGTCTATGAACTCGTAGGACGCGATGTAGCCCTTTTCCCGGAGGATGCGGAACACCTCGGAGACTGTCCTGGAAGCGCGCACCTCGCACCTTTCCTCGCCCTTGATCTCGTGGGTTTTCAGCGTGTTGAGCGCATCTGCCAAAAGGTCTATTGACATTCATACACCTCAGTATTTCCTGAACCCTATGGACTCTCCCGCCTCGCGGAAGCATCTCCTGCATATCTGGAGCCCGTATTTCCTTATCAGGGCGCGGGAGGACCCGCAGAACCTGCACTTCCTCTTTCGCCTTCCCTTGTATTTTTGATCGAGAGAAACCATCAAATCACTCCACCTTCACGCCGAGCGCGGCCCTCGCGAACCCGATTCCCTCCTCCTTGGAGACCAGGTGGTGCCTGCCGACCTTTGAGCGCTTGAGGCGCCTTTCCCCGACGCGCTTTCCGCGCCTCCTGAGCGTGACGCATACGTCGAAGCCCATCATGCCTATCTTCGGGTCGTATTTCGCGCCCGGAAAATCTATGTACTCGTGCACGCCGAACGAGAAGTTGCCGCGGTGGTCGAAATTGCCCGCATGCAGGGTCTTCTTCCTGGCCGCGAGGGATTTCTCGAGGAACTCGAAGGCCCTGGCGCCGCGCAGGGTTGTTTTCACGCCTATCTCAAGGCCGGGCCTGAGCTTGAAGGTCGGGTTCCTCTTCTTGGCTTTTGTGAGGACCACTTTTGCGCCGGTGAGCTTGGAAAGGAGTTCCTTCGCGTTGTCCAGGCGGTCCCCGCTTGCGCCTATCCCTATGTTCGCGGTGACCTTTTCTATCGTTATCTGGCGCATCGGGTTTTCTGTTTCCTGTTTTGGGTTTCCCGTTTCCGGAAACTGGTGACTGGAAACTGGGGACTTACTCATTGGCCTCACCTGTTATGAAGAGGTAGCTGGAAAGCGTGCGGATTTCCCCTTCCTTCGCCCTCACAAGGGCTTCGGTGGGCTTGCCCTCCTTCCCCTCGAAGAATTTCTCTATCTTCGCCTCGGCGCCCGCGTGTTTTCCGCTGACGATGAGGCACTTTGCGCGTATGCCGCGCTTCAGTAGCTTAAGGATTTTCTTCTCCTTCAGGGAAAAGAGCACGGAGTCGCCGACCTTTACGTGCTGGTCCGCGGACGCGCTGCGGCCGTCGTGGAAGACGACCGATGCCCTGCTGCCGGGGGCGGTGTGCTTGCCCACCACCTTCAGAAGCTTATCGTGGGAATCCTTCTCATCGATCTTGTGCGGCTCCAGCTTTCCGCGGGAGATTGTGATGCGGTAATAAAGCTTTGCGTCGGGGATTGAGACAACATCCATGAGCCCGACCGGGTAGTTCGGCTCGGTGCGGGCTATGCCGTCCACAAGGACCCTGCGCGCATTGAGTACCTTCTTCACCTCGAAAAGGGTGTCCGCGAGGCCGAGCACGTCCCTGACCAGGACCGAGAGCGGGATTGCGTGCGAGGTGCCGTGCGGGCCCGGGACGGGCCTTGCTATCCATTTGCGGGCTTTCCTGTCGTGGACAGGGATCGCCTTCGGTGCCGCGAGCCTTTTCATGTGGTTGCTTCTTCCTCTCTTTGCCATTTCATTCACCTTTAAGAAGCCCTTTCCTGTATGCCGATTCCTTCAGCTCCGTGAGCATGAGGTTGGACGGGTCGAAGGGGATGAGGGATTCCACCCCCCTGCGGTTGCGCACGGTCAGCCCCTCGAGGTAAACCTTCCTCTTCAGGACGCTGACGCGGGCGACCCTGGCGGCCTTTCCCTTGCTGCCGCCGCGCATCACCTTCACGGTGTCTCCCTTGTTCACGAGCAGGGAGCGCATGCCGGTGCCGAGCTTTCCCTTCAGCTCCCCGGAAAGGTGCACACGGAGCTTCCTCCTGTGCAGCATCCCGCGGAAAGCCTTTCTCCTCTCCCTTCTTCTCTTCATAAGCATCCCTCAGATTACGCCGGGGGCGATTGCCGCCACCTTGGAAAACCGCTCCGCGACCTCCTTGGCCACCACCCCCTTTATCTCGGTGCCGACCGGGAGGCCTTCCTCGGTGATGAGGACGGCGGCGTTGTCCTCGAACGAGACGCGCAGCCCGCTCGGCCTGCGGAATTCCTTCTTCTGCCTGATTATGAGCGCGCGCACCACCTTCTTCACCATGTCGGGGTTGCCCTTCTTCACGGCGGCGATTACCACGCTGCCCACGCCAGCGGAAGGAACCCTGCCGCGCACCGAGCCGGCGCGCAGCACGCCGATTATCTGGAGCTCCCGCGCGCCGCTGTTGTCGTGGCAGAGGAGCCTCGTGCCGATGCTGAGCCCCCTTGTTACGTTTGCAGCGAGCGCCTTCATATTTTCACCTCTGGTGAAAATTCTGTCAAAATTCCGCAGAATTTTGCCATCATTTCTCCTCACCCTTCAGGACCTCAAGGACCGCCCATGCCTTGGTGCGGCTTATCTTGCGGGACTCCCCTATGCGGACCATGTCGCCCTTCCTTGCGCCTATGCAGTCAGGGTTGTGCGCCGGTATCCGGGACCTTCCCCGCGCCCACCTCTTGTATTTGGTGATTTTCTTCGTTATGTCCCTCTCCACGATTACGGTGCGCTTGCCCTTGTCGCTGACGACCCTGCCGGTGAGGCGGGCGCCACGCACCGCAAGCGTTCCGTGAACATGGCAATTCCTGTCCGTGCATTCTGCCAATCAAACCACCTTCATTCAACCTCTATTCCTTCGGGGGAGTATCCGAGCTTCACGAGGACGGCCTTTATCTTTTTCTTGTGGTCCCCCTGGAGCACCACCTGCCCGTCCTTTGCGGTCCCGCCGCACGCGAGGGCGTGCTTCAGCTCCTTCGCGGCATCGTCGACATTCTTGCGGTCTATCCCTTCCACAATGGTGACGAGCTTCTGGAACTTCGCCTTTGTCGTGTACACCCTTATCTTCGTCGCTTTTTCCTTGTCAAGGATCTCGCAAACGCAGAGGTCCTTGATCATTCCGCATTTCTTGCATATCTCAGGCAACTTTTCTCACCTTCTTCTGTTTTGCTTCTTTTACGGATGGCGGCTTCTGTGTGCCTGCGGCCGCCTTCCCCGGGGCAATTTTGCCCTCGCTGAGTACGGTCTTTATGCGGGCGATCGCCTTCCGGAGGTTCTTCCCCTTCTTGGGGTTCTCCCCCGCCTCGAGCATCTCGCGCCCGTATGTCTCGAGCCTCTTCGCAAGCTCTTCGGGCGCAAGCGCCCTCAAATCGTTTATGCGTGCGATTGCCATTTCAGTTCACCCCTGTGTTGCCCCTTGCGTAAGGAGCGCGTTCAAAGCGCCTCAAAGCGAAGTGGAGGGGGGTCAGAAAGGTGGAGGAAAATGGGGGGGACGCTTCCCCCGCGTTTTTTCTTGCGATTGCCATGAGCATCACTTCGCTTTTGCAAGCGTCTTGGGAAGGACCACTTCGGTGGGCGCGCCCTTGTCGGGGAAGACCGTCCCGGGCGGCGCAATCCTCACCAGGACGCCGATGATTCCGGATTTCGTGTTTGCCGCCACGTGCGCCTCCCTCACGAGCTTTGCCGGCTCGCCGGACTTGGGTATGTAGCCGACCGCCACGCGGAGGGATTTTGCACGCGCGCCCTTTGCGCCTATCTTGCCTGCCGCCACTATCTCCGCCCCGACCGCGCCGTTGCGGATTGTGTCGTGGATGAGGAAGTGGAGCACCGCGCGCACCTTCTTGCCCATCTCTATGTATTTCGCAGCCTTCTTGGCGACGAGGCGGGGCTCGAGCGCCGGGTTCTTGGATTCCACGACGCTTATCTGCGGGTTCTCGAGACCGAATTTCGTCCTGAGGGTTTCGGTGAGGGTGTTGATGGTCTTTCCCTTGCGGCCGATCACCCTTCCGGGGTTCAGGACCTCTATCGAGATGCGCGTGACGATGGGCGTGCGCTGGATATCTATGTTGGCGACTCCCGCCTTGTCCAGCTCCTTCTCCAGGAACTTCATCACCCGGTATTTCTCAATCGGGGAATCTATGAACTTCTTCTCTATCACCATCTCATCACTTCCTCTGCTGCTGCGGGGCCCCTCTCCCGGGCAGGGATTTCTCCTCCCTGGGGTGCCTTGCGGCCTTCTCCTCCCGCTTCTCCTCGAGCTCGGCATCCTCGGCTTTTACCTCCGCCTTAAGCGCTTCCTGCTCCTTCTTTGCCTCTTCCTTCTTCAGTGCCTCTTTGGGCGCTTCGGGCTTCTCCCCCTTTGCAGGGGCTTTCGCGGCTTCCTTCTTCGGCCTCTTCGCGCCCTCCTTTTCCTTAAGGACTATCTCGACGCGCGCGGTTACGAGCTTGGAGACGTTGCGCCTCCCCTTCGGAGAATAGCGCATGTAAGAGAGCTTCTTGTTTGCGCACACGTGCGCGACTACCAGCTCCTCGCTGAGCCCTTTCTGCTGCGCGTTGGCGAGGGCGCTGCGGAGCGCGCCGAGGAGTATGCGGGCGGGCTTCCGCGGGTACCTGCCCTTCTTCCCGCCGAGCTCGCGCCTGTGGCCGAGCCGCTTGTTGCTGGAGCGGAAGAGGACGGGCCGCCTTCCTTCCGCGGCTTCCTCCAGGAAGCGGAGGGCCTGGCCCGCGGGCCTGCGGCGTATGCTGCCGCACACCTCAACCAGGTCTTTTACTGATACGTCTGCCCCTTCCACGCGGGCACGGGCGAAATCGCCCTCCTTCCCTTTCTCTATGACATACGAATACATATCCATCACTTCAGCGGCACGAATTTGCTTCCCCTCGTGGCTCCCACCCCGGGCCCGGAGTGCAGCACCCTGTAAGAGGAGTGGGCGAAATCGCCGAGCCTCTTCCCGAGGGAGTGGAGCGTGATCTGGACGGGCTTGTATTCCTTCCCGTTATGGACTGCGAAGCGGAGGCCGAGCCATTCAGGGAGGATGACCGCTTCGCGGACCTGGGTCTTTACCGGCTTTGAAAGCTTCCCCTCCTTCTTCAGCTTCCTCACCTTGTCCACCAGCTTCTTGTACGCGGGGTTCTGGTTTATCCGCTTCAAGGTCCTCCTCTCGCGGGAGGTGAGCAGCGGGAGGAAATTCTCCACAGCCATGTCGCGCATCTGCTCTTCCTCATAGCCCCGGAATAGTTCCTTTCTTGCCATTATGATTCACCCGTTTCTTCTGCCTTCCTGGCCTTCTTCCTTCCCGTCATGCGGGCTGCGATGTGCCCCACCTTGCTTCCGGGCGGCGCACCCCTCGAAACGGTGGTGGGCTTGCCCTCGTGGTGCTGCTTCCCGCCGTGCGGGTGGTTGTAAGCCGACTGGTGCACGCCCCTGGGCACGGGCCAGAGCCGGTTCTGCGCCTTTTTCTTGTAATACTGGACGCCTGCCCTCAGCATGGGCTTCTCGGAGCGGCCCCCGCCGGAGACCACGCCGACCTGGGCGCGGGAATCGGAGGAGAGGGCGACCACTTTCCTGGACGGGAGCTTCACGAAGGCGCGGGGGCCCTCCTTTGAAACGAGGACCGCGTAGGAGCCGGGCGTGCGGACGAGCTTTCCGCCGTCCCCGGGGCTGAGCTCTATGTTGAATACGTATGAGCCGTCGGGTATGCGGTAGAGCGGGAGGACGTTCCCTATGGCAAGGGATGCCTGCGCGCCTATCTCCACGCCGTCGTGGAGGCAGATTCCCTCCGGGGCGAGCAGGAAGCCGTCTTCCCCGTTGTCGTACCTTACGTGCATGAGCAGGGCGCCGCGGGAAGGGTCGTCAACGAATTCCATCACCTGGCCCTTCAGGACGCTGGTCTTCTCCACATCGTCGTAATCGCGGTAGAGGAGGTCCGCCTTGTACCTGTTGCCGGGGGCGAGGTACCTCGGGGAGCCCTTCCCCCTCTTCTGCTGCTTGAGTTTCTTTCCCATAATCACACCATCTTTAGCTTGGAGGAGATGTCCTCCGCCTTGAAGCCCTCAGCGAGGCGCACGACAGCCCTCTTCTCGCCGGTGGGGGTGGTGTACGTGCGCACCCCTGCGACCTTCACCCCGAAAAGCTTTTCCACTTCGGATTTCACGCCGCCCTTGGTCGAGCCGGAAGAGACGCGGAATGTGATTGTGTTCTCGAACTCTATCCTTCCTATTGCTTTTTCGGTCTTTATGGGGGCTTCGAGTATCATCATAACACCTCCCGGATTACGCATTTTCTGTGAGTATATTTCCCTCCGCGTTTTTTGTGGGGCACGAAGCGAAGGGGGTGATAGGAAGCATGCCAGAGGTTTTTGGTCTCCTTTTTGCCTATGTGTATGCAGAGCGGAACCGAGCCTTGGGCGAGGTGGAGCGAGAAAAAAGGAGTGGGGGCTTCGAGTATCATCATAACACCTCATGTATCTTCTTCAGGGCATTTTCCGTGTAGAGGGTGAACCTTCCGGGGTGGGTGCCCGGGGCGAGGTCCTTCACGCGGAGCTTTTCCGCCTGCACAACATCCACTCCGGGTATGTTCCGGGCGGATTTGAGGATGCTGCCTCCGGAAACAACGAGGAGGAGGGACTTTGCGGTGCGCGTGCCTGCCTTGCGGGAGCGTGTTCCGCTCCTTGGCTTGCGGCTGGAGCGGGCGCGCTCCAGGTCCTTCCCCGCGAGCTTCTCAAGGGCGGAGAGGACTTCCTTCGTCTTGGAAAGGGATTCGAGCTTATTCTCGAAAACCAGGGGTAGCTCGCAGTCAAAGAGGTGGCCGCGGGCGCGGGCGAGCGCGGGGCTGGCGGTTGCGGCGAGCGCGCTCCTGAGCGCTTTTTTGTATTCTTTCCTGTTTACAAGCTCGACTATTCTCTTTTCAACCTTGGGCGGGTGTGCCCTGTGGCCCTTTAGCGAGGAAGGAATCCTGCGGACCTTTCCCCAGTTTCCCTTGGGGCGGACTTCCCTTGGGAGGCGGGCCTGGCCGCGGTTCTTCAAAGAGCCGTAATCCTCCTTCCTCCCGCGGTAGCGGGCTGAGGTCTGGAAGCCCGCCTTGTAGAAGCTGCCCTGAGGCTGGTAGAGCTTCGTCTCGTCGCTCAGGACCGCGCGGCGGATTATCTCCTCCCTTATCTCTTCGGAGAACTGGGGAGGGAGCTCGGCCGTTTTCGCAGAAACGCCTTCAAGAGAGAAAATCTTCGCTTTCATCTTTCACACCTGCAATAGCTGGGTAATCTTCGGCTCCATTGTTGCCGGCGCCCTTGTGCCGACACGGAGGCGGATGAGCCTCTTCACCGGGCCGGGGACAGAACCTTTTATCAGGACATAGTGGTTCTTCACGAACCCGTAGTGCGGGAAGCCGCCCTTGGGGTTTATCTCATCAACGTTCTCGCCTATGCGCAGGATGCGCTTGTTCAGCTCGGTGCGCTTGTGGTAGCCCATCTGGCCTGCGCGCGGGGCGGTGTAGAGGATGTAGGCGGGGTGCCACTGTCCGAGGGTCCCTACATGGCGCACGCGGCCCGTGGATTTGGGCCTCTGCTTGTCAACGCCGAACCTCTTTATCGCGCCCTGCCATCCCTTGCCTTTTGTTATGGAGATTACGTCCACGTATTCGCCGGGCTTGAATATGTCTTTTGGGGAGAGCTCTTTTCCGAGAAGGTTTTTTGCGAAATCGATTTTCGCCTTTGAATCCGGGCCGCCGATGCGGATTTCCATCCGCTCGGGGTGCTTCTTGCCTATGCCGGTCTTTTCCGGCTGCGTGAAAACGAGAAGGGAGATTTCATCAACGGATTCGGGGGAGAGCTCGCGGGAGGATTTCTTTTTTATCCCGAGCTTTTTGAGGATGTTTTCATCCTGGACGAGGATGTCAGTTATGTTGCGCGTCCCTTTATACCCGCGGAAACCGTATACGTACATGGGCGGCATCTCAACAACGGTCACAGCGGAGGTGATTTCCTGCCCCTTGGTTACGTTCTCGCTGTCGTCTATGTGGCAGAGCTGCGCCATCCCGGCCTTGTAGCCGGCGGCGCCGAGCAGCCTCACGTCTGTGCTTGCGGGCCAGAAATTCACGGAAGGCATCTGGGAGGACGCCCTCTTCCTCGGCCTGAACGCGAGTGAGCCTCGCCTGGGCTTATGTATGTCCGTCATATGATTACCCTTTTGCGTAGCCCCTGCGGAGGGGACGCCGTGAGCAATCCAGGTGAGTGCAAGAGCACTTCTGAATTGCCGAATAAGGTAGAGAGAATATTGGAAGAAGGATTTTTAAATGGGATAGAACGCGAAAAGGAAAAAGAAAAGGATTACTTCGCGCCGATTGCGGCTTTAAGCTGCTCGGCTGTGGAGAGCTCCTCGCCAAGCGCAACCAGCGACTTGGCTGCATTGCCGATGAGTGCGCGGGAGGACTCCCCGAGGTGGGCGAAACGGGCAGCGAAGTCTTGCGGGATATGATAGACCGTTGCAAGCTGCTCCTTTGCTGCTGCGATATCTTTTCTCGCCTTTTCGATTTGGTCTGTGACCGCTTTCACCCTGCCTTGGAGCTGTGCCACCCTTTCGTCTATCCTGCGCTCCAGGAGAAGGAGCCCTGTTTCTACCCTGGTAACGAGGGCGGTCCACGTTCTCTCCGTAGCGAACTCGCCGCCATAACGTATAACAACATTGGTGCGGTCAGGCCGCCCCTCAATGAACCTTATCAGGTCCACGCCACATTCGCCTTCTGTGAGCGCATAGGCGGGTGCGCTCATCGCCTCGTCAACAACAAAAGGCATTCCGAGTGGGATCGTGGAAGCCCTCCTTATGAATGCGCCGAGGAGGTAGGGGTTAGCATGGGTGGCATTGAAGAGGACGAGGTCTGCCTTGGAAACGTGGAAGTCCCTGAACATGCGCTCGCAGTTGAAGGTGGAGAGAAGGGCCGCAAACTCTCTGGAATGCCTGACTCTCCAGTGGGCGTGGTGGGCCTCAAGGTATTTTGCCCTCTCGGGGACGCGCCACGGAGGTATGCCAAGGTATTTCTGGACTATAGGGTCCGCTTTTATCACTCCGCTCGGATCGTGCGCTATGAGTATGTTTATGAATTCAGCCATCTCACTGAGGCTAAGGCCTGCGAACGGGGCAAGGCGTATTGCATCAAATGCGGCCTTGAGGTGTTTTGCCCTGCCGGTTTCATCCAGCCCGGGGTCCACGAACCTTTCCATGAAGAGCTTAAATACCACCAGCGGGATGAATTTTTCTGGAGTCCTGTCCGAAACGAAAATCATGTCTGCTACGCTCACACCGTAGGGCTCGCCTCCCTTTACGTAGTCTAGGAGGCGGCTGGGTGCGACCACGAAATCGGTTTGTGCGCTCTTTCCGGTCTTCGGGTCAGTGAGGGCAACCGTTATCTTGTTCGCCCTGTCGTAGAAAGCCGTGAGCTCCAGCAAGGGATGCTCCCTCACGAATTCGAGCCTAGGTTCCATCACCTGCCTTTGCCCATGTTGCGGGACTGGCCTTTGCTCCAGGAATAAGCCTATTCTTGGCGCTCCGGATCCTGGTTTACTATCTGCCATAAGGATATTTTCCTGTGATAGGATTTATAAAGTTATGTAACGTGTATTTTGTTGAATTAACCTGAATCAAACACATCAGTTTATCGGGCTTTCAGCCAGAAGCCTGCGGAGTTCTGCAGCGAATTCGGGATGGCGGATGTAGGCTTCGGGAAGGGAGTCCAGGATGGATTCCGCGGCCTTTCGTGCCTGGTAGAGGGGGAGGGAGGCGAGCTCCTTCGCTGCTGCGAAGCAGACCTCATCCACGTCGCCGTATTTTGCTACTATTGTGAGGAGTTGCAGGGCTTCTTCGGTCCTTGCGATGGAGAGCGCCTTGAGAGCGAGTATTTTGGAGGGAATGGACGAATCGGATTTTAGGACTCTTTCCATGATTGTAGCCAGGTGCTCTATTCCGGATGAGCCGATGGCAATTGCGCAGGCCATCCGGAGTGAGGGGTGCTCGGAATCGTCCTGCATAGTTTCCGAGAGCGCAAGGATGCATTCCTCAGCAAGGTCTTCATTGCTTGTCTTCGGGAGGCATGAGCTTATGCCAAAAGCGTCCTTCATCCTCTCGGAGAGAACGCGGGTGCTGTCGTAAAAGCGGACGAGGTGGGCCGAGCACTGGTCTTCGTAGAAAAGGTCGCGGTTTGATTTTATCCCATCCGGGGCGGGCTTGCGGCCTGCTTTGCCGGGAAGGCGGGCTGTGTCGAAGGGGCGCGCCGGCTCCATGGTGTCTGCAGTGTCGAATACCAATATTTTGGCGGGGGGTGCCATAAGAGAATTTTGTGGAAAAGTGTTTAAAAATATATGTATGTGGAAGCACTTTGCTTTTTATATTTTCTCCCTCCATTAGTTATATGGGAATAGTAGAGAAAAGCAAAATAGAGGGAATACTATCTAATTATAAGAAATTGAGCATTGCGACTGTGTGTTCGCATTCCGCCTTGCAGATATTCCAGGGCGCGAGGCAGGAGAAGGTGCATTCAATAGGGATATGCACGAAGGACAGGATGGAATTCTACGAATCTTTTCCCTATGCGAGGCCGGATGAGTTTCTTATAGTGGATTCTTTGGCAGATGTGCCGGCGGGGGAGCTGGTGGCGAGGGAGGCGGTGGTCGTGCCGCACGGCTCATTTGTGGAGTATGTGGGCGAGAGGCTGGATAAGATGGCGGTGCCGGTCTTCGGGAACAGGAGGAGCCTGCAGTTTGAAAGAGACCGCATGAAGATGTTCGGGTGGATGGAGAAGGCGGGGCTGAGGGTTCCGAGGGTGATGAAGCCGGAGGAAATAGATGGGCTTGCGATTGTGAAATTCCCGGGAGCAAAGGGCGGCATGGGGTACATGATTGTGAAGAGCGAGAAGGACTATCGGGAGAAGATAGGGAAGAGGAAGGCGCTTATCCAGGAATTTATTGTGGGGGTAAGGGCTTATCCGCATTATTTCCATTCAGCATTCTCGGAGGCGGGTTTCAGGACCTCGTATGGGCGCGTGGAGCTGATGGGGCTGGACAGGAGGGTGGAGAGCAATGCGGATGAGATTGCGAGGGCTGTGGCGGCGGGAGGGGAGGTTCCGTTGTCTTTTACTGTGATGGGGAATGCGAGCATGGTGATGAGGGAATCACTGCTGCCGCCGATGATGGAGATTGGGAGGAATGTGTGCAATACTTCGAAGGAACTGTTCGGGGGGATGCACGGGCCTTTCTGCGTGGAGACGATTGTGACCGAGGATCTGGATATTTATGCGTTTGAGATTTCTGCGAGGATTGTGGCGGGGACCAATATACTATATCATCCTTATGCGGAGTTTACGCACGGGGAACATGTAAGCACGGGGAGAAGGATTGCACGGGAACTGAAGGAAGCGTTCAAGAAGAAAAAGATGAAGGAGATAGTTTACTAATGTTAGGGAATTATAAACCGTTTGCCACCAGAAATTGGTGGTATCGATGGAGATTGGAAAGTTCGAGCGCGTCGTAAAAAACGAAAAAACCTCGCTTCGGTTTTGGAAGAAGTTGTGTCGAAAAAACACGCATATTTTCTGCACGCTTTGCGGGCGCAGAAATCCGTACCGCTTGGGCAGCGGTCGGTACCGCTGCAGGCGCTGCAAATCCGACTTTGGGGAGTTCACAAACCGCTGGCTTTCCAAGGCCAGGCTCACATCAAAACAGTGGCTCTGGGCTTTGAAGCTTTTCACATTAGAAGTGAGCACAAACAGGATAGCCAGGGAGCTTGGAATCAGTTATCCGGCAGCCTTGCGGGCTATTGATACCATAAGGCGCTGCATTGTCCTTTTCCATAAGGATCCATATATCAAAGGGCCAGTTGAATTGGACGAATCCTATTTTGGAGGAAAGAGGAAAGGGAGGCGTGGCAGGGGAGCAGCCGGAAAGGTGCCAGTCTTTGGAATTCTCGAGAGAGAGGGGGGAGGGTTTCTGTCCAGGCCGTACCTAATGTGCAGGCAACAACCCTGATCCATTCAACAATACGGAAAGTGAGGCGCGGAAGCATCGTTTACACTGATAAGTACAAGGGTTATGATTCATTGATGTTCTGCGGCTACAAGCATTTGCGCGTGAATCATTCCAAGCACTTTGTCAGGGGCAAGGTGCACATCAATGGATTGGAGGGTTTCTGGGCCTTTGCAAAGGAGCGCTTGATCAAGCATCACGGTGTGTCTCCACACAAATTTCCGTTGTATCTGAAGGAACTGCAGTTCCGCTACAACGAACGCGAAAGCGATATATTCATGATGCTTGCAAAGTACCTTGTAAGACCGGTAAAATCGGTGGCATTTCGTTTATAATCGCCTATTTTTAAGGATATCCCAACACATAATATTAATTGATGCATGCTGTCCTAAGAAAACTCCAAAATAGATTGGGCCATCTCACCAGGGACGAATACAAGCAAATGCTCTTATTAAGAAGGCGGCAATTGGCGAATAAACTCATGGAGAGTTGCCTAACCCCTGCGGCGAAAGCGGAGAAGCCAGCATCTTATCGGGTTCTTTCTATTGTTGCTCCGGCACTGGCGTCGGCAGATAGCAAGATAGAATTTCCGGGTGATCCGATGTGCCTGTACACCGCGCTTAGCTACCCTATCAGTCAGGTACTCCAAACAGTAGATGAACGGGGGTCGCGCGCAGGATTTCCTGAGATTAGAGTTGGACCTTACAATGACATTTACCCGGCTTGGGACATGCTTCCAGACGAGGAATACCGGAAAATCATCGCTTCGCAATCCCAAGCCCCGTTTCAATTTGAGGGCCAACGCCAAAATACCGACCAGCTTGTTTTCGACCCTAGGGTATGGAACAGTGATTCCCGCGCATTGTTGGAGCGCCTTTTTGCCTGCGTGCGCCCGAAAGTCGTGTTGATAAGCAGTGTGTCTCCTGCCCATCCTTACGCAATAGAAATCTCCAGCATGATAAAACAAATGGCTCCGGAAACCATAATCATCCTCGGCGGGCGGCATGCAGACGAAACAATACGGGTGAAGGGCGGTTCCGTGTCCCATGGTCCTGGCAGCATAATAGCCGCAATGGCAGAAGGGAAAGTCCCTAACGTAGTGGATTTTGTTATTTCCGGGGAAGGGTACTATGCTCTTGACTTTCTCATGAAATGCATCTCGGTTGCCATGGACATAGAAACAAAATCCGTGACAAAAGAGCAGATTGTTTCGGCCGTGTCTCAGAATTTGGACGATTTAAAGATTGCCAAAGGGTCCGCGGCGATAACTTACCTAGCTGATGGCTTAACTTCGGAATCGGTGATGACTGGTGGCGGTGCTACAGACCTTGCGGACCTTCCGTTCCCATACGATGCATTTGCGATACGCGCCAGGTTTCCTGTGTTCAAGGATTCCAATGGGCGCTCCAAACTCACCGCGCACGTAAACACTGCCCACTCATGCCCGTTCAGATGCATATATTGCTCCGAGTCAGCTTCCGTAGTTGGTCGGATGACAACATCCTCGGATCCAAAATTCTTTGAACGCCTTCTGCGGTCATACACAAAATACGGCGCCGAGGCTTTTTTCTTTGATGATCCGGTGCTATGCGGCGGAAACCTCGCCAGGATAAATTCGTTGCTGGAAGCGATGCTTGAGATGAGGCGAGCAGGTATTAGCATCAAGTGGGGCGCCCAGCTCACGGTGAACCATCTTGTCCGTATCTATGGGCAGGATGCATCGCGGGAACTGCTGCCCAGATTGCGTTCCGCGGGCTGTTCCTATTTATATATCGGCATAGAGAGCCTCGCAGAAGAGGTCATGTCAGGCATAGACAAGAGGCGCAAGGCAGGACTTTCAGACTGGCTGGCGCAGGTCAGGCTGGCCCTTGGTCTTGCTAGGGATGCTGGCATAATGGTCGGCTCATCGGTGTTGTTCGGGCTGCCCGGAGAAACAAGGCAGACAATGCAGAAAACAATAGACGAGACTGCCGCCCTGATCGAGGATGGTCTCCTGCTAGTAGCGAGCCCCAACATAGTAACATACCACCCGGCTACAAGGCTGACCCTGGCGGATGGCGTACAGGCGGATGTAGGGACAGCATTCACGCAAACCACAGCACCTCCAGTTTTTCCTCCTTATTCATTTTTTGAGGAAGCCTTCCCCGGGGTCATCCCGGCAAGATTGACTGAAGAGGACATTTGGTTCATTCACAACGAGACCTTTACAAAATGGGGGGCCGCAAGAAACATGCAAAGGGCCGAGGCAAGGATACCTGGACGAAGTCCAGCCCTTCCAGCCCCATCTATTCCGCGGGGTGAGTTCTATTCCGGAGCTGGCCTTAGCCTGGTGGATGAGCGTAATTACCCAGAGGGGATAAAGGACTTCCTTTCTTCGGAGCTGGAGCTGGCAAAAACGCTGCTTTTGGACGGCAGGTATGATGCATTGATTGAAGTAGGCTGTATGGATATCGGCTTCTTTCTTGATGAAGCGGTGCATGCCAGAAAGAGATATGTTGGGATTGACATCGTGCCGGGCTTGGTTGAGGGCTTGAACTCAAGAATCAAACGCATGCATGGTAGCCAGGCTGCCGAAGCACATGTCGAGGACGTTCTCAATCTGCCGGAATTTGTAAAAAGGTTTCCTGGCGGCGCGTCTAGAATAGTCGCTTGCTTCCCTTTCAATAGTTTTGGCAACATACCTGCGAGGCCCGAACAGACAATCGATGCCGCAAGAAAAGCCGGTGTCGGCATAGCAGTATTCACCTATGGGACAGATTTGCGTGCAAACGAGGCACGGTCGTGGTATTATAAAAATAGCGGATACAAAAACATAATCATGAACGAGACCCGCGACGGGGTTTTGTTCAGTTCGGATGATGGCCTGTGGTCATATGCATATCATCCTGAAGTCGTGTCAAGGCTTATGGTTGATGCAGGTTATGATTACGAGCGCATTGAGTTTGGCGGGATCGGCGTCCTGCACGTGGGGAGATTGAGGTGAATCTGATGAGGCAAATGGCTTTTAAGGTGGATGAGGGCGCAAGGGAAAGATTGAAGGGGCTTAACCTGGGGCACATGAGTTTTACCGGGGTTAAGGTGCAAAAGAAGAACCCGCTCGTCGACCAGGCGGTTGATTCTGCATGCAGGAAGGTGAGAGAAAGGTTCGCGGATCCATCCAAGATTTCCGGCGACTCGGTTATACAAGGAATTCGTACGCTTTTCTCAAGCGTTGGGCTTGACCCGACCAAGGAGCGGCCATCCGGCGAAGCGCTTATGCGTAGGGTAGTTGGAGGTTCAGGCATCTATCGGGTGAACAGCGTTGTTGACATCAACAATGTAGTATCACTTCAGACCGGATGCCCTTGCGGGGTTTACGACATCGGGAAAATAGAAGGGGAAACCGTGACAGTGTCAATCGGCAGTCCGGGCCAGACTTATGCGGGGATAGGTGGCAAGCCTATGAATGCCGAGAACCGGATCGTGACAATAGATTCCAACTCGATATTTGGCGGGCCTACCGCAGATTCTGGCAGGACCTGCATAACCCTAGAAACCAGCGAAGTTTTGATGCTGATTTACCACCCCGCCGGCACCCCTATAGAACTACTGGTTCGAGCGATGGAAGAAGCCAAAAAACAGATGGAAAGGGCAACCGGTGGGAAACAGGTCAATTCTGGCATATTTAGCATTGCTTGATGTTAATGGCTACGGCGTGGGTCTGCGTCCAAGCCTGCGCGGCCAATGCCAAAACCGGCTGTGGGACAGAATTAAGCGGCATAGAGGTTGAATAGGTTGTGCCATAGATTGGCGCAGGGGGTCCGTCATAATTTTTGTTGAAACGCCTTTCGCTTCGCTCGTCCGCTCGCGTTCGCAAAACCAAAAACTGATCTCGCGCTCGCGTTTCGTCCGCAAACAAGCGTTCGAACACAAAAAATATAAGCGTTCGTTCGTCCCGCGCGCTAGCGGGACAGTGCATCCGCTAACCGCGGATGCCGGCAACATGCCTGGAATTACGCAGTCTGCATATGCACCCATCCGTTCCCCAAAGTACAGGTTCAGCTGCTGGAGGATGAGCCCCCAGTTGTCAATCGGCATTGTCCATTTTCTGCTTACGTCCTCAACCACCAAATAAAGCAGCTTGAAGAGTGCATCATCCGAAGGGAAGGAACCTTTGGTCTTGGTGACCTTCCTCAGCCTGCGGTTCAATCCCTCTATGGGATTCGTCGTATAGATAAGGCGCCGTATCTCCTCCGGGTACTTGTAGAACGTCGCCAATGACGCCCAGTTCTCCTTCCAGCTCTTGATGGCATACGGATATTTCTTGCCCCAGTTCTTCTCAAACTCAGCCAGCGCAGCCAGCCCTGCCTGCTCATTGGGGGCATGGTAGATCGGTTTCATGCCGGTGCAGAACAGCTTGAGGTCCTTGTAGCTCACAAACTTGCACGAAGTCCTTATCTGGTGCACGATGCACTTCTGTATCTCAGCCTGGGGGAAGATCGAACTGATGGCCTCAGAGAAGCCGTTAAGCCCATCTACGGCTGCGATAAGGATGTCCTTCACCCCCCTGTTGCGTAGGTCCATCAATACCTTGGCCCAGAATTTCGAAGATTCCGCCTCCCCTATCCAGATGCCAAGGATCTCCTTCCTGCCTGAGATTGTGATGCCATATACAACATGCTGGACTGCACCCCTTCCAGCGTACCACTAGATAAGAGAATTTTTTAATGCTTTCTCAAACTCATCCGGCGGCAAATATCCTATGCCCGAATGAAGCCTCTTCTTGTTGTACACCCCCACGTATTTTTTGATTCCGAGATACGCATCTTCAAAAGACTCATATTTGGACCTGTAAACTTCGTCGTATTTGACCAGTTTGTTTACCGCCTCAGCAAAGGCGTTGTCGTAAGCAACGCCTGTTTCTCCTGTACTGGACTGGATGCCCCTGTTTTTCAATTGGGATATGTATTCCTTGGAAAGGTATTGGCTCCCGTGGTCAGAGTGATGGATCAGGCCGCCCAGGTCCATTCCCCTTCTCGATGCAAACGCCCTTTTCAATGCATCGAGGCACAGCTCCGTATCAATATTCCGGCCCAACTGCCATCCCACGATCTTCCTGCTGAATACGTCCATCAACAAGGCCAGGTAAAGAAAAATATCGTCGAGTGGAACATAGGTTATATCCGCTACCCATAACTGGTTGATATGGTCTACCACCAAACCCTTTGCAAGGTTTGGGAATGACGGCAGAGAGTGGCTTGAGTCTGTTGTTCTTGGCTTGAACTTCTTCATTTTTATCGTCAGGCTATTCTCCCTCATCATCCTAAGCACTCTCTTATGATTCACAACAACTCCCTGTCGCCTAAGTGCCTTGGTTATACGTCGATATCCATAGTATCCAAACTCCTCAGCAATGGACTGCATATGGCTGAGGATTTTTTGATCTTCAGCCGATGTTTGCCTTGGCTTTCGTTTTTCCCAGTCGAGATAGCCGCTCCTGCTCACACCAAGTGCCCTGCAAGCTGGCCTAAGGGCTATTGAGCGTTTTTCCTCCTTTATGGTTTCGTAAAACATCGGTATCAACCCCTTAGCTTCTGCTCGGCCTTCAGCCGCTCTAACCTTTCCAAGGCTTTTTTTAAAAGCCGGTTTTCGGCGTAGAGCTGCCCTACGAGCCTCTCGTACTGGGCAATCCTTGCCTCGGCAGTACTTATGTTTCCTTTGCCAGAAAATGCGCGTTCTGGATCTTTCTTATAATCGCATTTCCAACGGTAAATGAGGTTGGCATTTATCTCGTATTTCCTGCACAGCTCTGCAACCGATCTTCCTGCCTGGAGCTCATTCAACACCGCTATCTTGGTTTCTCTTGGATACACCCTCTTTTTCATGGACTTTACACCCCACTTTGTCTCTTAACTGTTGGTACGCTAACAGGGGTTCAGTCCAAGAGTCTTCCTTGCGATCCTCCCATCCTGGTTAACGTGGAAAACGATTCCATCCAGGTAAATGATAGGATAGACGTCATCCAGAGGCCGGTTCTGCCAGGCATTGGCCGCAGGCAGCACCTTGTCGGTTATCCGGCTGATTGTCTCAGCGGAAACCGGCACCTTGTATATTTTTTCCATATATGAGGTGATGTCGTGCATCGACAAGCCCTTGGCGTATAGCAGGAGGATGGCATTCTCAACCTCATGGGAAATCTCCCTTTCGTGTTTCTTCACTATTGTAGGTTCAAACTCACCATGGGTATTCCGAGGTATGCCGAGGCACATCTGCCCCAATCTGGAACGGATTATCTTCTGGCTATACCCATTCCTGGAATTATCCGTATCCTTGTTTTTGACGTCGTTCCTGGCATAGCCAAGCTGCTGGTCCCGCTCAGCCTCAAGCATGGCCTCTATGACGGCCTTGCCACTTGCCAGGATGGCTTCCTCCCATTGGGCGGCATTCGTAATCTTATTCGCCTTAATGAACGCTCTGGCGCGTTCCTTGGTAATCAATTCTTCCATAGTTGAAACCTCCTTATCGGTCAGCCAAACTCTTTGGTCAGGCTGGCTTTATACTGTTTCAACAAAAATCGTTACGGTCTCGGGAAAATCTTGAACTCTTACGCTTTTTCTTATTGCTTTTTAACTTATTCGAACGACTTCTATTTCTATAACTGTTCGTTAACGAACATTGTGTGCAGTTGATTGAGATGGCAAAGCTGAGGTCCCCGATTATTGTTTTGCTTGCGCATGTGGACCATGGGAAGACCACACTTCTCGACGCGGTTAGGGGTACCGCCGTCGCGGCGAAGGAGGCGGGAGCGATAACACAGATGATTGGGGCGAGCTACCTGCCCCGCGAAGCCATAGAGAAGACCTCTGCGCCGGTTGCGGAAATAATGAAGATAAAAATCGGGATTCCGGGATTGCTGTTTATTGATACGCCGGGGCATGAGGCATTTACGAATCTGAGGGAGAGGGGCGGGAGCATCGCGGACATGGCCATTCTCGTAGTGGACATGGCGCAGGGGTTCCAGCCGCAGACGATTGAGAGCATACGCATACTCAAGCAGTGCAAAACCCCTTTTGTGGTGGCGGCGAATAAAATAGATTTGATTCATGGGTGGAAGAAGCAGGGCACGGACTCCTTCCTGAAATCATTCGCGAACCAGCCGCCGCACGTGCAGGAGGCGGTGGATGCGAAAATCTATGAGCTGATGGGGGCGCTCTCGACGCACGGGTTTGATTGCGAGAGGTTTGACAGGATTGCGGATTTCAGGAAGCAGGTGGCGATCATACCGCTCAGCGCGAAGACGAGGGAGGGGCTGGCGGAGCTTCTGCTCTTGATTGCGGGGCTTAGCCAGAAATTCATGGAGAAGAGATTGGAATTGGGATTGGGGAAGGGGAAGGCGACAGTGCTGGAGGTTAAGGAGGAGAAGGGGCTGGGGAGCACCGTGGACGTGGTGCTGTACGATGGCGTGATTGCGAAGGGGGATGAGATAGTATTTCTTGCCAGGGGCGGGGTGAGGAAAACAAAAGTGAGGGCGCTGCTTGAGCCGAACCTGGCGAAGGGCGCGAAGGAGAAATACACCTATCTGGATAATATAGAGGCGGCGGCTGGAGTGAAAATACTGGCGCCGGACCTGGAGGGCGTGATTCCGGGCTCGCCCCTTTACGTGGTGAAGGATTTTGAGGAGCAGAAGAGGGAGATAGAGGCGCAGGCGAAGCAGCTGCTGTTTGAAAGCGGGGAGGAGGGGGTGATAGTGAAGGCGGATTCGCTGGGAAGCATAGAGGCGATACTTGCGCTTTTTGCGAAGAACGGGATAAAGGTGAGGAAGGCGGATATCGGGGCTGTGGCTAGGGCGGACGTGGCTGCGGCAAAGGCGGTGAGGGCGGAGAACAGGTATGACGGGGTTATTTTCGGGTTCAACGTGGAGGTCATGGACGAGGCGAGAAGCGAGGCCGAGGCGGGGGGAGTCCCCATCATCTGGAGCAACGTGATTTACAAGTTCATAGAGGATTACGAGGCATGGAAGGCGGAGGAGAGGGGGAGGGAGAAGAGGGAGCTGGAGGCGGAGCTGCCGTGGCCCGCGAGGATAAAGGTGCTGAAGGGGTTCTTCTTCAGGCTGAGCAAGCCCGCGGTTTTCGGGATTGAGGTGGAGGCGGGGAAGCTGAAGAGGGGGGTAAGGCTCATGAGCGCGGAAGGGGCGGATGTCGGGGAGGTAAAAGGAATACAGAGCGAAGGGAAATCGATAGAAGAGGCGGAGAGCGGGGCGAAAGTGGCGGTTTCATCGGATGAGATTGTGCTCGGGAAGGACGTTAAGGAAGGGGATGTGCTTTATACGGCGATGGGGAAGGGGCAGGTTTTCAAATGGGAAGAACGGGTAAATTCTCTAAGTGAGAATGAGAAGGAGCTGCTTGCGGAGATAAAGAAGATTGTTGTGTATAAATGAGGCTTGGGCGATGCGGATTCCGCCCGCGTGCGCGTCTTCGGGTTATATAATCTTATTGCCTGCGGGCGAGCTTGCCGAATTTTGCGTAGGGGAGCGTGCTGGGCGAGCGTAGCTGGTAGAACACTATCTGGGAGATGCGCATCCCGGAATGGAGGACAGAGGTGAAGGGGGCGTTGTTTACTATTTCAAGGACCTGGTGGTTGTCCGAGCCGGGCTGCACGATGGCGGAGGTGATGTGCACCCCAAGGCCCATGCGGGCGTAGCGGCTGCGGCCCTCAAGGCGGCCCATTATATCTGGGGCGAGGGTAATTCTTTCCTGGGTTATGCCGAGGCACATCCCGCCGGGAGCAAGGGAAACGGAATTCGTGTGCAAGACGCGCGTTGCTGCCTTGGAATCAACCTTTGAGAGGTCCACCCTCTTCCTTATGAACTGCTTCTTGAAGAGCCAGAATTTTCTCCCGAGGGTCAAATCAACGGAGGCCGAGCCGATCTGCTCTTCTTTGAGGGGGCGGATTTTTATCCTCCCCTTCCTCAGGTATTCCCTTATGTCGGTGTTTGAGAGGAGCATAGGAAGGGATGAGTAAATAAGGTTTATAATAACTTTAGTCTGCCGAGGATTTTGTCCAGCCCTTCCGCATCCCAGGGGCCCGCACCGAAGCAGGTTGGCGAGCCGGAGGGGATTTGGGTGAGGCCGGCATCCTGGATGAGGGAGCAGGGGATTCCTGCGCGCCGGCATTCCTCAAAGTATTTGAAGAGCTCGGATTCGGAATTTACTTTGAGGACTATTTTTTTCATTCCGGTGCGCTCCCACTCGTCGCGGATTTTCGGGGAAACCTTCTTGTAGGCGGAGAGGGAGGCGTGCGCCACTTGTACAGCCAATTTTCCTTTCCCCATGCCGAGGTCTGTGCGGATAACGATAGCCTGTTTTAGTTCCATAAGTAATGATTGGTTATGATAGATATATATTGATATTAGATGCGCGGAGGTGCGTAAGGAGGCGTGCCAAGGATGGCTAAGGGAAGTGGAGGGGGGTCAGAATGACCGGTAAAAATGGGGGGGACGCTTCCCCCGCGTTTTTCCGGGCGGAGAGGGAGGCGTGTGCTGCTTGGGCGCATAATTTGCCTTTGCCCATGTCAAGGTCGGTGCGAATGACGATGGCCTGTTTGAGTTCCATAAGTAGGATAAGAGAAAAAAGAATAAAAATAGGAAGTTCCGGAAACTCAAACCGTGAAGCCGCCCTCCCGTCCCCTGTTCGTCCCTGGCTTCACGGTTTGACTGGAAACCGGTAACCGGAAACTTCTATACGACCGGCTGGAAGCCCAGGACTCCTGATGTGCCGAGCGCGCCGAGGCCTAGGAGGCCGAGAAGCGCGGCCATCACCACGAGGGCGAAGATGCCGTATATCACGACGCTTACCACGACCAGCACGACCAGCGCGGCGATTGCCCCTCCGGTATCAAAGCCGTACACCGCCTTGAACAGCATGAACAGCAGGTAGAGCGAGTAGAGGAACAGCAGTATCATCAGGATTGCGCCTATGCACGGCAGCAGACTGAGCACGGAGTTCAGGATCTGCACCGCGGACCACAGGACCGCGACGCAGAAGAACATCTGGCCGAACCCGGCCTTTGCCTTCAGGAGCGCCGTGATTGCCAGGTGCGCGATTTTCAGCACCAGCCAGGTGAGCACCAGGCCTACTACCAAGGCTATTACGCCCCCGATGAGGTAGGTGGCGACATCGAAGGCCGCCGCCCCCGCGCCAGCGGTTCCAAGGCCCACGCCGAGCGCATTTAGCACAAGGCGGGTGACCAAGCCAAGCACGAGCGAAACGATGCCGGCCACTATCAGGTACTTAAACCCTTCACCGACGGAACCCTTCTCCTTCTTGCACATGGAGACGAGCTTGTCCGGGAAAAGGGCATCCACCATGTTCTGGAACATTCCCATTTTTTCACCGGAGTGGTATCTTCTATAACATTTATATGGTTTTCCGGAAGGGGGCGGGAGAGGCATCCTTTTTATTTGTTGTTATGGATAATATATAATTATGGTCTGGGAGGATGGGAATTCGCGTTATGAACAGGGCAGTACGGGAAACCGGAAACCGGATGGCGGAAACCCTGAGGTTTCTGCCATGGCGGAATCTCGGGAGATTCTGCCGGACATTGCCGCAGCGATGCGGAGTTATCGCCGCAGCGATATAGAAACTGGAGACTGATTATGGGCAGCCCTTCGGACCCCTTCAGGAATGTGCGGTTTGCGGAGCCCGAAGGGAGAACTGGAAACCGGAAACCGGGAGCGGGAAACCCGAGAAGGGGATTATGGAGACGGATTTTTGGCAGTGGGGAAGGGCGGGCGGATGCGCCTATTGTTTTTGGGGAGCCAAGTTTTGCTGAAGGGAACGGTGATGGGAGGGCATTCCTGGATGCCCTGCCGGAAGGGGAAATGAAAAAGGCGGCCTTTGCGGCGGTGAGGAGGAGGTATGGGGAGAGAGTGCCGTCGCTTGCGGAAGTGAAGGAGGCGCTCGTGGAGGATTGCGATGAGGCGGAGTGCCGCAGGAGAAGGGAAATAGTTTTCATGTTTGCGTTCAGGGGAAGGAGGGATGAGTTCCTGGGAAGGGGGACACTTGCGGACAGGGAGGCGATTAACGCATTCTATTTCGGGATGGCGGATTTCCAGAGGATTATAGGCGTCATGCTGAGGGCGGATGAGGAGGAGGCGGTGAGGGCGAAGGGAGAGGACAGGGAGAAGGCGCTCCTGAAAATCGGGGCGATGCTGAGGCTGGCCGGGCTGGCGGAGGGGCTGGAGGCGCTGGGGCTTGTCGCGGATATCGTGGGGAAGATGGGGGAAACGCTGGGCTCGAAGGAGGTATGCATGAGGATGGAGGCGCTGCGAAGGAACATGGAAGCGATGGGCGGCGGGCTTGCGGCGCTGCGCGCCAGCGCTGGATTCATAAAGGAGCGCGGGGTGAGGCCATCGGGAAAGAAGATGGACAGCCTGGTACCGAGGGCCGAGAGCAGGAGGATGAACGTCCTGGTCGGCTCGATGCCGGGCGGGGTCGCAGCGGATGCGGCTGCAATCATGGTGAGGGGGAAGCCGAAGAGCTGCGAAGAGTTCATGAGGATGCTGGAGGAGGACGGCGGGGATGCGGAGAAGAGGAGGCGGGCGGTGCTGGGGGCGGTTTTTCCGGAGGGCATAATTTCCGCATCCGAGCCGGAAATCATGGACGACAACATTGCCAGGGATGTCGCTTATTTCTGCATCGCGGATATTTTGAGGGTAACATCACTGGCTGACGGGATTAAGGCCGGCAGGGCTGAGATAAAGAGGGACGCCCTGGAAATGGTACTGCGCATTGCGAAAAGGATGCCGGGGGGAGCGAGAATGGAGGCGCCGGGGCTGATTGCGGGGGCGGTTGAGAAGCTCGTGGATGGGGGGAAGCCAAAAGCATGGATTGTTACGGCGTGGCTTGAGGAGCTTAACGCGCATATGCTTATTCCGGATAAGAATGCGGCAATGAACAGGCTTGCATGGGTATGCGGAAACCCGAACCTGTTGTCAGAATACAAAAATAAATAGAAAAAGAAAAATTTGAAAAAGAGGATGTTACTCCTCTTCGGGCTCTGCGGGAGGGAGCTCCTCCTCGGACGCGTATTCTTCGGAGCCCTCTTCGGGAGGCTGTCCCTCCCTGCTCATCCTGTAGCGGGCGTATATGCCCCCTCCTATCATGAGGACGAGCAGGAGCAGCACCCACCACGGGACATCCGCGAGGAGCCTTCCGAGGCCCTGGTTTGACGCCTCGGTGCCGGTGAGGGGCTGGCTGCCCGAGAGGGTTGTGCCTATGGGCTCCATCTGCACGCATTCGTTCGCCTTGCAGACCTCGCCGGTGCCGCAGTCGGATGAGTCGCAGCACTCGTAGTCGACCCATTCGTGGTTATCGAACGTACCGCAGGAGCTTCCTGCTTCCAGAGCAACGCACCTTCCGGAGCTGCATTCCTCGCTGGAAGCGCAGCCGGAATCGGAGGTGCAGCTGGGTGCGGGCGTGGTTGTGGTGGTTGTAGTAGTGCCCGTGCCTCCGGGAACGTAGGGGACTCCTACGTGCGGGGCACCGTTGCCGCTGCGGCCGCCCGAGGTCGTGCCCCCGGATGAGCCGCCTCCGCCGGTGCCTCCGCCGCTAGGCGGGGTGGGCGGCGTTATGGGCCTTGCAAAGAGGCCGAAAACTCCGGAGCCCGCGTCCTCCATCTCAACTGTGTTGGTTGCGATGTTAGTGTTCTGGGGGGCCGGGGTGCTCCACGCGCCGTCCCAGGACATTGCAATGGCTGTGGATTCATCAAGGGTGCCGACGTCGGAATCCTCGTACTGGATGCCGAGCCAGAGCAGGTCTGCGCCGCCCACATCGGCAACCGAAACGTACCTGCCGAGCGGCGTGTAGCCGGCCGGGGCGGATGAGGGCGCCGAAGCGACGGTAATGTCATAGTCGCCATCGTAGACAGGAATGTGCACCATGACTTCGCCTGCCGGGCCCCTCATTGTGAACTCCATTATTGAAGTGTCCGCAGCGTCTCCCCTGAGCTGCACAGGAGCAGAGTCCTCCACAGTGTTGCCTATTATCTCGTTGCTGGTTGAGTCCTGCACGAGCAGGGGGGTCTGCGTGGAGCCGGAAATGTAATTGTTGTCGAGGCTGCCTGCATTCGAGTTCAGAACGGCCATTCCCCTGGGAGAGCTGCTCACCGAATTGTCGGATGCAGTGTAGCCATCAGCAAGGTACAGAAGGATGCCGTAGTTGGTCGGCAGGCCGCCGTTATTTGTGAGCGTGTTGGAATTTACCGCCACGCCCGGGGACCGGCTTACGATTATGCCGCCGCCTGAGTTATCGCTGATGGTGGAGCCGGAAACGGAGTTTGAGCTGCCGGTGAAAACGAGCTGTATGCCGAGGTTGTTGCCGGAAACGGTGTTGCCGGCCAGCTGGTTGCCATCGGGGAGCAGGGTGCCTGTGCCGCCAATCCAGAAGCCGACATCGTTCCCGGAAGCGGTGTTGGAATCAAGAACATTGTTGTCTGATTCGAGTGCAACTGCGAAGCCCTCCCTGCCATTGCCAGAAGCGGTGTTGGAGGTGAGGGTGTTGCCTGAAGAAGAGCCGAGGTAGAAGCCCGTTTCGCTGTTCCCCTCCGCCCTGTTCCATACAAAGCTGTTGCCTGTGGACTCGGTCATGTAGAAGCCCTGCTGGTTTCCGGAAGCGATGCTGTTCTCCACCCTGGAGTTGGTGAGGCGGGCGAACACGAAGCCCCATCCGTTGTTGCGGGAGATTGTGTTCATTACGAGTATGTCGGAAGACTCCGCGCCGGGACCGCCTGCGCTGAGGCCGACGCCGGAGTTCTCAAGGACGCAGCTGTAAACATGCACGCTCTGCCTGCCCTCGGTTATGCGGATGCCATAGGAGTCCGACGGCGCGGTTATTGTGCGGTCGAAGCACATGATGTCAACGTTATCTACCTGCACGGTCAGGCAGTCGCCGGCAGGGCTGGAAAGGTCGCCCGTAAGGAAATAGGTGCCGGGCGCTGTTATCACCTGGCAGGTGTTAATGTTGTACGAGAAAGAAAGGCTCACCAGCAGCGCAAGTGCTGCGAACAGATTTTTGAATATGGTGTTCATGATGGTATTAGTGTGGGAAAAGATTTATAAACATAGATGTTCGTGAACGACCACCGGATTAGCGGAACCGGGGCTGGGAAAAAGTTAAAAGGGGGAAACGGGAAACTGGAAACGGGAAACTGATATGCTCGAAGAGCTCAGGAAAGCGGCGGACTGCATTGCGCGGATTGAGGGCAGGAGGAAGAGCGAAGCGGCCAGGGTGAGGGAGCTCGCGCCCAGGACGCAGGAGATGCTTGAGCCTTCATTGATAATGCCGCTGGAGACGGGAAACTGGGGACGGGAAACCACCAAAGTCAGCGCGGTGGACGGCGGAATCCTCAATTACGAGATGCACGGGGCTGACCTGCTCATAGGGAAGGCGGTTTCTTCAACTTTTGTGTACGGAGGCGGAGGGCTGGAGTCATGCTCGTATTACCCGGCGGCATTCCCTCAGCCGGCTTATGATGTGAAAACGGGGCTGGATGAGAGGGAGGTGAACTGGCACCGCTCCATTTTCAGGCTGAACCTGGAGATACGGAATGCGCTGGAGACCGCAAGGAAGGAGAGGCCGGAGTATCTTTTCCTGGACGGGTCGGTTGTGCCCCTAGCTTGCGACAAGCCGGGGGAGGATTCGGCTTTGTATGAGGATTATTTATTGCTGATTAAGAGGTACAGGGAGCTGTTCGGATTCTGTGCGGAGAGCGGAGTATGCGTTGCGGGCGTGGTGAAGGATTCGCGCGGGAAGCGGATGATGGAGGTGCTCGGGAAGCACACCGGAGAGAGGTGCGCGGATACGGTTTTTCTGAACCATATGCTGAGGGAGGGGGAGAGGAGCTGCGTGCTGCACTATTCCTCAAACCCCAAGCAGCATGCGGTGCTGAAGGACCTGGGCGAGTGGGGGGATAGGGTGAGGATTACTTACATCAAGCCGGTGGGCGGAGACCGGCCGCTGAGGGTGGAATTTCTTGAAGGAGTAAGAAAGTATGGGGAGGTTGTTGGAGTGATTGCCTCGCTTTCAAAAATAAACAGGAATTACGCGTACCCGGCGGTATTGATTGATGCGGACCTGAGGGCAGCCATGGACCCGCTGGAACTGGAAAGGGCGAAGAGGAGTCTGAGCCTGTTTGCGGGGCCGGAGCTGATGCAGCTGAGAAGGAACTCACGGCCATTCAGATGATTGCATGAATGAAGAGAAAAATATGTTGCGGAAAAGGATGCTACAGCTCAGAAAGAACATGCCGGAAGAAGAGAAGCATGAGATGAGCAGGAGGATTGCGGAGAGACTGCTTGACCTGGAAGAATTCCACAGTGCGCATGTTGTTGCGCTCTATTTGTCCAAAAAAGATGAGGTTGATACGTGGGGCGTGGTCGAGGAGGCGGCGCATGCGGAGGAGGTGCTGCTTCCTATTGTAAAAGAGGGAAAACTCAGGTTTGTGTATTATGAGAAGAACGGGGAGATGAAGAGGGGGCCGTATGGGATAATGGAGCCGGTGGGCGAGGAGTTCGGAGGGAAGGGCATCGATTTGATGGTCGTGCCGCTGGTGGCGGTGGACGGGAGAGGGAACAGGTTGGGGATGGGGAAGGGGTATTATGACAGGTATCTGAGGGGGGAGGGGCCGAAGCCGAAGGTGCTGGTGGGGCTTTGTTTTGATTTTCAGGTGGTGGGGGAGGTGCCCGCGGAGAGGCATGACGTGCCCATTAATATAATTATTACTAATAAGGAGACTATAAGAGTGAAAAGATGATTAGGATAGGGGTGCTTGCAAGCGGGAGGGGGAGCAACTTACAGGCTATAATAGACGGGATTAAGGAAGGAGAGATAGACGGGAAGGTTGTGGTGCTGGTTACGGACAACCCGGAGGCGAAGGCGATTGAGAGAGCAAAGGAAAACGGGATTCCGGTTGAGGTTGTGGAGAGGAAAAAATTCAAAAGCAGGGAAGAGATGAATGCGAAGATTGCGGAGGTCCTAAAAGGGAGGGCGGCGGAGCTGGTCGTGCTTGCGGGGTATATGAGGATTATAAGCAGGGAGCTTCTGGAGCCTTTCAGAAACAGGATGATAAATATACATCCTGCTTTGCTGCCTTCCTTCAGGGGGCTGGAGGCGCAGAAGCAGGCGTTTGAGCACGGAGTGAAGGTGAGCGGCTGCACCGTGCATTTCGTGGATGAGGGGACGGACACGGGGCCCATAATTGAGCAGACGGCAGTATATATCGGGGACTGCAAGGATGTGCATGAGGTGGCGGACAGGATTCTTCCTTATGAGCATAAGACGATGAGGAAGGTGGTGGCGAATTTTTCCAAAGGGCGCTACATTGTGGAAGGGAGGAGAGTTAGGTACGAGCCGGGGAAATAAAATGATTTGCATCATTGATTGCGGCACTTCTTGGCTTGAGGAAATCAAGAAGAATCTGATTGGGTTGGGCTATTCGTTCAGAGTAATTGGTTTGGATGGGATAAAGGGCTGCAGATTTGAATCCTTCTCCGGAATAATAATTTCTGGAGCTCCAATACTTCTTACTAAGGTTGATTTGCAAAAATACCTGAAACTTTTTGGGTTTGTCAAAACTGTAAAAGTCCCGATACTCGGAATCTGTTTCGGGCACCAGATAATCGGGCTGGAATACGGCTCTGGAATCAGTATTGGCAAACTGATCAATAAAAAAGAGCGAATTGAGATAAATAGGGATGATGAATTGTGGCGGGGGGTGAAGAATCGCTCTCTTTTTCGGGAGGAGCACTCGGAGCACATAACCCTGCCAGATAGGTTTTATCTGCTCGCAAAGTCGGAATCGTGCGATAATGAAGCCATGAAACATAAGGAAAAGAGGATTTATGGCGTGCAATTCCATCCGGAAGTGTCCGGGAGTAGTGGGAAGATGCTTCTGGAGAATTTCTTGAGTCCGTGTTCCAAAAAGAAAGTTTGATAAATAATCTATTTCAATTTAATGGCATGGCTGAAGTGAAAGTTTTGATTGAAGGGTACGCTAAAGAGCTGGGGAATGGGTGGGTGGCGAGCTCCACCACGTGTCTGGTTACCACGGGAAGTAAAAAAATAATCACGGACCCGGGCTGCAACCGCAGAAAATTGTTGGATGCGCTGGGGAGGGAGGGCTTGGGTACGGATGACATTGATTATGTTTTCCTGTCCCATTGCCATCATGACCATATTCTGCTTGCAGGGATTTTTGGGAAGGCGAAATTTGTAACCTTTGACAGCAATTTGATGTATGATGGGGACCGGCTGCGGGTGTTCGGGAAGCATGTGCTGGGGAAGGATATTGAGGTTGTTGAAACGCCGGGGCACGTGCTGGAGCATCTCTCGCTTATAGTTAATACTTCGAAAGGGAAAATAGCGATTGCCGGCGACGTCATCTGGTGGGTTGAGGGCGAGGAGCAGGCATTTCATATCGACCAGAAGGACCATTCGCAGGCAAAGGGGATGGACATGGGAAAGCTGATTGAGAGTCGGAAAAAACTTCTGGAAGCAGCGGATTACATAATTCCAGGGCATGGGAGGATGTTTAAAGTAAAGAAATAATCAACTTGCTGAATCCGAAAACTGTAAACAGGGAACTGAAAGCTGGTTTTGTAACCATAGTTACATTGACTATACATTGGGAAGTCGCGGATTTATCGGCAGATTTTAAAGCATTTACCAATAGTTATAATTTATGGGAAAGCGCCTATTGACAGCACGAACCGTCCACGAAACCAATCCCGGGCCTCCCTTTAGGAAATTCGACCCTCAGACCGATCTGCCAAGCGACTTGGCCCGGCGGGCGTATTCCATCTATCAGAAGATAGGGCTTGATGGAGTCCGCATTCATAAATCAAGATTTGACATGGGAGGTTCGCATACCACTGTCACCTACCCTCCGCTCTTTGCCCTGCGGCCCTCTTCTGGAAGCGAGGTCTGGACAGCTGAGCGGTTAGGGCCGTTAGTCGACTTATACATTCATATAGCATTCTGCGAAACACGCTGCACATTCTGCCCATATGATGCGGACGTGCCGCATGGCAGAACACAGGACGTAGAAGATTATCTGGGCGCCCTGAAGATTGAGCTTGCTGCATATGCGAAAAGATTGGGAGCAAACGGTTCGAAACTAAACTCTATCTATATTGGTGGCGGTACTCCGACAATACTTTCAAGAGCCCAACTGGGCGCATTGATTGACTTCGTTAGAAGTAATTATGCTCCTGCCGAAGGATTGCCTTTTTGCATCGAAGGGAGCCCGCCCACAATCATGGCCCCCGAAGGAAAGGAGAAGCTCGAAATGCTTAGGGCAAAAGGAGTGAACCGATTGAGCATTGGAATCCAATCATTCGATGATGCGGTACTTGCAAACGTCGCTAGGCGGTATGGCGGTGAAGTTGCTCATGCAGCAGTCAAGACTGCAATGGGCTTATTTGAAAATGTAAATATAGATCTCATTCAAGACCTTCGTGGCCAAACGCTTGAATCGATTCAACGCGACCTTGACATCATAGCAGAGCTTCTGCCGCCTTCAGTGACATGGTACAACCAGAGGGCCACACCAGATGCTGCTGATTTTCGTTTCATAGAAAGCAGGCCACAAGAATATGGTGACGAGATGGAAAGTCATATCGCCAGGATTATGATATTTGAAAGAACGATGGAATTGGGGTATGTACGGGAATATGGCGACAAATTTGTAAGGGGTGGAAAATTTAAAGACAGTTTCAAGAGGGCCCGCAGCAGCACCATAACAGATATGGTAGGCGTAGGTTCATCCGCATATTCTCATGCGAACGGCTTTTTCTATCGTAATGTGGAAAGTGCAGAGGCATACATTGACCTGATGAACAAACGTGGGTCGGCAATTGCGCACGCATTGCCATTAAGCCCTGAAGAAGTCTTTGCGGGACTTATTGTACATGGAATAAAATTTGGAATAGACCTGAAAGCCGTATGCGAGGTGGTTGGGGAATGGAGAGTTGCCCACTTTTTGCGCAAGCATCGCATTAACGAAAAGCTCCGGAGCTTGCAAGAAGATGGGCTAATTTCTGTAGAAGGAAGCATTATTCGTTTGACTGAAAAAGGCAGACTTTTTGAGAATGAAATATGCCGGCTTTTTTATTCGCCCTCCGTAGAAAAAGCTCTCTCGCAAAGAGGCTGCCCGGCGTATGTCAAGTGGTACTTCAGAATCGTGCATGCTGCATCGATGCTGATGTTGCTATACAGCATTGGAGAGGCGCTCCTTAACCAAGGGTCGGCAACAGCCGATAGAAAATCTGAAGAGATTTGCCAGCCTTTTAGCTGCGGAACCTAGCCCCGCGACCGAAAACGGGAAACCGGAAACTCAAACCGTGAAGCCGCTCATTCATTTCCCTTTTCTCCCGTGGCTTCATGGTTTGACAGAGAACTGGCATGTAACCATGGTTACATTTCTTAGATGTCGAACAGCACTCTGATTATCCAGTAGGCCTTCTCTTTTTTCACTTCAAGCATATGGTAGGTTACCGCTTTTATGATGTTTTTCGGGACTTTTTTCTCTCCGTAGATTTTTGCGCGGATGGTTTTTTTGTTCTCATCCGCTTCGATGATTTCGACGCGCCGGGGGGAGACCTTCTGCAGTTCGCATTCCACGACGAGGGTTTCAAGAAACTTCACGATCAGTTTGGGCAGCTCGTCCGCAGAGTAAGAGATTTCGAATTGCGCGTCTTCCTTCTTCCCCTTTCCTATAAGCTCGAACGTTCCCTCAATCGCATCTTCTACGGCGCCGGGGAAGGTTTTTGCCTTTGCTTCAAGGAAGACATCGGCGGTGTGCTCAAGGAACCTGTGCATGCTACGATTTTCCATTTGGCTTTTTTAAGGGTTGGGGCGGAAAATGAATGCATGGGTTTTCGGAATCTGGGCGAGGGGAAGCGCGTGGAGGCGGAATGCGTTGTTTCCTCTGCGAAGAAAGGAAGGGATTACACTATCTACATTCTTAGCGATGGGGAAGCCGAGGTAGAAATGCATTCCAGGGAATTCTACAAAATGGGAGATGCGTATTTTGTAAGCGGGACCGTGGTGAGCGAGCGGGGGTTCTTTGTGCTTAAGCCGGAGAAGATGGAAAGGAGGCCTGCGGCGTATGCAGCAGTGCTCCGCAGGGCCGAAGAGAATGCGCAGGTGCAGCACGAGAAGCTCCTGGCTGATGGGCTGGTTGAGAAGCTGCGGGAGCGGATGGAACTGGTTGCGAAGAAGCTGCTTGCGGCGAAGAAGCTCGGGAGGTTTGTGTTGCTGAAATTCCACAACGATGCGGACGGGGTTGCGGGTGCGCTTGCGCTCACAAAAGTACTGGGAAACGTCCAGAGCCACCAGCAGAACTCTGCGCTTTACCGCGTCGCGGATGCGATGCGGGATGTGAATTCCATAAGGCATGAGAGAAACCCGCTTGTGGTGATTGTGGACTGCGGAAGCGGTGAGGAAAGCCGGGAGGGGCTGGAGATAGTGAAGGCCGGGGGGGCGGAGATAATCTTAATCGACCACCATCCTCCGGAAAAGGGCGTGGAGAACTTCTGCTCGGTTTTCCTGAGCCCATGGGCGGTGAGCGAAGAGGAGGAGGCGTCCGCCTACCCTGCCGGATACCTTGCCTGCGAAGTTGCGGGCGCGTGCGGGATTAAGGATCTGGAGTGGCTTGCGAAAATCGCCTGCGCCGGTGACAAGAGCGGAATAATGCCTGTTTCGGACGAGGACAGGGAGAAGGCGCTCGTGATAGATTATATGGCGACCTATGCGGAGTTCGGGAACCGGCTGGAATTCTACGAGCATGCGCTGGGGGAGAGGGAATTGTATGCGTCCATCCTGTTCCAGGCACGGGAGAGGATGGAGCGCGTGAAGGAGGAGGTGGGTAAGCTGATGAAGAAAAGGATTGAGGGGCCCGTTGCGGTCTATACCGTGGATTTCGAGAAGGTGAGCGCAAGGGAGTTCCCGGGGAAGGGGAAGCTCACTTCGCGCGCGTTCGAGCTTGTGATGCATGAGGGTGCGGTGGTTGTGCTTGGGGTCTGGGAAGGGGGAATCTCTTTCAGGCTCACCGAGAATGCGGTGCTGCGGGGAGTGAATGCAGGCAGGGTGATCGATGCGGTGAAAAGGAAGATGGGGAGCCTCGTAGAAGCAGGCGGCGGGCACGGAAGGGCTGCATCACTGAAGATAAAGAGGGGATATACGAAAGAGGTCCTCGAAGAAGTGCTGGATCAGCTGCAGGCTTCCCAGCCGCAGGAGAAGCAGGCCTTGCAGCCCTCCTGAAAAACAAGGCCCGAGTCGCAAACCGGGCAGATTCCTTTTTTTATCTTCTCGTCCGCGGTCATTGGAACGCACCGGCATGTATGCGTATCATAGTATTAAAAGAGTTCAATTCCTCGTCTGAAATCTTGTTGAACAAAAGTTGAGGAAGAGACACAAGTTGTAACCATGGTTACATAGGTTCCGAATGAGAAAAATGCGGAAAACTGGAAACCGGAAACTGAATTGGACTTGGGGGGATTCGCACCCCCGGCCTCTCCGATGCGAACGGAGCGCTCTGCTGCTGAGCTACAAGCCCTTATTCTCTCGCTATCGCCAGGGGGATTACTCCTTTCTCGAATTCAATCCTTGCTACTTCCAGGAAGCTCATCGTCGGCTCCGGCTTTACGAGCGGCGGCGCGCCCAGGGACAGCTGGAGCGCCCTCGCCCCGACCAGTCTTGCAAGTTCGAAATTGTTGAGCGTTTGAGAAGCCATACTCTGCACCTTAAGCGGAGGTAATTCTGTCCGCTATTCTTTTTAACTCTTGTCATGGGGCCATAGGGATTTGAACCCTAGCATGCAGGTTTCTTCTTGCGAAGGCCTGGAGCCTGCCGCGCTACCAAGTTACGCCATAGCCCCGTAAGAAAAAGATTAGCCATAATAGGTTTTTAAAAAGAAGCGTCATTTCTTCCCGCGCGCAAGAATCTGCTCTATTCTTTCCAGCCTCTTCTCAATCCGTCCCATCCTTTGGTTGAGTTCTTCGCCTATCTCTGCAACCATTTCATGCGGCGGCTTTGGTCTCAGCTCCGGGGGGACCGGCCCACCTTTGGAAACAAAATCAGCAACGCGAGGGTCCTTGAGGCAATAATACTTCTTTCCGCCTTTTACGCTACTGCCGACCAGCCCGACTTCCTCCAGAAGCCTCAGGTGAAAATCTATGTTCTGGGGCTTTTTCTTAAGGCGCTCGGCAAGCTCAGAAAGGTACATCTCCTTCTTTGCAAGAAGGGAAACAATATCCCTTCTCATCCCGCTTGAAAGGGCCTTATGAAATACATCTTCATGCAACGGTGGCACCTAATTCACACTTTCATTTGAAAGTGGAAAGCTTTAAATAATGTTTGTTTCAAATGTTAATTTGAAAGTATGAAAGAGGTGAAGAAGATGAAAAGGAACTTTTTGGCAAGGGCAATACGGCCGGTGGAAAAAGAGCACTGGGAAAGAATAAAGGCTGTTGTCCCGCCCGAGACGATAATCAGGGAGCCAAAGATGCCGTGCACAATAGGACGGCTGGAAAGAAGTGTAAATGAAGAGGGGTGGAAGAGCCTCGCCGGAAACCTAGGCAGCAAGCTGATAGCGGAATATGCCCTAAGGATTGCCCTTCTGAGAAGAAGTATCCAATATATGGTTAAGCGCGGCGGAGCATACGATAATTTTACATTAGCAACATTGGACGAAATTAAGGTACTCGAGGCGGAGCTGAGAAGAGAAACAATACGGACAATATTGGAAGAAAGAAAAGCCGGCGAACGCACAGATGCCAAAAACTTGGAAGCGGAAATTATTCCCCCCATCCGATGCGCCTGGGCCTGGGTATCCTTCTGTGTTCGGAGCATGGACCGCAGTATGGAATACGTAGACTTGGATGCAGATATAAGAAAAGCGCTGATGGGAGCGGAAGGCGTGTTGAAGGTAAATGTCGTGAATTTTGCGACCGGGGAGATTGGGATTGAGCACGATGCGAATGTGCTTAGTGTGAAGGAAATAAAGGATGCGATAAGGAAGGCGGGATATGAAGTGCTGGGTGGGTAGAACAGAGAGAAGGCAGCAGAAAACGGGAAACAGAAAACTGAACGAAATGCGTAAGGAGCACGTGCTGGGAGTTTCCAAGTGTAGTGGGGGGAGGGTCAGAGAGTTCCCGGTTTCCCGTTTAGGGTTCCGGAAACTGGAAACCGGAAACAGTAAACTGACTTGGACTCAGGGGGATTCGCACCCCCGGCCTCTCGCGTGCAAGGCGAGCGCTCTGCTGCTGAGCTATGAGCCCGAGAATTCTTATAATACTTTCACAATTCCTTATAAATATTCTATTTTCTCGCGAATACGAGATATGCGGTGTGCATAAGCCCGACGTGCTTCGGCCTCACGCCGAAATCTCTCACTTCGTATTCCCTTACTATGTTCTCAAGCATGAATACTTCCCGGAAAAGCTTCTGCGCCCCGAGGCAGAACTCCTTTGCCTGCTCCACGTTCGGCAAATAGCCGACGCAATACCCTCCTTCCTTCAGCGCCTTGTATGCAAGCGGAAGTACCTTCTCCGACTCCGGCATGTCCAGCGTGACAAGGTCCGCATCCTTCTCTTCAATCCCGTCCATTATGTCTGCATGCCTTATTCTTACATTCTTCATCCCGAGTGATTTCACATTCTCTTCCGCCAGCTTCGCGAACTCCTCCCTCCTCTCGTAGGAAACAACCTTCTTCGCAACCCTCCCCAGCATTATCGCGTTGAACCCGGTCCCCGCGCCCGCATCCACAACGAGCGAATCCTTCCCGATGCACGTATATGCAACAATCATTCCCACGTCCTTGGGCAGCATCACCGATGGGCCGCGCCTGAGCTTCTTCAGCATATGCGGAACCCTCACTTCCAATTTTTTCATGAAATTACAAAATCACCAACATTTAAAAACCTTTGCCGGGTATAAATTATATCTATTTGTGGAAGTAGGTGAAATGATGACAAACCAAAAACCAAAATCTGTTGCACCCGCGGAGACAGCTCCGCAGGGACGGGAACTTGGGGTACGCGAGCACGCGCGGAGGATGGCGCGGAGAGTGTCTGCGTGGCGGAGGGCCAAGTATGCCCTTTTAGGTGTTGGGACCGCGACCGGCATCGGCATGGTCAGCGCCGCATGCGGTGGCAGCGAAGGCTCCGCGCAGTTCGAGCCCATCCCGAGCCCTGCGGGCGTGTGCCCGGACCTGAGGGACAGGACGGTGCGCGCAGGCGAGCCCACGCCCCTTGCCCTGAACGAAGCGCTTTTCACCGAAGGCGTGGCAGTGAGGATAGGCACCGAGGATTACCTTCTCAAGGCAGTCCGCCTCAACGAGAATGATGTGGAATTCCTTCTCTACGACAAGGACGGAAACGTTATAACGAACATCATAGACCAGAATGGCAACCCGATTTCAGAGCGCCTTGGCGTGAGGGTCGGCGAGTCCTGGAAGGTCATCATGGAGGACGGCACCACGGTGACCGTGACGCTGTGCGGATTCATAACGGACGCCGCGGGAAACCGCTATGCGCTGGTCGTGAGCGACAGCTTCGTCTGGTGCGTCAGCGTTGACCGCAACGTGGAAGGCGCACCCGACGCGTATCCCGAAGGATACGATTCCGGCTATGGCAAAGAGACAATCGTATGGACTCTGCACGAGACCGGCGAAGAGGTGGAGCCCGCCGGGAGGGTTGGCGCAGTCTGCCAGGACCTCACCAAGAAGCTCCTAAAGGAGACGGTTACATTCGAGAACGCGATACCGCTCGGCACGCAGGACCTTGACAGGGAGGTGCTGCTCCTCGGAAAGAAGATGGTGGTCCTCGCTGTCAGCGAATCCGGCTACATCGTGCTTGCGGAGAACGACGGTGCACAGCCGCAGGACCCGCTGGAAGTTGGCGGAACATACACCTCCGAATCAGGAGTAAAGATGCTGGTCACCGAAACCGCCCCCAGGGACGGCAGGAACGTCGGGTCTATTGAAATCACCGTAAACGGCGTTGTTGTAAGGACCGTCGACCAGAGGGAAGGCGGCGTGGAGAGCATAACCGTGGAAGGCAGGGAGATGCTCGTCGCCTGGAAGGTCAACCCCGATGGCACCGTTACCGTGAGGGTGCTGAAGAACAAAGTTGTTCTCCAGGACCTTGGAGAGTACGTCGACCCGGCCGGCAACGTCTGGAACGTAACGCTCGCAGAGGTTGATGGCTCGGTAGCCAACGGCACAAATGGATGGGAGCTCGCACTGCAGCAGTGAACCCCTTTTCTTTCATTTTCTTTTATTTCTATTTTCTCATTTTTTCCCTATAACTAATTAGTCTCTTTTCCACATCCTTGTCATTTATCCCTATGATTCCCAGCGCCAGCAGCGCCGCATTCTTCCCGTTGTCTATCCCCACGCAGGCCACGGGCACGCCGGGAGGCATCTGGGCGATGCTCAGGAGGGAATCCATCCCCCCGAGCTTTGCGGAAACCGGAACCCCTATTACAGGAATCAGCGTGTGGGAGGCGCAAACCCCCGGGAGCGCTGCGGAAAGGCCGGCCACCGCTATAATCACATCCGCAAAGGTGCTCTTCACTATTTTTTCAACTTTCTCAGGGGTACGGTGGGCTGAAGCAACCTCATATTTCCATTCCACCCCGAACTCGTCCAGCACGGAGGTTATGCCCTTCACTACCTCCTCGTCGCTCTTGCTCCCCGAGATTATGAGAATGCGCTCTGCCATGCGAAAAGCTCGCAATAAAGGATTAAAAACGATTGGTATCCATTTATGCGCATGATACTTCAGGTATTAGAGCTCGGGGGATTGGGAACACTCATCTGTGTCGGGGGGCTCATTCTTGTGCTCATAGGCGCAATAGTGCTTATCTTCAACCGCCTCGTTGTGCTGAAGAACCGCGTGGACAACGCATGGGCGCAGATAGACGTGCAGCTTAAGAGGAGGACCGACCTCATACCGAACCTGATGGAAACCGTGAAGGGGTACATGAAGCACGAGAGGGAAGTGCTTGAGAATGTTACAAAAGCCAGGACCGCGCTCATGCAGGCGGGTACCGTCGCGGAGAAGGCGAAGGCCGAGAACGTGCTGGCAGGGACGCTCAAGACGCTCTTCGCGGTGGCGGAGAACTACCCGCAGCTCAAGGCCTCCGAGAACTTCAAGATGCTTCAGGAGGAGCTCGCAGGGACGGAGAACAAGATTGCATATGCCCGCACCGCGTACAACGACTCCGTTCTCGAGTACAACCAGACAATCCAAGTAATCCCGTACAACTTGTTTGCGGGAGCGTTCGGGCACTCGAAGAAGGACTACTTCGAAGTTGCCGAGGCGGAGCGCGGGCCTGTGAAGGTGAAGTTCTGAAGGTGCAGGGATGGCGGGCTTCTTCGATGCGATAGACACGAACAAGAGAAACTCGCTCCTGCTCATACTCTTTCTTACTTTTCTCGTATTTATCGCGGTTTCCGCATTCTCCATGATATTCGACATGGGATGGGGCGGGTTCGTGCTCGGGGCGGTAATTGCAATCCTCTATGCGCTCTTCTCCTATTTCCTCGGGGACAAGGCGCTTCTAGCACTGAGCGGGGCGAGGCCGGTTTCAAAGGAAGAGAACCCCTACCTGTACAACCTCGTGGAGGGGCTTGCCCTTGCCGCGCAGATCCCTGCCCCAAAACTGTACATGATAGAAGACCGGGCTATGAATGCCTTCGCAACCGGGAGGGACCCGCAGCACTCCGCAATCGTGGTCACCCGCGGGCTGGCGGAGAACATGAACCGCGCGGAGCTGGAGGGTGTAATCGCGCATGAGATGTCGCACATAGGGAATTTCGACATACGCTACATGCTCATCACCGTGGTGATGGTAGGGCTGATCGGGTTCCTGGGCGAGATTGCGCTGCGCAGCTTCCTCTGGGGAGGCAGCGGCAGGAGGGAGAGGGGAGGAGGGGGCCTGCTTGTGCTGCTCGGCCTCATCCTTGCAATCGTGACCCCGTTTGTTGCGATGCTCGTAAAATTCGCAATCTCGCGGGAGCGCGAGTACCTTGCGGATGCGACCGCGGTGAAGCTCACCCGCTATCCGGACGGGCTGAGGGACGCCCTCAAAAAGATAAGGGACCACTACCTGCCTGTGCGCGCCGCAACAGAGACCACCGCCCCGCTCTATTTCGCGGACCCGATAGGGAAGAAGCTGACCGGCCTGTTTTCAACCCATCCGCCGATAGAGGAAAGGATCAGGCGGCTGGAAAGTTTTTAGCTTGTGGCAGACAGCATACTGCAATAATCTTGCATATTTCACCAAACCTCCCACGGCACGGAAGCCCAAGCCTTTACAGAAAAATGGCGAAGTAACATCGAAAAACGAAGCGCTTATGTCGTGGGCAGGTATTGGAATTATTGGTTTCAATAAATTCAATAAGCCTTGCTCATCTTCCAAAGCTGCTCGAAAAAACCCTTTTGTGCATGGGCAGTTTCTTTGCTTTCGATGACAACTGCGAAAAAATCCGGTGCCCACTGCACAATTGCCGTTTTGTTTCCGTAAACTATGGTTTCACTAGGAGAACAAAATCTCTCAGGCATGAACCTTACTTTTGTGAACGGCTTTTTCGCCATTTCCTCGCCGCGCTTTCGCGCTGCATCACTGTAGATTATTGAAAGGCGAATTCGACGCCTACAGCGCTCTTCTGTAAAGTCTTCGATGAAGCTCCTGAAAATACGGGGTGCCATACCGGGGGAACCGTAAACAACATAGTCCGCGCCAGTTGCGAGAATGTCATCAAAAACATCTTTCAGCCCATCCTTGCCTTCGTAAATTAAGGCACGTGCTAGGAGTGTCGGCGCTTTTAGCCTAGCAAACTCAGCCGCGACGCTTTCAGCCAGTTTCACCTGCTCTTTCAGCTCTTCCTGCCGCTCCTTGATTGCATCCGCTATTCTAGACGGCGGGCAGACCTCGAAAAGGCGCTTCCTGTTTTTTATTATCTGCCTCACGAGTCCCCTCTTCGCAAGCTTTTCAAGCGCATCGTAAACGTTCCGGCGGTGCATGTGCAACTCGCGGGAAAGCCGAGGGGCTGAGAGGGGTCCATACTGAAACAACGCTGCGTAAAGGCGTGCGTCGTTGCGCGCAAACCCCAGCCTAGTCAAGCCTTCAAATAGCTCCATGACGTATAGATGCATGTCTCTCTTTTAAAATGTTGTGGTGGTATACCACCACTCTTGTTTAAATTCTGGAGATGAGCATTTTTATCATGGAGGGTCCGAAAACAAAATTCTGCGTGGCAAACAACAACCGCGGGGATTGCATTCCGAGGATAACCAAGAGGTTTGCGCCGCACTTGGAGGAATTTTTTGGCAGCGCGCCGCCCGACATTTCTGGTTCTGCGAGACTGGTCACCTCCCACTCCACCACTGAAAGCCTGAAAAGAGATATTTGTGAAGCGCGCAGGCATGGTGTGGGCTACAATGTCCTGCTCAATTCCATTGTTCACCCTCAACTAACAGACACCAACTTCATGAAAAGGATTTGCGGCTTTCTGGAACTTATAGCTGAGTGGGGAGCAACAGCAGTAACAATAACCGATACATTCCTTATGGACGTTGCTGCCGAGCACCGCTCTAAAAAGAGCCTTCCGCTGAAGATTGTTGCCTCGAGCTGGTGTGACATACTAGGACCGACCAAAGCAAAAAGAATAGAAGGGAGGGGTGCTGACAGGATAATCTTGCATCAAGATGCGAACCGCAATATCGCTGACCTAGGGGCAATCATCTCGCAGGTGAAATGCGAGGTGGAACTGCTCGCAAACAATGGCTGCCTTTATAGATGTGATGCAAGGCAGGCGCACAGGGTTTTCCAAAGTCTTCACAGCACTTCTGGTGAGAGAATAGCGGATCCATTCCGCGCGGAATGCATCAGAATACGCAGGGAAGACCCCTTTGAGATATTGCTGTCGCCTACGATTAGGCCCGAGGATGTCGGCCTTTACGAATCGATGGGTTTTCACCTGTTCAAAATCGCTGGAAGGCTCCAGAGCACGGACTGGCTTGAGTACGTAGTCGAGGCATATGTGAAACGTGAGTTCAACGATTCCCTGCCAAAACTTGCGTCAACAAACGATGGGGAAAAACTGCCGCGCATCTGCAACAAAAGACTCGACGGCTTCCTCCAGTTCGTCACAGCGGGCCATGCACTTGGGTATACTGAGAGAGTTCGCGAATTTTACGACAAATTCCTTGAAAACAACTTGCACCAAGATACCTAACACAGGGTAGTTTGTTTTGCTCCGTGACCGCAAGGTTCTTCTGAGAGTTCCTAGATCAGAGACTGATTGCAACAGCTCCGTTCTGTAATTTTGTGCTGTCTGGTATCTTTGCCCAAACGCTGCCAGCTCTTTCTGGCTCGGTGTTGGCTTGGCCTTGACTGCTTTGTAGATGGGGTTGCCACTGCTATCAGCCAATCGCAGCATTACATCCTCATTCCGAGAAGGAAGGAGGACGACTGGACCTCACTGCTTCTCGGTTTGCCTAAGCCTGCCTCCTGATTTTCTGCCAGAAGAATACGTACACCGGAGCTATTGCTGCCTCTGCAACGATGCTCACCACAACTGCTGCGATTACCACCAGCACCCATGCAAGCGGGGTGAGGACCGCGAGCAGGAAGAACGGCACCAGCACAAGCGAAAGCAGGGTATTCAGCACCTCGGCTATCACTAGCGCGGCAATGAAAAACAGCAGCGTCTCCCAGAAATTCCTTTTCACCAGCGCCCATGAGCGCTTCAGCGCGGCAACCGGAGCAATCCCGTCCGCAGCGACCTCATAGACTCCGTATATGTATACGAACATGAAGGCGTAAACCACGATCATAAGCGCGAAAATCCCGGCATAGAAGAAAAATATCCCCACGAACATTCCGGTGACTGCCGCTATGGCTGCCCCGGCACCCGCACCGGACGCAAGCAGCAGCGGCCCGAACATGAGCGCAAGCGGCATCCCGATGAGCACCACGGAGGCGGCAAGAATGACGAGATAATAGAAAACAAGGTACCTGAACGCAGGGCCGTAATCCCTCCCCTGGAGATACGGCTCCTTCTGCCCGCCCGCAACAAACCTTATGGAGGCGAAAATCACCGAAGTTGAGAGGGTGGCTGCGCCTGCAAGCGCCGCAAGGGACAGGATGCCGAGCACCGCCCCAGCCGCAACCAGTGCCCAGCCCGAGAGCGCATTTGAGATGAAAACGAGGAATAACGCAACAGGAGGAATCGCCATGGCGATGAGGCCGGCAATCCCTATTCCGGCGGAAACCGCCCAGTACTTTATGTAATCCCAAAAGCCCTTCCTGTGGAACTCAACCGTCTCCTTCACCGCTGCAAATGTAAGGTCCACTCCCCTTGACAAGCTCGCCCCGATTCCCATAGCCATCACCCCAGTGCCTTTACAATCTCTTCAGCAAACCTCCCGGCATTGCGCGGGCCGTCCGCGGTCACCAGTTTCCCGTCCACGGTCACCCCTTCTTTCGTATAGTGCGCCCCGGATTTTTCAAGCACTTTTCCGGTGTCCATCCCGTACTCCGCATCATTCCCGAACCAGACCGTGGCGTTCTTCCCCCGCAGGACCCCCGCCTTCGCGAGAATGGTGCCGGCCCAGCATATTGCTGCAACAACCCTTCCGGCTGAGGAGAACTCCCTGGCTATGCGGAGCGCCTCGCCCTCCTTCCTCACGGCCGGGGTGCCCGGGCCGCCCACAAACACGACCGCATCGAAATCCGCTGCCTTCAGCTCCGCAAGGGAGAGCGTGGCATCCGCCTGCGTCCCCATCACTCCCCTGCACACCCCTTTCCGCACGCTCGCGGCAGCCACGCTGATTCCATGCGACTGGAAATAATCCCGCGGCACGGCGAACTCCTCGTCCCGGAAGCCCTCCGGCGCAACAACCATCACTACCCTCTTTCCGGCCATACTTGGTTTTAGGGTGTTGCAAATTTAAAACCGATGCCAATTAGTTGTTGTCTCCAGGTCTTGCAGTTGTCTCCATGTCTTGCATGGTCTTCAGGTCTTGCATGGTCTCCAGGTCTTGCATGGTCTTCAGGTCTTGCAGTTGTCTCCAGGTCTTGCATGGTCTTCAGGTCTTGCATGGTCTTCAGGTCTTGCATGGTCTTCAGGTCTTGCATGGTCTTCAGGTCTTGCAGTTGTCTCCAGGTCTTGCATGGTCTTCAGGTCTTGCATGGTCTTCAGGTCTTCGGAAACTTACAGGACTCCAATACCCCAAGACTAGGGGACCACAGGGATTACGCCTACGCCGTAATTTGCAACAGGCTCCTTGGTTTGGCGCCCCAAATGTTTAAAAACACCTCTTCATAAGAATACTTCCACTGAATTCTGAGGAATTCTATGGTGTCATTAGACAAAGCCATTATTGCATCCTACGACAGGGAGGGCCGGCACTTCGAGCTTTTCCTGGACCCGGACAACGCATACCTCTACCTGGAGGGAAGCAAGAAGGACCTGAAGAACATACTGGTGGTGGAGGAGGTGTTTGAGGATGCGAAGAAGGGCGAGAGGCACAAGGCAGAGGCGATAAAGAAGGCGTTCGGCACGACGGACATCTATGAGATACTGAAGATAATGCTGGAGAAGGGCGAGGTGCAGCTCACCACCGAGCAGAAGCGCAGGAAGCTGGAGGAGACAAGGAAGAAAATCCTCGGCATAATCTGCGCCGAGGCGATAGATGCGCGCACGAAGGCCCCCATCCCGATGCAGCGGCTGGAGAACGCGCTGGAGCAGGTGCGCGTGCACATAGAGCCCTTCAGGGACCCGAGGGAGCAGGTGCCGGGCATCGTTAAGCTGCTGCTCCCGGTAATCCCGATAAAATTTGAAAAGATAAGCGTTGCGGTGAAGGTCCCGCCCGCGCACGCGCACAGGTGCTACGGGACGCTCAAGAGCTACGGGATAAAGAGGGAGCAGTGGCTCGGCGACGGCTCGCTGATAGTGATGATAGAGATTCCCGCTGGGATGCAGGGTGAGGTGTTCGACAAGCTGAACAAACTGACCGCGGGGCAGATAGAGACGAGGATAGTGGAACGGTGAAGAAATGGAAAACATGATAATTCCGGGCGATGTGGTCTGGGAACGCGAGGTCAGCGCATCGGGCACCTATGTGCAGGGCGGAAAAACCTACGCGACGGTGATGGGGATGCTCAAGGAGGACAAATTCATCCCCCTTGAGATCGCATACAGGCCGAAAGTGGGCGACAACGTCGTCGGAATGGTCGTGGACGAGAGGAACGCCGGGTATGCGGTGGACCTCAACCTCCCCTACAACGGGATGGTCCCGACAAGGAAGGTTAGGATACGCCTCGAGCTTGGGGGCATGGTATACGGCAAGGTCACATCCGTGGACGAGGTCGGGAACGTGGACATCGGGGAGGTGGACAAGCTCCCCGCCGGCAAGATGATAAGCGTCCCGCCCTCCAAGGTGCCGCGGATAATCGGGAAGAAGAGCAGCATGCTGAACCAGATAAGGGAGAAGACCGGCTGCTCCGTTTTCGTAGGGAACAACGGGTACATCTGGATAGGCCAGCGCGGCAACGTGCCGCTGGTGCTGAAGACGGTTAAGCTCATAATCGACAAGGCGCACACCTCCGGGCTTACGGACGTGGTTGCGGATTACCTTGAGAAAAACAGGTGAAAAAATGGCAGGAAGCGCAGAAAAACCGGTGCTTTTCCGTGACGGGAAAAGGATAGATGGCAGGGCTCCGGACGAGCTCAGGCCCCTCACGATTGTGGCGGGGGTCCTCAAGGAGGCGGACGGCTCCGCGTACGTGGAATGGGGAGGCAACAAGGTCATTTGCGGCGTGTACGGGCCACGCGAGTGCATCCCGAAGCACGACGCGAACCCCTATAAGGCGCTGATGAAGTGCAGGTACACAATGTCCCCGTTCGCCTCGCTGGAGGAGCACGGGAGGAGCGGCCCGAACAGGAGGAGCACCGAAATCTCCAAGGTGATAAAGGAGGCGTTCGACACCGTGGTGCTCACCGGGGAATTCCCAAAGACGCAGATCGACATCTATGTGGATGTGCTGCAGGCCGAGGGAGGGACCAGGATTGCGGCGGTTGCGGCCGCGGCGGTTGCGCTTGCGGATGCCGGCATGCCGATGAAGGACATGATAAGCGGAATAGCGGTCGGCAAGGCCGACGGGCACCTGGTTGTCGACCTCGGTAAATACGAGGACAATTTCGGCGAGTCGGACATGCCGATTGCGTTCACGCACAGGGACAAGAGGATTGTGCTGCTGCAGATGGACGGGAAGCTTACTCCGGAGGAGCTCGGCAGGAACATAGATGCCGCCATTGAGGCATCTAAGAAGGTCTATGCCATTCAGGCGGACGCCCTGCGGAAGGGCTACGAGGCCGCCGGGAAGCCGGAATTCAGGATGTGATTTCGATGGGAGCGGAGCTTAAGGAAATTGTGCTGAGGGAAGTGCAGAGGGAAGTGCTCGCCAACATGCTGGCGCAGGGGAAGAGGATGGACGAGAGGGGCCCTTACGACTACAGGAAGGTTGAGGTGCAGAAGGGCGTCCTCACGACCGCGGAGGGCTCGGCCCTTGCGAAGATAGGCGACTCCAAGGTCCTGTGCGGCATCAAGTTCGGGGAGATGACGCCTTTCCCGGACAGGCCGGACGAAGGCGTGTTCATGGTGATGGCGGAGTTCCTTCCGCTCGCGTCCCCTGTTTTCGAGCCAGGGCCACCCTCGCCGGAATCCATAGAGCTGGCCCGCGTGGTGGACAGGGGAATAAGGAGCGCGGAGGTCATAGACACCAAGAGCATGTTCATAGAGGAGGGCAAGGTGCTGGGGCTTTTCATAGACCTATATGTTATGGACCACTCGGGCAACCTCACGGACACCGCCGCGCTTGCGGCCGCCGCCGCGCTCACGGACACGAAATTCCCCAGGGTGGAAGGGGGGAAGATAGTGCGCGGCGAATACACGGGCCCGCTGAACCTGCCGGACAAGCCGCTCACCTCCACTTTCATAAAGGTGGGTGACCGCCTGCTGCTGGACCCGGCGAGGGAGGAGGAGCGCGCGCAGGACTGCCAGCTTACCGTGGGGACTGTGGACGGCTACGTCGTTTGCATGCAGAAATCCGGCTCCGGCAGCATGGGCAAGGAGGAGGTCATGGAATGCGTCGACGTCGCGCTAAGGAAGGGGAATGAGCTGAGGTCTTACATATAGGTGTTTCGCATGAGGACGCCAAAGTTCGGAAGGAAGATACGCAAGCTTTACGAGAAAGCGGAGGAGAGCAGGAAGAAGAGGTATGAATGCCCCAGGTGCGGAAAGCGCTCCGTGAAGAGGGTTTCGTATGCGCTCTGGGAATGCCGCTCCTGTGGGGCAAGGATAGCCGGCGCGGCCTACTCGCTCTCCAGCGAGGGCGGCGAGACCGCAAGGCGCGTGCTGAGCGAGGAGAAGGAGAGGGGTGAATAAGCATGGGTGAGGTTTTTGGGACGCTATTTTCCCTTTTGGGAAAATGCGCGCAGTTTCGCTGCGGCGAAACTAGCGTCGTTTTTGCTTCCGAGCCGGAAGCGAGGATACCCAAGGGCAGAGCGGAACCGAGCCTCTGGCGAGGTGAAGCGGGAAAAAAGGAGGGTGAGTGAGGATGGGCGAATACACCGAATGGCAGACAGGGAACAAGGTCGTGATCTCAAGCCTGAAGACATTCGAGTTCCCGCCGACGGGCGCAAAGGTGCTCTTCAAGTCCAGACCGCCTGTTGCGAAGGAGATAAGCACTGATTAAATGCGGTCTTCAGGAAAATTGAGGGTGGCCTTTCCGGATGAGAAGGGGGCAGAGAATGCCCTGCGCGCCCTGAAAGGAGAGGAGGAAAAAACAAAAAGGATGGGCTCGCACGTTTACCGCGAGGGAAAGGAGCTGGTGGTGGAGGCGGAAGGGGCGGACATAGTGGCGCTGCGCGCGGCCCTGAACGCCTACCTGCGCTACCTGCAGGCGATGGAAGGCATTAATAAAGGTGGAAATGATGGCTGAAAAGAGCGAACTGGAAAGGGAAGTGGTGCAGCTGCAGAATTACGAGAGGCAGCTCCAGGCTGTGCTGCTGCAGAAACAGCAGATACAGATGCAGCTCAACGAGGCGAACCTCGCCATGGAGGAGCTGAAGAAGGCGAAGGGCGACGTGTACAAGGCGATAGGGAGCGTCATGATAAAGACCACTGCAGCCGATGCGGAGAAGGACCTCGCGGAAAGGAAGAACCTGATGGAGATGCGCGTGAAGACCCTCAGCGCGCAGGAGGAGAAGGTGAAGAGCGAGCTCCTCAGGCTGCAGAAGAAGCTCAAGGAGGAGCTTGGCCAGAGTGAATGAGCGGGGCCGCAATATGGAGCTGAGGGAGAAGTTCCTTTCCTTCCTTTCGCGGAAAAGGGAGAAGCGCATCGTGATTGCGTCGCACATGAACGCGGACATCGATGCGCTCGCCTCCATGTATGCGTTGCATTCTGTTTTTCCCAATTCCGAGATGGCCGTGGAGGACAGGATGGACGTCCCGGGGAAGATGTTTGCAGGGAAAATAGGCTTTTCGCCACGCAGGCTTTCCTCCTTCAAAAAGGAGGATTACGACGGGCTTATCGTTGTTGATACGAGCGCGCCAACCCTCCTGAAAAGCGCGCAGGGATGGCCGGTTCTGCTCGTTATAGACCACCACAGGGAGAATGAGCAGATGATCAGTGCGGAGCTGGTGCTGCGCAACCATTCCGCTGCTTCCACCGCGGAAATCATTGCGGAGATCCTGCCTGAAATAACTTCCGAAGCGGCATTCGCCCTTGCCTGTGGGATTGTTTCCGATTCCGCGCGCTTCAAGGGCGGGCATCTTTCCACATTCAAAACGCTCGTTTCGCTGATGGAGAAGAGCGGGAAGGATTACCCGGAGATACTGCAATACGGGGACCCGGAGCCCACCGCCGAACTCAAGGAGCTTGTGCTGAAGTCCGTGAAGAGGATGAGGATAACCCGGCACGGCAATTACATCATCGCCACCGTGAAGGTGCGCGACCATGAGTCCTTCGTTTCCTCCGCGCTTTCCGAATTCGCGGATGCGGTTTTCGTAGGTAGGTGGAAGCGCGCAGAAGGAGAGACCAAGGTCTCCGCACGGGCGCGCAAGAGCATTCCCGTCCCCCTGAACGAAGTGATGGGGCAGGCGGGGAGGGAATTCCACGGGGCGGGGGGCGGGCATTCCAAAGCCGCTGGCGCCTCCGCAAAGGCGAAGCCGGAAATAGTGCTTAAAAGGTGCGTGGAGATACTTGCTGGGAGGCTGTAGCCATGAAGACCATCATAGTGGGGGGCCAGTTCGGTGACGAGGGGAAGGGGAAAATCGCTTCCCATCTCGCAATTTCTGACAATCCTGAGATTGTGGCGAGGGGCGGAGTCGGGCCCAACGCCGGGCACACCGTGCAGTTTGAAGGGAAGAAATACGGCCTGCGCATGCTTCCATGCGGCATAAACAACCCGAAATCAAAAATAATGATTGGAGCCGGGGTGGCTGTGGACCCCGAAGTGCTGGAGAGGGAAATGGAGCTCACCGGCACCAGGGGCCGCGTGTTCGTTGACAGGAGATGCACTGTAATCACGAAAGAGCACAAGGAGGCGGACGCCGAGGCGGCACTAAGCGCAAAAATCGGGACCACAAAGACCGGGTGCGGGCCCGCGATAGCTGCACGCGCTGCGCGGAGCGCTCCGCTCGCGCAGGAAATCCCGGAGCTAAAACCGTTTATTACGGACGTTCCGGCTGCGGTGAATAAGGCGAAGAACGTGCTTGTGGAGGGCTCGCAGGGATTCATGCTTTCCGTGCTTTATGGGACTTATCCGTTCGTTACCTCAAAGGATGTGAGCGCCTCTACGATTGCCGCGGATGTGGGGCTTGGGCCTACAAAGATAGACCATGTAATAATGATAGTGAAGTCCTACACCACCCGCGTTGGGAACGGCCCTTTCAGGGATGAGATTTCAATCGAGGAGGCGACCAAACTGGGCTTCCAGGAATACGGAACGGTTACTGGGCGGCCCCGCCGCACCTCCAAGGATTTGCACTGGGACGATTTGCGCCTCGCCACAATGATTAATGGGGCTACGCAGATTGCGGTCACCAAATTGGATGTGAGGTTTGCGGGGAATGCTGGTGTAAAGGAATACGGCAAACTAACGGCGGAAGCGAAAAAGTTTGTGGAAAGGATAGAGAAAGAACTCTCCATGCCGGTTACCCTTATCGGGACCGGCCCTGATGCAAAGGACATCATAGACAGGAGAAAGGAAGTGCTCTGATGGGCGAAAAGACGCAGAAAATACTAGCAGCGCTCGTACTTCTAATCGGGCTTGCGACTATATTCCTCAGTGCGATTTACGCCAGTTGGGGCACCATGGTAAGCGGTCTTATTTTAGCCATGCTTGGGCTGGTTTACGATAAAATAAGCAGGATAGAACTAGGCAAAAAGTAAAACAACGAGCAGATAGTTACGGAGTGAAGCAGGTGGAAAAAATCAGTTTCCATCAATCTCCCGTTTCCGAAACTGAATGCTGGAAACCGGAAGCCACAGCATATTGACTAGCACTCCAAGTAGTATGCAAGAAATATTGCAGGGGGCAGGATTTGAACCTGCGTAGGCGCTAGGCCACCAGATGGCTCCTCCCGCATTCGGGAATCTTGAGTCTGGCGCGTTTTCCAAGCTCCGCCACCCCTGCTCGACCGCTTTTTTAGTCCCGCATTTCTGCGACATAAAGCGGACGGTTCGCAAACATCGACGCATGGCCCCATGTTAGCAAAATGGATTCTGCTACTAGCAAATAAAAGTATATCGTTGTCCGGAAAATTCTTCAGAAAGAGTAAGGATGAAGTGAGATGGTAGACCACCAGCCGGCTCCATCTCACCTCCCACAGCCCAAACTGGTTGGGCAGGATAGTTAGGAGCAGCACATTTATATACCGAACATTTCACGCCGGAGAAAAAGCAACGCAACTTTCCACACTTATTACCTGCCACGAAAGGAGCCGTAAAACATTTTGCACCATGCGATTCCCATATATTTATATCCTTTTTCTGCAAGAAAGCAGGCATGCGGGGAATGTACGTAATCCTCATACTGTCAGGCATCCTGCTCCTTTCCGGATGCCTGGGAAGGGCCGAGCCCCCTCCGCCTGCCCAGGAAGGCCCGAACATAACCGTGATAAGCGCGGGAACTGGAGGGGGAGGCGCGCAGCAGGAGCCGGGCGAGGAGGACCTGATGCGCAGGGCACTGGAAGAGCAGGATGCGTACCTGTGCCTCAGGGTGGCGGTGGAGAGGCAGGACGAGTGCATCCTTCCGCTCTCAAACCTTTCCCTGCAGAATTGCCTCATGCTGAATGATTATGCCTATGAGAAGGAGTGCCTCTGGCGCCACGCGCGCGCCCAGGACGACATGAGCATCTGCGACCTTATGCGCGGCGACGATGTGCAGGAATGCGTGCGTGCGCTGGCGCCGCCGTGCTCTATGGAGACGGGGGACGCGGAGAGGGGGAGGTGCCTCGCATTCCTCAACGATGATTACAACTACTGCAGGGACGAGCAGTGCTTCTTTGATTTCGGGACGCAGAACATGAATGCCAGCGCGTGCGGGATGGTTGCCAATGAGGTGAAGAAGGCCGTATGCACGGCCGTTGTGGAGGGCGGCAGCCCATGCGGCGGTTTCGAGGGCTCGGACAGGGACCTCTGCTATTACATGATGGCGGTGGGCAAGAACAGCTCCAACTACTGCTACAATATCGACGGCTTCTACAACACGCAGATAGCATACCAGTGCTTCCTGCATTTTGCGCTCCAGGACAGCAACAAGGACCTCTGCTCGGCGGTCGGGCTGCTGAACAGGTGGAACTGCTATTCCGAGTATGCAATCGAAAAGTATGACATCAGCGCCTGCGATGCGGTGGACACGCGCGCGGAAGCATCAAGGAACCTGTGCTTCGACGGCTTCGCGAGGGAGTTCTTCCAGGCGTCCGCATGCAACCAGATTGCGGCGGGCCTCGCAAGGACGAACTGCTACGCGTATGTCGTCATGGCGGCACAGCAGCTCGAATTCTGGGACTGCAACAACGTAGCGGACGCGGAATGGAGGGACAGGTGCTTCACAAGCATGGCGGGGCTGGGCAGCGATGTCACTTACTGCAACTACGTCCAGGACCCGGCGATAAAGGAGATATGCCTGTCAAAGGCATGATCAGCTTTCTTTCTTTGCCTCTTCCTTCTTCTCTTCAGGCACGGGGGCGGTTATGTCGCCTTCCTCCGCCTTTGCCTCCGCAGCCTCGATCTCGCGCGCTATCTGCTCCGTCTTCTCGTCCTCGAACCTTTCGAAATAGTCCGGCCTGTAATCGAACTGGTCGTACGAGGAGATCTTCCCTTGCGCCATCATCAGCTCCCTTGAAAGGAGGTAGAAAACCAGCGCAAGCGCCTTGCGCCCCTTGTTGTTCGTGGGGACAACCCAGTCCACAAAGGCGGTGTTGTTGTCGGAATCGCACAGCGCAATAACGGGTATGCCCCTCTTCGCCGCCTCCCTGACCGCCTCCGCCTCCCCTTTCGGGTCGCACACCAGCATTATCTTCGGTTCCCTGAAGACCGGCAGCTTTATGTTCGTCATAGTCCCGGGTATGAACCTTCCCTTTGCGATGCCAACCCCGGTGAGCGCGGCGAATTTTCCGGCCGCGTTCGCGGAATAAAGCCGCGATGCCACGACAAGGACCTCCTCGGGCCTGTATTTCGAGAGAACCTTCGCGGCCAGCCTTATCCGCTCGTCTATCCTCCTCAGGTCGAGGATGAAAAGGCCGTCGTCCCTTCTCTTGAAGATGAACGGCTTCATGTCAATCGTCTTGAACCTCGTGCCTATGTGCACGCCTGCCTCAAGGTACTTGTCCTGCGGCAGCAGCATCGAACCCTTTTCTTCTTCCATCATATCACCATGTTTGGGGTCGCCGGGATTTGAACCCAGATAACAAGCACCCCAAGCTTGCAGGATACCAGGTTACCTCACGACCCCGCGCCCGTCAGAGCCTCTTGTATTTCTTCAGTATGTCGATGCCCTCCACGTGGCCCACGAACATCCGCCTGCAGCAGTACCGCTCTACGCCCATCTCGTCAAGCGCCTGGCCGGCCGGCTTCGTCTCCAGCGCCTTCCTGTAATCCTCGTACGTGTGCCCGAGCACCGCACCGCAGGTAAAACACCTCACCGGGAATTCCATCCATTCACCCTCCTTTTTTCTCGCTCCAGCTCGCCCCAGGCTCGCTTCCGCTCTCATTACTCACAGGCAAAAAGGAGCCCAAAAACCTCAAGCTCATCCATTCACCTGTATGATTTCTGGAACCTTGCCCTCGCTTTCCTTCCCTTGTATTTCTTGGGCTCCACCCTCCTGGGGTCTTCATTCAGGAAGTACTTGTCCGCCTCCTCGTAGGACTTCTTGAGACCCTCGCCGAAATATTGCGCGAGCGCCCTTGCGACCGCCGTCCTGGAGGCCTGCGCCTGGCCCGATTCCCCGCCCCCGCGGACGCTCACGTCAACATCGACCTTGTTGCCCTCCGGGCCCGCGAGCCTAAGCGGCTCCTCGATCATGTCGCGCAGGAACCGGTTGGGAAGCGCGCTGCTCAGCACGCTGTTCACCCTTATCCTGCCGTGGCCTTCCTTCGCCACCGCCCTGGCGACGCTGGTCTTCCTCTTGCCCCTGGCTATTTCCACGCGCACGCCTTTCTTCCTTGCCTTTTTCTTCTTCTCCGCAGGCGGCTTTTCCTCCGCCTTTGGCGCCGCAGGGGCGGGCTTCGCCTCGTGCACTGGCTTGGGCGCTTGGGCTTCCGGCTTCTTCTCCTCAGCCTTCGGCTTTGCCTTCCTTTCCTTCGGTTTCTCCTTCTTCTCTTCAACCATCATCATCACTCCTTATGCCCCAGCAGCCTGCACAGCTCACCAACGCGCACATACTTGCTGAGCCCGCCGATCTCCGCTTCCTTCAGCTTCTCTGGCTCGCCCTTCACCGCTTCCGGCCTGCCGGAATAAACCCTCAGCTTCTTATACGCCGCCCTGCCCCTCGCCTTCTTCCTCGGGAGCATGCCGCGTATGAGCCTGCGCACGAAGAGGTGCGGGGCCTTCGGCCATTTCGGCGACTTGTCCGGGTTCCCCTTGTACTGGTAGGACCTCCTCTCCAGGTACTTTTCAAGGATGTCCTTCGGGTTCCCGGAGATGACCGCCTTCTCCGCGTTAACCACATGCACGTCGTTCCCGCTCAGGAGCTCCTTCGCAACGTGCGTGGAGAGCCTCCCAATCCTTGCGTTTTCAGCGTCAATGACCACCATGAGAATCACCTATATTAGGATGAGCACATCCTTCCCCTGCGGGTTCTCCGCAACAAGCTCGTGTATGCCTATCGCCCGCCCGCCGCCCTTCGAGATGAGGGACCTCGCGCTCCCGCTGAAGCTGAACGCGGCCACCGTAACCTTCTTGGTGATGAAGCCGGAGCCGAGCACCTTCCCCGGCACTAGGATGACCGAGCCGTCCTTCGCATACCTCTCTATCTTGCTGACGTTGACCTCGGGCCTCCTGCGCGTGGGCCTGGACAGCTCATCCGCCGCCTTCTTCCATATCCCCTTGTTCGCCTTCCTGAGCTGCTCTATTAGCTCAAGCAGCTTCTTGTTTTCCGGACCTTTTACCATATTAACACCCGCCTCCCTTTTGGAAGCTCGCCCCCTCTCGGAGACTTAAAACAGGTGAAGATTATTTACGTGAGAAAGGTTTTTAAAAGCGTGCAAACGGTAAAACACAGTAAATCCGAACATCTTTTACCAAACATGCACGAACCATTCACCAAGCCAAAGTTTTTCTAACTTTTTCTTAGAAAGGGCCCCATAGCCCTAGTCGGCGACCGGGCTATGGAGCGTGTGT
>JBFMEZ010000028.1:0-32252 GCA_040753215.1 Microcaldota archaeon | reverse complement strand
GCTTTTAGGGGATTCTGTAAAGAAATATGGCGATTTGGAGGCAAAAGTAGGCTGGTAATCCCAAAGTGGCGAATCCTATTTGTGCCAGAAATCAGCGTAAGCTAGGCGAAAGTGGCGAAGTTAAGTTTATATACGTATGGTAGAACCATACATATAGCGGTCTAGACCTGTCTTTCTTGTTGAACCCCAGCTACAATTTTCTGAACTCTTCGAGCAGGGCTGGCCTTCTCCGGTTTTCTTCCCTTAGTTTGCCGATGAAACGGTCCCAGGCGTTTCGCTTATCAAGACGCCGCACAAGGATATCTTTTACGCTTCTCGCATAAAGCGCCGCAACCCGGTAATTGTCCCTGCCGCCATAATTGTTGAACTCCTTGACAAGCGACAAGTAGATCTTCAGGGATTTTTCGGGATATCTATCAATTAGGGCCTTTGCGACCTTGTCCTTAAACCGGTCCGTGCAATCGCTTTGCATGACTTTTTCGAAAGCATCTTCAAGTTCTCCTTCAAGCAGATGGAGCTCTATTGCTGTCTGGTCATCCGCTTTCTTCATCAGTTTAGGCCGTACTTCCTTCCAGTTTTTACAAAGTGCCTTAATCTCCTTATATTTGGTGACTGATGGCGAAATGGCAAAATGCAGCAGTTTGATGCGCAACAGGTCATCCTTTCTGTTCTGCGAATGGTAGAATCCCTCAAGGAAGTCGTAGAGCTTCGAGTTATTCCATACGCCTTTTTCCGTGTGTTTTATGCCCTCTTCGGCAAGTTCGACAGCTTTACCTATTTCATTCTTGCCTTTCCAGAACTCTACGATCGGCCAGTATTCATCATGTTCCTTCATGTTTTTTGTGAGGACCGCAAGATACTCGTCATCACGCTTCCCCCTTTTGTAAAGTTCGGTTAAGAGCCAGCTATGCTCTGCTATTTCATGCCTGCCCTCCTTCCTCGGCATGCGATTCTTTATCTCAGCTATCAGAAAATCAAAATCCTCTTTCTTCTCTGGTATTTCTACTAGCATGGAAGAATAATCATCGCTGAAACCATACTCATCCTCCCTCATGTCGTCAAGTGCCTTTAACATAAGCTTTTTCTTATCTTCAAACGGAAGTTTCTGCTCTCTTATTGCTTTCCCGAGGTCTTGGAGGCATTCGCCGATAAATGTGGACAGAACGCCATCCGAATCGTCGCTGTTTGCGTATGCAGAGATCGAATTCGCGGCCAGCCTCTCGAGCAGGAATGCGCGGATAGAAGCCGGGTATTTCATAACAGCTTCCTTGATATCCGAAAGGCGTTGAACAACCCCCGGCATTTCGCGATAGCCTATGAAGCCCCTGCCAGTCCGAAATGCCTCCCGCATTTGAGCCAGCACGAGCTGTTTTCCAGGGAAATCATCCTTGGACATGCTCTTGTTCAGGCGGATGAGGAGATTGCGCTTCGTATCCTCGTTTTCACGGGCAAATTCCATCAGCATTCCGACCAGCTTGCCCTTGTCGAGCTTTTCGAGTTCCTTCTTAATGTCAACAGGCTTTTCTTCGGCAACTTCGACGATTGCAGTCTTGTCTTTCTCATTTATCCATTTGTAGAGGACAGCGACGATATGCTTGCAGCCGTAGCCTTCATAAGGGCAACTGCAGCTGCCGTCTAATTCGCCATCTTCGATACAGACCTCGGTGTCGTACGTACCATAGCTTCCGAGCACTTTAGCAATTATCCGGTTGCCCTCCACACGGAAGGACTTCACCTGCCCAGACTCGTAGTAATCAAGCCCTCGCCCTATTATCGCGCTGCTGTCTGCAATCTCGACAATGTCATCCTCCGTAATATCCTTAAGTTTCATGCAATCACTCCATACACATGAACTCGCTTAACCTCCGATTCTCCCGCCCTAATTGCCGCATCTCCGATTTGCACTTATGATATCCGTATTCTAGCGCATTACGCGCCCACTCCTGCGCTGGTTTTCTCGAACTGACGAAGCCGAAAAGGCTCTTCAAGTACCTTTTATCCATCCGAAATGGAACATTTGCCCTGAGACCGAGAAATGCGATGATTGCAGCATCAGCTTTCCCTTCGCTCCTCATTTTTCTCGTGATTGCGTTTACCCTGCCCTGTGCAAATTTGGATTGCCGGTATAGGTCAACGACTTCCTGGATGATGCAACCCTGACCTGCGTGCATAACGAGATTGCACATAGGGCACAGTACTTCAAGATTGTGCAGGCTGTTGTTGTTTGGATTGCCATCGATATGATGCACTATCTGCCAGTGCATTGCACGGAAGCCGCAGTATTGGCAGGCGTAATCATCCCTTGCCAGTATTTTCTGCCTGATTCGCCTCCATGTCTCTTTTGTGGTGTAATCCCTGCGGTTACATCTCCAAGCTTTCGGATCAGCAAAAGAGGGAAAGAGCTCTTTCATTCACACCACCTGAAACCATGGACCGCTTTCCATGCTATCAAGGCACTTTTTCAGAGATGCATGCCTCTCTACCGGCATCCATTGGCCAGTGTGCCTCATGGCAAAAAGCTGGTAGCGGTCATCCCCTATATGCTCGAGCCTTGCGAATTTGTCTATAAAATACGGAGATATCGCATTGGGACCGGGACAGCTATACTTGGCGCAGAGATAAAACCGGTCCCTTATCCATTCGTAGAACACATCTGCTACATAGTTCTGGTTTTTCGGCGGCATTTTCGGGATTGCAGTGTGCTTCAGCTTTGCAACATGCGCTTCTGCCCACCTCGTTATCGTTGCCCTGGCGCTTTCCGGCATCGGCCTTCTCACTGGCCTGAAAATCCACACCCCGCCCCGCATGAAAGATTTTCAATGATAATATCTTTATGTGTTTTGTCAAACATTGCTATGGCCCCGAGAAGCCTGAATATCAAGGCTTCGAATACTGTACCAAAGTTCGATCCGAAGAGGCCGAAGTCCCGGTTTGGGCGCTTTTCTCATCCCTTCAAGAACTGATACGAGATGGTGGCACAACTATTGCATGAAAGCAACCGAGATCAGGTTCATAAAAGGCAGGCTGAAATTCGACGATTGCGGCAACCCGGCGCCTTTTCCGTCTTGTTTGGTTATCTTCGGTAAGACGAAAAATGGGAAACCCCGAGACATGTGAGGATTACTTTGTGAATGCCCACCCTTGCCCATCCATAATAACTTATAAACCCTTGCCAGCAGATTATTTCTGTGAATCCCAGACTTATACACGCCCCAGATTCCGCCATCGCTGCAAGGCGCGACCTACAAGCACTTCTTAGGCATAGGGAGCTTCAGTTAGATGCGTGCAACAGGAGTTTTACCGTAATCGGGCACGGCTCCGTAGGCGCAAAAGCGGAGCAGCTCATGCAGAAGGCGTGGGCAATAGAGCAGGCCGGCTTCGTGATGAACCCGCGCGTGGCCCTTGCGATGGGCTTTTTTGATGCATTCAAGGAAAGGAATGGGATAACTGAAGCAATAAAGCGCGGCGCGTCCACATCCGAATTACGAGATATTTTCCGGGAAGCCAGATTCTCTAAAGAAGAGATGGACGTTTTTGCAAAAATAGCAAAAAGATTTGAAGGCACGCCGCTTGCGGTCCGCTCCTCTGCGCATGGGGATTGCAGGGGCACCGGGGCGTACATGAGTACATTCTGTTTGGCGGATGTAGTAAGAATTGCCAAAGCCATCAAGAGGGTTCTTTACAGCGAGTTTTCCGAAGATGCGGTGGATTTCAGGAGGGACGCCGGCTTGCCCGTGGGCATGGCAGTCATCATCGAGCCGGTTTTCGGGCAGGTCTTCCAGTTTGAATTTGGCGAGCATAAAACCAATTGCGTCGCGCCCCAATGCGGCGGGAACGGCTTCACCTCTACTTCATGGGGAAAAGGGCTTATCCGGCTTGTTGGAGGGCTTCCTACGCAGGCCGTTAAGGGCGGTGGCTTCAACGTGGAAGAAGGCAGTGGGGCCACTTTTGGCTCAATTCTCACCATCCGTCGTTATGAGGAGTTCAGAAAAGCAGATCCCCGTGCGAGCTTTTATAAGAATTACGATGCGTTGATGAGGTGGATACACGGCAAAGGAATATCCAGATTAAATGGTTCAGAAACCGACATCGTACCACTCTCTTCTCTCCGTGATTTGGGAGTGGATTGGCTCTTTGAGCGGCTTAAATCTCTTGAGCGGATTCTTGGAAAGCCGCAATATGTCGAATGGGCGCTGATGGACAGGGGCGGAAGGCCCGAAGCTGTGATACTCCAGATAGCGGATGTAGAACTGAAAAAGGATTTCTATGAATTTTCGAATGCCGGCAAAACTTTTGTGAAAAGCATATCTGTGGTCGGTACGGGGCAGAGGGTTTGCGACGGGCTGGTTTTTGCATGGAATCCGGATGATGTTCGCCTGCTATATGAATACAACCAAAAGCATGGCAACTACATTATTGTCTACTCGGACAGGCTCACAACAACCCTGCTGAGACGCGGCCCATGCTTGAGATACTCGGATTTAAGCAACTCCTCCGTTGTCACAGAATTGTACGGCGGTTTGGAACGCAGCGACCCTCCGATAGCCCATTTCCAGGGGATGCTGGAGCAGACAGGCAAGCTCTTCATGGTCGTAAACCGCCCGGACTGGGACATGCTGGAGAGATTCAAGCGCGAAATACATGTTGGTGATTCAAATCTTGTAATCTACGACGCGAAATTCCGCGTCACCACTTCCGAGCGCCAGCAGAAGGGCATAATAGAGCTCATTGATAGTTAGGCTTTTCACGCATCACTCTTTGGTTATATAACCGCCTTCTCCAGCCCCATCTCGAAAATCTTCTTCAGCATCATCTCCCTGAATTCGTTATCCTGCATGAGCTTGTTCATGATGCCGTCCGTTGCCTGCCTATCCTTTTCAAGAGAAATAGCGAGATTCTCATCCAGCGGAAGGCCGCACCTTGTGCAGTATTTCGACATAGGCGAATTATGCATCTTGCATCTCTGGCAGCCCTTGACCTTGATTTTTTCCTCTTCGTGGCCGTCGTCCTGGACAAGGCCCTGCAGCTTCAGGAGGGCGTTATCGACGTCCCTGCCGCTGAGATGGACATAGGTGGCTGCCATATCAGAGCCTTGAACCCATCCAAAATGCTCCTTCATCTGGGCTTCGGTGAGCTTGGAGGCCAAGGCGGTAGCTCTTGAATGGCGGAATAGGTGCGGGTGGATATGCTTCTTTATCCCTGCTTTTTCCGCGAGGGTCTGCAATAGCTTATAGACCGAGCGGTGGTCGAGGCATTCTATGGGATTTTTGGATTTCCGTTTTGAGGAGCGGGGCGGCCAGAGAGGAGCTTTTGGATCATTGCGGCGGTTGTACATGTCAATCCATGAAGCAAGGGCAGGCGCCGAACTGATAATCCTTACCCTCCTGTCGCCGGTCTTTCCGGTTACCCGCAGAACCGCCCCATACTGGTCGAACTGGACGTTTTGCATGCTGAGGGTGAGCAGTTCCCCTATGCGGCAGCCGGATTCATACAAAACCAGGATAAAGGCCCTGTCCCTCGGGTGGCTGGCCTCGTTCACCATTTTGAGGACTTCGTCCTCGCTTAGGAGGTCTTCGGGCAGCTTGTGCTTCTCATTCTTAAGCTTGGGTTTCAGCCAGCTGATCTCCGGCGGGTAGGTCTCGTCATTCCCCTTGAGCCATTTGTAGAACATCTTAAGCACTATTTTGTAGTCAAGGCGGGTGTATTCGGAGTAGTTCTGGTTGGATTCCAGCTCTCCGACAAGGGCAATTAGATCCTCCTTGGTGGCCTTCTTGAATGGCTTTTTCAGCCATTTGGCCAGAAATCTCAGGCAATAGACGATTTTTGCCGCACGGCCATGCGTCGAGCCCTTGGCAAGCCTTCCCTTGGAAAAGGCTATGATGGCTTTCCGGTTCTCTTCGCAAACTGCCTGGTCCTTGTTGAGGTTTCCTATCGCCAGCTCCAGGCGCCTGGGATAGTTGTACAGACCGAATCCATCCATGTTTTCACTCCGGTCGGAGGACTATTTTAGGGTTCTTGCCCCTTTGGGCACAATTATGCCCAAAGGGTGGAGATTCGAACCTGGAGTAGGATGCAGGGGAAGACTACCGAGCCCTAGGCTCGGAACAGAGCCGTTTCAGTCCCGAGTACTCGGTTCATTATTCGTCCCCTGCATTGTAATACAGGTTCGGGTCAGGACAAAGTTCGCAAACTTTGTCCGCTATTGGATGGCGAAGTCCCGCAGGATGCTGAAGTTCGGCAGAACTTCGGCAGTCATCACTGCAGTGATGCGGACTTTGCCAGTTATCGCGAAGCGATACGGAAATCCGAGAGGATTTACAATTCAAGAACAGAACCTTGTTTTGACCTTCCTGATGAACGAAGTTCACCGGGAATCTTGAACGGAACGCCGTTCAAGCCCTCCTAACCGAGGGCTGTTCTGAGGGGCAGAGAATATAAATGCTGCTCTGAGAGAGAAATCACGGTCAGCAAAGGCAACCTGATTCTTGGCTCTTCCCTAACCCTTCTTAACCGCTGCCAGTACAAATTCCCCAAACAACTTATGGAAGATCGCATATTCGCCTCTCTTAATTTTTCTTACGCAATTTTGCGCTGAAAGCCGGTTTAACTGGGTTCCGATTTGGGTTGACCGTTTCCCGATTCTCCCTGCGATCTCTTTAACTTCAAGTGGATTTCTGCTTTCAGCGAGTGCCATTAGTATTTTTTGTTCTTCCGGGCTGGTTTCCTCAAGCATGCCCCCAAACAACTGGTCCGCAAGTTGCTTCATTATGGCAGGCTTTAACAATTCGTAATCGGAAAGCGACAATCTTTTCTTTTCATTGTCGAACAGCACATACCCGATGGTCTGGACGACATACGGATGGCCTTCGCTATCCCCTATGATTTTTTCAATCAGCCGGCCATCAAGATCTCTTTTTGCAGCCAGAAATGGTTTTTGGACGGCGTCCCTGACCTCTTCCGCAGTTAATGGCTCCAAGGTTATGGGGGTGAAGAAGCGGGCCAGCGGGGAGTGCAGCTCTTTTATCTGTTTGAACAGGCCCGTTTTGCCGGACAAAACGAGCATATACCCGCAATGGCTTTCGGACAGTCTCAAAAACACATTGCGCAGATACTGCAATGAGCCGCGTATGTTTTCGAGCTGCTCCGCCTCATCTATCATTATGACAATTGCCGGGATTTTTCCCTTTACGTTTTTCCAGATATCTTCCAATCTGTAGCGGAATTCTATCTTCGTTTCTACTTCTCTTTCCTTCGGTTCGACCCTGGCTACTCCAAAAGAGACCGAAACCTTGTATTTTTGGAAGAAGTCCCGCAGGCCTCTGGCGCCTTTATCCGCCAGAGAATAAGCGGTACCGGATCTTTTGAATTCCTCCAGTATCTGGCTTACGAGATAATCGACCGAATCTGTGGCCGGATCAAGCTCCACCCGTACAACCAACGCTTTCTGTTTTCTGATCTGCCATTCCAGATATCGCAAAAGAGATGTTTTGCCTATGCCTCTTTCACCCAAAACTGCCAGATGGTGCGGATTGCCTTCGGTCGTATTCCTGAAATACCTGCCAAATCTTGCGATCTCTTCGGACCTTCCTACAAAATATTCAGGTTCGACGATTCCTCCGGGCCTAAATGGGTTTGCCATAAAACCACAAAGAGCTTTAACACAATTAACTATTTAAACATTATTATGATAAAAGCGTTAAAATTGATAAAAGTGAGGGGCATCCCCTTGCTCGATTTTGTCAACTTTGTCATCTTTGTCAACCTTCCCCTCAACTATCATGCTTTTCTAGCTATGTCCCACAGCAGGCGGAAGTAATTCCTGAAAGAATCCGCAACTTCCTTGCTTTCGACTATAAATGCGCTGGGCTTTTCGGTCCAGAGTGCGATAAGCACTTTGTTCGCGTAGATGTTCACAACTGCCGGCGCGGTGTATTCTTTTGATATGAAGCGCACTTGGGTAAGCGGCTCCTTTTGCCTGTCCCTTCCAATCGTTTCACGGAACGCCTCATCGACAATGATGTTGCACTGGATTTTCTTTTGCCATCTTTTTGCGTGGAATTTTGCTATGAACCTGCGGAACCTGTCGAGGACAGTGGGCACTGTGGCGACTCCGAGCACAAGATAATCATCGCCGGGTTTCAGCGTTATCAGGATGTCGTCGAACGCGCTGCGCATCCCCTCCCAGCCATCGAATAACCGCGTACCCCGGACGTCCACTGCCATTGCAGCCCTCTTCTCAAGAGTCGGAAGAAGCTTCCGCACCTCTTCCTTCTGCTGCTCGATTTCTCTTTCCTTGTCTTCAAGGAACGCCAGCAGCTTCTCGGGGCGCGCCGCCTCAAAGTACTTGACATTATTCTTTAGGAAAAAGCTGGCCAGCCCTTTCGCAATCAGCCTATCAAGGCAGAAGTAGACGGCACTGCGCTGGAACCCGGTCTCCTTGATGATCGTGCCGCTCGTGACGGGAGGCGAGCCCAGCAGCGCAAGATAGACCTTCCTCTCACCTAGCGTGAGCCCAATCTTCTCGAAGACACCTTCTTTCATGCTTATTTAATACGCATGCGCTTATTTAATTCTATCTTTTTGTTCTCCATCAACTGGAGAATATAAATTTTTATAATTGGAATGAGGAAGCCTTGCAAGGTGAAAACCATGAAAATAACCATGAAGCTTTCGGCTGAAGAGGCGAAGAAGATTGGCATAATCCGGGCTAGGTATGGCCTGCCGTCAGACGAACTCGCGGTGAGACGGATTATCGAGTTGCATTCGATTAATCCAGGGACCCGCTAGATAGCAAGCTCTGGGTACCAGAGCTGTTTGGGTCCAGCGTAGCGGATGGAAACCACTCCACTAGATGCAGTAATGCATAAAGGCGACCGGAGGAAAGTTGGATGAAAGATGTTTATGTGCTCGGAATCAATTCGGCTTTTCATGAGCCAGCGGCATGCCTGCTGAAGAATGGGTGGATAGTCGCAGCCGTGGAAGAGGAGAGGTTCAACAGGATTAGGCACGGCAAATTCGTTTCAGCCGACAGCCCGCATGAACTGCCATACGCTTCAATCGACTACTGCCTGAAGGCGGCAGGAATCAGTTTCAAAGATATTGACCGCATCGGCTACTCTTTCTCTCCGAAGGAGAGGTTGGAGAAAACCCTTGCCCTGGGCGGGAATGCCCGGCGCGGCGAACTGGGAAGCGTGGAGGGAGAGAGAAGGTTTTACAGGCTCTTGATGAGGATTCCGGCTCTCTTGGAAAAAAAGTATGGTAGTAGCACAGAAGGAAAGTTTTATTGGATTCCCCACCACCTTGCCCATTCTGCGAGCGCCTTTTTTGCCTCTCCTTACAGGGAAGCTGCGATTCTATCAACAGACGGAATAGGAGAATTCGCCTGCAACATGTTCGCCAATGGCAAGGGAAACAAAATTACTGTAATAAAGGAGACCGGCTATCCGAACTCCATAGGCTTCCTGTGGAACAAGGCTTCCCAGTACCTAGGCCTGACTGTTGGCGGAAGGGCTGAGTACGGCGCCGGTAAAGTGATGGCCCTTGCAGCGTACGGCACTCCGCATAGGTTTTACAAAAAATTCAAGGGCTTTGTAAAGTGGGACGGAAACGGGAATCTTTTTATCGACGACAGCGTAGCACAGTTCAGGTCTGGTTCTCTCGAGGGTTTTGAAAAAAATTTTGGCAGGCGGAGGAATACCTGGGAACAGTTCGAGCAACGGCACATGGATTTCGCCGCAGCACTTCAAAAGGTCACTAATGAAGTCCTCCTGAGCTTTGCGGGATACCTCCACAGAGAAACTGGTTCCAAGAATCTGTGCAGGGCAGGGGGAGTCGCCCTGAACTGCACATCCAACACGCATGTGCTCGAGAAAAGCCCCTTCGAGAGAATATTCGTAGAGCCTGCTGCCAATGATATGGGCACTGCTCTCGGAGCAGCACTTTATGTTTGGCATCACATTCTGGACATGCCAAGGAACCGATGCACCACCATGGAGAACGCCTATCTCGGCAGCGAGTATTCGAACCACGACATTGAAAGGGCTTTGCGCAGGTGCAAGAGAGTCAAGTACGAGAAAACTGGCGATATCGCCAGAACCGCGGCCTTTCTCATCTCAAGGGGCCTCGTAGTTGGATGGTTTCAAGGCAAGATGGAGTTCGGTCCGAGAGCGCTCGGCAATAGAAGCGTCCTAGCCGATCCTCGGAGGCCGGAACTCTACAAGAAAGTAAGCATGGACATCAAGGGAAGAGAGTTTTTCAGGCCGCTGGCTCCGAGCATTCTTGAGGAACGCGTGGATGAATTCTTCGAGAGGCCAAAGGGGGGGAGCGATTCTGACCAGTACATGATTTTTTCCTACAGGGTGAGAGACGACAAATTGGGGACAATACCGGCGGTCACCCACGTTGACAATACAGGAAGGATTCAGGTTGTGAGCAAGAGAACCAACAGAAAATTCCACAGCCTCATCAGGCACTTCGGCGAATTGACCGGAGTTCCTATCGTGGTCAACACATCGTTCAACGCCCGGGAGCCCATCGTGGAGAATCCAGAGCATGCGCTGGACGTTTTCCTGAACACTCCCATCGACGTATTGGCAATTGGGGACTTCATCGTGGTCAAGAAAGAGCCCGAAGAAGACTGCAGGTTGTATGAGAGCAGGGGCAGAGCTCTATCGTTGCATGATTTCGTCCGTGAGTGGATAGACAACGCAGGGCTGGCCGACCACGAGAAAAACATCCTCCGGTCGATGGATTTCCCAAAAACAATACCCTTGTTCCTGAGAAAAGTCCGGTCCAGGGCAGAGTGGCTAAGAAAGGGCGGCGGATCTCTCCGCGCGAGGATAAGCGGGCAGCGTTCAGCCTACCTGAGTCAAAAGAGAATAAAATTCAAAGGGTGCAATCCGACGAAAGAAGGCCTGTTCTTCCCGCGGGAAACCTTTTTCTTTGGGGAGGAAAAAGAAAGCGAGGGGCTGCTTCCGTTCGGCGTGCTTACTGCAGAGCAGGTAATGAGGGAACTGCTCGGATGGGCCTTTTTCGTGAAAAACAACCTGAAACCATGCCAGAAGCCGCTTTGCGTGTATGACTACGGCGACAACGCGTTCTGCCTGGTGCTCGAAAGCAATGAGGAGAAGCGCATAGAGAAGTTCTTTGACTTCCGCAAACTTCGGTTGGTTGATTTGGTGAGCGGAAGGCCGAAAATGCCCGCCGAGGTCGGACTCAGGAACTTGGGCACAACTTCTTACGCGGACAGAAAAGCTTCCTTGCTTGCTGAGATGAATTTCTTGGGCGGCTTCAGGGACCTGCTTGACAGCAACATCGGCAACGACGTTCTGGATGGCGGAGTCCGCCTGTGCGACTTCAGCAGCTTCAGGGCTGTCGAAATCCCGGAAAAGCCAGATAGAGACTTCCTCAAAAGATTCTATCTCCAGTGCGTGGTCGAAGCCATAAAAAGCAGCTTACCCATCGTTGATGCGAAGGAGAACCGGAGCGAAGTCTATCTGAAGAAGAGCTCCGTCTTCAGGGCTTACCTGAAGGTGTTCAACGCGCACGCCAGAGAAAGAGGATGGAGCGCCGCACGGTTGGGCAAAATCCGTGAATGGGCTAAGGATACCCCGGTTTTCAGGCGGGCTTTGAGGAAGATGGTTCCCGAAGCCCACCGGATGCTGATCCGCCTGCCGAGCGAAGAGCCGGCTTACAGGATACACTAGAGGGGCTAGAATGCATGACGATTTATTCGGCGGTTTTTCTCTGAGGAGAGACCAGAACGGCTGGAGGCCTATTTTCTTTCTCGGAAACGAGCATGGGAACTGCCCATTCAACTGCAGGTTCTGCATTGTGGGAAAATCCGCCGGGGTCAGCTCGAAAGAAAACATCCGCAAATTCGACAAGCAGTACGCCAGCTACCTGAAAGCCATTAACAGGCCTTATCATCCAGTTGTGTACAATAAAGGAAACGTCACAAACCCAGAAGAATTCTCAAGAACCACCCTGGATTACCTGCTCGCGGTCTTCAGCAGCGATGAAAGGACAGCCTTCGTTTCATTGAACTCACGCGAGAAAGCCGCCACCAGCGAAGTGCTCGATTATCTGAATGAAAAAAACCTTCCCTACCCAATCCACTTCATTGTCGGAATTGAGAGCTTTTCGAAAAAAACGCCAGCCATTCTGGGGAAAAACACCGCGGGAGAGCTTGACAGGTTCATAGAAAAGCTGAAGCATTACAATCGTGCGAGTCCATCCAGAAAATACACGTTCGGATTAGACGTAAATCTTCTGTTTCTTCCCCAGCTCTATCTGGACGATGCAGATGAAACGAAAGGAAGCTATGCGAAGATAAAGGCCGGAATCGTGTACGATGTTAGGGAAGTCCTGCGCCGCAGCAATCCCTCAGTTCCCATAGAGATAAACCTTCACCCCTTCTATCGCGTTGAAACCCTCTCATTTCAGGATGCAGACTTGGGCGCGTTCATGAAGATCCTCCCTAGCCTGCAGAAAGAAGTCGAGCACCACAACGCGGAGCATAGAACCACCACGCACCTGTTCCTCGGTGTGGAGGGAAGCGGGTATGAAAATGAGCAGCAGGCGAGACAAGCCCAGATATGGAAGCCCTTTATCGATGAATTCAATTCGACTGGTAGAATCTCTTGGCCATATTGAGAGCCATCCATAGAATGTTCACGAGCAAATAGGTCAGTTTTCTGCCCTTTTAGGCACAATTATGTCCAGAAGAGGGAGATCCGAACCTTTAGTAGAATGCAGGGGAAGGATGCCGAGCCCTAGGCTCGGAACAGAGCCGTTTCAGTCCCGAGCGGCAGGTTCAAATATCGTCCCCTGCATTCTATTTTTTTGATAAATAGCTGATTCATTTATGCTCCAGGAACATCTTTAGGGCGACTGCGCTGTTGTGCTCCTCGTCCTTTGCAGCGTAAACGAATGTGACCGAACCTTCCTTTATTTTCTGCTTCAGAGTCTTCATGGCGTCCTCTTTCTTTCCAAGCTCTGCATGATAGCGCCTGAGGAATTCCTTCCATTTTGCCGGGTCGTGGCCGAACCACTCCCGCAATTCGGGGCTGGGCGCTATTTCTTTCAGCCACAAATCTATCGCTGCGCGCTCCTTTGTAAGCCCGCGGGGCCAGAGCCGCTCTACAAGTATCCTGAAGCCATCATCTTTGGATGGCTTTTCGTAGGCCCGTTTGAGCTTAATTGCCATGCCCGTGCCCGCCTTTTCCCTCCTCTCCATGAGGTATTCCGGCAGTTGCCACCGGCCCATCCATGGTGTCGCAGTGCGGCGGCATATTGCATCACTTGGAAGTAAAGTGAAAAGAAAGGTATTTATTAGAAGCGTGAGTTCCTGGCTTATGAAAGCGCTTGTGATTTATTATTCAAGGACAGGGATTACTAAAAAAGTGGCGGAGGAGATTGCGCGGAGCCTTGGGGCGGGTCTGGAGGAGATTGCTGATACGAAGGACAGGTCCGGACCGGTTGGATATCTGGTGGCAGGGAAGGATGCGACGCTTGGGGCTAGGACCAGTATCAGGAAACCGGAGAAGGACCCATCAAAATACGATATGGTAATTATAGGGACGCCGGTATGGTCATTTACGGTTTCGGTTCCGGTTAAGGAGTACATCCTTATGAACAAGGAGAGGATTGGAAAAGCAGCATTCTTCTGTACACAGGGGGATATGGGCGCAGAAGGGGCATTCAGGGAGATGAAGAGATTGTGCGGGAAGAAGCCGGTTGCAACGCTGGCACTGAGAACTGTGGAGGTGGCGAAGGGGGAATATGGGCAGAAGATGAAGGAGTTTGTGGGGAAACTGAGGTGAGAAGATGGTGTATGAGCAGAAGAATTTTGATGGGATTCTGGGGATGGAGGGGTTCAGCGATGCTTTATTGAAGAACCATTTTGGGCTTTATGGGGGGTATGTAGCAAATACAAATAAATTGATGGAGATTCTTGCTGCGATGGGGAAAGATGGGAAGGCCGGGACCCCGGAATATGCGGAACTGAAGAGGAGGTTTGGATGGGAGTTCAACGGGATGAGATTGCATGAGCTTTATTTTGGGAACATGAAGAAGGGCGGGAGTAAATTGGGGGAGGGAAGCCCATTGCATAAGAAAATTATGGAGGATTTCGGGAGCCTTGAAAATTGGGAGAAGGACTTCCGGGCTGTGGGCGGGATGCGGGGGATTGGATGGGCAATACTCTATTATGATAAGGTGGGGAAGAAGCTGTTCAACTGCTGGGTGAATGAGCATGATGTCGGGCATCTGGGCGGATGCGTTCCCTTGCTTGTGATGGATGTGTTTGAGCATGCGTTCATGCTGGAGTACGGGAAGAGGCCGGATTATATCAATGCGTTCATGAAGGCGGTGGACTGGGAGATGGTAGGGAAGAGGTTCTGAAAGTAGAGACCACTGGCATTAGTGGCGGAGAGGTTGGGGAAGGATTAAAACGCTTGCCATCGAAATTCTTGATGTCAGACGGTGTAAATAGATGGCTGAGATTTGCAGGATGGAATTTGAAATAACAGGCAAAAGAATCCAGAAAGCCGGCTTCAGGGCGGTGCTGGAGGAGATTGCGCTTGAGCTGGAGATAACCGGTAGTGCAAAAAATGAGGAGAAGCTGGATGAAACCGGCCTTAAGAGGCACTCGGTCCGGGTTGTTGCAGAAGGCACACGGGAGGGGCTGGAGAGGTTCATGGAAAGGATAAATGCCACAAATACATTCCATAAGATTAATCCAATAAATACGGCCATCCTGCGCTCTGCAAAGCCCGTTGCAAAGAGGTCCTGCCCGGAATTTTCAATCGTCCGGAGCCCGGACGAAATCCCGGAAAGGATGGATGAGGCAGTTTTTTACGTAAAGGACATGTACAAACAGATGCATGGATTGAACGATGGAATGCGCTCCATGAAAGAAGAAACGAATGGGAATTTCAGGACCATGGAGGAGAAGTACCATGCGATTTCCAATAACCTGGATTTCTTTGTTGATGTAGCGGCTGAATATGCGGCTACCACCAAGCCGCAGATTAAGGATAAGATAGCCGAGTTGAGAAGGCAGTATGGGAAGGCATAGGTGGCGGGGAAGAGATTTTAGAAAAAAGAAAATTAAAGCTTGAGCACTCCCCTCAGCAGGACTTCTGTGGAATCCTGCGCCTCAAAGGCAAAGTTGTGCCTCACCTGCACTCCTAGGCCCAGCTGGCTGGCGAACATGTAATCCACCGCGGATTCAAGCCATAATGCTTTTCCCCTGAGGTTCCAGTCCAGCTCCATTTCGAACAGGAATGAATCCATGCTGGTTGACAGGTAGAGAGTGAGTTTTGGGTCGCAGAGAAAATCGCTTGCTGAGCTGTGGTGCTGGGTAGGGACGGTGAAGGGGAGGACGCGCAGGAGAAGGAATGCGCTGTCGCCGATGGGCGGAATGAGCACCATTCCTGCCCTAAGGTTATCCTCTCCGGGTTCTAGCTCGTACTGCAGTGCTGGCCCGAACCAGTCAAGGAAGCGCCTGTGGAGCCTCAGCTCACTGTGGCCGAATTGCAGATCTGCGGAATTCCTTTCGGGCGAGAAAGTGTTGAAGACGGCGCTTCCGGTAATCTCATAGGCAATCTCGCCGCCTCCGGCAATCCGGATGTTTGGGTTGTGCGAATCATTCTCTATATTGTAAGAGTATGCCGGGTAGGCGACCAGCCAGGCGTCATCCGCTTTTGCGGCTTTCGGCATGGATGCGCCGAGTATAAGGCCCGCGGCCAGCAGGGCTCTGGCTGCGAAGGTTTTCATCCTTGTTTTCGCCCTGTTCCAGAGCTTTCCCGGCTTAGCCGGCACTTCGCCCTTCCTTTCCGGTTTTGTGTGAAGTAATCTTTTCATGTTGCCCCCCCTCCAAAATGCCTAATCGCTGATTCAAGCATCGCCCTGAATTCTGCAAGCAGGTCAAGGAATATTCTAGATTCTAACGCAAGGGCTTCCAGATGCAGAAGAGGGCACAGCACAACAGCATCGAGAGCCGACGGCGGGTGTAAGGCGTCAGGCCTCGGTTCGAACCTGAAGAAGGCCCTTTGTTCGCAAGCAAATGGAGATAGCTGATGAGGATACTGCGAGTCGCTGTCTGAGAGCATTGCCAGCCTTCTGGAAATGTCCACGGTCTTATAATCTACCGGAGGCGCTGTCAGCATCTCTATGGGCGAATCCTGCTGCAATGTTTCTGGCCACAGTACTGCTTCGAATTGGCGCACTATGTCCTGGCAAAGTACCCCGCCATATAAATGTATGGCACTCCTATGAAAATGCAACGGCAGTATCACCCTTTTGTCTTCCGGCACATCTTTGAACGGGTCTTCCTCTGCCACATCCCCCAAGTATTCTTTCTTCCTCAGGAGGTAGTGTATTACCGCTTGAACCGTAAAGGGTGCGTTGGATAGGTAGATATTATTGGAGCCGACACCCTGCACATTTATCCCGTTCCACTCGCAGATGTGCACCCCTTCAGTGGTTTTTTCCATGCCGTTCCGCAAGCCCCCCAAGGGCTGCACCACCTCAACGAGGGGCCCCAATTCCGTAAAAAATTTGGGTTTTGGCCCGGGCCTTTGATTTCCTGTACCCAGGTACCTGGCACATGCGGATGAGCAGACCTCCCTTGCAAGCCCAAGGGCCGCTCCTGCGTGCGTTCGATCTTGTATGGCTGTTCTTGTTTCCATTGTTTTCATATTATCGCCCCATGGCTGACTTTGCCGAACCTTCCTTCTGCCGGATTTCCCGGAGCATCCCTTCCAATTCGCTGCGGATATGCTCCATCCATCGCACTATCATATCTGCAACCGCGTTTGCCTTTTCCCCGCCCTTCCTGAGTATCCTCACCGCATCCTTCGCAAGGTCATCAACTGCAAGCTGCCTATTGAAGAATGGCTCCATCGGAACTGCAGCGGCCACCTTTTCCAGCAAATTCTTCTTTGTCTCTTCCTGCTGGCACGGAAATCTTTCCCAAACCATCCCGGAATATGCGTCAATATCGCGGAGCATGAGGCAAAACATGTGGCCGTCAAGAGCGCGCGCCAGCCGGCCTATGGCTTCGGGATGGAGGACCTCAATCAGGTAGGCGGTATCCGCATGGCTATGCTGCCAATCATAGCACGCAAACACGAGATAGTCCTTTCTTGCGAAATAATTTTCCCGGCTCATTTCCGGCTCTGAAAGCGCAATCAGGCAATCAAACATTCTCGGACCGGGAAAGAATGCAGTTGCTGAACCGAAGCCGATGGCTCCTAAATAGTAGTCGTCGGACCATTTGTATGGATTCGCGAACAGCGGCGATGGTGCGGATGCGATTCTCTGCTCCCAGAATAACTTCAGGGTGGTCCGGCAGGATTCCATCATTGCTTTCAGCTGGTCGTTGCTGTGCCCGCCCAATGGATCCTTATTCTTTTCGTAGGACCTTTTCATCCTTTCCTCAAGGTTTTTCCTGCAGTCCAAACCCCTCTGGAATGCTCTTCGGGCCTTCTCAGGGCCGACTACAATTTTTGGGGTTTGTTTCATTTCCATATCATCACCTTTTTCCTGCTTCTATAACGATTAAGATAGATTTAAATATAAGTGGTGATAAATATCACCATAAACCTCCACGGCTCGGGAGCCGAAGCTCCCTCTAAAGGCGTCGGAAAGACCTATGCCCTCTGCAGAAGTCGGGACTACGGCCTTTAGGCCGTGGAGGTTTACAAAAAGAGGAAAGCAAAAATGTACGAAGAGGTTTTGGGGGAACTCGGGTTGGGGCTGAACGAGGCCAGGGTGTATGAGGCGCTCCTTTCAATTGGAAGCGCATCCATAGAGCAGATTACGGTGAAATCAAAGGTGCACAGGCGGAATGTATATGATGTGCTGGGGAAGCTTCTGGAGAAGGGGCTGGTTGCGGAGCTTTTTGTGCAGAACAGGAAGGAATACAGGGCGATGCATCCCTCAAAATTATTGGATTTGGTGGATGAGAAGGCGAGGAAGGTGCAGGCGGCGCTTCCGGAGCTGGAGAGGAGGTTTTCCAAAGTTGAGGCAGAAGAGACTGCATACATCTATAAGGGAATCAATGGGTTCAAGCAGTATCTGAAGGATATACTGGAGACCGGGGAAACGGTCTATTTCATAGGGGCGAAGGCGTTCTGGCTGGACCCGAGATTGCAGCATTTTCTGGTGAAGTTCGATCAGGAGAGGAAGGGGAAGGGGATCAAATTTATGCATATATTTGACTGGGAAGTGAAGAAGGAGAAGCCGGAGATTCTCAAACTGGTGGGGAAGCCGTATAAGTTCTTTCCTCCGGAGTACTCAAGCCCGACTGCAGTGGATATTTTTGGGGACAGGGTAGTGAGCTTTGTGGGGGTTTCACCGGGACAATTGCCTGAGGAGCCGGTGCAGTTTGTAATGAGGAGCAGGAGATTGGCGGAGGGGTATAAGAAATGGTTCAAGTTTATGTGGGATAGGCTTCCGGAAGAGAGATGAATGATTGAAAAATCAATCATATGATTGAAATTTCAATAGTAACGAAATATGCCGAACGGGCGGATATCATGCAAAAGATACGGATAAATACCTTATCTGCTTAATCCGGCCATGCAGGTGACCGTGGGCGGAAAGAGCATTGGATTGGATTGTAATTCGGGAGATATCTCATTCCTTTCCCATGCCCACAGGGACCATGTTTCTGGTTTTAGGGGGAGGGAAAGGATAATTGCGAGCGAGGAGACGCTTGCGCTTGCGGGTTTTTTGGAAAACGGGAAACCGGAAACCGAAAACTGGATACAGATGCTGGATGCGGGGCATATACTTGGCTCCAGGCAGATGTATGCGGAGCTGGATGGGGAGAGCGTCCTTTATACTGGGGATTTTAGAGTAAAAGATGGGATTTTCGGGAAGGGGGCGAAGGCGAAGAATGCGGATAGATTAGTGGTGGAATGCACATATGGGGACCCGCGGTTCAGGTTTCCGGACCCGTTTGAGGTTTATGGGCAGATTGCGAAGTGGGTGAAGGAGAATTCAGGGAGCATTTTGCTTATCGGAGCGTATAATCTGGGGAAGGCGCAGGAGATTATACGGGTGCTGAATTCATATTCCTCTATTGTTCCTATTGTGATGCCGGAGAGCGAGATGTTCTCAACTGTGTATGAAGATTATGGAGTAAAATTAGAGAGGGCGATAGTCGGGAGCCCGGAGGCGGAGGAGATTATGCGCGGCGGGTTTGCGGCGGTTGTGCCTCCGAGATTGGCGAACAGGGGGTTTGCGCACAAATTATCAAATGCGTTTGGGAGGAGGGCATTGTGCGCGGTGGCTACGGGGTGGGTGATGAGCATGAGGCATAATGTAGATGCGGCATTTCCACTGAGCGACCACTCGGATTTCTATGATATTGTGGAATATATGGGGGAAGTGAATCCGAAGAGGGTGGACTTTGTGCATGGGGAAGGGAAGCATCTGGAAAAAGAATTGCAGAAGAAATTGGCAAAAGGATAAGTGCCGGAAACTGGAAACGCAACTGGGAACCTAGGAAGTAATAAAAAGGATTCCTGCGTCTATCTATTTTCTTGGCCACGATGGTGTAGCGGCAGCACAGAGGCCTGTGGAGCCTTTAGCCCGAGTTCGAATCTCGGTCGTGGCCTTAGAAGAAAGGCGGGCGGATTGCGATGTTCATTTTCATAGACGAATCCGGGCTTACGCACATCGAAAGCAAGCAGAAATATTTCGTGATTGCTTTTGCACTGATGAAAAACCGCAGGTTTGCGGAGGATTTGATTTTTGAGATAAAGGATACCTGCCAGAAGAAGGGAAAACCTATCAAGAGTAGGGAAGTGAAGTACTATTCCCTTGAACCGCTCCAGAAAGAAGTTGCAGTAAGCATCCTGAACAGGAGATACAGAAATTATTATCTCTGCTTCATCGACCTGGAAAGGGCGCACAGGGCGATGGTGGATGGGCACCATGAGGGAGTCATACAAAAGCAGACAATACATTACCTGTTATCCAGCCTTGATGCGAACGAGTTGAGGGGATTTGACTCAATCGAGATAATCATGGACAAGAAACTGTCCAAGAAATTCCAGGAAGCCATAAAAGCAGAGCTCAGGATCCATTTGGGTACTAAGAAAGGAATCGAGGTCAGGGCTTCCAGTTCCTCAAGCGAACGCGGAATACAAGTTGCAGACCTGCTGGCTGGCGCGTTCAGGGCAAAATTGATGAAGAAATCTGATTTGTTTGAGGTGGAGCCCTCGAAAGTGTTCCAGATAACGATACCCGACATGGACACTTACAAGGCTGAAAAGCTAAAATGAGCATTGTAGTGCTCCCCCGCCTATTTCGTCCAACGCGCCAGGCGTTGTGCAAGCCTACTCGCGGGATCTGCGCACTACGTTATTAGTAGTATTATTATCAGTATTAAAACCTATTCCTAAGGCAATCTTTCCTATAAAAGAGAGTTAATAAACGATTACTGAGATTGGCAAAATTGCAATTATCCCGAGTTCGAATCTCGGTCGTGGCCCTCTATTTCCAGGTTTCCGGAGGCTGCTGTTCCTCTTTCTCTTCTTCCTGTTGCTCTGATTCTTCCTCATTTTCCGCCTCCGCCTGCATCTCGTCAAGGCTTTCCTCCTTCTTGTGGTTTTTCCGCATCGCAAGGGGCACGAGCACGGTAGTGAGGATTACGCTGAGCACTATCACATAGAAGGATATTTCGGGGAGGCTGGCGAGCTGGGGCAGGAGAAGGGAAAGGCGGGCATCGGGGGCAGAGGCGAGCGCATCCTGCACCACCAGGAGCGGGTAGGTGGCGAGCACCGCGGTGGCGAGCCCGCGCGGGTTCACCGCAGTGAGCAGGCTTTTGTAGGCGGAGAGCTCCTCGTCCCCGCGCATGGAGAAGGAGAGGGAAAGGTGCCTGATGAGGCAGAGGAAGAGCATGTACCCTGCCCCGATGAGGAAATTCGCGAGGCTGCCGAGGCCAACCACGATGCCGAGGAACACGAAGAAGAACGTGCGTATGAAAAAGGAGATTTCGGTCTGGAACTGCATCACCAAGGGACGGTGCTCCTCGTGGCCCATGCGGAACAGCCTCTTTATGGCGACTTCGTTGCCAAACACGATGCCGAACATGAGCACGGCTATCGCGCCGCTGCCGTTCAGGAACTCGGTCATGGAGTACAGCATGAGCACGATGGCGAAGGTTATCATGTAGTTGTATCCCTTTTCTATCCTGGAGAGGGCTGCGAGGGAAAGGAGGCCGGCGATGAAGCCGGAGATTATGCCCACGGAGAATTTTGCGGCTATGCCCTGCCCCACGGTGAGGAGGTTCAGGGAGCCGGAGACGAGCGCCTGCGTGAGGACGAGCGCGAGTATTATGGAGAATATGTCGGTTATGGAGGATTCGAGGGTGAGGAAGGTGCGTATGGATCCGGGAAGAGGGAGGCTGCGTATGAGGGAGATGGTTGTGGTGGAGCCGATTCCGCCGGCAACTGCCCCGAGTATGGCGCCTATGAGCGGGTCGAAGCCGAGGATGAGGAAGAAAAGGGCCGAGCCCAGTATGCCCAGCAGAGTTATGAGCGCTGAATTGAGGAGAACCCTTCCTCCCTTGAGCAGCACGTTGTAGATGTTGAGCGAGAGGCCGCCATCGAAGAGCAGCATCACGAGCGCGAGCGAGCCGAAAAGACCCTGGATGCCGGAGAGGGAGGGGGCGTCCGCGTACCCGCTGAGCCTGAGGAGGTAGCCGATTGCGAGGAGAAGGAGCACGTTGGGGACCGCGAACCTTTTTGAGAGGAGGTCGCCGAGGTAGCCTATGAAGATTATGCCCCCGAAGATGAGGAACGCTGTTTCCACAGATACGGCCATGCTGCTGTTATCCGGGAAAAATTAAAGAAGCTAGCGGAGTCCGGACGCCGGAAAGCATTTTTAACCCCGCGTTCGTAAAGAAAGGGATAGGGTGGCTTATTGAAGAAATTTCTTGTGGATAGGGCGCATTTCATAGCGGAGCTCATAATATCTATAGTAATAATAGGGCTGCTGCTGCATTTTGCGGGGTTTGAAGAGTTTATTGGGTACGTGGAGAGAATAGACCTGTGGTGGCTGGCGCTATCGGTAATTCTTCTAATCATAATGTATTTTGCGATGGTGCTGAGGATAAAGATACTGCTGGATGAGATGAAGGCGGGGATTGGGTTCTGGAAAATATTCAGGGCGCATGTGAGCGGGATGCTGGTAGCGGATTTCACTCCGGCGCGGAGCGGGTATATAGCTACGGCGCTGGTGATGAACAAGAAATACCATGTGCCGAGCGAGAAGGCGATGGTTTCAATCTTGGGGCCGCAGATGTTTGATTTCATTACTAAAGTGTTTGCGGGGGGAGTTGCGGTATTCTATCTGGTGAGCGAAGTGCTGAAGACGGATACCGGGTGGATAATGTATGTGGGGGTGGCGGGGATTTCGGCGATGGTTTTGATCATTGCATTGCTACTTTTCTCAAAGAGATTCCTTAAGATATTTGATTTTGCGCTCAAATGGCCGGCGGTTGGCGAGCTGCTGGAGATGTGCCACAGGATGCAGGAGCATTCGGATGTGGTGATAAGGAAGGCGCCTGTGATTTTTGGGCTTTTGCTGGTTACATGGAGCCTGAAGGCGTTTTCCTGGTGGGCGGTTGCGAAGAGCGTGGGGATTTCAATAGAGTTCCCGGTGCATGAGGCGCTGTTCTTCTATTTCTTCCAGCCGCTGGTTACGATGCTGGAGTTCATACCTACGCCTACTCTGGCGGGGATGGGGCTGAGCGAGACTGGGGGGGCGCTGGTGATGGGGCTGATGGGGGTTCCTGCGGCGCAGGCGACCGCATTCATGCTGGTGGCGAGGTTCAAGACTATAGCGGTGAATATTCCGGGATATAAGTATGCGCTGGAAGCGATAGGGGCGCTGGGGAAGAAGAGGGAGGCGGGAAGGTATAGGTTCGTCAGAGCCGGAGCAGGAAAGTAGTGCGGTAGAGGCGCTTTCCCTGCTTCTGCCCGCTGAGCTTCCTTGTGATGAGGGTGCGGAGGCCCAGCCCGTGAAAGAGCTCGAGGACGGATTTTGTGCTTCCTGCGTAGATGTCTTTTCCTTCCTTCAGGTCCTCGGTCTTTGCGATGAAGGTGGTTTTGGAGAGCCCGGATGTTAGGAGCTTTTCGTATTTTGCTATTCTTTCTGGGGAGCCGCGGAGCTGGATTATCGCCTCGAAATAGCCGGAGCCCTTCCTTGAGCAGTCCGGGCACATTATTTTGTTCTGGATGAACTTGAAATGCCTCTGGAGGGGGAAGATGTTTCCTTCCTTCTCTATGAAGAAGGTGGCGGTGCCGGAGGGGTCGAACTCCACCTTTTTGAAGTCTCCCCTGCATTTGCGGGAAAAGAGCCTGTTGAGGAGGGTGTCGGTGATGGGAACCCAGTCGCGGGCGAGGCGCATCCTTCCGCACTTTGCGCATACATCTATGGAAAATTCCTTGGGGCACTCTATCCGGATGGGCGAGCACTTGATGCAGAAGGGCCCTATGAACTGCACCTTATCGCTTGTGGCTCCACACTTGGGGCAAATTATGTTATGCATATGGAAGATTAACGGGGCGGTGGTTTTTATTAGTATTTGGAGAAAGCCTAACGTGAATGCCAGGGAGGAAGAGAAGGAAAGGATGTTCAGGTTCCTGATGGAGACCGGTTTTCTCAAGACGGAAAGGGTGGAGAAGGCGCTGCGTAAGGTGGACAGGGGATTCTTCGTGCCGGAATCGGAGAAAGCGATGTCTTACTACGATTGTGCGCTGCCGATTGGGTATGGGCAGACGATTTCCGCGCCTGCGGTTGTTGCGTTCATGCTGGAGGCGCTGGATTTGAGGGAGGGGATGAAGGTGCTGGAGGTGGGGACGGGGAGCGGATATAACTGTGCGCTGCTTTCGGTGCTGGTTGGGGGGAAGGGCAGGGTTGTGAGCATAGAACGGGTGCCGGAGCTTGCGGAGCTGGCGAGGGCGAATATTGCGGCTTCCGGAATCAGTATGGATAATATAGAGATTATAGTGGGGGACGGGAGCGGGGGTTATGGGCCGGGGGCGCCTTACGATAGAATAGTAGTTACTGCTGCGCTTCCATCTTTGGATTTGGGGCATCCACTGATTGCGCAATTGAAGAGGGATGGGAAGCTGGTTGCGCCGGTGGGGGCGTATGTGCAGGATTTGGTTCTGTTTGAGAAGAAGGGCGGGAGGATGGAGAGGGTACTGCCGGTGATGTTTGTTCCTCTGGTTGGAAAGTACGGGTTCGGGGAGCAGTAGGATTTTTAAATTCCTGAAGAAGAACTCTCTGCATATGGATGAGGGAGAGTTAGGCACGAAACTGGAAACCGGGAACCGGGAACTGAAATCTCCCATGCAGAAGGCGGTGGGGCTCACGAAATATTTTGTGGCGCTTCCGCGGGCGAGGGTGCTCGCCGGCCTCATAATAATAGTTGCGCTGGCGTTCGGGCTGGCGCTTGCTGCGCTCACCCCGCAGAATGTGATGGAGGCGATGCTCACATCTTTCTTCGTGCTGGCGGTGCCGGGGTTCCTATCCATCATCATCGGCAAAGCGATAATGATGAAGGTGCTGATAAGGAGGATTACCGCGGTCGCGCTCATAGGGGAGGCGATTTATGCGGCAACTTATCTTGCGGCGGTCTCGCTTCCAATCTTCGGGATTCCCCTGGGGCTGGAGATAGTGTTCCTGGGGAGCGCATTCGTATTCATTCTGTGGTACCTTATCGCGAGGATAGTGTTCGTATTGAAGTGGAGGTCGCTGCTGTTCGCATTCCTGCAATTGCTGCTGCATGCGTTTTTCCTCATAACGAATGGGCTGCTGCCGTTTGAAGGGAGCACGGAGAGCGTGCTGGTGAAGTTCTATGCGGCTTCGCTCATCCTTCTGGGGGCGCTTTTCCTTTTCTTCTGGATAATAAATGCGCCCATGAAGAGGACTTTTGGGGTTGCGAGCACGGACGCAGTTTCGATGTTTTTCGGGCAGTGGTTCTACAACGCGAAGGACATCGAGAAGGCTTTCAGGAGGGTGGGGGAGGACGTGCAGACATACCTTTCTGTATTCCTGTTCAGGAAGGAGAGGAAGGAGATTGCGTTTGTAGTGCCCTATGTGCACTTCGGGCCCTTTGGGGAATTGGGGGGGAGCAACTTTTCGTATCTTATTGCGAAGGCGCTGGGAGACCATCGCGAGCAAGCGGAGGGTATCAGAAAGATAGAAGAAAATGAAGGGGGGCAGAGCCCCCCTGCGTTTTCTCTTGCGAAGGCGCTTGGGGACAACGGGGAGAGGAAAGAGCGGGAGGTGTTTGTTTTCCACGGGCTGGCCACGCATGACATGAACCCGGTTTCAGTGAGCGAACTGAGGAAGATCACGGACAGGTGCAGAGAGATTATTGTGGGGGCGAAGGTGAGGGAGGCGAAAGCGGCTTTTGTGGAGGGGAAGGAAGGGGAGTGCAGGGCGGAGTGCCTGAGGATTGGGGATGCTGCGTTTATGGGATTGACCAGGGCTCCGGAGACCTGCGAGGACTTTTCTTTGGGGATGGGGATGGCGCTCACTTCGGAAGCGGAGAAAAAGATGCGGGTGGCGGCGCTTGCGGACGAGCATAATTCGGAGACGGGGGAAATAGAGTATGTGGAGCCGGGGACTCCTTTTGGGTTTAGATATATGCAGGCGGTTGGGAAGGCGTGCGAAGGGAAGGGGAAGGAGAGGAGATTGAGGGTTGGGAGCGCGGAAGGGGCTATTGAGAGCACTATGGTCGGGCCTGCGGGAATAAAGGTGGCTGTGTTCGATACGGAGCCGAAGTATGTGGTCATATTGTTGGATTCGAACGGGATTACTCCGGCATTTAGGGAGAAACTGATTGGGGAGATTGGCGGGATGTTCAGGAGGACGGGATGGGGGGAGGCTTTCCCTGCGGTCTATACCACGGATACTCATAAAGTGAATACGGTGAAGGGGGTGGTGAATCCACTCCAGGAGGATGAAAGGATTACTACCAAAATAAAGGAACTGGTGACTGCGGCCTACTTTGATTTGGGGGATGCGCAGTTCTATGGGGAAAGGACTTTGGTTGGGATAAAGGCGCTGGGGGTGAAGCAGGCGATAGAGATAGTGAGCACGGTGAACGCGATTGTGGCTGTGGCTCGGATTGCGGCGCCATTAATAATATTTGGAGGAGTAATTACTGCGCTTTGGTTCATTTCGAAGATTTAGCCGGTGCCTTAGCATGGACAGGAATGACGTTAAGAGATTCTACGAAACTTTCGATTTTGAGAAGATGATTACTAATCCTCCGAAACTGATACAGGATTTTCTTGACGGAGAGATAGGGTTCGTTGAGGAGCACATCAGACCTGGAAAAAAGATTCTGGAAATCGGGTGCGGCTATGGAAGGCTTATGAGGGTGCTGAGCAAGAATGCGAAAAAGGTTGTGGGGATAGACTTTAGCAAAAGAATGGTCGGCTTGGCAGGGAAAAACCTTTCGGATGCCGGCAATGTGGAGATATTGCCGATGGATGCGGATGATTTGAAGTTTGCGGATGGGAGTTTTGATTACGTTCTTTGCCTGGACAATAGTTTTGGGAATATGCCCGGAATAGAATTGGGTGTGCTCCGGGAAATGGCGCGCACCTGCAAAAAAGGAGGGGAAGTGATTGTCAGCGTCTTCTCGGAAAATGCAGGGGATGTGCAGGCCGAGAACTATGGGAGGATTGGGTTGAAAGGGATAAGGGATGATGGAAAGGCTGTGCATACGGACGAGGGATTCTATTCCAGAAGGTTTACGAAAAAAGAATTGATAGAACTTTTCGGCAAAGCCGGATTGGAATGCGAAATTATGAGCGTGTGCCCGGTAAATTATATCGCATATGCGGTTAAAGGCTAAAGATAGGATTATCAAAAAACCTATAAAACGTGCCGGATAACGAGTAGGTGGGATAGAGTATGGATTTGGAAGGGAAGGTTGCGCTGGTGAAAAGGGCTCCGACTATAGAGATAGTTACGGATGGGGAGCTGAATAACTTATTCGAGACGAAGGCGCATCCGAAGCACTATATAGGGTTTGAGATTTCGGGGCATGTGCATCTGGGGACGGGATTGCTTACTGCGATCAAGGTGAAGGATCTGATGGAGGCAGGGGTGAGGCCCTGCATATTCCTTGCGGACTACCATACGTGGATTAATGGGAAGCTGGGAGGGGATCTGGAGCTCATAAGGAAGGTTGCGGCGGGGTACTTCAGGCATGCGTTTGTGGCGCTGGGGCTGCCTGAGGACAAGGTGGAGTACGTGCTGGCCAGCAGGATTTATGATGAGGAGTACTGGAAGATGGTGCTGGACATAATGAGGAATACCACTACGAATAGGATGCTGCGGTGCGTAACCATAATGGGGAGGAAGGAGACGGAGGCGCTGAGCAGCGCATCGATGCTCTATCCCGCGATGCAGGCGGCGGACATATTCAAATTGGGGGTGGATATCGCGCACGCTGGGATGGACCAGAGGAAGGTGCATATGCTCGCGCGGGAGATTGCGGGGAAGGTGGGGCACGAGAAGCCAGTGGCGCTGCACACGGGATTATTGGCGGGATTGCAGAGCTCGCTGAGGATGAACCCTACTGAAGATGAGATTATAGATGCGAAGATGAGCAAGAGCGTTCCGGATTCGGCGATATTTATTCATGAAAGTGAGGAGGAGATCAGGAGGAAAATAGGGAAGGCGCAGTGCGCGCCCAAGGTTGTGGAGGGGAACCCGATTGTGCAGTATGCGGAGATGCTGGTTTTGAGGGATAAGGCTTTGAAGATTGAGAGGCCTGCGAAATTCGGCGGAGATTTGGAGATTGCGGATGCCGCGCAGTTGAGGGCGGAGTATACGGAAGGGAAATTGCATCCGATGGATTTGAAGAACGCGGTTGCGCGGGAGCTGGGTTCAATGCTCAGGCCGGCGAGAGAGTACTTTGGGAAGCACGAGGAGTACCTGAAGGAAATGGAAAAGATAAAGGTTACGAGATAGTTTTTTGTAGTGCCGAAGTATTCTGCTTATTTTCAATAAGGTGTAGGCACTACGGATTAGGCAGCCGCACCTAGCCAGATGTCAAGGGAGCGCCCGACCGAATTCGCAATCATAGTCGTGATAGGGTAAAGGTCGCCGTCATCCGCCTTTTCCAGCGCGGAGTAATAGGAGCGCCTTTCGGTCTTTAGAAGGACTACTGGTGGAAAGCCGCCACGCATAAGCTTAAGGTTAAGAAGAAGCCTTGCGACCCTGCCGTTCCCGTCCACAAACGGGTGTATCCAAGCTATGAGATGGTGGATGCGGGAGGCCGATTTTACCGTTTCCATTCCCTTGCCCGGCTTGTTCATCTCTCCAATCACCTGCCCTATCAGCTCCCGGACCTTGTTTGGCGGAGGGGGTACGTGCGCCGCACCTTCTATGTAGACCTGCTGGGCGCGGTATTTCCCTGCTATGCTATCGTCTATCTTGGACATTACGAGGCGGTGCAGATCCAGTATGTCCTGCTCGGTTATTTTTCTCTTTGCATCCGCGAGCTGGAAAAGCAGGTGGATTGCCTCGAGATGGTTCTTCGCCTCCAGATGCTCCTGGATGCTCTTTCCGCCTATGGTTATGCCTTTACGGAGCACCAGCCAGGTTTCGCGGAGGGTGAGGCGGTTTCCCTCTATTGCGTTGGAGTTGTAGGTCATGTCAACTTCGAATTTTTCCTTAAGCTTGGCCAGGGCGGTCTTCGGCAGGGGCCTTAGCGAATTCAGCTTTTTCAGTTTTTCCTCCAGCCGGGATTCCAGGGAGGGCGGGACTGTCTTTTCCTTCTCGATTTTCCTTATTCCCTTCTTCTCGCAATAGAGGTTTGCCGCCTCAAGGGTGGGGAAGTACTGGATTACCTTCTGCACAACCTTGCCGTTCTCGCGCACATTCTCCACTAGTTCATAGTAGAAGGTGCTTCCACGGGCTTTTCTGCGGACGAATGCCATGGAGAGATGTAGTGCCGAACAGTTTTTAAAATTTGGCAAAAAGAGTAGGCACTACACTCAGAGCACTTCCCGGGCCACATGCGCGGCTATTGCTTTTACCTGGGCTTCCTTCTTCCTCACGGCTTTTGTTACCTCCTCGTGGGAGATGGCGCGCGTGCCTTTTACGCCGCAGGCGAGGTTGGTGCCGATTGCGATTCCCGCGAGCGGGAGCTCCAGTTCGTTGGCGAGGGTTATTTCGTAGGCTGCGGTCATATTCACCAGGTTGGCGCCCATCTGCTTGAGGACGCGGATTTCCGCGGCGGTCTCAAAGCGGGGGCCGCGGGTGGTTGCGATTATGCCGCCCTTCTGGAGCTTAACCTTATTCGCGTAGGCGCCCTCCTTCACGGTGTTGCAGAGGTCCCTGTCAAAGGGGCGGGAGACGTCCGCATGCCTTATGCCGGATTCGAAGGAATCGTAGAAGGAGGCGGGGGTGAAGAGGCCTATGAAATCCTCGAGGAGGACTAGGCCGCCTGGCTTGTATTTTGAGATTATGCCTGCAGAATAGAAAGTTAGCAGGGCGGTGGCGCCCTCCTCCTCCAGGGCCCATATATTTGCCTTGTAATTCACCTTGTGCGCCGGGATGGAATGGTCGGTCATGTGGCGGGGGATGAAGAGGACGTCCTCATCTTCCAGCTTGAGGGAATAGAGAATAGCCTTACCGTAGGGGGTTGGGGCGGGCTTCTCCTTCATTTTTCCTATATTGTACAGGCCGCTTCCTGCGATTATGCCTAGCATAATGAGGGAAAGGAAAACAACCTTTAAAAATTCATCCATAAATAAAAAGTATGCTCTTTTTCGCGTTTATACGCGGAGTGAGAGTAATTGAACTCTAAAAATGAGGTGTGAATATGGCAAAGAAGGAACACATGAATATAGTGTTTATCGGGCACGTGGACTCAGGGAAGTCCACTTCTGTGGGAAGGATTCTGTATGATACGGGCGCGCTTCCGGAGAATGTGCTGAGGAAGCTCAAGGAGGAGGCCGAGAGGCTGGGGAAGGCGACCTTCGAGTATGCATTCGTGATGGACACCCTTAAGGAGGAGAGGGAGAGGGGGGTCACGATTGAGGTTTCCCACAAGGAGTTTGAGACTCCGAAGTACCACTTCACTATCATAGATGCGCCGGGGCACAGGGACTTCGTGAAGAACATGATCACGGGCGCGAGCCAGGCGGACGGCGCGGTCCTTGTGGTTTCGGTGAAGGATGGGGTGCAGCCGCAGACCAAGGAGCACGCGTTCCTCTCAAAGGTGCTGGGGATAAGCCAGATGATAGTGAACATGAACAAGATGGACGCGGTGAACTACGACCAGGCCGCATACAAGAAGGTGGAGGACGACGTGAAGAAGCTCCTCTCCGGCATGGGATGGAAGATGGACAAGGTGCACTTCGTGCCCACCTCCGCATACAACGGGGACAACATCGCGAAGAAGTCCGAAAAGACGCCGTGGTACGCGGGCCCGACGCTGCTCGAGCTGCTCGACCAGTTCATCGTGCCTGCGAAGCCGGTTGAGAAGCCGCTCAGGCTGCCCATCCAGGATGTATATACGATTACCGGGCACGGGACGGTGCCGGTGGGAAGGGTTGAGACAGGGGTGATGAAGCCGAACACGAACGTTGTGATAATGCCCTCGGGCGCGAAGGGAGAGGTGAAGAAGATAGAGATGCACCACCAGGAGCTTGCAGAGGCGATGCCCGGGGACAATGTCGGGTTCAACCTCAAGGGCGTGGAGAAGAAGGACATAAAGAGGGGAGACGTGCTCGGGCCCGTGGACAAGCCGCCTACTGTTGCGGACGAATTCACCGCGCAGGTCGTGGTGCTTAACCATCCCACGGCGATTTCAATCGGGTACACGCCCGTGTTCCACGTGCACACCGCGCAGTTCGCGGGCAGGGTCACGGAAATAGTGGAGAAGAAGGACCCGAAGAGCGGGCAGACGATGCAGCAGAAGCCGGACTTCATAAAGACCGGGGATGTGGCGGTGCTGAAAATCAAGCCGCTCAAGCCCGTGTGCGTGGAGAAGTTCCAGGAATTCCCGCCGCTCGGGAGGTTCGCGATAAGGGACATGGGGCAGACCGTGGCCGCGGGAGTGGTCCTTGACGTGGTGCCGAAGAAGCAGTGAGTGGATGACGAAAGCGAAGATTACGCTGAAAAGCGAGAGGCCCGCAGACCTGAACACGGTGGTGAGCCAGATAAAGGAGCTTTCCGCCGCGCTCAACATGAAGGTCGTGGGGCCGGTGCCCATGCCCCGCAGGAGACTGAATATCTCGTGCAGGAGGACTCCGTGCGGGGACGGCTCCGACACCTATGAGCACTGGGAGAAGAGGATTTCGAAAAGGCTCATCGAGGTGGATGGGGACGAGAAGACGATAAGGCAGCTTCTTCGCATAAAGATTCCTGATTCTGTTTTTGTGAAAATATCGTTGGTGGGATGACCGGGAAGACTCCTGCCGGCGTCCGTTTTCTTTCTGACGAGATGATGAAGAAGGCGGCAAAATGGCTGCGGCTTCTCGGGCATGATACGGAATTTTTTGAGGGTAGCGATACCGCCGTGCTTAGGAGGGCGGGGGAGAGCGGGAGGGTTCTTCTCACGAAGGATGAGGAGCTTGCGCGGAGGGCGAAGGAGGCGGAAGTAGAGTATTTCCTGCTTCCGCAGGAGAAGCTGGAGGAGGACCTGGCCAGGATTATTGAGAGATACGGGCTGGAGATGGGTTTTCCGGATAAGACGAGGTGCCCGGAGTGCAACGGGGGGCTGGAGGGGAGGGATTGCGCTTCGCTGGAAGGGATTCCGAAGGACGTGATTGCGGAAAAAAGGAGGTGCTGGAAGTGCGCTTCCTGCGGGAAGAATTACTGGGAAGGGGGGCACTGGAAAAACATTAAAAAGGTTCTTGGGAAAATAGAAGAGCAGCGGAGAATTCTGCGTAAAAAGAAATGAAGATTAGGCGCCCCGGTAGCTCAGTGGTAGAGCGCGTGCTTGGTAAGCACGAGGCCACGAGTTCAATCCTCGTCCGGGGCTTCATGGCGAAAACAATTTCCGCCCGGGAGTTGCAAGGGGCGAATATGGATATTGATTTGGTGAACCTCCACGGCCTAAACAGACTGTCCGGCAATTGGTCTCAGAACCAGATGTAATGATGCAGACTATGAAAATTCCCACCGGCAGGCCTAATGATTGTTTCTTTTCTGCTTCGCCCACACCCTCTTGAGGTTCCTGGCTGCAC
>JBFMEZ010000027.1:0-6600 GCA_040753215.1 Microcaldota archaeon | reverse complement strand
GTCTGGGCGTCAGCTTTATCAATCAGGGCTACGCTACCTATTCCGAAGGTTACGTTTTGCCTTTTCATGGGTATCAAACTGATTAGGCAGACGTAACCTTTATACTAATCTGGCGAAGTTAGGTTATATATTCATGGCTGATGATTCCGGAAAGGTGCGCGATACGCTGCATGCCCTCTACCTCCACGCGCAAACGGACGCCAAGGCGAGGCCGGCCGCCAAGGCGGCACTCGGCGCAGAGCTGGACCGGCTTCTTTACAAGACCGACAGCCCGGACGAGGGGGCCAGGGCATTCCTTGTGGACATACTTTTTGAGACGGCAAAGGCCGGCAAGGCGGGCGCTGCCAGGGTGGACGCGATGGCATTCGGGGACTCTGAAAAAGAGCACCCGGAGAACAGGAGAGCCGCGGGAATAGTGCACGTGACCAGGAGCTCGCAGATTGCGGACAGGGCTAAAAGGAAGCAGGCACTCAAGGCGGATGCGAAGGATGCGAGGCTTGATTCTTATGCGCGCAACCTCTCGGGGCTTCTCCTTGTGCAGCAGTGGAGGGAGGAACTCAAGCAGAATATGGACGTGGGGGTTTATGCGGAAGCGAAGGAATTCATGGACAACGAGGCGGATTACCTTAGGGCGACGCGCGTTGAGGTCGCGAAATTCCTCCTGGATTTCTGCAAAAAGAAGGGGAAAGCACTCCCGGTCGTTGCGGAAATGGCCACCTGCGGCAAATGGCCCGAGCTTGCCGAAGAGGCGGGGAAATGGCTGGTGGACCACTACATGGAGACAAAGGACCTGGGCATGGCGAAGAGGGTGGTGGAGTCGCCGAACACCCCGGAGGCGGTCAGGGATTACGCTGCGGAGAGGTTTGATGGGATAGGGTTCAGGCCCATAGACCCGAGGATGGGGAATAAGACCATGACCGGGATGCCCGCATTTCGGCCACAGGGGACATCTGTTCCCGGAGTGAAAGGGGTGCCGCCCTCCCCTGAAGACATGCGGAAGATAACCATCAAGGGGCCGGTGAGATAGATGGACGATGCAAAAGAAGATGACGGCAGGCTGGCAATCGCCGCGATGGAGCTGGACGGCCAGATGGAAAATGGCAGGTGGCTGCCCATTGCGGACATGAGGGTTGTAGCCGCCCACCATCCGGAGGAGGAGACCAGGAGGCTGGTGGGGAAGGCGATGGTGGTGCGGCTGGTGCACGGAAGCGAGCCTGCGGACAGGAGGATTGAGAGCCTGCGGGAGATGACCACCGGAGAAAAATACCATCGGGAGGCGAGGGAGGACGCATGTACGGTCCTGCGCAGGGTGCTTTCCGAGCAGGGGAACTGGGATGAGCTGGCGCTGATGGCTTTGGATAACAGATTGCCGAAGAGGGGGAGGGAGGATCTCGCATCCGCATACCTTTCGTGCCCTGCGGTGGAAGAGGGGATGGCTTTGGAAATACTCAGGTGCGTGGATTTGAATGAAGAGTTCAGGCAGAACGAAGGGATGAGGCTCGTGGACAGGGCCCCGAAGGAATCGGGCATTGCCCGGAAGATTGCGGACGGTGAGGGGATGCCCGCGATGCTCAGGGTTTATGCGAAGAGCGCACTGGGGAAAGGCAGCGGGGATTTCTCGGAGGAAAGGAAGCATGGGCCTCCGAACATGGGCCTTTTCGGGATGTTTTCGACAAACGGAAAGAAATGACTATTTGGTGAGGAGATAGGTGAGGATTAGCACCAGGGCTATCAGGCTTGTGAAGAAGACTATCTCCTCAATCATGGGTAATGGTTATCCTTGCTGATTTTTATACTTTGCGAGATGAGGGAGGTACATGAAAATAGTCATTGCGCTCGGGGGGAATGCGCTCATCCTTCCGGGGCAGAAGGGGACCGCGGAAGAGCAGATGAAGAACGTGCAGAAGACATGCAGACAGCTACGTTCAATAGAGGAGGAGCACGAAATTGTGGTTACGCACGGGAACGGTCCGCAGGTGGGGAATCTACTTATACAGCAGAAGGAGGCGAATGGAAAAGTGGCGAAGATGCCCCTGGATGTGTGCGGGGCTATGACGCAGGGGCAGCTCGGGTACTGGATACAGCAGGAGATGAGGAATGAAGGGCTGCACGCTGCGACCATAGTGACGCAGGTGCTGGTGGACGCGAAGGACCCTGCTTTCAAAAATCCGACAAAACCGGTTGGCCCTTTCTACAAGGAGAAGCAGCCCGGGATGGTGATGGACGCGGGGAGGGGATACAGGAAGGTGGTGCCTTCGCCCATTCCGGTTGAGATTGTGGAGATAGACGCGATAAAGGCGATGGTCGGGAAGGGGCTGGTCGTTATTGCCTCGGGGGGAGGGGGAATTCCGGTCGTAAAGAAGGGTGGGAAGCTTGTAGGCGTGGAGGCGGTTATCGATAAAGATAGGGCGGCGCAGGTTTTGGCGAATGAGATTTTTGCGGATGTGCTTATGATTCCAACGGCTGTTGATTGCGTAAAATTGAATTACGGGAAAAAAGATGAGAAGGAATTATGGGAGATGAGCGTGGAGGAGGCGGGGAAATACCTTGCGGCGGGGGAATTCGCGGAAGGGAGCATGAAGCCGAAGATTGAGGCTTGCGTCGCATTTGTGAAGAAAGGCGGGAAGAAAGCGGTAATCTGCTCAATAGAGAATATAGAAAAAGCACTGGATGGAAGGAGCGGGACTACAATTCACGCCTGAGGCGCATCAATCATTCCCGCAAGAACTCCTTCGCTGAACACGGCCGGGGACTCGTCCGTAAATTCCACATCCCTTCCGTCCATCCCCTTGCACTTGCCGGACGGGCTGAAAAACCTGCTGTTCTCAAGCTGCCATAGCTTCAGCCCCAGCACCTTGTCTCCGGTGGAGCCGTTGAGGGCTTCCCTCAGCACATGGACGAGTTCCCTCTCCCACGGCTGCGGGCAGCGGTCGGTGAGCCCTTCGAGGATTTTGAAGAGCCCGTCCCTGTCCTTCAGGACATGTTTTAGGGCTGCCTCCCTCACGTCCGAATGGTCCGCGGTGGCTGCAAGATAGGCGAGCGCACGCGTGTTTCCAGCCAACTGGCCCAGGGCGGCAGTCCTGAACATCTGGTCTTCGTGGCGGAGATTTGCTATTATCGCCCGGGCGTTCCTGGACTGGCCTCCATACGCCTCCCTGATTCCACCTCCGTCCGCTTTCCCTGCGGAGGTGCCTGTGCAAGTTCTCATTACCATGGGGTATTATGTGTGCAGAAACATTTAAGTATGCGAGCTACAACACAACGGGAAAAAGGTTTTAATTTCTCTTTACTATTTCTATCCGTGAACGTTTTCAGGGGGCTTGAGGCGAGAGGCGCAGAGAGAGGGGTATTCAGGAATGAGGATGCTTTTAATCCCGAATTTCTCCCGGAGCAGGTCATCGGGAGGGAGAATGAGATATGGGAGATGGCATTCAACCTGAAGCCCGTGGGGGAGAGGAGGAGGCCCACCTCCATGGTCCTGTATGGGCCGCCGGGGACCGGAAAGACCTGTTGCACACGGCATGTGCTGAAGGAGCTTATGGAATACACGCAGCGCGCTGAGCCGATTTACATAAACTGCTGGAGGCATTCGACTAGGACGGCGGTTCTTTCGGTCATTCTGGAAAAGTTTGATGCGATAATGCCGCGGAGGGGGGTGAGCGCGGATGAGCTGCTGCAGAGGCTTGTAGAACTTATGAGGAAGGGGACTAAGATTCCCATTATTGTATTGGATGAGGCGGATGCGCTCATAGACGAGGAGGAGGGCGGCTTGTTCTACGATTTGTTGCGGATGGGGGAGACGGAGAAATTGAACGTGGGAGTGATTGCGATTACCAATCGGGAGGATATGCTTTCGCTTCTGGATAGGCGGATAAGGAGCTCTTTGATGCAGGCGGAAGTGGAGTTCAAGAGATATACGCCGGGAGAGTTGAAGGAAATACTGAAAGATAGGGCGAAGGTTGGATTGGTTCCCGGAAGCTGGGATGAGGAGGCGCTCGGGGTTTGCGCTGCATTTGCCGGGAAGAATGGGGGGGATGCGAGGGTTGGGATTACTCTATTGTGGCTGGCGGGAAGAAGGGCGGAGGCGGGAAGCGGGCGCATTACTGTAAAGGAAGTGGAGGAATCCAAGAATAGAGTATTGCAGGAGATAAAGGAGAAGAAGGCGGAGCTCCTGGATGAGAATGACAGGGAATTGCTGGAGATTGTGAAGGCGAAGGGGAGGGCGACGAGCGGGGAAATCTATTCCATGTTCAGTGGTGTGAGCGAGAGGGCGATAAGGGAGCACTTGGGAAAACTGGAGAGCATGGGGCTTATTGAGACGGAGAACATTACGGAGGAAGGAAAGAAGGGGAGGACGAGAGTGTTCCGGGCCAGGGCCTAGCGTTTCTTCAGCTCCTTGAGGAAATTCCTCTTCCACTTCGCAAACTCATTCAGGTTTATTCCGATGTATTCAAGGTCTTTTGTGCTGAAGAGCAGCACCTCCTTCTCCAATTCCTCCTCAAAGCCCTTCAATCCGTATTTTGTGGCCAATTCCTGGTATTTTTTCAGGGAGAAGCTGGAGTGGAGCAGAATTGTGATTATGTCAATAATATCCTTCCTTCCCTTTATCGAGCCCCTTCTCCCAATTTCCGCGCCCTGCTTCAGGATTACCAACGCCTCAGGAGAGGGAACCCTCATTCCCTGCGCGTTCGACACGCATTCCTCCAGCTTTTCCACGGGGAAGGCAATATTCTTCCTATATTCTTCCGCCGCCTATTCCACCGCCGCTGCCACCTGAGAATCCGCCGCCAAAACCTCCGCCTCCGCCGCTCCAATAGCCTCCCTCGCCTTTAAGCCCGAAAAGAATCCAAAGCAGGATCGCCAGATAGATGAAAACTTGTGCTGCTACGATAAACACGAAAATCATGACAAGGGCCAGCAGTATCCATTTTCCCCACTCCCAATCAATCGTTTTAGCCGCAATCGCAAGTATTACGGCAACGATGGCGAGAAGAACCAACAGGGCGTAAAACCACAATTGGAAAGACAAACCAGTTTCCTGTGAAGAAGCCGGCTGCTGGAAATTTTCCTGCTGCGTTCCGCCACCCATCACTGAGACCAGGTCCTGGTCAAGGGTCCCATCAGCCTGCCTGCTGCTGGGACCGAAGTCGAATGCCACGCCGTCCTTCGCAGCAGGCATCACATCGTGGAGATTCCATACGACTGTGTTTCCAGAAAGCTGGGGAGAGAAAGAACGGGTGTAAGAGGCGGGCCCGTCCAGAACGGACATGCCCGGGGGGATGGAAAATGAAATGTTTACCGAACTATACCAGAAATAACCCCTGTGGGGAACCTCCCAGTTATAGATGACCCGGAACACTCCATCCCTATTCCGCGCGAAGCCCCTCACATCAAACTCAAGCTCATATATCAAATTGCCGCCGTCTTCATAAACATGGGATTGGAAATTCTCAACACGGGAAAATGACGTATCAAACATGTCGCGCGTGGTGGATTCCAGGATGGACTTTATCTCATCTGCCATGTATTCGCTTGCCACATAGGCCGCCCCATTCGGCATCGTGATGATTGTTATGCTGGCACGGGCATCCCCGTCCTCAGAAATGGCCCACTCTTCCACCTGTGCTTTTTCATATAATGCAAAAGTGCAGGAAAGCAGCAGCAGGATCAATGCAAGGTTTCTCATCTTTTCACCACCATCTCATCCACCGCCTCGGAAAGGGACTGGAGGGAAAGAAGCAGGGACTTCACGAGCGATTCCAGCTCATCAGAATCCGGATGGGCATTTCCATATTTTATTTCATATGCAAGAATGAATGGCTTGGCGCTAATGCTGTATGCTTTCCCCAGTGATTCGAACATGGATTTTCTGGTTGGAGGGAATTCCATGTCTTTGAGGAACAAAAGGCCCTCGACCAGAGTAGAAAGTGTAGTTACTGAAGCAGCCGCAAGCCCCTCAAGGTTCCCGCGGTTACTGCGTAGTTCCAGGTAGGATTGCCTGAGATGGATCATCTTGGAGCGGATCTCGAACTCCAGCTGCTTTCTCACATCTGCCTTGGATATCTTCAAGCTGGAGAAGAAATCCTTGCCGTAGATAAGTTTGTGGTTTTGCTTTATGCTCAGGAATTCGAGGGGAAACACATCGCCAGCATCTTCCAGCTCTTCTTCAGTAAAAAGGAGCGGAACCGGGACCCAGGACCTTCTCCACCAGTTAAGCTTTCCTGATGCTTTCTTCAGCAATTCGTAGTCGATTTTTTTCAGAATTAGTGCGAAATTTATGTCACTTACGCCTCTTCTGTATTCGGCAGAAGCGGCGCTTCCATAGAGAACTATCGAAAGAAGATTTTCGCCGAAAATACCAATCATATCGCGCTTGAACTGGTCGGCAATTTCGTTTGGAACCCTAGGTGCCAATAATCTTTCGAGCATATGGATATTGTCAGTGGATTTGTTTAAATAACTGAGTGGAAAAGGCTATAGTTTTGCGAATTTTTGGTCGACGCAGATTTCTATTAGCTCCCCAAAACTTATCCCGTAATTTTGCGAAAGTTTTTGGAGTGTTTTTCTAAGTTTGGTTATGGCATCACCTATCGTTTTGCA
>JBFMEZ010000026.1:0-48359 GCA_040753215.1 Microcaldota archaeon | reverse complement strand
CTCGGCTCTCCTCCCCGGCATAAATGCCGAGGCTTCCTCACACCTTGTAGCCGCACCCAATGGCTAGGCAGACCTATCGCCGCCACGCAGGCGACTACAAGGTGTGACCGAGCCGTGGAGGTTCAGTAACTAATCCTAGGAACATCTCTTGGAAACAGGACAAATGCCCATGGAATGTTGCGGAAAATAGCAATGGGCATAAGTGTGCTGTGAAGAATACTTCTATCTGCAGGTATTTCAACGGGATAACGGCACCGGACAGAGTAATTTGCACATATCCGAAAAAAATTATTTCTAATCAAAAATCCAAGGCGTAAGGAGTGCGGGCAAAGCGTTGCTAAGTGAAGTTGGGGGGAGGTATGAGTACCCTAGAGAGAGGAGGGGGCGCTCCCCCTCTTCCTCTTGGAGCGAATTCAATCCTCGTCCGGGGCTCTGGATTTTTCTAATAATTACGGAAAACGAAAAGTGCGAGTGCCATCCCTGCGAGAATGAACGCGGGCAGGCAGGAGGTTCCGGCCCTGTCCTCGCCATTGCCATCGGGCTGCGGCGGCTCATTTCCTGTGCCGGGAACCGGAGGCTGGGAACCGGAAACTGTCTGCTGCGTGCCGTCTGCTCCGCCCACGCCGGGTATTTCGGAATTCTCCCAGGAGGAGCCTTCTGCGGAGGAAGGCGTGCTGCCGTCCGCTGGGGTTATCACCACCTGCGGGGTGGGTTCGGAAGAGCCTTCGTCCTGCGCGGTCGTGGTGGTAGTGTTGGTCGTGGTGGTAGTGGTGGTTGTGCCGCCTAGCGGGACGGTCTCGCCTACTCCAACGGTTGTTCCGCGAGCCCAGGACGCGCCCGGGAAAAGGGCGAGGCAGAGTGCAAGCATCATTGCTGTCTGGATTGTGCGCATGGTATCATGGAATAACAGGGTGTTGCAAATTTAAAACCAATGCCCGTTAGCTGTTGTCTCCAGGTCTTGCGATAGTCTCCAGGTCTTGTGTGACTTTCAGGACCCTCAGGACAACTCAAGACTTCACTGAACCTCCCCGGCTTAAACTCATCCAGGGTGGGCATCAAAATCAAACCGAACCTCTAGGGGCGCGATAAGGGCAGGAAGGGCAGAGGTTCGGTTTGTCAAACAACGTGGAAGCACGAGACGGAAAATGGGAAAAACGGCGACGGAGCGCAAGAAGATTTATAAAGCATTATGAAGAGCGCTTAGGTTGCAATGGCAGACCAGTTGTTCAGCCTGGGAGTAGCTATCCTGCTCTCCCTCGTAGGGAGCGTCATCGCCCTGAGGCTGAAATTGCACCCCATCGCCGGGCTCCTCCTGCTCGGGTTGGTTGCCGGCCCTTCAGTGCTCGGGCTGGTGCAGCAGAGCGAGCTCATTTCTTTCCTCGCGGAGGTTGGGGCGATACTCCTAATCTTCGGGATAGGGCTGGAAGTGGACCCGCACACGATGCTGGACAAGGGGCTGAGGGCGATAGTGGTCGCGCTCATGAAGCTGGCGATTGTGTTCATAATCGTGTATGAGAGCGCGCTGCTGATGGGGCTGGGGCTCCTGGAATCCCTGCTGCTCGGCTCGATGCTGAGCGTGACGAGCACTGCAATCTTCGCGATGATAAGCAGGGGCATGAGCACGGAGAGGGACCTGCTTGTGACGGTGCTCATAATAGAGGACATATTCTCTATATTCATACTGGCGATAATACCGGGGATGGGGCAGGTGAACGTGAGCCAGCTCGGGGCGCTGTTCTCGATGGCGGTATCGTTCCTCATCCTGCTCGGCGGGTACCTGGCGGCGAGAGAGGTGCTGAGGCTTGCCATGCCGTTCTTCATAGAGAGCGGGAACAAGGAGAGCATACTCTACGCATCGCTGGCGCTGTGCTTCATACTGAGCTTCGGCGCGAGGGTGGTCGGCCTGGAGGCGGCGATAGGGGCGTTCCTCGCGGGGAACGTGATGGCGAGCATCAGGGGGCAGGAGGAGGTGCACAACACGCTGAAGCCCTTCACCAGCATATTCTCCTCGTTCTTCTTCCTCTCGGTCGGGATGGGGCTGGACCTGGCATGGATAATGGCGAACCCATGGCAGATAGCAGCGCTTTCGGCGGTGGCTGTGGGGGGGAAATTCTTCGGGACCTCCGCGGCGATGTATTTCATGGGCGTGGAGAGCACCGCGGCGCTCGGGGCGGGCGTGCTGATGCTCTCAACGGGCGAGTTTTCGCTGCTTATCGCGAGGGAGGCGGCGGCATACGGGACGGACCTGACTTCGCTGGCCGGCTCGGTTGTGTTCATAACCGCGGTCGTTTCCTCGCTCGCGATAAACAACATACGGCTTGTCAGCGCCTTTGTCGAGAGGGCGGTGCCTGCAAACACCAAGATGGGGCTGAGGAGGGTATCGAGGTACATGTCGCAGGTGGCCGAGGCGTTCGAGCCGGGCGGGACGTTTCACACCGTTTTCGTGAAGGAGCTGGGGAGGGTGGGGACGAGCATAGCGAATGTGATAATATACGTCGCGTTCGCGCTTTTCCTGCTGAGGGCGGGGGAATTAAGCATCGCCGCCGGCTATACGATGTGGATAGAAATCCTGGCGGCGATATTCGCACTTGCCGGGATTGCGCGCGAGGCCCCAAAATTCTTCAGGTCCGCAATCCAGATAATACACGGGATAAGCAGGGCCTTCCTGCACGCGGAGGCGCCCTACGAGGACCTGGACAGGAGGATGATGGCGAGGACGGGCGCGATGGTGCTGTCGCTCGTGCTGGGCGTGGCGCTGGCGTTCGTGTTCTCCTTCCTCATGCTGCCGAGGGTTTTCTACTACTTCCTGCTGGTGTTCTTCCTGCTCGCGGGGGTTTTCTTCGTGGAGACCGTGATGACCGCGGGGGAGATATTCAAGAGGAAACTGAGGGAGAAGGTCAGGAGGGAGGGACGGGGGGCCGGCGGGCTGAAGACTAAGTTGATTAATTTCATACTCGACTGACGGCGGGAAGACATACATTTATTTAAGGGGTTGCGCAATAATATGAACGGATAATTATGGCGCAGGAGTCAAAGGAAGAGAAGCCTCCGGAGGCACCCGAGGAGATTTCGAAGCTCGCGAAGTACAAGACGGAGGCGGACATAAACCCGAGGGCCCTTTTCTGGGAGATAGCGGCAGCGTATGCAGAGAAGAAGGATATTGCTGAAATAGTGAAGAAGAACGCGAAGAGAAGGGAGGCGCTGGTGAACGTGGGGGCGACCGTGCTCGGGGAGGAGGAAAGGACGTACCACGTGAAGATGCCGAAGGCCAGGATTGCGGAGTGCCTGCTGGAGATGGTTCTGGCGGGCGGATGGAAGGATGCGCTTGAGAGATTGCTGGAGAACCTCTACGACAGGAGGAGGGGGCCGGACCTGAACATGATGCTCGCGTTCGGGAAGGGGGCGGGAAGCATGGCGGAGCTGGTGGAGTGGGTGAGGGGCCTGCTCGCGGAGGGGAGGCCGCCGGAAGCCGTGCTCGCATACGTCGCGCGCCTGGGGGACAGGGGCATCGTGGAAAAGCTGAAGGAGCAGCTCATGCACATCGCGAAGAGCGAGATAAACGAGCCGCAGCTGTATGCGCTGGAGGCGCTATCCGTGATGGTGAAGGGGGATGCGCAGGTGAGGAAGGTATTTGTGGACCTGATGGACGACTGGGACGTGAGGGCGAAGAAGGTCGTGCTCGAGAACCTGATGGATGTGGAGGACGAGGCGGTGGGGAAGAAGGCGGTCGCGGCATACGTGTATGAATTCGACCCGTATTCCAGGAACCTGCTGAGGGAAATAATAAAGAAGAACAAGGACGCCGCGAAGGCGGAGATAGGAAAATATGCGGGGAAGTACAACGAGAAGGTGAACAGGGAGCTTGTCGAGCTTGTGGAGGCGGTGTACGGGAAGAAGGCGGCGAAGGAGATTATCGGGGAGCAGGGGAGCGGGAAACCGGAGGCTGAAAGGCGGGATGCTCCCGCAGAGCTGCCGTAGGCTGGGAACTGGAAACCGAAAACCGGAAACGGAAAACTGGACGGGCGGCTGGATGGAAATAATAAGGATACCGAAAGAACGAGTCGGGGCCCTGCGGCTTGCGAAGCAGGAGATTGAGAAGAGATACGGCGTGGAAATAATCCTGGGCGGGGAAGGGGAGGTGGAGCTGAAAGGCGAGAGCGTATGGACCTACCTCGCGAAGGACGTCGTGCACGCGATAGGGAGGGGGTTCGAGCCGGGGGAGGCGATGAAGCTGTTCAGGGAAAACTATTCTTTTTACCTCATAGACCTGGGGGAGCACTTCTCCACCAAAAACGCGCTGAGGAGGGTCAAGGGGAGGATAATAGGGGAGAAGGGCAGGGTAAAAGGGGAGATCGAGAAGGCGACGGATTCGAGCATCGAGGTGTACGGGCATACGGTGGGGATAATCGCCCCTTCGGATGCGATGGAATACGCGAAGGAGGCGATAAGGATGATAATTGAGGGGGCGCCCCACACAACGGTTATAAATTATCTGGGTAGAATAAGGGAAAACCTGATGTTCAGCAGGCTGAAGGGAGGAAAAGGCGACTAAACGAGGAACCGGAAACTGGACGAGGCGACTGGATGGCGGACGGGATATTCTCAAGGTTCACGGAGTACTCCGTTGCGGAGTTCTTCAAGAAGAACAGGCAGATGCTGGGCTTCTCCGGAAAGGTGAGGAGCTTGACCACCATTGTACATGAGTATGTGAGCAATTCCCTTGACGCTACGGGTGAAGCGGGCATATTCCCTGAGATTGAGGTGTGGGTAAGCGAGGGGGGCGGGGACAGGTACAGGGTGAGGGTGAGGGACAACGGGCCGGGGATTCCAAAGACGCACATAGGCAAGGCGCTGGGGATGATGCTGGCGGGGACGAAGTTCAACAGGTATATGCAGCAGAGGGGCCAGCAGGGGATAGGGGCAACGGGCTGCACGATGTATGCGCTCATCACCACGGGGAAGCCGGTCAGGGTAGTCTCTTCATACGACGGGAAGAGAATAGAGTGCGAGGTCGGGATGGACTTCAAGAACAACAAGCCGCTCATAAATATGATATCCGAAGGGCCCGCGGAGGAGGGGGGGACCGGGCTGGAGGTGGAGGGGCTCTTCGGGGAAGTGAAATACGACAAGAGCGCATACGGGGTGTACGAATACCTGAGGAGGACGGCAATCGCGAACCCCCATGCTGCCATCGTCTTCAATTCGCCGGAAGGGGAAAGGTTCGTGTTCCCGAAGTCGGTGGAGGAGCTCCCCCCGAGGCCAGTGGAGGTGAAGCCGCATCCCCTGGGGATAAGCGCGCATGACCTGGTTGAGAAGGCGAGGGGCGCGCCTTACCAGAGGATATCCTCTTTCCTTCAGGAGGAGTTTACGAGGGTAACACTGAATAAGACAAAGGAGCTGCAGGAGGCGGTTCCTGATGTGGACCTTGGCAAGAAGCCTTCGGAAATGAGCTGGGAGGACGCGGAGAAGCTTGTGGCGGGGTTCAGGAAGATAAAGTGGATTGCACCGGCAACGGACAGCGTGGTGCCCATAGGCATGAGGCAGATCGCCAGCTCGCTTAGCAGCGTGATAAGCCCGGAGTTCATGCAGGTCACGGAGAGGAGCCCCAAGATATACCGCGGCGGGATACCTTTCGTGGTTGAGGTTGGGCTGGCTTACAACGGGAAGGGGGCGAACGGGGAGATACTGAGGTTTGCGAACAGGGCTCCGCTGCTGTTTGACGCGGGGGGGTGCGCAATAACGCAGACCATCAGGAGCGTGGACTGGAAGAGGTACGGGATAAAGAACCTGGAAGAGGAGCCGCTGAGCATATTCGTGCATTTTGCGAGCGTGCATGTGCCTTATACCTCGGCGGGGAAGCAGTCCATATCGGATGAAGAGGAAGTGGTGGACGAGATAAAGAATGCGGTTATGGAGGCGGCAAGGGGGATGGAGCGGCACATCTCAGGGAAGAGAAGGGAGAAGGAGATGGCGGGCAAGAGGACCGCGATCCTGAGGTACGTGGAGCAGCTCTCGCGGGATTTGTCGGAGCTTGGCGGGAAGGGGGCGGAGAGCGGGAAGGTGAAGGAGAAGCTGCTTAAACTCGTGGAGGAGAAGTATTCTGCTGGGAAAACGGAGGAAGCAGGGGCAGATCCGAAAGACGGGAAAGAAGAGAAGGATACGGAGAACGGGAAACCCGAAACCGGGAACGGGGATGGGGCGGAAGGATGAAGCAAACCGGAGCGATGATATTCATACGGGAAATCCGCTTCGCGGAGGTTTGGTCCACATGAGCGAGAAGAAGGCGATGGAGAAACTGGAAGGGCTCGGGAAGAGCATGCTGGGGCAGGTGAAGAAGGGGGAATCGCCTACGTTCGAGACGCCGCTGAGAAGCAAGGGAAATGTGGAGTTCCAGGAAGGGCTGGGATACCTGCAGCTTGGGGGGAAGAAGGAGGAGAGGACGTTCCTGAATGTGAGCCAGGCGAGGACGTTCATGCAGACGGTGGCGGTCGCTAACAAGACGAAGAGGTTCATTGCGGAGAACCTGCACACGAGCATAAGGGGCCTGTACTACCAGCTGAAGTTCAGCCTGGGGGAGGATGTGGACGAGAGTTTGTTCGAGGAGCAGAGCGAGAGCAACGTGCTGATCGAGGACCTGGAGGTTTCGCTTGGGATAAAGAGGGAAGATTTGCATCTAACTACGGACAGGAAGGGGGTTGTGGCCGGGCCGATGGTGGTGAAGGACAATTTTGCGGGCGAGGAGACCACTATTGATTGCGCGAAGCAGGGCAGGAGCGGCTGGATGATACCAAGCGATGTGGATAATGGGATGGAGTTTGTGGAGGTGGATGCGGATTATGTGCTCTGCCTGGCGGAAGATGAAAAGGTTGTAATCATCGATAACGAAGAGGCAGGGATAAGAACCGTAAAAGAATTGTATGATTCCGTAAAAAGTGCAAATAGGGATATGCAAGTAGTATCCTATAACAGTGATTATAAGACATGCAAAAATGACCTTCTTGCAATTTCCAAAAGAAAAGCGTGCGCCGGAGAGAAGCTCGTAACAATCACATCGAAAAGCGGCGCAGAGGCCAGGGTCTCGGAAAACCATAAAATCCCTGTGCTCACACCTGAAGGGATGAAGGTCGTAGCCGCAAAGGACGTTAAAAGAGGAGACTTCCTGCTGGAAGCGAAGAATCTGCAGATAGAGCTGCAGCATCCGGAAAGTTTTGACCTGATTGAGATGCTGAAAAATGAGGTGGACGCCGGGAATGCTTATGTTGCAGGCGCTGCCGGGCTTATAACTGAAAGAACTGCGGAACAGCTAGGGCTGATGGTAACGAAAACGGTAGATGGCAAGACGTACACTTACCCATATCAGTATCTGGCTGACGGATGGAAGCAGAGGGATTCTGTGCCGTTAAAGCACTATATGGCACTAGAACAAACGGCAGAAACAAGAAAAAGGCTAAAGATAGAATTCAGCGGAGCCGGAAAAAAAGACGGCGTAAACTGCATAATAAGGCTCGACAACAATTTTGCAAGATTGCTCGGGTATTACCTGGCAGAAGGCCATCTTTACGGATACCAGGTCGGCTTTTCATTCGCCAAAAAGGAGGAGGAATACCAGAAAGAAGTATGCGAATTGATAGAAAAGGTCTTTGGCATCGGACCGGAGGTATATCCGCACGGAGGGGAAGTCCAGATATTTGCACAGAATAAGGCAGTCGCATTGTTTTTCAGAAAACTGGGGGCTGGAAATTACGCGCATAACAAACGGGTTCCTGGCTTTGTTTTCGGAATGCCTCCCGAATTTATTAAAAATATGCTTGAATGCTACCTGCGCGGAGACGGGTACCGCAATGGAGATTCATATCGGTCTACAACGGTCAGCAAGGACCTGCATCATGGATTGAATCTGCTGTTCAGAAGATTGGGAGTGCCGACGTACACGGTCAAAATAAAAGGCAGGAAAACTTTTGAGAAATATAACTGCATGGACTCTTACGCTATCGACCTGGTCAGAAAATACTCTGATGGCGACGGCCAGGCCAAATCGCATCATCTGTGGGAACGCTATCCATTATTTTTTGTGAGTGCTTATAGAAACAGGAAAACCGTCCCGTACTTCTGCATGGGCTACAAAACAATAAACAAAGCGCTTATTTCAGGATTTAATGACCCGGATATCAAAAAGTGGCTGGAAGCAGATGTACACCCTGTTGAAGTAAGAAAAGTCGAGATGAATAATTATAATGGCGACTTTTACGAATTGGTTGCTGTTTCTCCGACGCATGTGTTTATGCACGCTTCCGGCTTGTTCACACACAACTGCGTGGAGAAGGACGCGCTCTGGCAGAGATTGAACGAGGACAGGTTCTGGAAAAAAGAGAACTGCATACTTGTGACTCCGAAGGGGCAGGCGAGCAGGGGGACGAGGAGGCTGCTGAGGAAGCTGGCGGACAAGAAGCTTTCTGTGTTCGTTCTGACTGATTGTGACGCATGGGGATGGTACATATATTGGACTATTAAGACGGGGAGCATGAACCTCGCGTACCTCGGGAGGGACTTCTCCATACCGGAGTCGAGGTTCCTGGGAGTGACGATGGCGGACATAGAGAGGCACGATTTCCTTAAGAAGCTTACAATAAATGCGAAGGAGATAGATTTGAAAAGGGCGGAGGAGATGCTCGGCTACCCGTGGATAAACAGGCACAAGGAATGGGTCGTGGAGCTGCAGAAGGTGCTGAAGACGAAGAAGAAGCTTGAGCAGGACGCGCTGCAGGGGGAGAGGCTGACGTTCGTAGGGGATTACGTGAGGGAGAAGATAAGCAAGAAGATGTGGTTGCCATGAAGTGCAGGGGGGTTATGATTACCCTAAAGAGAAGGGGGGATGGTGAAGTTCCGCAGAACTTCGCCAGACATCGCCGCAGCGATGCGGATGTGCCCCCCTTCCTCTTGGAGATGTGGTTGCCTTGAGCGCAAAACCTGGAACTGAGAACTGGAAACTGGATGCATTGCCGTCTATGGCTTACGTCCAGAAGGCGAACGAGCTGCTCAGGGGGGTGAGCGCCTATGATGGGAGGAATGTTGCGGAGCTGGAAGAGCTGAAGGAGAGGATGGGCGACGCGGGCTTCGGCAGCCCGTTCAGGGGGCTCGTGCACAGGACGATGGAGGAGGCGGACGAGCACGGGGAGGCGGAGTGGGCGGACCTGAAGAAGCAGATGTCTCATTTCAGGTACGTCGCCAACCTCAAAAAGTACAGCCTGGCGAGGGTGAGCATCGCGCTTGATGCGCACAGGGTGGCAAGGGGATTCATGCGGATGGGATACGGCGACATGGCCGCGCACCTCCCGCTGGACGGCAACCACATAAGGATGCTGATGGAGGCAGGGGACGAGGGGGTCGTGGCGTATAGGGAGCTTATGGACAGGATGGAGCAGGCGGCGGAGAAGAAGGGGTGCTTCCTTGCGAAGGTGAAGTTCGGGGGCGAGACGGAAACGATACAGGTGGCGGAGAACGAGAACCTTGAGCTCAAGGTTTCAAGGATGTTCGGCGTGGGCGCGGAGGTTGTTGCGACCAGGCCGGGTGTGAAGATGGTCCCCATCATCTCATCGAAAGGGGTGAGGGTATCCCTTGTTTCGTCTATTGTGCACTATGCGGCGAGGAGCGTCGGGGCGATGCTCGGCAGCGGGGAGGGCGAGGTCGGGGAATACAACGCGGTGCTGGGCAGCTTCGGGATCAGGCAGGACGCGAGGATGGACCTTGTGGAAGGGTTCGGGGAAGCAAAGGCGGCGCTTGTGAAGAGGGGATTTCTCGCGGGCGGCGCGGGCGGGCACGTTATGAGGGAGGGCCTGAAGAAAGGGATAGCCGCAAGGAGGAAGAGGCGCAGGGAAGAGATGCTCAGGAGGGCTTCCCTCCTGCTTGTTTCGCCTATTTTCAAGTTCTACCTCACAAATAATGAGGAGGGCAGGAGGAAGGAGAACCTCTACCCGTCCCTTGCGATAACGCCGGGGGAGAGCCACATGATGCTTTTCTCATGCATGGAAACCGAAGGCGTGCCGGCACGGGCCATGCTGAAAAGGAAACTGGGGATGGAGGGCAGCGTGCCCCTGGGAGGGAAAGAGCTGGGGGCGGCGGTGCTGCTTGACGGGGGGAAGGACGCGAGATGGGTGGCGGAGTATCTCGGGGTGGATGCCGGAAAGGCGCATGGCGCATTCGAAGTGCTTAGAAATTTCAAAGAGGGAAAACGTGGCGCAGAATTTGTCAGGAGAATCAAAAGCGGTTGAGCTGAGGGGCAGCAGGAAGGAGATGCTGGACGCGATACTCGCGAACCCGAGGGGCGAGGAGTTCTTCATAAAGACCAAGCCGAGCGTGAAGGTGTTTTCGCTGCTCCTTGATGCGACAAGGGCGAAAAGGATACTCATGAGCAGGGGGATTGCTAAAACCGTTCCTGCCAGGGTGATGGAGAGCCTCAGGAAGAGCGTGAGCGTGGAGGTCAGGGACGGCAAGAGGGGCAGGCCGAGGGAATTTGATGTGAAGGAGTTCCTGAGGGTGCTAGGGGAGCTGGAAGGGGAGAAGGAGAGGCTTGCTGCGCTCGGGATGTCGAGGAGGACTTATTATTACTGGAAGAAGAGGCTGGACGGGCACAGGGAAAAACCATAACAGGAAACGGGAAACAGGCAACTGGAAACCGGTGAACCAGACCTCTAGAGCGGACGTGGGCAAAGAGAGCGGAGGTTTGGTTCAGGAAACTAGTCCTGCGCGGCTGCCCAGGCTTCTATATTCTCCTCCCATTTGGTGGAATCGCAGATTCCGCATTTCTCGCGCACTCCCAGATATCTGCTGAGCACTGCGCGGGTGTTTTTTACAGGCGTCTCGTATTTTCCTAAATCAATCCCATAAAGGTTCATACATGCTTCGTTTGTAACGAATTCTATGAAATCCGTGCTGCCGCAGCATACGCCGGCGCTGTCGGTGCGCAGGCGGTCGCCATCGCAGCAAACGTGGCCGTCGGGGTTGTCGCTGCAGTAGGAATCGGTAATCTGGGAGTATTCGCTGAAATCGTCCATCCAGTCTTCTCTCCATGTGCTCCACACTTCATCCCCTATGAAATCCAGGCGGGCAAGGAAAACGGTCAGCAGCCCCTTTGCGTTCTGGTATTCTTCTTCACCATAGGCGCTCCTTATGCGGGTGAGGCCGAGGCGCCTCTCATCGCGCTCGATTATTCTCCTCGCGTCGCGTATGTCTTCTGCAAGCTCGTAGGTGCCTTCGCAGGCGATGTGGGTTGGGTTGAAGGGGTTGAATTCTTCGCCTTCGGCGCGGCAGGAGCGGGCAACATCCAGCTCGCCCCCGACCTTGTCCATGAAGCTTTCCCACTCTATCTCCTCCCAGGTGTCTTCAGGAGTTGCGAAGGTGGGGATGAGGCCCATGTCGCATACGTTATCGCCACGGGGGGCGTAAAAGGTGTTGCTGGAGTCCCAGAGGCAGCCTGTATCTGGGTCGGTGACATAATAGATGGGCTCGCGCCTGCCGCAGGAGGCGGTTGAGTGGCCCACCGAGCAGCGGTCGAAGTCGCTCTCGTGCCAGACGGTTGCGCGCACATATGCGGGGTCTATGTCGCGGATGTCTGCATAAACATCGAGAACAGGATAGTCTGTGCAGACGTAATCTCCGGGAATCTGGGGGCGGATGGACTTTCCTACGGAAGAAGGCTCGTCTTCAATGAGGCACGAGTCGCAGCTGTAGAACGTGGGCGCGGCTTCCGCGGGCTCGGTGGGGATGGGCTGCGTGGTGTAGAAGCTGGTGCCCGCATAGCTGTAGAAGCTGGGGCCGAACGCGCACACAGTGCCGGGCGCGTTGCTGAATACGAGCGGGATTACGGCGCCGGTGGCAGCGGCTTCCTGGCAGTTGGAGAACCAGGCGGGCTGCACGGGAAGCTCCGGCTCCCCGGAAGAGCCGAAGAGGGAACAGTTCTCGCATGGGAGCGGGCCTATCCCGTACAGGGAATAGAGGGAAGCGCCGAGGACGCCGGAGGCGACGAAGCCCGGGGCGTATGTGTAGAAATCCGAGTAGGCCCTGGTGAGCTGGGTGTCGTCCCACTCGCAGCTCCCGTCCGCGCTCTCACCCCTGTCGAAGAGGATGTAGGCCCATACGGACGGCTTCTTGTATTCGTAGAGGAGGTATTCGGAGTAGGAGGTCGCATCGTAATAGAGCACGGCGGGGTCGCAGGAGGTGGAGTCATGGGAGTTTATGCCGAATGCGAAGAGGTCGAACGAGCTTCCCAGGGAAGATGCGAGCTGGTCGAATTCCGTTGAGTTGTCCCATATGCGCGGCGCGAGCGCGATGAGGCAGTCCGGGCATTCCTCCTTCATGCGCACTGCCTGCCGTCTCACCGCCTCCCTCTGCGATGCGTTCGAGGAGTTGAACTCCATCTCGGTGGTTATTATGACCGGGCCTTTGCCGCGGAAAAGCCCGGCTATCTCGCCGGCCCTGTCCGCGGATATGTTCTCCCCGCGGCTGTAGAGGATGTAGGTGGGGATCGAGCCCTTCTCAAGGAAGCAGGAGGCGCGGCCGGCGTCCGGCAGGGGGTAGGAGCCCTGGCCGTTGCGGGAGTCGAGCCATTTCACCGGGAAGCGGAGGGAATTGTTGCAGTAGGGGTTTGCCCTGTTGAATTCCGAGAAGCCGCCCTGGCCCAGCATGAAGAAATTTATGGTCTCCTCCTTCTGGCCAGGGGTCAGGAAGGAGCTCTCGTAGGTCTGCTGGGTGCAGGGGCCGAGCGAGCAGCTCTTTTCAGCGAACGAGAACGGAAAGAATGAGGAGTAGGGGTCAGGAGGGGCTTCTGCCTCGCACACCATGCAAACGCAGTCCCCGGTCGGGCAGGCAGCGGTGTCGGAGAGCTCGAGGGACGCCGCCTCCCCGCCGGCGGACCCGCGGTAGTAGGACTGGAGCGCCCTCTCATCCACGCAGCCGAAGAGGACGAATGCTATTGCAAGTAGAAGTGCGAGCTTAAGGTTCATGGGGCGCCTCCGGGGGTTCCTCTGGGGCCGTACTGTGCCCAGGGCTTTTGCGCCCTTTGGGATATTAAAGACTTTCCGGAGCAGACCGGGCAGTAGTCGTGCCCGCGCGGGACGGGCGAGTGGCAGGTTACGCAGGAGACGAACTGCGTGTTGCGGAATATCGCAGAGGCTATCCGGCCTGCGCGGCGCACGAACCTCTCCGCAACAGTTTCCGCCTCAGGTGCCTGCGCCGGCTGGAGCGTTGAGTAGGGGATGGATGCGGATGCGGTGCCGGTCGGCAGCCCCTGCATGAAGGTTTTGGGCGGGGAGTGCAGGTCGGCGTAGCGCGGCTCCTCCGCCTTCGCCTTCTCGGCCCAGTCGTGGAGCTTCTCGGGGATGCTCTTTGTGACGCCGGTGTATGTGAGGTAGGAGAGAAGCGGGATTGGGTTGTTGTAGAAGAACGTTATCGGGTTGAGGAAGCCCCACATGCGGTTGGACCTCGGGCCGTAGTAGCGGAGCTCCTCCTCGCGCGCCTCCGCGAGCTCGTAGGCGGGGACCTCCCTCTGGATTATGCCGAGGTTTGCCTGCTTCTGGAGGTACTCGTCCTGCGCGAAGAAGGACCTGAAGCGCGCGCCTGCGACGAGGTGGGTGGCGAGCCTCGGGTCCGCCTGCATCTGGTAGTAGAAATCGAGGTAGGAGACGCCGGGGTTCGTGTTGACGTTCCAGATGACGTTTATGTTCTTGTAGGTCCAGGCGTGGTCCTCGTGCGTCCTCACGATGCCGTCCTGCATGCTCTTCCCCCCGTATTCATGAAGGGTCATGGGGCCGGTAAGCCTTTCCCTTATTGCGGACTTCTTTACATAATAGGGGAGGTAGAACTCTTCCACGGTGTCGGCTGTGGTGGATTCCTTCAGGACATCGGATACGCTGCCTATGCCCTTTCCGATGTAGCCGGTTACGGTCGAATCGGAGGTCCTGAGGAAGTCCGCGGTCTTTTCCAGCGACTGCGGGACGTGGGCCAGGCGGAGGAACGGCTGGAACGGGGAGAGCGTGAGGGCGCCCACCTTCCTGAAGCCGCCCGAGGTGAAATCAAGCGCGGCGTAGAACGGGTCGAAGAGGGAGCGCATCCCTTCAAGCGTGCGGGAGGCGGCCATCTCATAGGGATGGAGCGGGTGGTAGGTCTTGTCGTGCTTGCCGGGCCAGCCGTACCAGGAGGTGAGGGCGCCCCTGACCTGGAGTATGAAAGGCGCGCCGAGCAGCCAGTTTATGGAGAGGGGCATAAACCTGAGGCGCTCGCTGAACTCCCTAAACGTGCGGCCGGTGAACTGCTGGAATGTTGAGGCGGGCGGGGGGTGGAGGGCCGGGCCGTGGTGGTACATCGATGCGAAGTTGAGCTGCTGGCCTATGGAGGAGGAGTTGCCGCGGGGGTCCCTCGTTATCGTCTCGTCCCAGGCAGCGCGGTAGCGGGAAAGAGCGGATATGAGCTCGCGGGTGCTCCTCTCGAGCTCGGAGTTGAGGGACGGCTCGTTCCTGCGGTCGGCGAGGTATGCCACGTACCTTCCGGTGAAATCCGCGGAGCGGGCGCGGAAGTACTCGGAATTCATGGTGAGGTTGTTGAGGTCGTTTATCTGGGGGAGGAACGCGGAGACCGCGGCCTGCTCGAAGCCGCGGGAAACGGGCTGCCATATCTTCTGCATCGTCTTCCTGAGGCCCACGTATTCCACATCCCTTATGGGGCGGATGGAAAGCAGGCCGCTCTTCTCCAGCGCCCACGTGTCGCCCGCCTCCCTGGACATCTGGAGGAGGAGGTGGGCAGCAACGTCCTGCCTGTTCCCGGCCTTTGCCCATTCCCCGAGGTCGCGCGCGAAGCGCAGCATCTGCTCCCGCATCTCCGCATCTATTATCTTTCTTTTGTACATCCCCTCCTGGACCGTGGGGGCATTTGATATGTCGTTCATGAGCCTGAGCCGCTCGCTTTTCAGCAGCTCGGGCAGCTCGATTTTTTCGCTCTTCATCCTTTCGGAAACCGTGAGCGGGTTGAATTCCATCCATCGGCCGCCCATGTTCACGGCCAGCTTGCCGTTGATTATCCTTTCGCCGTCGCTCATGCGCAGGGGCACGTCCCTGCCTTCGGTATAGGGAATGTAGCTGCCCTCGCGCGTTCGCACCCATACGAATTTCTGTAGGGCGTCCAGTGTGATGCCGTCCTTTATGAATTTCTTTACCTGCTCGTCGGTCACCCAGCTGGAATCCTTCCTCTGCGCATCCGTCCGGCCGAACATCTGCGCGTACCTTTCGCGGATGGCGCCGTAAGCCGAGGCGAGGAAGTCGAACTCGCTGCGTGCGGTGTAGTAGGCGTCGGGATAGCGGGAGCCGACCAGGCTGCGGATGCGGCTGTAGAACATGTCGCGCGCGATTTCCTCCATGGTGCCGCGAGGCCGGATGTGCGCCCTCTCTATAGCGGCATGGGCCTGCTCCATCACCGAGGTCTTTGCGAGCTTCACGTCGCCGAGGTAGCCGGAGCCGGGGACAAAGACGCGCCAGTAGCCGCGCACATCCATGTTCCAGTGTGCGGGGTTGGGGCCGTACTCGCGGGCGAGCTCGCTTCCGACGAAGAGGCCCTTGTACTGCGCGATGGCGGGGTTGTAGAGGAGCTCGAAAACGGATTTCAGGCCCTTCAGCGCTTCGCGGCCCTCGTTTGTGAGGAGGCTCTTGAGGTATGCTTCTGCCTGGCTCATCATGCCCCTCTGCGGCTCCCTGAGGCCCTTCGTGTCCGAGGGCAGGAGGCTCCACGTCTCATTCACGAGCCGCAGCCAGAGCAGCTTTGCAACCTCGTCCCAGCCCGCGCCCTTTGCGCCGGGCGAGTTCTGCTCTAAAAAGCTCCTGAGGAAGAGGAACGTCCAGGTGTCGTCGTATACCGTCCTGCCTCCCTCCACATAGCGGAGGCTGTCCCTGCCGACCCAGGGGTAGAAGCCGCCCTCGGGGGCGCGGAAATCTTTCCTGTCGGCGTATTGCCGCAGGAAGTCCTGCAGCTCACTCAGCTTGTCGTGGTGGGTTTTTTTCGGGTCCCTGTCTATTGTGGAGAGCCGGGCCATGAAATTGTCCATGCCGGCCCTGTCGAACGGGATTCCATCGCGTGAGGCGAGGGCGGAGAGGAGGCGTACCTTCTCATCCATCGGCTTGTCTGTGGAGAGGATTTCGCGTATTTTCTTCTCTATTGCGGATGCCGCGGGGTTTGCCTTGAGGTTCATCCTGGACAGTATCTCTATGTTGCCGAGGCCCAGGAGGTCCTTTTCGCTGAGCTCCAGCTTAACGCCCTTCGCCTCGAGCATCCTCTTCACGAGGTACATCGCGGCGTTTGTCTTCGCCTCGCCTATCTGCGTCCTGTAAAGATTTTCAATCCGCGAGCGGATGTCCATGAGGTAGAACTGGCGGGCTTCCTTCTCCTCTTTCCTCATGGGGACGAGCTCGGGCTTGCCGATTGCCCTTGCCGGGGCAGCGAGGTAGAACTGCCTCGCCACGCCCGCTGCGCTGCGCACGCCGAAAAATGCGGAGCCGATTCCAACCTTCAGCTGGTCCCTTATGCGTTCGGGCATCAGGCGGAGGGGCGTCTTGTCAAGGATGAAGTCCCTTACCTTTATGACTTTTGGGGGCACTGCGCCCGTGATGAGGCCTATTTCCTTCTTCTGCAGCTCGGCGCTCACCCTCAGCCATACGGCCTCCAGCGCGAGGTCCTTTTCCTTCCTCCTTTTCTGCAGCTCGTTTATCCACCTCCCGGCCGCCTCAAGGTCCTTGTCGTTGCCGGGCACGGGCTTGAGCTTTGCGATGTTCCTCGCCTCGGCGAATGTGCGCCCCTCGCGCAGTGCGCGCAGGGCGAGGTATGCCATGTGCGGCCTGTCCTTTGCCAGGGAGAGCAGCTCGTTTATCTCAGCGCTGGTGCGGCCCCTCCTGAGAAGCTCCTCCTTAAGGTTCCGGGCGTGGATTCCGAGGTTTTTTTCGGAAAGCTTCCTTATGCTGTCAAGCTCCCGCGCCATCCTTATGTAGCCCGTGCCGTATGTGAGGCCGCTGTATGAGATGGATTTGGGCTTGGGGAGCAGGGGGGTTGTTATGTCGAGGAGGGAGAGCGGGCTCCGCCCCGTGAAGAACATGGAGGCGAGCATGAGGCCGAGTATGACCATTCCTACGAGGCAGAGCGGCTGGGAGGAGGCGGCTGCCGCCTGCGAGGCTATTACCCCGGCCATCGCGGAGAAGGCATCCGCGCCCGCGTCGCATACCGCGGTGAAGCTGCTGCTGGGGTAGTATTGGGGCGTTCCACGGAAAGCGGCATACACGCGTATGCATTTTCCACGGAAAACGGAATAGTCTATGGGGCAGGAGGCGACGCCTTCCTGGTTTGTCGTTGCGGGGCTGCAGCCCGGAAGGTCTATGGGCCTCTCGATGAAGGCGCCGGAGGAATATTCGGGGGAAACGAAGTAGAAGAATATGTCGGCGTCGCTGAGCAGTATTTCCCGGGCGCTCCTTGGAGACGGCTCTATCTCGGGCAGCGTCTGCCCCTCTATGGCTTCGCCGTAGCCCTCCTGCTGCTGCGTGCGCTCCCTCGGCTGGGAATAATCGACCATGGTGGCGATGAGGGTGGCGTTCACCGTTGCGGTTGTGTCGGACACCTGTGCGGTGGATAGGTATATGTCGGTGAGGGCGCAGGAGGCGCAGGGGCTGGTGAACTGCGCGTAGGAAAAGGGGATGAGGGAGAGCAAGAGTAGTAAGAGTGGCCGCAACGAACCTGCCCTTTCCATAAGTAGAGTGCTCGGGATTGGTTTAAATATATTTATGTTCGCGTTTCGCGTTCTGGAATCCGAAAACCGGAAACGGGGAACTCAAACCAAAAACAGGGGAACGATTGGGCGGCTTCATGGTTTGACATGAAACTGGTATGTAACCATGGTTACAATCAACGCGCGGAGGAAAAGTTATATTAGTTACGAGGGAAAGGCGGAGCGTATGGAAGACGAAATCTACCTCAGCAAGCCGGACGAGCTGTTCGCGGCGATTGAAGGCGAAAAGAAAAAGGGAAAAATAATGGTGGCGCAGATTGCGCCCGCGGTTCGTGTCTCAATCGGCGAGGAGTTCGGGCGCGCGCCTGGCGAGGACCTCACGTACAAGACTGTTAGGCTGCTGCAGGCGCTCGGCTTTGAGCACGTGGCGGACACGCCGCTCGGCGCGGACATAAACATCTTTGAGGAAGTTGGGGAAATCCTTTCCGCGCTTGAGCGCGGGGACGAAAAATACTTCCCGGTGTTCAACTCCTGCTGCATCGGATGGAGATTGTACTGCAAAAACAAGCACCCGGAATTGTACCATCTGGTTTCTCCCATCGGCTCGCCGCACATGGTTGCGGGGAGCGCGGCCAAGCACATGCTCTCGAAAAAGCTGGGCGTGCCGCTGGAGAAAATATGCGTGGTGGGGATAATGCCCTGCGTGCTGAAGAAATACGAGACGCGGGAGAGGATGCCCTCCGGGCATAAATATGTGGATTATGTCGTGACGACGCAGGAGCTGGCGGCGTGGGCTAAGAAGCGCGGGAAGCACATAATGGATGCGGACGGGAAATTCACCCCTCTGCTGCCTGACAGCTCAAAGGACGGGGTGATATTCGGGGCGACCGGAGGGATAGTTGAGGCGCTGCTCACGAGCCTCGCGTGCAAGCTGGGCGAGCCGCAGGAAAAGATAAGGTTCCGCGGGGATGAGCAGGTGAAGCACCTGTGCGTGCAGATAGGGAAGTACAAGCTGAACGTGGTTTCCATTTACGGTGTATCAAACCTGGACAGGGTGCTGGAGGAGATAAGGCACGGGGTGAAGTACCATTTCGTGGAGGTGATGAACTGCCCGTACGGGTGCGTGGGCGGGCCGGGGCAGCCGCTTCCCGCTTCCGAGGAGAAGTACAGGGCGAGGGCGCACGGCCTGAGGGCCGCTGCGGACAGGAAGCCGCTAAAGTGCCCGGTTGCGCACCTGGGGATTGCGGGGATATACGACACGCTTGGCATAAAGCCCGGGAGCAGGGAGGCGCAGCGGCTGTTCTATTTCAACGGCACGAGGATTTGAGGATAAGTATATAAATTCTTAGTTTGTAAGTAGAGCGCAAGGTGAGCAAATGACAGTCAAGCTATCGAAGCTCTACGGGATGGAAATCTTCACCGACGGCGGAAAATACGTCGGCACGGCGCAGGATTTTGTTGTGGACATGGAGTCCGGGGAAGTGGCGAGGGTCCTGCTCGAGGCTTTCTCCTCCTCAAAAGGGAAGGAAATCCTGAAGGAAAAGAGCGTGCTCTACAAGAACGTGAAATCCGTTGAAGACGTGATAGTTGTCGCAAGGGCAAGGGCCTGAGGTGAAGCCCGATGGGCGACTTCATGAATGCCGTGCGTGCCATACTAGCCATTGTGGTGGGCGCGGGCATAGGCTATTTCTGGAAGCTCACGCGGCCAAATGACGACCTGCTCACCGTGGCGGGGGTCAGCGTCGTGAGCATAGTGCTCCTTTACCTCCTGCTGAGGTCAATCGGAAAGGGAAGCTAGCCCGAGCTTCCCCGCGATTTTTTTCACCGTTTCCCTTCCTTCGCTTTTATCTTCCACGAAGACGCACCCCTCCCCCGGCTGGCCGTACAATACCACGGACTTTTTTGTGAGGGACAGGATGAAGGGGAAAGCAACGAGGTCTTCCTCCCCTTCCACAAAAAGCGCGCCTCCTTTCCTGATGAGCATGGGGGCGGAGAGGAAGATCTCTTCCGAGATTGTCCCGGGCTCGTTCACCACCCTCATGGGCGAGGGGTATTCCCTTTCTATCCTTTTCCTCACCCCGCTGTCCACCCGCGCCCTCATAGTCTTGAAATCGAAAACCGCTACATGGGGCCTGATTCCTTTTGAGAGGAGGGCGAAAACCACCTGGTCGCCTACAGCGATTATCTTTCTTCCTCCCACAAGCGGGAGGAGCGACTCCAGCGTGCCGGTTTTCCCAAGGGGTTTTTTAAGCATTCCCTTCAATTCCTCACTCAGGCGCACCATATTGCCGCATTCGGTTAGCAGGTTAAAAAAGGGATAAGATGGGCGTGCGAAAAAACGGGGGCCTTTCTGCCAATACCAAAATCCTCGGAGCGGTCAGCTTCCTCGGCGACGCCAGCAGCGAGATGCTGGAGCCGATAATCCCGCTATTCCTCACCAATGTGCTCGGGGCCAGCGCGCTTGTCATAGGGCTGCTCGAAGGGGTATCCGAGATAGCCGTCGCGGTGATGAGGTTCGTCTCCGGGTGGTTTTCCGACGAGTACAGGAGCAGGAAGAAGCTGGTCCTTTTCGGCTATTCCCTCTCCACGCTGATGAAGGGCTTCTTCCCGTTCACCGCAACCTGGCCGCAGTTCTTTGCGCTCAAAACGGTGGAGCGCATCGGCAAGGGCGTAAGGACACCGCCGCGCGACGCGATCATAGGGGAATCCGAGCCGTGGAGCCGGCTCGGCAGGGCATTCGGCTTCAGGAAGATGATGGATTCTGCAGGGGCGATTCTCGGCCCGCTGCTGGCCGCTTTCCTCCTCGCCTTCTTCGCGGGGATGGGCGAGGAGGCTGTTTACAGGGCCATATTCATGATTGCGGTCATCCCGGCGGCGCTGGGGGTGGCCCTGATATTTTTTGTTAAGGAAAGCGAAAAGCAGCTCGAAAGGATAAAGGACGGCAAAGGATTATTCAACGGCGAGATACGCGGCTTCATGCTGGTGGCTGCGCTGTTCTCGCTGGGGCAGATGGGCACCGCGTTTTTCATACTCAGGAGCAGCGAGCTGCTTCCGCTCGTGATGATACCGGTGGCGTACCTAGCGTACAATGCAGTGTACACCACCATGGCGATTCCCATGGGCATCCTCACCGACAGGGTCGGGCCGAAGAGGATGATGGTGGCCGCGTATTCCATGTTCGCGGCGTCGACCCTCGTATTCGCCTTCACGCACAACGAGCTGACCTCGTTCGTGGGGTTCGCGCTGCTGGGCGTTTTCATAGCGATAATAGAAACCACCCCGAGGGTCTATCTTGTAGAAACCGTGCCGGGGCACAGGTATGCGAGCGCCATAGGCGCATACCAGGGCATTACGGGGATTCTGCTCCTCCCGGCGAACATAATCGCGGGCGCGCTGTGGAACGTGCAGGTGCTCGGGGCGCACGCGCCGTTCATCTTCTCCGCTGCCGTCGCAGCGGTCTCGATAGCGCTCATGCAGCTGTACGTGAAGGAAGCGCGCGGGAACCGCTAGAGCTCGCGGGAGCCGGTCTCGCTCCCCACGATTATCTTCGAGAACCTGGTGAATATTCCATTGGCGACGGCGCCGGGTATTGAATTTATCTCCTGCTCCAGCTTTTCCGCGTCTGCAATCTTCATCGCGCAGTCCAGCAGGAAGTTCCCGTTGTCCGAGACGACCGGGCCGACCTTTCCCCCGCCCGTGCGCAGCACGGGCTTTGCGCCCATCTTTTCCAGCCCTTTCATCACGGCGGAATAGGCGAACGGGAGGCATTCCACAACCACAGGGTAGGATTTCGCCTTAAGCTTGCCCTCATCAACGACCACGATGAAATTGTCCGCAAAATAGTCCACGACCTTCTCGCGCGCCAGCGCGCCGCCCCCTCCCTTCAGCACATAATCCTTCGCGACCGTGTCCGCGCCGTCCACCGCGAGGTCTATCCTGGAGACCTGGTCCAGCGAAACGATTGGGATCCCGTTCCTCTTGGCGAGCATCTCGGAATCGAAAGAGGTGGCGGCGCACACGAATTTCTTCCCGTTCTTCACCTCTTCGCCGATTAGGTTTATGAAATGCGCAACGGTGGTCCCGCTCCCCAGCCCGAGAACCATCCCGTCCTTCACATATTCCATTGCGCCGAGGCAGGCGTTGTATTTTCCATCCATGAGTAGAGATGAAAAGATGAATTAATAAGAGTAGTGGAGACTGGAATTACATAGTTTGAGGTTTTTGGTCTCCTTTTTGCTTCCCTGCGAAGCAGGGATACCCAAATGCAGAAGGCAAAAAGGAGGGTGGGCTTCCCGGTTAGCAAAGCGTCCGCCCTGCGGAGCTTCCACCATCAGCTCCACCCCCTTGCCCCTGAGCACGGAGTTTTGCGCTTAGGGCTGCTCCTTCCGGCCTGACCCGGTTCGCGCAAAGCCCCTGTCCCAGGAGGGAGGGCTTCGACGCCTTAGATGAAAGACGCAGAACGGGCGAATCACGCCCCGGGCATTCGGCCCGCCTAAGGGGATTTGCGGGATGGGGACCCCTGGCCCCCGCCTAGCCCACCGTATAGGAATACGATGAGGGCGTTTAAATACTTATTGTGGTTTCCGGTTTTCGGTTTCCGGAACTTCGAAAACGCCTTCGGGCAGGAAATTCGCAGTCTGCTCTTCATAGAAAAGCATGATGTCCTTTATGCGTATATTTTCTGGATAATGCGTCCTGAGGTCTTGCATGAAAGTTCGCAGTTCTCCAGGGTTTCTCACGAATACGCCGAATTCAATATCCCAGTGGGAAATCGGTTTGTAGAGGAAAGAAACGGAAGGATGGTGCTCAAGATAAGCAGTTATTTCTCTTTCCTTTTCATTGCGTATATTCTCAAGATTTATCTGCACATTGTAATGCTCAAAACCCAGTTTGGCAAGGTCAGGGAAGATATAGAATCTCCTTACAATGCCGATTTCCCTTAATCTCCTGATTCTTTTGCCAACGGCTTCTGGGGTGAGTTCCACCATTCTTGCAAGTTCAACGCAACTCATCCGCGCGTTTTTGCTGAGCAATTTTAGCAGTAATAGGTCGGTTTCATCAGGAACATATGGACTGGCGGCTTTCTTCCTGGGTTCTTCTCCCCCAAAGAATTTCGAATGGAAATATCCATAATCTTCAAGCGTGACTATTTCATATTCGCCGATATGGCGGCCCAATTCATGCTTCAGGCTACGGACAAGATGGCTCAGATGCTCCGTATTTCTGGAGTGGATGTCAAAAATTACGCTCCATCTTCCTGTAGACGTCACAATCCAGCTCACGAATTTATTTTCTTTCAATTTTCTGAAAATCTCTTCTTCTTTTTGTTTGCTAGTGCCCTTCAGTTCCAGGTAAACAACATGCTTGGTATAGCCTAGCGCCCCGAGGTCGATATCTGTGCAGAAAGATTTTATTATTCCATTCCTGAGCAGCCTCCGGATACGATAGTCCACAACCTCTCTTGATGCCCTTATTCTCCTCGCCATCTGCGCAACCGACATCCTGCAATCTTCGGAAAGCAGAAGCAGGATTTTCCGGTCGACCCTATCCGGTTCCATATTTTACATTTAAGAACATTAATTACTTAAATAATTCGTTTTTGTAAAAATTTTCTTCATAATTATAATATATATCCTAATCGCTAATGTGTCATAAGATGTGATTAAATATGAAAGAAGTAATCTCAACCCTTCGGGGCGATTACAGCAAGGAGAAATTCGGCGCGCTTGCCAGCATTAGGCAAACTGCACTCGATGGGCTGCGCGAAGCCCTGAAAGAGAGGGGCTACACTGAAGTAACAGTGGCTTCCCTGGTAAACATCGCTGGCTCATGCGAGAATCCCCATGCATCATTTTCGCTCAATTACTATGGAAGAGAGGCACATCTTTCCCAGAGTGCCCAGCTCCAGCTCGAAGCGCTTGTGCTAAGACTCAGGAAAGGATTTTTTACTGTGAATAACAGCTTTAGGGAGGAAAACTACAAAGATCCGGAAGCTGGGGGGAGGAGGCTGAGCGAATTTACGCTGGTAGAACCAGAAAAGCCGTACGAAGGGCTTTTCCCGGAAGAAGCGCTGGACAAAATCGTTGAAGAAGAAACTACAGTGATGAAGCACGCGACGCAGAAGGTTCTGGAAAATAATCTGGAAGATGTGGAGCTGCTGGGCGGGGACAATGAGTATCTTAAGAATGTGGTAAAGGAACCGTTTGAAAGGCTTACCTACGAAGAGGCGCTTAAGCTGTTAAACGGCAAAGGCGGCCATCATAAGTTCGGGGACGACCTTGGGGTAAAGGAAGAGAGGGCAGTACTCAGGCACTTTGACAACATTCCCACATTCGTTACTCATTACCCCTCGTCAATAAAGTTTTTCAACATGAAGAGGACGCCTTGCGGAAAGAAAGTCTACAGCGTAGACCTGCTTATGCCTAAGCTCGGAGAAACAGTTGGTGGAGCAGTGCGGGAAGAAAATGGAAAAAACATAGAACGACAGTTCCGGGAATCAAAAATTGGAGAGTATCTGAGCGCAAAGAAAATGGATGTGGCTGCCCCTTTTGCAGAATACTTCGCCCTCTTTGAGCAGGAAGCGCCACTTCTGCGAGGAGGGTATGGGATAGGGTTTGAGAGGTTTGTAGGCTTCCTTATAGGCTCCAACGACATCCTGGAGACAATCGCATACAGAACGCTTCGGCCGGTATAGTCACTGGTACCTCGCCCTTTTTTCTATTTGTTCTTTCCTGCGGAGCACCGCCTCGAAGTCCCTGCATGCGCTGTAGCCCTCAAGGAAATGCTGCTTTCCCTCTATCCCGCGGAGCATTGTGATGATGTCATCGGCTTTGTCCTCTATTCTGGAGGAGGAGAAGCCCAGCCCGAAATCAATCACGTGCAGGCCTTCCTTATTTACTACTATATTATAGGGGGTGAAATCCCCGTGGATTATTCCCGCATCATGGAGAGATGCGAGAAGCCTTCCCGCTTCTTCCAGCTCCTCCGGATTTTCTTCCAGTTTCCTTCCCTGCACATAGGTCATGGTTATGGAATATTCATCCACGGAATAGACGACCGGTGCGGGAACTCCGGCAAGCTTCGCCTTGTGAAGCAACCTTGCTTCCCTCCTCGTGCGCTCTCTCCTTAACCTGAGGTCAAGCTCCGGTGCGCGGTAGGCTTTCTCCTTCCTGTGCTTGCGCACCATTTTTTCCCCGAGGAAATCCACGAAGGAAAGCACCGCCTCTGCCCCGCGCACCTAGACCACCGCGAAAAGCGCGAACGAGATGAGGGCGAAGAGGAGCCAGATGAGGAAGTTCCAGCCCATCACCTTGCTGCCGTCAAGGGGGTAGATGGGTATGAGGTTGAACAGGGCAAGGAAGATGTTTATCCTGCTGCCCCAGAGCCATGCGTTCATGCTGCCGAAGGAGAGGGGGCTCACGAACGCAAGAGCGAGGAAAATCCCGGCGAGCGCGAGGTTCGTGAAGGGGCCCGCGAGCGAGATTACCCCGTTTTCTTTTTTCGTGAGGTATGGGGAATATATGTAGACCGCCCCGGGGGCGGCAAACACAAAGCCCAGCAGCGAAAACACGAGCATGAAGGCTATTCCCTCTGCCCACATCCTGAATTCGGCGGCGGCGCCGAAGAAGTTTGCGACTACCTTGTGCGCAAGCTCGTGGAATATGAAACCTATGCCCACGGTTGCGAGGAAGAAGGAGATGAGGAATACCGCGGCACCGGGCTGGGAGAGAAGGCCGGCTATCCCCACGTTCGCAACCGCGAGGGCGATTGCTATCGCAAACACCGAAATGGCGATTTCCCTCGCCTCCCTGTCTGCCACGTAGAACCTCATTCCCTCGCCTCGTAAATCAGCCTTATCCTGGGCGGGGAGAAAAGGCCCTCGTAGGATTCCACCATCCCCACCGCTTCCCTCCCCTTTCCTATTTTTACCCTCACCTCCTCGCCGATTGCCGCGCCGGTAACCGCGGTGGCGGTGAAGCCGAACAGCGACGGGAGGGGGCCCATGCTGGCGATGAGGACCTGGTCGCCCTTCCGCACCTGCTTGACCCTCGGGTAAAGAAGGATGAACAGGATGGAAATTCCAAGCGACAGGGAGGTGTATTTCAGGAGCTCCAGCAGCCCCTGCCCCGGAGTGACGGCGAAATAAACGAGCGAGACTGCAAAAAGCCCGAGGAACAGCTTCGCTGCCTTGGTCACCAGCATTCCAATCACCTGTACATCATCTCGGTGAGGGAGGACTTGAACTTCCTAACCCTCTCCACGTCGGCTTTCTGGATGCGCGGGGCTATCGACGCTATCGCTTCATCGAAATGCTGCTTCGCCACGTGGGCCGAATTGTGCCTTATCGCAAACATCCCCGCCTCCCTGCATATGTTCTCTATGTCCGCGCCCGTGTAACCCTCCGTAACCTTTGCGAGGCCCGGAAGGTCCACGGCCTTCAGCGGCATCTTCTTCGTGTGCACCCTGAATATCTCAAGGCGCGTCTTCTCGTCCGGGACGGGTATCTCAATCACGCGGTCGAACCTTCCCGCGCGCATCAGCGCCTTGTCCAGTATGTCCGGCCTGTTCGTGGCCCCGAGCACTATTACCTTCTTCATGGACTTCAGGCCGTCCATCTCGGTGAGCAGCGTATCCACGAGGCGCTCGCTGACCATCGTGCCCTCGCCCGCGCCGACGCCCCTCACCGGAGCAAGGCCGTCAATCTCGTCTATGAAAAGGATGCATGGGGCCGCCTGCTTCGCCTTCCTGAACAATTCCCTCAAAGTTTTCTCCGATTCCCCAACCCACTTGGAGAGAACCTCCGGCCCGTTGATTGCGATGAAGTTGGCCTCACCTTCCGTGGCTACCGCCTTTGCGAGCAGGGTTTTCCCGGTCCCGGGCGCGCCGAAGAGGAGTATCCCCTTCAGCGGGCGGATGCCCATCTTCTCGAAGACCTCCGGGCGCTTCAGCGGGAGCTCGACCGCCTCCCTCAGCTCCTGCTTGAGCCTGTCCAGCCCGCCTATGTCGTCCCAGCGCACGTTCGGCTTCTCAACGAAGACCTCCCTCAGTGCGGACGGCTGGATGCCGTGCATAGCGGTGAAGAAGTCGTCCTTTGTGACCTTGAGCTCTTCCAGCACCTCCGGGGGTATGAACTCCTCCTCCATTTTTATCTTTGGGAGGATCATGCGGAGCGCCTTTATCGCCGCCTCCTTCGTGAGGGCGGAGATGTCCGCGCCTGTGTATCCGTGGGTGAGCGAAGCCACCTCGTCCAGGCTGACGTCGGCCGCGAGGGGCATGTTGCGCGTGTGTATCTGGAGTATCTCCTTCCTGCCGTCACGGTCGGGGACGCCTATCTCTATCTCGCGGTCGAACCTTCCGGGCCTCCTGAGCGCCGGGTCTATGGAATCCACGCGGTTAGTAGCCGCAATCACTATCACCTCGCCCCTGGACTTTAGCCCGTCCATGAGGGTGAGGAGCTGGCTCACCATCCTCCTCTCCACCTCGCCGGTCACCTCCTCCCTCTTGGGGGCGATCGCGTCAATCTCGTCTATGAATACGATGGAGGGGGCGTTCTCCTGCGCCTGCTTGAAGATTTCGCGGAGGCGCTGCTCGCTCTCGCCCACGAATTTGCTCACCACTTCGGGCCCGCCTATGTAGAAGAAGTTGGCGTCGCTCTCGTTCGCGACCGCCTTTGCGAGCAGGGTTTTCCCTGTCCCGGGCGGGCCGAACAGCAGCACGCCTTTCGGCGGCTCTATCCCCAGCTTCTCGAAAAGCTCCGGATGGCGCAGCGGGAGCTCCACCATCTCCCTTATCTTCTGGATCGTTTCGCCCAGCCCGCCTATGTCGTCGTAAGTCACTCCCGTTATCGTTTCCGCCTCTTCCACCTCCTGGCTGAGCACGACCTCGGTCTTCTCCCCTATTATCACCCCGCCTGCGGGCGCGGTGTTCACGACCACGAGCGGGATCGCCGCCCCGAAAACCCCGACCGGCAGGACGTTCCCCTTGACCACCGGCTTGCCTATCAGCTTGCTCTTGAGGTACTGGTCGAAGCCCGCATAGAAGCGGACCGGCTCGCGCGGGGCGAGTATCACCCTCTTCGCCTCCTTCGCGTCGGATTTGCCTGCGCGCACCTTGTCCCCAAGCCCCACGCCGGCGTTCTGGCGCAGGATGCCGTCTATGCGCACCATCTCCTGCCCCTCGTCATCCGGGTGGAACGGCCAGACCAGCGCATAGGCGACCTTCTTACCCGAGAGCTTCACAACGTCGCCCGTGGAGACGCCGAGCTCAGCCCTGCTCTTGGCATCCATCCTGGCGATGCCCCTGCCCACGTCGTTGCGCATCGCCTCCGCAACCTTGAGAAGTATAATCTTGCCTTCAGGCATTCCTGTCACCTCACCGAGATGTCTTTCGCGTGCTTCGCGCCTTCCCTCTGCTCGAACAATACGGTGGCCCACTTTCCCTCAAGGTCCGTGAGCTTCATGCGTGCAACTGCGGGAAGGTCTATGTCCTTTTTTAGCCCCTCCAACTTTAAAAACCTAACTAATTCCTGCGCAGCGACGTGGAATTCCTCGCCGCCAATGCGTATGCGTGCGCCCTCCGCGCCCACCTCAAAATCCCCCAGCTCGCCGCGAAAGATGTCCGGGGAGTTCTTCTTCACCAGCATGCGCGAATGCTCGCCCAGGAAAAGCCTATGGCCGTCGCATTCTGCGCCCTCCAGCATTACGGTGTCGCCAACCGAAAGGCGCCCGCCCCTCTCCGGGATGTGGGTTATGCACACCCGCGCCTCCTTCTGCCCGTCCGAAATGGAGAAGAGGAACTCGTCCCCGTTCATCCCGCTTATCGCCGAGACGCGCCCCCTGCACGAGACAACCCCTTCGCGGAGATTTGAGGGGGTGAGCAGCTCCTCCCTTCCTTCCAGCTCCACCCTTCCCCTGTACCCTATGTTGAGTATTTTCTCCCTCATGTAGCCGCTGCTCACCTTTACCGTGTCTCCCAGGTGGAAACCGGAGACCGAATCCGCATCCTCGTTCCAGAGCTTTACTTCCATCTCCCCGGTTTCATCCTTAAGGAGGAGGGAGCGGGAGCGCTTCCCGGTGCGGTATTCCTGCATGGGGAAAATCTTCTTTATCTTCCCGCGGATATTGGCATCCCGGGCCCCGTCCTTTATTTTGGAGATTGGCAGCACCTGTTCCTTAAGGAGCCCCTCTTCCGCCGCAATTAATCTGGCCGCGGCGTCTCTTGTAAGGAGGCCGCTGAAGGAGGAAATTTTTGCATCCACTTTTCTCTCCGCCTCCTCTTTCCCGAATTTTTCTGAGAGGAGGGAAAAATAATCCATGCCGTAGATAACCAGGAAACGGTTATTAAATCAGTAGGCAGAAATTTGGCCATGCGTTCGATGGCAAACCTGGACTACACATACATAATCCAGGAACTCAAGCCCCTGGAAGGGAAGCGCCTGGACAAGTTCTATGAGCTCAGGCCGGGGGTGTTCAGGATGAAAATCGGCAGCGACAGCGTGCTGATTGAGCTGGGGAAGAGATTGCATATCACTAGACTATTGGAAGAGGCGCCGGAGCCAACCGGCTTCGTGATGAAGGCGCGCAAGGAGCTGGGCGGGAGGAAGCTGAGGGAGGTGCGGCAGAGGGGCAGGGACCGCATAATAATTTTTGATTTCGGCGGGATGGAGCTGGTTGCGGAGATGTTCGGGGCCGGAAACCTCGTGCTTGTGGGGGACGGGAAGATAATAGCGGTATATGAGAAAAAAGAGTGGAAGGGGAGGGTGCTGAAGCCGGGCGGGGAATACTCCTTCCCGCCCTCGGAAGAGAGGGAACTGGATTATATACTGGATAATCTGGATGAGAAGCCCATCGCCGCGGAGCTCGTTCCCCTGAATATCGGCATAAATTACGTGAAGAAAATACTTGCGGATGCGGGCGTGGAAGAAAGCAAAAAAGGGAGCGGGCTGACTGCCGCGGAGAAGAGGAGGATTGCCGATGCTTATGTGCGCAGGATGGATTCCCTGAAGCCCTCCGTGGTTCTGAAGGATGGGGAGCCGGCGGACTATTCCCTGTTCGGGGAGGGCGAGGAGTGGGAAAGCCTTTCATCAGCGCTGGACGAATGCTTCGGGGTGGCGGAGGAAGAGAGCCCCGAGCTGAAGAAATTAGAGGAAACATTGGCGAAGCAGGAAGAGAGGCTGCGCGGGCTGGAATCGGAGGAGAAGGAGGCGAAAAGGAAGGGCGGCATTATTTTTGAAAAGTATGCGGAAGTGGAGGAAATCCTTTCCGCGTACAAAAAAGGGGGGCTTGCGGAAATAGAAAGGATTGCGAAGGAAAAGGGCTGGAAGCTGGATAAAAAGAAAAAGGAATTGGAAATCGAACTCTAGCTCTCCTTTTCAATCAGGTAGTCCGCAAGCAGGGACCTGGCCTTCTTAGGGTTTGCGACCGTGAGGCCGACTATGGTGTGCTTGCCGTCCTTCGAGACGAGGTGCAGGTTCTCCACGTTTATGCCGTCGTCCGCAAGCGCCTTGGCGACTTCCGCTAGCTTTCCCGGCTTGTCCTCCAGCTTTATGAAGATGACGTTGCTTGCGCTCACCCTGAAGCCGCTGTTCTCCAGCACCTGCTTCGCCTTGTCGTAATCCCTGACTATGATGCTGAGGACGGCCTTGCCCCCTACCGCGCTTGCGGCGATGGATTCTATGTTTATCCTTGCCTTCCCGAGGACGTAGGATATGTCCGCAAGCAGGCCGACCCGATCGTCCGTGATTATGTTGAGCTCCTTCATATTGCCCACCCCTTAAATTCTGTAAAGCTGGATATGGGGAATTCCCTTTATATACTTTACTTCGTCGCGCGGGAACGCGCCGGACCTGAGCCCCGCGGCCACCGCCTTCTTCCCGATGAGGTTCAGGGAGGACGCGGAAGGGATCCTGGAAAGGAGTTCCTTCTCCGTGCATAAATCCCCCTTGTAGAATGACGCGTATGCCGCGAGGTCCAGGACCACGCCCCCTTCCTCCAGCACTTTCCCTATCAGCTCCCTGTCGCATGCGGCGAGGACCCTGCGCCCTTCCCGCTCGTGCAGTTTGAAGTACATATATTAGTGTATATTGAAGAAGAAATAAAAGTCTAAGGAATGTCGTTTTCGATGAGGCAGCCTGAGAGAATCTTCCTCGCCTTGCGGGGCCTGGAGACGGTTATCCCAACGATGGAGCTGCTCCCGTCCCTGGAGACCAGGTGGAGGTTCTCCACGCTTATCCTGTTCTTCGCAAGGAGCCGGGATATCTCGGCCAGCGTGCCGGGCCTGTCCTCGAGCTTAACGAACACGACATTGCCGGAGCTCACGCTGAAGCCGTTGCTCTCAAGGACGCTCCTCGCCTTCTCCTGGTCCCTGACCATGATGCTGAAGACCGCCTTCCCGCCCACCGAACTCACCGCGATTGAATCGATGTTGACCTTCGCCTTCCCGAGTATGTAGGATATGTCCGCGAGCAGCCCCACACGGTCCTCTGTGACTACGCAAATGTCTTTCATAGGTATCCCTCCGCTTCGCCTTTCGCAAAAAGCCCCGCACACAATTAAAAAAAGCCGCGTTGTTCAGTTTAAGATTACAACTTTGAAAAACAGCTGAAAAAATGTGCCACCGCAAGCGATTTAATACTAAATAGAAAAATATGGGGCGTTGGTCCTTATGGAAAAACTCAAGCGGGTGCGCATTACTTCAAAAGGAAGGAAGCACGAAGGGATTATGCTGCCCTCCCCGAAAAAGGAATTCCTTGTGCTCAAGCTGGACTCCGGGTACAATGTGGGCATAAGGAAGGAGGGCGCGAAGGTGGAGGAGCTCGGGGAAGTGAAGACTGAAGCACAGGAAACCGAGCACAGGAAACCGGAAGCCCAGAAAGCAGGGAAGGGGGGCGGAGAAATAGCAATTCTTGGCATGGGTGGGACGGTCGCATCAAAAGTGGAGTACAAGACCGGGGCGGTCTTCCCCTCCACGAGCCCGGAGGTGCTCGCCAGCCACATCCCGGGGCTGGAGAAGATATGCACGTTCCACGCGAGGGAGATATTCGCGATGCTCTCTGAAGACATGACGCCGCAGCACTGGAGCGATGCGGCTGCGGAGATAAGGAAGGAGATTGATGGCGGGGCGCAGGGGGTGGTGGTGCTGCACGGGACGGACACGATGCATTATACTTCTGCTGCGCTTTCATTTATGCTGCAGGAGCTGCCCGTGCCGGTTTATCTGGTGGGCGCGCAGAGGAGCTCGGACCGGCCTTCAACCGATGCGCGCATAAACATGATGAACGCATGCTTCGCGGCGAAGGAGGGGCCGATGGCGAACGTTGGCATATGCATGCACGCGGGGATGGATGACGAGGAGTGTCTTATACATCTGGGGACGAAGGTGAGGAAGATGCATTCCTCGAGAAGGGATGCGTTCAAATCTGTGAATGTTCCGCCCCTTGCGAAAGTGGATTACCGTTCAGGGCTTATTGAGCCATATATGAAATATAATGAGCGGGGAGGGAAGCTGAAATTTGAGAACAGGGTGAATGGGAATGTTGCGCTCGTATACACTTATCCGGGGATAAGGCCGGAGTTCGTCGATTCGCTTGCGGATTACGACGGCGTTGTGGTTGCGGGGACCGGGCTGGGGCATGTGCCCACGAACCCGTTCAATGCGAAATATACGCGCAGCATTTTGCCGAACCTGAAGGCGCTTGTGGATTCGGGGATCCCTGTTGCGATGGCTTCGCAGTGCATATTCGGGAGGGTAAATATGAATGTGTATACTGCGGGGAGGCTGATTGAGGAGGCGGGGGTGTTCGGGCACCTGGCTGACTGGACGCCTGAGACCGCATATGTAAAAATGTGCTGGGTGCTCGGGCATGAGAAGAGGGTGGAGAGAGTGAGGGAAGAGATGATGAGGAATATTGCGGGCGAGATTACTGAGAGGAGTGAGGTCTTATGAGGGGGAGGGTCAAACCTTGAAGCCCGTGGGACGAGTGGGACTGGAAGGGAGGGCTTCAAGGTTTGCAGAATGACCGGTAAAAATGGGGAGGGGGATAGGACTGTGCAGAAGACCCCCTTCGCGTTTTTCCGTGCGGGGGAGATTAGCGAGAGGAGCGAGGTTTTGTAGTGGGTAAAAATAATCCATAATTTTAAAAATTCTTACCCACTACAATTTTGCATGGCATTCATACGGGAACGGAAGAAGGGGACCACTTTTTACTACGAGCTGGTGGAGGGAGTGCGGAAGGGGGGAAAGGCGCGCCAGCAGGTAGTTAAGTATCTGGGGAACCGCGAAAAGATGCTGGAATACGCGAAACGGCACGGGCTGAAGCCGCCGGCGCAGAAATACGCGATGCTGGAAAAGGGTGCCGCCTTCATGCTGGAGGCGAAGCTGAAAAAACTGAACGGGCTACGGCCCCTCCCGAAGAACACGCTTGAGAGCCTCGCGAAAAAATTTGACGTGGAGATGACATACAACTCAAACGCGATAGAGGGGAACAGGCTCTCGCTCAAAGAGACGTACCTCGTGCTGGAAAAGGGGATTACGATAGGCGGGAAGAGCATGAGGGAGCACCTGGAGGCGACCAACCACAGGGAGGCGCTGCACCTTCTGGGCAAGATTGCAGATAGAAATGCGAAGATAACGAATGAGGACATCCTCGCCCTGCATGCGGCAATACTCGACAGGATAGACCCGCAGAATGCGGGCTTTTACAGGCATGAGCAGGTGTTCATAACCCAATCAAAGCACAGGTCGCCCAGATGGCAGGATGTGCCGAAGCTGATGGAAGGGGTGGTTTCGGAGCTGAACTCGAAAAGGAGGGGCGCGGCCGCGGTGGAGTCCGCGGTGAGGATACACCATCTTGTTGCATGGATACACCCGTTCATTGACGGGAACGGAAGGATGGCGCGGCTGCTCTCCAACCTGCGGCTCATGCGCGCCGGCTTCCCGCCCATAATCCTGCGCAGGAAGGTGCGCAAATCCTACTACGATGCGCTGGAGAGCGCGGATGAGGGGGATTACAGGCCGCTCTCTGCGATGGTCGCGAAGGAGGTAAATGCGGCGCTGGACCTTTGGATTGGGGCGGCTGAATAATCTATAAAATGTACATGTAAGATGTGATGCGATGAAGTGCGGCTTAGAGATTCACCAGCGCCTTGATACGGGCAAGCTGTTCTGCAGGTGCTCCTCGGAATTGGCGGAGGGGGAGCCAAAGCAGGGGCAGAAGGCGGAGGAGAGGGCGCCGGACTACAAATTCAAAAGGAGATTGCGTGCGAGCGCGGGAGAGATGGGTGAGCTGGACATCGCGGCGCAGGCGGAGCAGGAGAAGGAGAAGGAATTCCATTACGATGGCTTTGCGGAGAGCTGCTGCCTGGTGGAGGCGGACGAGGAGCCGCCACTGGAGATGGATTCCGAGGCCTTGCGGATTGTGCTTGGGATTGCGCAGCAGCTGCACATGGACGTGTGCGATGAATTGCACGTGATGAGGAAAATAGTTGTGGATGGGAGCAATACGTCCGGCTTCCAGCGCACTTGCCTTGTGGCTACTGGCGGGTATCTTGAGACGAGTAAAGGAAAGGTGCGCATTTCTATGGTTGCGATTGAAGAGGAGAGCTCCGGGATTGTGAAAGAGGAGGCGCATATTAAACACTATAGGCTGGATAGATTGGGCATACCTATGATCGAATTGGCTACTGAGCCGGACATTGTGGATGCGGAGCACTGCAGGGAGACGGCGGAGAAGATTGGGCTCATCCTGCGGGCTACGGGAAGGGTGGCGCGCGGGATCGGGACCATAAGGCAGGATGTGAACGTTTCCACGGAAAAGGGGGCGCGCGTGGAGATAAAGGGCGCGCAGGACCTTAAGACGCTGCCGCTGCTTGTGGAGAATGAAGTAAGAAGGCAGGAGGAGCTGCTGAAAGTCATTGTGGAAGTTGGGAAAAGGATTGGGAAAAAGGAACTGAAGCCCGGGGTCGTGGATCTGACCAACGTGTTCGCGCTCACGGAATGCGGGCTGATAAAAAAAGGGATGGAAGCCGGCGGGCATGTGCTTGGGATAAAATTGGAATGCCACGAAGGATTGATTGGGCGCGAGCTTGTGCCAGGAAGAAGGTACGGGACCGAATTGAGTGATTATGCGAAGAGCGCTGGAGTGAAGGGCATAATCCATAGTGATGAGGATTTTGCGAAATACAGGATTTCTGATGCAGAGAAGGAGGCGGTGCGCAAGGAACTCGGAGTAAAGAAAGGAGATGGGTTTGCGATGGTGGTTGCGCACAAGACCACTGCGGAGCGCGCATTGCACAAGGCCCTGGAAAGGGCGAACATGCGCAGAATCCCTGAAGAGACGAGGAAGGCGAACCCGGATGGAACCTCATCTTTTATGAGGCCGCTTGCGGGGAGGGCCAGAATGTATCCGGAAACGGATTTGGAAACTATTGTGGTTACGGATAAATTATTGGAAGAGGCGAGGGAGGCGGCGGGAGGGGGGCTGGAGGAGAAGGAGAAGAAGCTCCGCAAGATTTTGAACCCGGAGATGGCGGGAAGGATGCTGAAATCAAGGAATCTGCAATTATTTGAGGAACTGGTGGAGGCGGGCGCGGAGCCGATGCTCGCGGCTTCCACGCTGGAGCAGGCGCTGGTGGAATTGAGAAGGGAGGGGCTGGAGCTGAAGAACCCGCGGGAGCAGCTCATGGAGTTGTTTGCGGAGTATGGGAAAGGGCTGTTCGTGAAGGCGGCGATTCCGGAAATCCTGCGCGGAATGTGCAAAGGAAAGAATGTGCGGGAGGCGGCGACGGGGCTGGAAAGGATTACGGGCGCGGAGCTGAGGAAACTTGTGAAAGAGAAGGGGAAGGATTTCGGGAAAATAATGAAAGAATATAGATTAAGGGTTGATGCCGCAGAACTGAAAAAGGCCATGGAGGGCCGATAGAAATCCTTTAAAAACACCTCTAGGAAAGAATAAAGTTCAACGGTAGATGACATGAAGAAGACGATTGATGCGATTGTTGAAGGCGGAAAGGCAACCGCGGGCCCGCCTCTGGGCCCGGCTCTCGGCCCCCTCGGCATAAACGCCGGGCAGGTGGTCGCGAAGATAAATGAGATGACCGGGGATTTCTCGGGCATGAAGGTGCCGGTAAAAGTGGTTGTAAACACGGACGACAAGTCCTTTGAGGTGCACGTGGGCAGCCCCCCGACCTCAGAGCTGGTGAAGAAGGAGGCGGGGATAGAGAAGGGCGCGGGAACCGCCGAGGCGCCCGCGGGCAACATTGCGTTCGATGCGCTCGTGCGGATTGCGAAGGGGAAGAAAGGCAGCTCCCTGGGCAGGAGCCTCAGGGACGTCGCGAAGGAGGTCGCGGGCACGTGCAGGAGCCTGGGCGTGACGATAGACGGGAAGGATTCGAAGGCAGTGGTAAAGGAGATAGATGCCGGAAAGCACGATTCCGTGCTGAGATGATACGATGAAAGAGCTAACGGGGGGAGGGTCAGAAAATCAAGGAAAAAATGGGGAGGGGGTCTCCCCCTCCGCGTTTTGTCTGGAGATAGATGCCGGAAAGCACGATTCCGTGCTGGGGTAAGAAAATGGGGAAGGCTGCTCTGCTGGCGCTTTTTTTCCTTTTTTCCATCTCCTTCGCCGGGCAGGCGTGGTCCGTAAACACGGACGGCGCGGCCATCACGAAGCCGGTGCTTTTTGCGAACCGCATAGTGGTCGGGACGGACAGGGGAGCGGTGTACGGGATTGAGGCGGGAAGCATAAAGTGGACGCAGGTTTTCAACGGGAGCGTGGTGGGAGACCCCGCCCTGTTCGGAGACAAGGTGGTAATCGCGACGCAGGACCGCGTGTACGCGCTCAATTCCGGCGGCGGGGTTGCATGGAGCTACGAGCTGCGCGACGTGCGCGGGGTTGCCGCATCCGACAAGGTTTACGTTTCGTCAGCCAGGGGGATATACGCGCTGGACGAGCGGGGGCAGCTCGTGTGGAGCTACAACGCCTCCGTGCCGACCGAGCCCTCGGCCGAGCTGGCGGGATACGTTGTTTTCGGCTCCGGGAGGAAAGTCGTGGCGCTGAGGAACACCGGGGAAAAATTCTGGGAGAGGGACGCGGGGCCCTTCTGGAACACGAGGCCGCTCGTCTGGGCAGGGACTGTTTATGCCGGGACGAGCGAGGGTGAGTTGTACGCGATAAACATCTACACGGGGGAAACCCTGTGGGTTTACCGGACCGGAGACATGGTAACCTCCACGCCCACCCATGCCGGCGCGTACATCGTCTTCGGGACCGCGAACGGATGGGTGTATGCGCTGAACAACGGCCAGCTCGCATGGAAGGAGCGGGCGGACAGCATGGTTGGGGGGGAGATGGCCGTGGACGGCAACATCGTCTATTTCTCCACGAGGAAGAGCCTCTACGGCGTGAGCGGCAGCGACGGCAGCGTGCTCATAAGGAGGCAGTTCGGCGACTGGCCGCACCCCCCTGCGGTTATAGGCGGGAACATAGTGCTGGGCACGCAGGAGGGCAAGGTGTATGCGATAGACTCCTCAAGGGCGTGCAGCATACTCTCGCCGGAGCCGGATTCGCTGGTCGGGGATGCGGACGTGGAGATAAGCGGGAGGAGCTACTCGAAATACGGCGGCGTGAGGACATTCGTGCGCGTTGCGGAGGGCGCATGGAGCGAGGCCGGCGGGGAGGAATGGTCCTATACGCTTGACCCAAGCGCGTTCCCGTTCGGGGTGATAAGCGTGGAGTGCTACGTTTCGGACTCCGCGGGAAGCGAGGCCGCCCCTTTCAGCGGCATACAGCTCGTGAAGGGGGAGGCGCCGAAGCCGGTGATGAAGGTCCGCTACCCAATCCAGGCAAGGGAGGGCGAGCCGTTCAACATAACCGTCCTCAGCCTGGAGGATGAGCCGCTTTCCGCGGTAACCGCGGTGATGGGAGGGCAGGCTTTCACCGGGGACGGGATGGTCACAATAACGCCGAGGGGGAGCGGGCAGCAGCCCGTGAACGTGACGAAGAGGGGGTATGCGCCCGCGGAATTTGTGGTTGACGTGAGGCCCCAGCCCACGCTCGCATACGCATTCCTGTTCATTTTCCTGGCGGCGGCTGCCGCCTATGCGTATTTTGGATACATCAAGAAGTAGCTAAAGCTCCGCCCGGTCGACGCTGGTTATCTGGACCTGGCTCACTCCGTCTATTGAAGCGATTTTCTCCTCCACCGCATCAATCCCGCCGGCATCGTCCATCAGGAAGCGGATTATCAGCGCCTTTACGCCAAATCCTATGTCCTCTTCCCTTGTTTCTGCTATCTCCACGACCTTTGAAATCGCGGCCTTCAGCGCATCGAGGCCGGACGGGTCCTCGGGGAAAACCTTAAGCGTCACGGAAACCTTTGCCATGCGATCACGGGCCCGCGAAATTGCCGCACCTGCACTTGTACGGGTTCCTTATCTCCCTGCAGTGGTAGCATCGCACTATCTTCTCCGCACACTCCGGGCACGGGAATTCCGCGTATTCCTTTGTGAGCCTTCCGCATGTTGAGCATCTCTTCATTTATCCACCTAAACAGTAAAGAGTGAAGTAAAATTGGCGGGGATAGGTTTTTAACCCTGCTTTTTGCGCCTTCGTGGGGCGGGCTCGGGCTCCGGCTCTTTCTTCGCCTTCTCCGCAAGCTCCACAAGATTCTCCATGAGCATGATTACGGTCAGGGGGCCAACCCCTCCCGGGACCGGGGTTATATCCGCCTTCCTGGAAACGGTGTCAAAATCCACGTCGCCCACTATTTTTCCCCCGAGCTTTGTGGTGCCGACATCTATTACGCAGGCCCCCTCCTTAACCATGTCGGCTTTTATGAGGTAGGGGCTTCCAACCGCAACCACGAGCAGGTCCGCGCGGCGGGTGTGCTCCGCGAGATTTTTTGTCTTGCTGTGGCAGAGGGTAACGGTCGCATCGCGGTTCGTAAGGAGATATGAGACGGGCTTCCCGACTATGTTGCTCCTGCCCACCACTGCCGCCTCTTTTCCTGCAAGCGGGATTTTGTAATAATCGATGAGGCGCATTATTCCCTTCGGAGTAGCGGGTACGGTGGCAGGCAGGCCCTCCGCAACCCTTCCCATATTCAATGGATGGAAGCCGTCCGCATCCTTCCCCGGGTCCATCGCCTCCATAATTTTTCCAGCATCTATCTGCCTGGGGAGCGGGAGCTGGACTATGAAGCCGTGAACGGACTTGTCTGCATTCAGTTTTCCAATAAGCGAAAGCAGTTCTTCTCCGGTTGTGCTCCCGGCGAGGTGGTGCAGCCTCCCCTTTATCCCGATATCACCGGCCTTGTTCAATTTTTTCTCAACATAGGTGCGGGAGGCGGGGTCGTCCCCAACCATTACTATGTCCAGGCCGGGGGTGAAGCCGAGTGCCTCCGCCCTTTTTTTCAGCTCTTCCTCGATTTCCGCAGCGAGCGCCTTTCCGCTTAATATCATCTCATCCTCCTAGTGCAGATACTCTTTGTATACCGGATGCCTTGAGCAGAGGGCCTTTGCCTCCTCTTTTACCGATGCCAGCGCGGCATCGTCAGCTCTCCTGTGCAGCGCCTTCATGAGCAATGCAGCTATTTCCTTCATCCCGCTCTCCTTCATCCCGCGCGTTGTCATTGCGGGGGTTCCCAGCCTTATGCCGCTTGCAATAAAAGGCTTTTGCGTATCGTAGGGAATCGTGTTCTTGTTGCAGATTATGCCCGCCTTCTCCAGGGCGATCTGAGCGTCCTTCCCGGTTATGCCCATGGGTGTGAGGTCCACAAGGATGAGGTGGTTGTCCGTCCCTCCGGAGACGAGGCGCAGCCCCTGCGCCTGCAGTTCTTCCGCGAGAACCTTCGCGTTCTTCACAACCTGGTGCGCATATTCCCTGAAATCAGCCTGCATCGCGTTGTGGAAGCACACCGCCTTTGCGGCTGTTACGTGGTCGAGCGGGCCTCCCTGCGCGCCGGGGAATACCGCCTTGTCTATCATCTGGGCGAACTCCGCCCTGCACATCATGATTGCGCCCCTCGGGCCGCGGAGCGTTTTGTGCGTGGTGGTCGTAATCACGTCCGCATCTTTTGCGGGGGAGGGATGCGCGCCTCCGGCGATGAGGCCCGCGATGTGCGAGATGTCCGCGAGGAGGTAGGCGCCGCACGCGTCCGCGACTTCCCGGAATTTGTCGAAATGGACGGTGCGGGGATAAGCCGTGTAGCCGCAGATGATGAGTTTCGGCCTGTGCTCCATCGCCTGCTTTTTTATCGCGTCGAAATCCAGCATCTCAGTCTTCCTGTCCACCGCGTAGCTCACTACCCTGTAGGTCTTTCCTGAGAAATTAACGGGCGAGCCGTGTGTGAGGTGGCCCCCCTGGGAAAGCTCCATCCCCATAATGGTTTCCCCCGCGGGCACGAGGGCGGTGTATGCGCAGTAGTTCGCGGTGGAGCCGGAGTGCGGCTGCACGTTGGCATGGTCCACCCCGAACAGTTTCTTGGCGCGCTCTATCGCAAGGGTTTCGACCGCATCTATGTACTCGTTGCCTGCGTAGTATCTCTTTCCCGGATAACCTTCTGAATATTTGTTTGTGAGGACGGAGCCGGTCGCTTCCAGCACCTCCTCAGGCGCATAGTTCTCAGAGGCGATGAGGTCTATGCATTCCTGCTGCCTCCGGATTTCTTTCTGGACCAGTGAGTAGACCTCGGGATCCCTGTCTTTCAGATGCATGGAATCACATGCTGATTTCACGCTAATGATTTAAAATAAATGCCATTCAAAAGCGGAGCATGGTTTCTTTTGAAGAGGCGTATAATCTCCTTGTGGGGCTTCCGGGAGGGCAGGTTACGCTCGCGGCAGCGGTTTTTGCGGTTTCGGCCATCATCCTCTATTCACTTGCAACCCTTCTCATAAAAGTTTTCAAGAAGGTGAGCAGCAGGACGAAGACAACGCTGGATGATGTTATTGCGGACAAGGTGAGGCGGCCGTTCAAGATAATCGCAATCATCCTGGCTGCGTACATCGCTGCGCAGGTAGCCTACCCGGGTGCCACAATGCTCGGGCATCCGACCTTCGAGATATTCAAGATACTTATGATTGCTGCGGCAGTGATTCTCCTGGACAGCATAGTGGACGGCGCTATGCTCTGGTACGGGAGGGAGATTGCACCGAAGACCTCAACAAAATTTGATGATGAGATATTCCCGCTCTTCAGGAAGATTGCGCGCGTGCTCATCTATGTGCTGGGCATAATAATCATACTGAGCGAACTCGGGGTGGAGATTGCGCCGCTGGTGGCGGGGCTGGGGATTGCGGGCCTTGCTGTGGCGCTTGCCCTGCAGGACACGCTGGGTAACTTCTTCGCCGGCGTTTATATGCTCGCGGACAAGCCCGTGAGGCCGAACGATTACATAAAGATAGAGGATGTGAACGTGGAAGGAACCGTAGTGGAGATAGGGTGGAGGAGCACAAAAATCCTCACGCTCGCGAACAACTACGTGTTCGTGCCGAATTCAAAGATGGCGCAGAGCGTCATCACGAATTTCTACAGCCCGGAGGCGAGGATGGGCTATGTGATGGACTTCTCGGCGTCCTATGAAGACGAGCCGGAGAAGGTCGTGGAGGCGCTGCTGGAGGCGGCGAAGGAAGTTGAGAAGAGGACGGGGAAAATAATCAGCACCGTTGCGCCTCCTTGGGCAAGGGCGGATTCCTTCGGGGACAGCGCGATCACCTACAAGGTGGGCGTGAACGTGCCCACTTATGTGGACAGGTATACTGTCAGGGGGGAGATGGTGAAGGAGGTCTACCACCAGTTCAGGAAGAGGGGCATAAGCATACCTTTCCCTACGAGAACTGTTTACATCAAGGGAGAAGAAGGGAAAAAGGAAATAAGGATAAGGAAAGGGAAGGGGGCGTAAGCTGGGAACTGGAAACATGGAACCGAGAACCGGCTAGCTCTCGTCCCCCGCCTTCTTGAACAGCTTCGCTATCTTGGTTTTGATGGTGGTCGGGATAGGGACGGCCATCTCCACGAACTCCACTACGAGTTCTTCCTTGTTCTCGTCCACCTTGGTCACGCGCGCCTTCTCGCCCTTGAAAGGCCCGCTCCTTATCTCCACTATGTCACCGACCTCGATGGTCATGGAGGCCGGCTTCTCAACGGTGACCATCTTCTGTATTTCCTCTATTGTTATGTTCTTCTTGAGCATCCCCTTGACGTGGCGGGTGTTGTGCGCCAGCTTTGCCGCGTCCTCGTCGCTCGCGACCTCAACGAAAACATAGCCCTTAACGTTCTCGGGCACGAGGAGGGAATAGACCGCGAGGTTCTGGACGCGGGCCTTCTTCTCGAGCATCTGGGAAACAATCTTCTCCTGCCCGGTTGTAACCCTGAATATGTATATCATTAAATCACCTATATGATTGAGAATATTACGTACAGGACCAAGCCTGTGAAGCCGACGACGAGGATGCCGAGCCCCGCAATCCTCATTATCTCGTCAAGCTCCCTCCTCGAAGGCTTCCGCGCGATGTGCAGGATCCTCAGGCAGCGCTCGATGAACTCCTTCACATTTTCACCTCGGTGAAAAATGACAAAATTCTGGGGAATTTCATCATCCGATTACCTCCAGGTCTATCTCCTCCACGGGGCTTGTGTGCTCGGTCTCAATGGTGTATTTGGGGAACTTCACCCCTCCCAGCACGCAGAGCACCTTTATGGACGCCTTCTGCATGTTCGGCTCTAACCTCGCGCCCCAGATTACGTGGGCGCTCGGGTGTATCCTCTTGCTGGTTTCCGAAACTATCAGCTCCGCCTCCCGGAGCGTCATGTCCTCGCCCCCGATTACGTTTATGAGTGCGCGGTTGGCGGTAGAAATGTCGGAATCAAGGAGCGGGGAATTCAGCGCAGTCTCTATCGCGATGGTGGAGCGCTCCTCGCTCTTCGCATCCACGGACGCCTCGCCCAGCCCGATTACCGCATAGCCGGCGGCGCTGAGAATTGTTTTCAGGTCCGCGAAATCCACGTTCACGAGCCCGGATTTGGTGATGAGCTCCGCGATTCCCTTCACGGAGCCCGCGAGCACCTCGTCGCATACCTTGAATGCGGTGTTCAACGGAAGGTCGGGGGCGATCGTGAGCAGCTTGTTGTTGCGGATTACGATTAGGGTGTCTGTGTTCTTGCGGAGGGCCTCCAGCCCGGCGAGGGCATTCTCCATCCTCACCCTTCCTTCTGAGGTGAAGGGGAGCGTGACCACCGCAACGGTAAGCGCCCCGAGCTTTTTCGCCTCCTCCGCGATTACGGGTGCGGAACCGGTGCCGGTGCCTCCGCCCAGCCCGCACGTGACGAAGACCATGTTCGCGTCCTTTATCGCCTCCTTGATTTCGTTTATGCTCTCCTTCGCCGCGTTAGCGCCGATTTCGGGGTTGCTGCCAGCGCCCCTTCCCTTCGTGAGCTGCTTCCCGATGAGGATTTTCCTGTTCGCGCGGATTTTCAGGAGGTGGCGGGCGTCAGTGTTCATCCCTATCAGCGTTACCCCGTCCACGCCCAGTTCAAAGAGGCGGTCTATCGTGTTAGTCCCGCTGCCTCCCGCGCCGACGACGTACACCCTCGGCTTCGCCTCCTCAATGAACTTTAGTATCTCCTCGTCCTCCTTGGAAGCCGGGGCAGAAGTGAGTTCTTTTATCTTATTCTCAATTGTCACGTGGCACACCCTGAAGCTAGTAGTGACAGAATAGTTGTTTGCAAAGATTTTAAATAATGCTTTAGCCGTAAATAAGGAGCCTGTTGCAAATTACGAATGCGGCATAATCCCTGTGGTCCCCTAGTCTTGGGGTCTTGGAGTCCTGTAAGTTTCCGAAGACCTGAAGACCATGCAAGACATGGAGACAACTGCAAGACCTGGAGACAACAACTAATTGGCATCGGTTTTAAATTTGCAACACCCTATAAATAAGATGGCATGGAACCGGAAACGGGTAACTGGAAACTGATTAGCCCTCATAGTCTAGCCTGGATAGGACGCGAGCCTGCGGAGCTCGGAACAGGGGTTCAAATCCCCTTGAGGGCGATTCTTATTTTCTAATTTCCAAATGGTTTATAAAAATGTGTCTGTAAATATTAACGCATGTGTGCTGAATTTGCTTATCCAAAGATATTTGTGGGGAAGGAAAGGCCCCCGACGCAGAGGATGATAGGGCTGCGCGTGCACCCGGAGGAGAGGAAGCGCGTGGATGCCTTCATCTTCAGTTTCCCGGAGCGAAGCAGGGAGCGCCTTTTTGCAGTCTCATGCCTCACGGAAGGGAGGAGGGGGAACCCCGTGGACCTCTCGGACGCGGATTATTTCGGCATAGTGCGCAGGAGGCTCTGGGAAATGCCTGCCAGCGGCAGGGTGGAGATTGGCGCAGGCGGGGCAGTGAACTCTGACGTGCTGCGCAGGGTTGCGAATATGCCCGCGTGGGTGCAGGGGGATGCGCTGAGGGTTCTGATAGGGATGCGCGGGGAGGAGAATGCGTGCGGCCCGAGGGAGTTTGCGGGCGCCCTGCTGAGGGACGAGATGGAGAACACTCCGGGCGGGAAGGAAGAGCAGATACTCCTGCTCCTCAGGAGGCACGTACAAAAGGCGGCATCGGACGGAAGGATAGGAAGGGCGGGCGTTTCCGGGACCATGTTTCCGTTTGAAGAGTGGCTCAGGGCGGCGGGAATCGAGGATGTTAATCTATTCTATTATGGGAGCGCGTACCTGGAGAGGCTCATGGACGCCGCTGACAGGGCAAGGGATTTCGGGACGGTCGGGAGGATGCTGCACACGCGGGACGGGGCCGGAATACTTCCGCTTATTGCCGGCAAGATGAGGGCGTTTCCGGCTGGGGACAGGATTGGGGTCATCGGGATTTTCGCCCATGATGCCGGCAGGCGGCCGGAAGAAATCGAGAAGATGGCCTGGGAACTGGATGTTTCGTACGCGGCTGCCGGCGCGCTGCTCTACTAGCTAATGTTTTTAATTACTAAAGAAGATTCCGCCGCATGGGAACGGTGGTCGGGAGGAGCCTTGCCGAGCAGAAGGTAATCACCTACCTCAAACTGGCCGAGAAGAGCGAGGGGCTCTGGAACTCCATTCTCGTATTTCTGGGGGCGTTGTCCCTCCTCTCCGCGATTCCTTTCTATCCTTTGCCCGTGGCGCTGTTCATTGCACTGGCCTGCGGGATAATCGCGTTCAGGGTTCCCTGGCTGGGGCTGCTTATCGGGTTCGTGGCGGTCCTGCCTGCGCTCGCATACCAGAGCACCATACTCGGCTGGCTCGGGCTTCTTCTACTCGCAACCGTCCTTTTCGAGATGTTCGGCAACTGGGGCGTGATTGCGCTGCTGGAGATAGTCGTGCTCGCGCCCTTCGCGGCCTTTCCGCTCTCCCCCTTTTCGGGGTTCATATATCTATTCATGATATGGGGGAGCCTGCACTTCGGCTCGAGGAAGAGCGTGCTGATTTCCGTTCCCGCGGTCCTGCTGATACTCATTCTCTCTTCAATATGGATTGTGGACAACAGCGCCTACCTTCCCATAACGAAGGGCCTCTATGAGCCGGGGCTGGATTCGCTCACCGTGGACAGGCCGGCGGTCGGGCTCGGGGAGGCCGCGGGCGCGGTGGGGCCCGCGCTGGGCAACGCGTTCAACTTCGGGGGCGCGAGGGAGGTCTTCCCCGCCCTCGGGAAGATATGGGACAACATGATGCGGCTCCTTTTCATGGATTCCGGGCTCTTCCAGATCACCGTGTGGGCGGCTGCGCTTTACCTTGTGGGGTGGCTTTCCGGGACACTGAGGGGAAGGTGGGTGCAGGCGATGTCCGCCGCGGCGCTGCTCCTTGTCCCGCTCCTCTATTTCCTCATGGGAATTGCGCTGCGCTTCCCGTTCCAGCCGCAGATGGCCTTCTATGCGGCTGCTTCCGTGGCTGTGATCTGGGCGCTGGATTTTGCAGGCGTGAAAATCTCGCGGGAAAAGATGCTGCGTGCGGAGGAGAGGATGAAAAAATTCGGGAAGTTCGGCATGGAGGCGGCAAGACCGGAGGAAACCATGGAGGGCCTCGAGGACATAGGAGGATACGAGGGGGTGAAGAAAGAGCTGAGGGACGCAATCATGCTCCCGCTGCAGGAGAAGGAGCTTGCGGAGGCGTACGGGCTTAAGCCTCCTGCCGGCGTTCTTCTTTTCGGGCCTCCGGGGACTGGAAAGACGATGCTGATGAGGGCGCTGGCGAAGGAACTGGGCTTCGCATATACCTATGTGAAATCCTCGGATATCATGAGCATGTGGGTTGGAGAATCGGAAAAAAATGTCGCAGAAGTTTTTGCAAACGCGCGGAAGAGCGCCCCTTCAATACTGTTCTTCGATGAGATTGACGCCATCGCCAAAAAGAGGGCCGAGATGGGCCATGAAGAGGTGGGGCCGCGCGTGCTCAGCGTTTTCCTGCAGGAGCTGGACGGCTTCCAAAAAGGGGGAAAGCCGGTAATCGTGGTTGGTGCGACAAACGTCCCGAACAGGCTGGACCCCGCGCTCATGAGGCCGGGCAGGTTCGACAAGATAATCTACATGCCGCTCCCGGATTTCGAGGCGAGGAAGGCGATATTCAGGGTTCACCTTTCGAAAATGCCCACCGCGCCCGATGTGAATCTTGATGCGCTTGCGAAAAAGACCGACAGGTATTCGGGCGCTGACATAAAGAACGTGGTGAGCGAGGCGCTGAATGCGGCAGCGCAGGAGGCGAAGGAGAAGAGAAAAATAGTGCCCGTTGGCATGGGGCACCTGCTGAAAGTGCTGGAATTCACCAAGCCGAGCACAACCTTTGCGCAGCTGGAGGATTACGAGGAGTTCAAGGTGGATTTTGAGCGCTCGATGGCGAGGGAGGCAAAGCCTCCGGAGAAAGAGGAGAAGAAGCTGGGGTGGGGCGATGTTGCGGACCTGGAGGACGTGAAGAACGCGTTCAGGGAGGCGATTGAGGTTCCGCTGCTCCATCCGGAGCTGATGGAGGAGTATAAGGTGCGGCCGAGCAGGGGGATCCTGATGTTCGGGCCTCCGGGGTGCGGGAAGACGCTCGTGGTGAAGGCGGCTGCTGACGAGATGGACATCACGTTCCTGAGCGTGAGCGGGGCACAGCTGATGAAGCAGGGCGCAGCGAATGCGGCAGGCGTAATCAAGGAAACGTTCAACCGTGCGCGCGAGAACCCGCCCGCGGTTGTTTTCGTGGACGAGATAGAGACTATTGCGCCCGCGCGCGGCATGGGAAGAGGCGACATAGTCGGGCAGTTCCTTACGGAGATGGACGGGCTGAAGGAACTGAAGGGCGTGGTGGTCGTGGGTGCGACGAACAGGCCCTCGCTGCTGGATGCCGCGATACTCCGCCCCGGAAGGTTTGACAAAATATTCTATGTGCACCCTCCTGACCTTGAGGGGAGGGTCCAGCTGTTCAAGATACACTTTGGGGAATTTTCGGCGGGATTGGACCTGGAGAAGCTGGCAAGGCTCTCGGAAGGGTTTTCCGGCGCGGACATAGCATCGCTTGCGCAGGAAGTGAAGATGCACATGGTGAGGGAGAGGATTGCGGGGAGGGAGCCGAGAATAGATACGGATAGGGTGCTGCAGATGCTTTCGATGAGGAGGCCCTCCATCTCGCACGAGCTGCTAATGGAGTATGATTCTTTCCTGAGGGAGTATGGGGAAAGGCACTAAATAGGCTTTACTGCGATTACCCCGACTCTTGTTTTGTAGAATTTGTATCCGGCCTTCATGAGCACCCTTTCGGTTTTTGTGCCCCTCTGCGATATTACCTCGTCCACGTTGGCGTCGGGATTCAGTGGGGTTGTAATCGTGACAGCATACCGGAGGTCCCTTGCCCTACCTTCCATCTCGCGGTGGTCCACAAGCAGCTCGCGGAGGCCCTTCCCCTCGTATGGGAGGAGGACCGCATCATCCTCCAGGAAAATCGCATTTGTGTATCCGCTCTCAAGCTCAAGGTTGGAGGGGTTGTAGCCCGTTCCCCAGGCGAGCCCGACCGCCACGAGCATCCTTCCCACATACGCTCCGTAGCTCATGTTGCGCTTCAGCACCTCGCGCACCTCGTCTTCCGTGACCGCGAAGAGGCACTTGCGCATTATGTTGGTTACCTCCTCCGTGTCTGCGGGGGTGAGGCGCTTTATCTCCGCCTCTTCAATGTCTATGGGCGCGCGCATGCGGAGCTTGGGCGCTGCCTTCTCCTCCTTTTCTTCCTGGAGTGAGGCGCTCTTGAAGTCGGTCATCAAAGGAATAAGGGCGGGAAGGGGTTTTAATCTATTATGATAACCCGAAAATAGCGATGCGTAAGGAGTGCGTGCGAAGAGTTTCTAAGGGAAGTGGAGGGGGGTCAGAATGACGTCTAAAAATGGGGGGGACGCTTCCCCCGCGTTTTTGACTGCGAGGCGCTCTTGAAGTCGGCCATCAAAGGAATAAGGGCGGGAAGGGGTTTTAATGCTTGCTGGAAACGGGGCTGTGGGACAGAATTAAGCGGCATAGAGGTTGAATAGGTTGTGCCATAGATTAGCGCAGGTTATGGCGGTTTCGATTCTGTCTTCCCTTCTTTGTGCAACCTCCCAACCAAACCACCGCTTATCA
>JBFMEZ010000025.1:0-151904 GCA_040753215.1 Microcaldota archaeon | reverse complement strand
TCCACATCCAGGCCATCCGGGAAGGTAGGCGGATGCACATTGGAAACATAGCCATAGCCTCCTTTTTCATATTCTCCTATCACATGGTCGACAATTTCCGCATCCAGGAGGGGGCAGTCCGCGGTAACCCGCACTATTATGTCGCCTCCGAACTTCCCAACCGCGCCAGCGTATCTCCCTAGCACGTCCTCCTCGCTGCCGCGGAAACAATAAACGCCGGATTTTGAGGCGAGCTTCTCCACATCGTCGTCAGTCTTGTTTTCTGTTGTGGCTACCACTATCCTGTCTATTCTTTTGCATTTCTTCAGCCTCTGCAGGACGTGCCACAGCATGGGCTTGCCGGAGATTTCCTTGAGCACCTTTCCGGGAAGCCGGGAAGATGTCATCCTGGCCTGCAGGATCGCCACTCTCATTACATTCTCACCGTGTAGTCTGCATTATTATTACCGGCTTCTATTAATAAAAACATGAGCATAGTAACCCTAAGACGCCGGTCGGGGAAGATGCATGGAAACCGAGATGAGTGTTATTGTCCCCACGAGGAACGAGGCGGAGTGCGTAGAGAAGACGCTGCAGAAAATAGCTGCTGAGTGCGAGAAGGCCTGGATTGGATACGAGATTCTTGTTATGGATGACAATAGCAAGGATGGGACGAAGGAGATTGCCGGGAAGGCAGCGCAGAAGAATCCGCGAATCAGACTGGTGAACAGGAAGGAGCCCTATGGATTCGGGTATTCCATAATGGACGGGATAAGGATGGCGAAGGGGAAATACTCAGTAATAATGATGGCGGACCTTTCGGACGACCCGGCGCTGCTTCCTAAAATAAAGGAGATGATGGATGGGTCCGGGAAACCCGGAACCGGAAACTGGAAACCGGGTTGCGATGCCGTGGTCTGCTCCCGTTTTATGAAAGGGTCTGAGATTAAGAGGTATCCTTTCCTCAAGATGGTCTCAAATAGGTTGTTCAACTGGACGGTCGGGATTGCGTTCAACCTCGGGACCGGGGATGCTTCCAATGCATACAAGTGCTTCAGGACTGAGATTGTGCGTAAGCTGGAGGGGGAAACGGGGGACGGGAAACCGATTGAATCTAGGGGATTCCAGGTAAGTGCAGAGATTCTGATAAGGATGAAGCTGAAGGGCGCTAGGATATGCGAAATCCCGGCAAGCTGGGAGGACAGGAGCGCGGGCGAGGCGAAATTCAAACTGGGGAATACATTTATTAGTTATTTTGTGCTATTTCTTAAGATGTTCAGGTTGGCTTATCTGGGTGGGTGAACAAGCCAAGGGTTGTTGGATGAAGATTTCTGTTGTCGGGATAGGCAGGGTGGGGCTTCCGCTCGCGCTTTTCTTCGCGTCAAAGGGGATATTCACATACGGGGTGGACGTGGACGCGAAGAAAGTGAATATGCTGAGGGAGGGAAGGATGCCCTTTAGGGAGAAGGGCGCGGAGGAAGTTCTGGCAAGGGTGAATGGGAAGAGCTTCAAGGCGACGATGGATTTTTCAAAGATAGCGGACGCGGATTACATCGTGCTCACAATCGGGACGCCGGTGGACGAGCACATGAACCCGGACTTCTCGCAGCTGGAGGGTGCGCTGGGTTCGCTCAAGCAGCATTTCAGGAAGGGGCAGACGCTCATACTGAGGAGCACGGTTTCCCCCGGGAGCACGGAGTACCTGAAGAGCTTTATTGAAGAGAAGACCGGGTTCAAGGTGGGGAAGGACTTCTACCTTGCCTTCTGCCCGGAGAGGATTGCGGAGGGGAAGGCGATGGAGGAGCTGGAGACGCTTCCGGAGATAGTGGGCTCGCTGGATGAGGCGAGCGGGAGGAAGGTGGAAGAGCTCTTCAAAAGCATCGGAAAGGAAGTGTACAGGACTAGTGCGATAAATGCGGAATTGCTCAAATTGTTTACGAATATGTACCGCTACATAAATTTCGCGGTCGGGAACGAGTTCCTTGTGATTGCGGAGGAATGGGATGCGAACATACATGAGATAGTGGACCTATCTAATAAGAATTACCCGAGAGGGGGGCCGAAGATACCCGGGTTCACTGCCGGGCCGTGCCTGTTCAAGGACGGGTTCTTCCTTACGAGCACTATTCCATTCTCGGATTTGATTTCAACAGCCTGGAAGACGAATGAGAACCTTCCGGGATACCTTATAAACAAGGCGAAGAGGATGAAGCCGCTGAAAGGGGCGAAGAGCGTGGTGCTGGGGATGGCGTTCAAGGCGAATTCGGACGATGACAGGCTTTCGCTTTCGCATAAGATAAAGAAGATATTGAAGAGGGAATCGGCGGACGTGGTTACGCACGATGTGTTCAGGGACGGGGAGAATTTTGAGGAGGCGATAAGGGGTGCGGAATTCCTTGTGTTGGCGACGCCGCACAACCAGTACAGGAAGCCGCTTGAGTATTATAAGAAATACGTGAAGCCGGGGTGCGTAATCATAGACGTGTGGAATGTGTTCGGGAAGGATTCTGTGATTTTCAGGTGTTAGGATGGCGAAGGTTCTGGTTACGGGAGGGGCGGGGTTCATAGGGAGCAGGGTTGTAGAGAAGCTTGTGAGGGATGGGCATGAGGTAACGGTTGCGGATAATCTCAGCAAAGGGCAGGTAAAGAATATAGACTTGGATAAGGTGGAACTGGCAAGGATTGATTTGTGCGACTCGGAGGCAACGAGGGATTTGCTGGAGGATTTTGAGTACTGCTTCCACTTTGCGGCGAAGATAGGGGGGATTGGGTATTTCCACAAGTATCCTGCGGAGATTATTCGGGACAATACGCTCATGTTCTCAAATTTATTGGATTCGGCGAGGAAATCTAAGGCATTCAGGAAGATGATTTACCTTTCATCTTCAATGGTTTTTGAGAGGACGAGCAGCTTTCCATCCAAAGAAGAAGATATATTTACTTCTCTGCCGCCGATTACGCACTACGGGTTTTCGAAACTTATCGGAGAATACTATTGCACAGCATTCAGGGAGCAGTATGGGATGAAATACACCATCTTCAGGCCGTTCAATGCGTACGGGCCGGGGGAGGTGCCGGAGCAGGAGGTGGGGATTGCGCATGTGATTCCGGACCTCATAAAGAAGGTGCATTTTGATAAGCAATACCCGCTGGAATTATTGGGGGACGGGAGCCAGGTGAGGGCATACACATACGTGGAGGACCTGGCCGATGCGATCGGGACGCTTGCGTTCGATTCCAGGACGGATAATAATGACTTTAATGTGGCCAACCCGCATGCGTACACGGTGATGGAGCTGGCGCAGAAAATCTGGAAGATGTGCGGGGATGGGAGGCCCCTGAAAACCAAGCACCTGCCCGTGTTCAGGGACGATGTGAAGAAGAGGGTGCCGAGCACGAAGAAGATAGAGGCGCTCGGGTGGAGGGCCAGGGTGGAGATGGAGGAGGGGCTTGTGAAGACTTTTGAGTGGATAAAGGCGAACAGGGGGGAAGGATGAGGATTCTGGGGAAGGAGCTGGAAACAGCGGACATCGCTTTTGCCATTTTCCTAATCGTGAGCCTTGCCTGGAACTTCGGTTTCATTTCCCAGCTGAAGCAGATACCCAGCCCGATTTACGGGGGGGACCTTTACAACGGGCTGGGAGGGGTAAACCACATAATGGAAGGCGGGAGCTTCCTTGAAAGCGCGCAGATGGCCGGCGAGCACCCCTGGGTCCCGTGGCTTTACCACCTTTCGGTTGCACTGTTCTCCGGATTGAGCGGGCTGGATGCGATGCAGGGGCTGCTCTATTTCTCGCTGGTCATACAGCTGTTTTCGCTGGCCATCGTATATGCGCTTGGCACTAAAATCCTGGGGGACAAGTGGGCCGCGCTGGTTGCGGCTGTGCTTTTCTCCTCGCAGTTCCCGGTATTCAAATACGGGGACCTTGCGACCGCGGTGTTCGTGCCCGGGATGCTGCTCGCGCTCTATTTGTTCAGCAAAAAGCAGGACGATTTCTCTGCGGTCGTCGCAGGGGCGGCGATGGGGCTCGCCTCGCTGACGAATACCCAGGCTTTCTTTGTGGCAAACCTTATTCTTGGGTTCGCGGCGGTATGGTGGCTTTACCCGAAGGTGAGGGAGGGGGGGCTCAATGCACGGGTTTTAAAGGAAAACTCGGGGCTCATCTGCAGGCTGGCATTGATTTTTGCGGTCGGCTTCATTGTGGCGATGCCCTTCTGGTTCGGGCCCATATTCGAATTCCGCGGGCAGACCCCGAATGACATACAGAACATCACCTACCCTGATGTGACGCAGCCCCAGGTTTTTGCCGGAATAACGTACAACCTGGTCGTTTCGCTGCTGCTGCCTTTCGGGCTGAACGGCATCGGGATTGCATTTTCGCTGCTTAATCTTGCGGGGCTCTATTTCATGGCGAGAAATCCCGGGAAATACGCATTCGCGGTGATACTTGTCGCAACGTTCCTTGCAAGCGTGCTGCACCCCATACTGACCGTCCCGCTGATACATGCCCAGTTCATGAGCTCGCTGATGCTTGAGAGGATATCCCTGCTTACTGCGGTCATCCTTGTTGGCATAGGCGTAATCAATGCGATGGAAAGGGTGAAGGGCAGCAATGCGAAGGCGGGGATAGCGGCAGTGTGCATACTGCTGGCGCTGTTCTACGTCGCACAGGGGCTTGAGGCCAGGGGTTCGGACAGGTGGACCCTGGTCGGGAGGGAGCCGCTGCCCGGGCCCTATGCGGAGCTTGAGGGCTGGATAAAGGGGAACACGGACGTGAACGATGTGTTCCTTACGACCAATGAGGATGGGTTCATGATGAATGCGCTTACTGGGAGGAAGGTTGTATCGTACCGGAGGGCGCACTCCAGCCCGTATACGGACATGCATGCGCGGATGGCTGACCAGGCGGTGATGGTTTACGGGAATAATGCGCAGGAGACCTCGGAACTGCTGGGGAAATACGATGTGAAATACCTTCTGGTCACCTATAACTGGATAAGGAACGAGTTCCAGATTTCGCCTGAGGGGCAGCTGGTGGGCTTCTTCGACCCGCTTTCTGTGCCGGACAATTATACGAACAAGGCATACTGGGACGCAAACGGGGTGCGGTATCTGGAGGTCACCATGAGCATGGACCCTGCGCCGCGCGACAATGTCCCGCTTTACGATATGCTGGTGGCGCTTCCCTACCCGATGCAGGAGGGGGGGCCGATAAGCCCGCAGCTGATGGAGCACTTCGGGCTGGTGAAAACCATATATTCAGAAGGGTATGCGATATTCCAGGTTTACGAAAGGGTGGATTAGGATGAACTACCTTGTGACGGGCGGATTGGGATTCATTGGCTCCAACATTGCGAAGAAACTGATTGCGGACGGGAATAAGGTCTGGATAATAGACAACCTGCATACGGGCTCGTATGAGAACAAGCCGGAGGGGGCGGCTGTAATTGAAGGGGTTGCAGGGAAGGTGGCGGAGATGGAGCTTCCGAAGATGGATGCGGTTTTCCATGATGGGATTTATTCATCTGCGCCCATGTATAAGGAGGACCCGACGAGACTGGCTAAGGCGCTGGACGATTTCCTCAAAATATTGGATTTCTGCAGGAAGAATGATTGCCCGCTCATTTTTGCTTCCACCTCCTCTGTATATAATGGCGTGGAGCCGCCGCAAAGGGAGGATGCGGAGATTCTTCCGCAGGATTTGTATTCGGAAACAAGGTTGTATATGGAGAGGATTTCTCTCCTGTATTCCAAACTGTATGCGATGGGGATTGCGGGGATGAGGTATTTCAGCGTTTATGGGCCGGGGGAGAGGGCGAAGAAGCAGTATGCGAACCTGGTTTCGCAGTTCCTGTGGGCGATGCAGAAGGATGAGGCGCCGGTTATTTACGGGGACGGGAGCCAGACGCGGGATTTGACTTATGTGGATGATGTGGTCAGGGCGAATTTGCTGGCGGCACAGAAGATAAAGGGGTTTGAGGCGCTGAATGTAGGAACGGGGAAGACATATACGCTGAATGAGATGGTTGGAATGCTGAACAAGGCGCTGGGGAAGGACATAAGGCCGAAGTATGTGGAGAACCCAATCAAGAATTATGTGGAATTTACGCAGGCGGATACCCGGAAAGCGAAGGAGAGAATAGGGTTTGAGGCGAAGGTTTCGCTGGAAGAGGGGATTGGGAGATTGGTGAAGCTGTATTCTTAGCGGCCGAATGTAACAAATGTAAAAATGTAAAGTTCACGATTGTTTACATTTACTTTCCTGGCTAAAGAAAGCCAAATGTCTTTGGGCCGGGCCGTGAAGTTCTTGAATTGAGAACGATAAGTTTTTAATATGAGAACAATATGTTCTTACTATGCGAACAAATTTGCTTCTCTCCACAAAAGAGCGCGTGGAGATAGTGAAGGAAACTGTCTTCTCTCCAGAGCCGGTGACTGTCAGCGGGATTGCAAAAAAAACGGGAATAAGCAAATCCGCTGTTTCCGGGCTGCTTGGGCTGATGGTTAAGGAGAAAATAATGGGGCGGAAGGGGCTGGCATTTGTCCCCCTGCAAACGCCGCAGGCGGTTGCGGTTCGGCTCCTTTTCAATGTGTCTGCGTTTGAGCCGGGGCTGTTCTCCTATCCGTTCGTAAAGGCGGCAGGGCTATACGGGAGCTGGGCAAAGGGGGCGAATACATCGGAATCGGATGTGGACATCTGGGTGAGGGTGGAGAGGGCGAAGACTGACGAGCTTGCGTCCATGCGGAGGAGGATTGCGGATGCATTCCCGAGGGCAAAGGTGCTGTTCCTGGATGGGGAAAAAATCAGGAGCATAAGGGAGAAGAACCCTCTATTCTATAATTCCCTTGCTTTCGGCTCGATTATGCTCTACGGTGGTGTGGATGAGCTTTACAAGTGAGGAGTGTTTCAAAGGAGGGTTGCTGAGGAGGATTCCTCAGGCTCTGGCGGATGCGGAGGAGGAATTGAGGGCCGCAAAGGAATGGCTGGGAGAGGCAGGGAAGAATATTGGGGCGGAGGCTTACAAGTCCGCAATCATATCCGCATACAATGCGATGTTCCATGCGGGCAGGGCGATTCTTATCCGGAACGGGGTGAGGGAGAGGAGCCATTTCTGCGTCGCGAGGTACCTTGAGGATTTTTATGCGAAGAAGGGGGTGCTGGAGAAGAAATGGGTGGAACTTCTGGATTTCTACCGGGAGATGAGGCACGAGGACCAGTATGCGGCGAGTTTTGTGGCGACGGAAAAGGATGCGAAGGGCGCTCTTGTGGCGGCTAAGGAGTTTGCAGAAAGGATGAAGGCACTCATGGAAACCGTATAAAAAAGTTTGCAGGGCTACATTCATAGAACTGGTTGTGTTTGGCATGGATTATTACCATGGTGTTAAGTTTTGCTGGTTGTTTGCAACTATTTCTTAAAATCAATATATAATAGTTAATAATTTGTTAACTAAATATATGCAAAGGTAAGAAATCCCTTAACATTAGATTTATATAGTTAATGATTTATTAACTAAACTATGCCAAAAACAAGTGAATTGACTGGACTTGAGGCAAAAATCTACTCGTTCGCGAGCAAGGCAAGAAAGGGAATCATAACAATGGATATAATCGATTCGTGGGGGCTGGCAAAGAAAAGCGTGCTGAAGGTTGTGCTGTCAAAGATGGTAAGGAAGGGCCTCCTCATGCGGCTCAAGAAAGGGGTGTATGCCTTCCAGCCTCTGGGGGCGAGGGGAATGGTGGGAGACGTATTCGAAGCAGGGTCTGAGATTTTCGGCGGTTATATAGGGTTCGCTACTGCCCTCAACATCTATGGGCTGATGGACGAAGTGCCGTTTACGGTTTATGTGGTTACGGTCAATAAGTCCGGCAGAAGGGAACTCGGGCAATATGAAATAAAGGCGGTGGCGATGGGGAAGAGGGCGGTGGGAACGACGGAATATAACGGGATTTTCATCTCGACCATCCCAAAAACGATATATGACTGCCTGCACATCCCGGAATACGGCGGCGGCTACCCGAAAATACTGAAGGCGATAAGCCTTGCGGAGATGGATGCGGAGGGGTGGGAGGAATTCCTTGGGTATGCGGAGAGGTTCGGCTCGGCTGCATTCTGCCAGAAGATAGGGTATCTGCTTGAGAGGATGAGGGATTACACTGGGATTGCGGTTCCGGAGTTTGTGCTGGAGCGCCTGCACAAGAAGGTGAAATCCACGGTGAGGATTGGGGAGGAAAGGGGGAAGTACAATGCGAAGTGGAAGGTGAGCGACGGTTTCAGGGAGGAAGAGCTGTTCGGATGGTGGTACTGATGGATGAGAAGGAGATGTATGTGGCTATTTCCGGAAGGGTTGGGCTGCCGCTCAATTTTGTGGTGAAGGAGTTTCATGTGTTTAGGATTCTTGGGCAGATAGGGGGCAGGATTTCGAAAGGGAATTATCCGTGCGTATTCAAGGGCGGGACCGCGCTCAACAAGATATACCTGGGGCAAAAGCAGAGGTTCTCGGAAGACCTGGATTTCAACGATTATGAAGATGCGGGAGATGCGGAGAGGATCGGGCGCCTGGAAGGGCTTGTGGAGGGAATCGAGGGATATGAAGCGGGCAGGACGTTCAGGCTCGGGAATACCATAAGAACTGAGATGTATTACAGCACGCCGTGGGGGCAGAAGGACAATGTGCGGCTGGAGTTCAACCTAAAGGACCCTAAGAAGGAATACAGGACCACAATAGAAACCGCGAGCTCTGTTGTTTGCGGCGCTATGGTCGGGGGGTTAGTGACCTATCCGCTTGAGGACCTTGTGGCGCAGAAGATGAATGCGATGCTGGAGAGGGTGGAGGGGAAGGATGTGTACGATGTGTACCATGCAATGGCGCTTGTAAAGGGAATGCGCAGGAGCATAGAATGGATAGCAAAAACTGAGAGGGAAATGGGCGGTGAGGAATTTATCCAAAAAGTGGTCGAAAGGCTTAATGCATTCCATCCAAAAAAGATGGAAAAGCTTACAAATCCGTATATATTGGTGGAAAATAGGCCAAAGAACTGGGAGGAGAACACCAGGACGCTGGTGGAACTAATAAAAAACAAATGCAGGAAGGAAGAAGGTGTGTAGATATGCTTACCAAAGATTCGTTGCGCTCACAGTTCGCAAAAGAGTGGGAGAAGCACTACAAGACCAAGGCGCTGGAGGAGAGGGGATTCGGGAGGGGGAAGTGCGCAAAGTGCGGGAGGAATTTCTGGAGCGTGGAGGAGAGGGAGCTGTGTGGGGATGCTTCATGTACAGGGTATACTTTTATAGGGAATGCGCCCAGTGACCATAAGCTCTCGTATGTGGATACATGGAAAGAGATAGAGAAGTATTTTGTGGAGCACGGGCACGGGAGCGTGAAATCCTATCCATCGGTTGCGAGGTGGAGGGATGATTTGTATTTTACGATTGCATCCATTAGCGGATTCCAGCCATATGTGGTGAGCGGAGAGCTGGAGGCGCAGGACAATCCGCTCATAATCCCGCAGGTCTGCATAAGGTTTTCGGATATTGACAATGTGGGGGTTACGGGAAGGCACTATTCAAATTTTGTGATGGTGGGGCAGCATGCATTCAATACGAAGAAGACGGGGCTTTTCTATTGGAAGGATGAGGCGCTGAGGCATGATATTGAGTATCTGAAAAGGCTGGGGGTGCTGCCTGAGGATTTGGTATTCCAGGAGGATGTGTGGATGGGCGGGGGAAACTACGGCCCGTGCATGGAATACTTTGCAGGGGGATTGGAGCTGGGGAACTGCGTATTTATGCAGTATGAGATTCTTCCGGGTGGGGGTAGCAGGGAATTAACTACAAAAACTATAGATATGGGCGCGGGATTGAGCAGATTGTGCTGGATTACGCATGGGACGCCGGATTCTTATTCAGTTGTTTTTGGGAAGATGGTTCCCAAATACAGGAAGAAGTTTGGGATTAAGGTTGATGACAAGCTCTACCTGGAATTTGCGAAAAGAGTTGGCGGGCTGGATGTGGAAGAGGCGAAGGACCCGGAGGCGGAAGTGAGGAGAATAGAGGAGGAGATTGGGCATCCGGGATTTGAGAAGAGCCTTGCGCCTCTGCAGGGATTGTATGCATCGCTGGACCATCTGCTTACTTTGCTGTTTACGGTGAAGGACGGGATGCTTCCTTCAAATGCGGGAGGTGGGTATAATCTGAGGATGGTTTTGAGGAGGGTTTTCGGAATGGATGAGGAATGCGGGTGGGGGATGGACTATGCGGAAATACTGGAGGGCCATGCGAAGGAATTGAAGGGGATTTTCCCGGAATTGGAGGATGGGGTGGAGAGTACTTCTGATGTGATTGCGGAAGAGAAGAGGAAATATATTGCTACTAAGGAAGGGGCGAAAGGAAAGGTAACGAATATGCTTGGGAAGGGGATTGGGGAGCGGGAGCTTGTAATGCTTTATGAGAGTCATGGGATTCCTCCGGAAATGGTTTCGGAGATTGCGAAGGGGAAGGGCGCGGAAGTGAAGGTTCCGATGAATTTCTATGAGAAGGTGAGGGGAAAGGAGGAGGATGTGGGGAAGGAGGCGGAAGAGAAGAAAATGGATGTGGGAGGGATTCCGAAAACGGAGGGGCTGTGGTATTCAACGCAGGGGAAGTTCAAGGCGAAGGTGCTGAAAGTTATCGGAAAGTATGTGGTGCTGGACAGGAGCGCATTCTATCCGGAAGGGGGAGGGCAGGCCGGGGATACGGGCAAACTGGGCGGGGTAAAGGTACTTTATATGGGCAAGCAGGCGGGAGTTGTGCTTCATCTGGTGGAGGATGCGGGGAAATTTAAGGCAGGAATGGAAGTGGAGGGAAAGGTGGATTTGGATAGGAGGAAGAGGATTTCGAAGCATCATACGGCTGCGCATCTATTGAATGCGGCGTGCAGGGAAATCCTTGGGAAGCATATATGGCAGGCGGGAAGCGGCAAGAAAGAAGAGGAGGCGCACCTGGATGTAACGCACTATAAGAGGATTACGGAAGAGGAGCTGGATGCGATTGAGAGAAAGGTGAATGAGTACATAATGCGGGATTTGAAAATAGAGGTTGAGGTGCTGCCCAGGAATGCGGCGGAGCAGAAGTATGGGTTTTCCCTTTACCAGGGAGGGGCGGTTCCGGGGAAGGAATTGAGGGTTGTGAAGATAGGTGGCGGGGAACTGGAAACTGGGAACGGGAAACTGGTCGACGCAGAAGCCTGCGGAGGAACGCACCAGATGAACACTTCTACTGGGGAATTGGGATACTTCAGGATTGTGAAAAGGGAAAGCGTGCAGGATGGGGTGGAGAGGATTTATTATAAGGTTGGGGAGGCGGCGGTGAGGTATGCGCAGGGGAGGGAGGGGATTCTGAGGAAGGCGGCGGGAGTGGTTAGTGTATCGGAGCATCAATTGCCGCAGGCGGTGGAGAGGTTCTTTGAGGGATGGAAGGCGCAGAGGAAGGAGATTGAGAAGCTGAAGGAGGAGTTTGTGGAGGCGCGGGCGGAGGAGATTGTTGAGAGGAGCGGGAAGGAGGGGGTTGTGGAGGAGAAGATTGAGGAGGATGCGAAAACCCTTATGAAGATCGGTGGGATTGTTTCGGAGAGCGAGGGGGCGATGGCCATCCTCAGGAATTCGCAGGGGAATTTTGTGTGCGCGGCGGGGAAGAAGGCGAAGAAGAATGCGCTGCAGCTGTTTGAGGAATTGAAGAAGAGGGGTGCGAAGGGAGGCGGGAACGAGAGGATTGTTTCAGGTAAAGTTTAGGCACTAGATATTGACAGCACGCCATTTGCGTCTTCTTGATTTGCTTGCCCCTTTTCTGGTTATTTCTGTCTCTTTCTTGTGGCCCGTGCGCAAAGTGAGCAGAAATGGGTGACCACAAGATTTGAGGGCGCAAACTTCGTCCGCTATCGGAAATCCGATGGGATTTACGATTCAAGAACAAACAAGGGGCAGAAAGAGAGGACGTTTGGTTTGCCTTGCGGTGATAAGGTGAGCAGTTTCCGGACAAACCCCTCAAATGTTACTCTTCTGCCATAAGAAAGCTCCTCGCGGAGGATTTTTAGGACCCGTCCCGCATCCGCGTGCGGATGCCTGCGGCGTATTCGCTCCTTGAAAACCTTGACCATGAACTCGTTGAGGCTCGATGCTGCGCGCAGCTTGGCGCTGCCGCTTGCATGAATCCTCTTCATGGCTTCCATATCCTGCTCAACATCGCCCATTTACAAACCTCCGGAATGCTTTATACATCCTGCAAATGGTTATAAGATCTTCGGGAGCTTCTCCGGGTGCTCAAGGAAATCGAATTTCTCGGGCTTATTGAAGAACATCTCCAGCAAATCTCCAAGGATAAGGTTGTAGCGCTTGTTTACCTGGCGGGGGGCGAGCTTCTCGTATTTCTGGATTATGTAATTCACGTTCTGCTTGTAGCCGAAGCGGGTGCAGAAGAAGGCCGGGCCGTGGTTCGCAAGGTATTCTTCATAAAGGGAGTCGAAATTCGAGACTATGTTGGCGACGACGAGGAGGGAATCGCCGGTGTTGCAGGAAACGTGGCCGTAGCCAGGGGGAACAAGGAAAGCGTCTTTTTCCTGCGCCTCCACGAATATGCAATCAACGCTCTCGTCCTTGTGCTTCCGCTGGAGGACGAAGGACGCCTTCCCCCTCAGGACCTGGTAGACTTCCGGAAACTGGAGACCGGAAACTGATTTGGGGTGGTAATGGCCAAGGGTTTTAGAATACTCGTCCCCGTACAGGCGCGGCTCTATGAGGGTGACGTCGTAGCGGAGGTTTTCGTGCTGGTGGATGCCGCGGAACATGTAGTACGCGGTGCCGTCGGGGCCCATGTGCTGGGGCTCCATGAGGACCTCTTTTAGTTCGGAAACCTTGCGGATGAGGGCGGGCCACTCCTCGCCGCCCTTCATGAGGGTGCGGCCGAGAAGTTCCAGTTTGAACGGCCTTTCGTAGAGGATCATCGCTGGGATAAGCAAGATAAAGGTAATAAAGGTTGGGGGAGAAAAGTGAAGCCATGAAGAAGGCGGTTTTCCTTTTGCTCCTGCTGTCCCTCTCGTCCGCGGAGTTCACGCTTACGGCCATGGACGTGGTGCTGGACGTGGACGGGAACGGGAATGCGAAGGTAACGGAGAGGCTGAGCTACATAATAACCACCTCTTACCATATATCGCTCTATGAGTCCAGCCTGTCGAAGACGGACCTCGCGTCATGGAGCGAGATTGTGGGCGGGGAGGTGCGCTACCACCTTGACAACAGGGTGGTGAGCATAGAGAACGTGGTTGTGAGGCCCGCGCCGACCTCGAGGTGCAATCCCCTTGCGGAGCTGTGCCACGGCGAGCTCACGATAACCTACGATGCGAAGCCCTATTACAGGCAGGACGGTACGCTTGTGCCCGGGACCGGGGTGTTTGCGGTTGACGGGTACAAGCCGAGGACGACGAAATACACCCTGAACGCAGGCGCCCTCTCGTTCGAGACGAGCGAGCTCGGGGATGTCATACTGGGGGAGAACCAGAGGATCACCTTCGAGCTGCCGCAGGGGGCGAAGGTGCTCTACGTGAGCCCGCTGCCGGAGGAGAGCGCCGAGAGTGGCGGGAGGGTGCAGATGAGCTGGCAGAACGAGGTGCTCGCGCACTTCTCGCTCATATTCGAGAAGGAGGAGAGCCTGGACCAGGAGGTGGTCGGCTTCTTCATAGGCGCGAGGACGGAACTTTACGGTTTCCTGCGCGGCCCGCAGGGGGTACCCGCGCTGCTGCTCGTGCTGATAGTGGCGGGCTCGTATTTCTATCTACAAGCGAGGAAGAGGAAAAGCGGAGGATGAGTGAAGTGGGGGGAGGATCAGAAAATCTGCATCGCTGCGGCGATGTCTGGCGAAATTCTGCGGAATTTCACCATCCAGGAAAAAATGAGGAGGGGCGCCCCCCTCCGCGTTTTGTCTTGGCGAGGAAAAAGAGGGAGCAGTGATGATACTCCACAGGACGGAAAAGATTCTGCTGAAGAGGCTTCTGGATGCCGGAGCCGGCAGCCACGGCCTGGAAGCCCTTGCGAAGGGGCCCGGAGAGCTGGACGCGTTCAGGAGGGCGGCGCTCTGGCTGCAGGAGAAGGGGCTTGTGGAAGTGGAGGAGAGGGCCGCGAAAGAATATGCGAGGAGCGCGGAGTGCGAACGGTTTTTGAGGGAAGGGTTCCCGGAAGTGAGGGTTGCGGCGAAGGGCGGGAAGGCGGTGGGGGAACTGAGTGAAGAAGAAAAAAGAATAGGGGTGATGTGGGCGAAGAAGAACGGCTGGATTGCGATTGAGAACGGGAGGGTAAAGGCGGTCAGGAAGCCGGGGGAGTATGCGCTTGAGAAGGCGGCGAGGGAGCCGGAGAAGCTGGAAACGGGAAACCGGGAACTGGAAACCCTCGTGGGGAGGGGGCTGCTCCTGGAGAGCGAACACAGGAAGATGCTCGTGGCGCTCACAAAAAAGGGCGAGGGGGAGGCGAAGGGAATCGGCGGGATGGGGGAGGAGATCGGCGAGCTGACGCATGGGATTATCGTGAGCGGGAAGTGGAAGGGCGCGGAGTTCAGCCCATATGCGGTCGCGCCGGCGGCTGATGAGCCGGTGGGCAAGATGCACCCGCTGACGCGGATGACGGAAAGGATAAGGAGGATTTTCATAGAGATGGGATTCGAGGAGATGGAGGGGCCCATGGTCGAGAGCGCGTTCTGGAACTTCGATGCCCTGTTCCAGCCGCAGGACCACCCTGCCCGTGATTTGGCGGACACTTTCTATCTGGAAATGGACGGGGAGCTGCCGGACAGGAAAATAGTAGAGAAGGTGAAGAAGAGCCATGAGGAAGGATGGAAATGCCCATGGAGCGCGGAAGAGGCACGGAAGATGGTTCTGCGCACACACACGACCGCGGTGAGCGCGAGGTACCTCGCGAAGCTGGATGAGACGCTCAGGAAAAGCGGGGGGAAGGGGAAAAAATACTTCTGCGTGGGAAGGGTGTTCAGGAACGAGGCGACGGACTTCAAGCACCTTGCGGAATTCCACCAGGTGGAGGGCATAGTGGCGTGGGACGGGGCGAACTTCAGGCACCTTCTCGGATTGCTGAAGGAGTTCTACAGCAGGCTGGGGTTTGAGAAGATAAGGTTCAGGCCGAGCTATTTCCCGTACACGGAGCCGAGCCTGGAGATAGAGGTATTTTTTGAGCGGAAAGCCGGAAACGGGGAACCGAACCAAACCTCCAGAGCAACTGAAGGGAAGGAGGAGCGGAGGTTTGGTTCGCCGGGAACCGGGGGCTGGATGGAGCTTGGCGGGGCCGGGATATTCAGGCCCGAGATGACGAAGCCGCTCTGCGGCGTTTATCCGGTGCTTGCGTGGGGGCTGAGCCTGGAAAGGCCGATGATGCTCATGGAAGGGCTTGCGGATATAAGGACGTTCTATAAGAATGATCTGGACTGGCTGAGGGGTAGCCGAATAGGGAAGGGGTAAAGATGGCCGGCAGGAAGCTGATAATGCTGGGGATAGTTGCGCTTTTCCTTGCGGCTACAATAGCGATGACGCTGCTCGGCACGAAGGAGGAGCAGGCGCCCACCGGGTTCGTGCAGCCCATAAAGGGGGGCAGGGCGGGAGTGGACGCATACTACCTTTTCCTGGCCAACGGGAGCGGGAGCGCGAGGCTCGTCGCGCTGGGAGAGAAGCCGAAAACCTCTGTTGCGGTATTAAGCGAGGAAGGGATAGACGATGAGACGACGAACAGGTTCGGGGAATTCGTTGAGAGGATGAGCGGGCTTGAGCAGTACGGGATGAGCGTGCAGGTGGTGAGCGCCGCGGACCTGAGGGCCATCAGGGAGAGCGTCATAATCATACCCAGCGGGGCGATGCCCAGGTATGTGCTGGACGACCTGGGCGCGCTGCATTCGCGCGACAACAGGATAGTGTACATAGGGAAGACGGATTTCGTCCTGTCGAGGGAACTAAGGCAGGACTACTGGCTCGCGCAGCTGGACAACGAGAGCAGGGAGAAGCTCGTGGTTAGGGAGATGAAGCTGGGCGACTTCCTGGACGCGCGCGGGGAGCCGGAGGAGCTGGCGGAGGAGATCCTGAAGAACGAGTGGGCTGAGAGCGCGGAGTCGGATTTCGCATTCTCCTCGTTCTCCGGCAGGAAAACGTTGTTCGTCCCGCTCGGGCACGGGGGATACTACAGGTTCATCTACGAGGCGGGCGGGCAGAAGGGCATAATCGACTCCCAGAGGATGCCGATGGAGCCGATAGAGGTGACCGTAACGCCGAGCATATACCCCTGGGAGAAGGCGGAGCTTTTCTTCACGGTCAACCAGAGCGCGGGGAAGGTGCTCTACACCCTGGAGAGGGAAGGCGACCAGATAGCCGCGGAGGAGCTTGGGTACGTGGGGAGCGAGAAGGTGTTCTACTATACGTTCGAGTTTGAGGAGCCGGGGGACTACATATTCTGGGTTTACGATAGCTCCGGGATGCTGGGCTCCGCGCACATGCACGTGAAGAGGATAGACGTAAGCATAGTCGACGTGAGGGACGTGCGGGTGATATTCAACGTGACTGTGGACGGCGTACCGGTCAAGAGCGGCAGGGCGGCCGTCTCGATGGACGGGGACGAGGAGAGGGAATTCTCAATAGCCGACGGGCAGATGGCGGTCCCCGCGAGGCTCAGGGCGGGGGAGAACAACTTCAGGGTAAGGTACCTCGAGTATGTGGAGACCATACCGTACAGCCAGAAGGAGGAGGGGCTGTTCGACGTTTACCTCAAATGGCTGGTGCCAGGGCTCGCGGTAATCGCGGGGGTTTACGTTTATGCGAGCATCAGGAGGAGGCCGGTTTATACGCTGAGGATAGAGAAGATGGGGAAGAAGAAGGCCAACACGGTGTGGGTTGCGCCCGGGCAGGTGGTGGATGCGATACGGGACGTGGAGAAGAGCTGCGGGTGGAAGGACGTGCCCGTTTCGCTGAAGGAGCTGATGCAGAGCTTCAAGAAGAACATGACCGACGGTGCGGACATGTATGACGGGGACGTGGAGAGCCTGATGAAGAAGATGGAGGAGCGGGGGCTCGTGGAGAGGTACGGGGACTACTACCAGCTGCGCGGATGGGGGGACGTGAGGAAGAACGTAATGAAGAGGAAGGCGAGGGATGCGCTGGTCCTCTCGGGCGAGAAGTTCAGGGACGCGTGGGGAGGGTTCGAGCTTGACAGGTTCGTGGTGAGCACCGAATATTTCAACACGGACAAGCACCTCATACTCGTTTTTGAGGACGAGGAGGAGAAGAGGAGGTTCCTGGATTCCATGGAGCCGCTCTCGAGGGCGGAGATGGACCTGAAGCTGGAGAACGGGAAGGTCACCATTACCACGGTGGACGGGCTCTCGGAATTCATCTGAGCGAATCTGTAAGGTTTAAATAGGAAACGACAGAATATATTGACTTACAATTCCAGCTTATTAGAGAGTTGCGATACAGGATAAGGTGGATATATGGTCAGAGCTTATGACGTGGAGCCGAACAGGCTCGTGAAGGAAGTGGCCGGAAGGCTCAGGGAGATGGGGATAGAGAGGCCCGCGTTCGTGGGAATAGTGAAGAGCGGCGCCCACGCCGAGAGGCCCCCCGAGGACCCTGACTTCTGGTTTGTGAGGTGCGCCTCGGTCATGAGGCAGGCATACGTGAACCCGGGGACCGGGGTGCAGAGGCTGAGGAGGCACTACGGCGGAAGGAAGGGAAGGGGCGTGAAGCCGCAGAAGCACAGGCCCGCCGGGGGCTCAACGATAAGGAAGGCCATGCAGGCGCTTGAGAAGGCCGGGCTCATGAGGAAGGCCAGGAAAGGGAGGGAACTGACCCCGAAAGGGAGGGCGCTGCTTGACAAAGCAGCAACCGCGATAAAGGGCGGCTGAGCGCGGAACCGGGGACTGGGAACCGGATGGCGGAAACCCGGGGGGTTTCTGCCATGGTGAAGTTCCGCAGAACTTCGCCAGTTGTTGCCGAGGCAACATGGAGTTATCGCGAAGCGATATAGAAACTGGGGACTTATATGGGCGAAGAGGAGGGAGCCGGGAGCGAAGAGGAAAGGCTCCTGGAAGCGAAAAGGATGGAGGCGCAGCTGAAAGCGGCGCTACGCCTTTGCCTCACCCCGGAAGCGTATGAGCGGCTCATGAACGTGAGGCTTGCGAAGCCGGAGCTGTATGCCGCTGCCGCGAGGCAGGTTCTCGCGTACGCGAAGAGGGGCGGGAAGAAGCTCGGGGATGCGGAAGTGCTTGCCCTTCTGCGGATGATGCGCGGGGGCGAAAGGGAAACGAAGATCGTGTTCAAGTAGGGTGTTCATATGGGAAAGAAGAGCGGACTGAAAAAGAGAAGGCTCGCGAAGGCGGGCAGGCAGAACAGGAGGATGCCGATATTCGTCACCGTGAGGACCAAAAGGAAGGTCCTCTGGAACAACAGGAGAAGGGAATGGAGGACCAGCAAGCTGAGGATTAAGGAGTGAGAGCATGCAAAGCAATGGAAAGGGGAGATGGGGGAGGGTCAGAATGAACCCTCAAAATGGGGAGGGGCGCTCCCCTCCGCGTTTTAGGGAGGAGTGAGAGCATGGCTGAGCTTGAAAGGATTTATACGATACCACTGGGAAAGGCGTACGATTACTCCAGGGTGAGGAGGGCAAGGAGGGCCGTTAAGATCGTGCGCTCATTCCTCTCAAGGCACATGAAGGCGGAGGACGTGAAGATAAGCGAAAAGGCGAATGAGCTGCTTTTCCGGAGGGGGATGCAGAAGCCGCCCAGGAAGGTGAAGATGAGGGCTGTGAAGGAGGCGGGGGTTGTGAGGGCCTACCTCATAGACGAGAAGCCGGAGGAAAAGAAGGAGGCGAAGAAGGAAGAGAAAAAGGGGAAGGAGCCCGAGGAAGCCCCGAAAGAGGCGCACGGGAAGGAAGCGCCGGAAAAAGGGAAGGAGGCATCCAAAAAAGGGCCGGAGAAGGAAGAGAAGAAATGACGCTCGAGCACAGGAAGGCCGCCTACTACGGAAACCCGTTCATCGGCATATTCGCGGCCACGAACAACTCGCACACCATATTCCCGGAGGGCGCTTCCGCGAACTTTGTGCACAGGGTATGCGGCGCGCTCGGGACCAGGGGGGTGGTTTGCGGCATGGGGGGGAGCAGCCTGAACGGTATTTACGCGGCGATGAATTCGCGCGGGATTGTCATGCCGCGGTTTGACGGGGCGCTCATGGGAAAGCTCAGGGTTGAAACCGGGCTGGAGGTTTACGCGAGCGGGGAGAAGCTGAACGCGCACGGGAACAACATCGCCGTGAACGACAGGGGCGGGATAATCAGCGTGCACGTGCATGCGGCGGAGAGGAGAAGGATGGAGGAATGCCTCGGGGTGGAGCTGGTGCCGATGCACATCGGAGGATACGCCACCGTCGGTTCGCTCTGCGTTGCCACCAACAGGGGATTCCTTGTGCACTACGGGGCGAATGAGGAGGAAGTGGGGGAACTGGAAAGGATCTTCAGGGTGAAGGGTGCGAAAGGCACCGCAAACATGGGGACGGGGTTCGTTTCGGTGTGCATGCTCGCCAACGACCGGGGATATGTGGCCGGAGAGGGCACCAGCGCCTTTGAGATGGGTAGGGCCGAGGAGGCGCTGGGCTTCCTGGGGTAGGGCTATGGTAAGCTATGCGGATTTCGCCAGGCTGGAGATGCGCATCGGGAGGGTGGCCGCCGCGGAGAGGGTCCAGGGCTCGGAGAAGCTCCTGAGGATGGATGTGGACCTCGGAACGGAAAGGAGGCAGCTGGTCGCCGGAATCGGGAAGGACTATGCGCCTGAGGAGGTTGTGGGGAAGAAGATAGTGGTGCTAGCAAACCTGGAGCCGAAAAAGATGATGGGGCTGGAATCGCAGGGGATGCTGCTGGCGGCATGGGACGATAAAGGGGTTGTGCTGCTGACGGTGGACAGGGATGTGGGCGAAGGGGCAAAGGTGGGATGAGGAAATAGTGATTCATAGATGGAATAGGGTGAAAATATGAAATTCAGGGTAAGCGGGACGATGAGGCTTGGAAGGGAGTGGAGAAAGTTCGCCAAGGAGGTCGAGGCAGGCACCGAGAAATTCGCGGTGGAGAAGGCCTACATGCTGCTCGGGGCGGCGAACGGGATACCGAGGAGCATGATAAAGGTCGAGAACGTGGAGAAGGTGGTCTAGATGACGGCTAGGAGCGTAAGAAGAAGTCAGAAGAATTTTGATGCGAAGTTGAGGGGGGTCAGAGAGATAGAAGAAAATGGGGGGGACGCTTCCCCCGCGTTTTCTCTGGAAAAGGTGGGATGATGGAGAGGGAAGAGATCGTTTCGCGGGCAAGGCTTGTGGGGCAGCAGAGGAATTACATAGAGAGGGAGGTGGAGAGGATGATGCTCTCCATGCTGGACCTGAACAATTCGCTCACCACAATCGCCCAGATGAAGGAGGAGCAGGGGCTCGTGCCCGTGGGCGGCGGGGCGTTCATAAAGGCGAGGCTTGAGGCGAAGAAGGTGTACATCCCGGTAGGCGCGAACTACATAATGGAATACGATGCGGAGGGCGCGAAGAAGGAGATAGATGCGCGCATGAAGATGACTGAGGCCGCAATCCAGAACCTCAGGAACGAGCTCAGGAAGGCTGACGAGGAGTTCGCGAGGCTTGAAAAGGCATACAGGGAAAAGGGGGGAAGGGCCCATGAGGAGGCTGGCTGATGCGCAGGTGCGCACGATGCCGGAAGGGAGAGGGTATTGAGTGTTTGAGCTCCTGAAGAAGAAGATTTCGGGTTTCGTGGAGAGCATAGCCGGGAAGGAGGAGAGGAAGCCGGAGGCTGTTTTTGAAGAGAAAAAGGCGGCGGAGGCAGCCGCCCCAATTATGGAAAGGAGGGAGGAACGCGCCCGGGAAACTGGGAGCCGGAAACTGGAAACCGGAAGGGTTGCGGGGCAGGAAACCGCGGAGCTGGAAAGGAAGGTAAGGAAGGATATCTTTTCTGCCGTAAAGGAGACCATCACCGGCGCATCGGAGATAAAGGAATCCGAGGTCGGGGAGCTGCTGGACGAACTGGAGCTCGGGCTCATAGAGAGCGATGTGGCGCTTGAGGTTGCCGAGGACGTGAAGAAAGAGCTCAGGAAGAGGGTCGTGGGGGCGAAAATCCCGAAGGGAAAGACCGCGGAATTCGTGAAGGGGCAGCTCAGGGAGACGCTCATCGGGCTTGTGGGCGTGAAGGGCTTTTCCATCCCGGAGAGGGTGAGGGAAACGGAAAAGCCTGCGAAGGTAATGATCATGGGGCCGAACGGCTCAGGGAAAACAACCACGATAGCGAAGATAACGAAGATGCTGCAGAATGAGGGGCTATCGGTCGTGATTGCGGCTTCGGACACCTTCAGGGCTGCTGCAGTGGAGCAGCTTAGGCACCACGGGGACCGGCTCGGGGTGAAGGTCGTCTCGGGCGCCTACGGCTCGGACCCGACCGCGCTCGCGTTCGACGCGGTGGAATACGCGAAGGCGCACGGGGCGGATGCAGTGCTCATAGACACTGCGGGAAGGCAGGACACGAACATAAACCTCATAAACCAGCTGAAGAAGATGGACAGGGTCATCGCGCCGCAGCTCAAGATTTATGTCGGGGAGAGCATCGCGGGGAACGCGATTGTGGAGCAGATTTCGGTTTTCCATAAGGAGATAGGGCTTGACGGCGTGATACTCACCAAGCTGGACTGCGATGCGAAGGGAGGGGCGGTTGTTTCCGTGTCAAAGGTGACCGGGCTGCCGGTGATATACGTGGGGACCGGGCAGGGGTACGGGGACATCGAGCCGTTCGACCCCGACAGGATTATAGGGGAGATTCTATCCTGAAGAAGGTTGTCCTGGACACGAACTTCCTGCTCCTCCCCTACCAGTTCGGAGTGGACATCGCAAAGCAGATTGAGGGGCTGCTGGAGGCGCCGCACGAGCTTGTCGTGCCCGATGGCGTGGCCGCGGAGCTTGGGAAGCTCGCGAAGGGCAGGGGGAAGGAGGGGGCGGCAGCGAGGTTTGCGCTGAAGTTCCTGGAGGCGCATAAAGTAAGGAGGGTGAGGAGCGCCGGGGATGTGGACGGCTGGATTGCTGAATACGCCGAAAAGGAGGGCGCGGTTGTGGCGACGAACGATGCCGCGCTCAGGCATAAATTAAAAAATGCGGGAGTAAAGGTCATTGTGCTGCGTTCCAGGGCGAGGCTTGGGATGGTTTGATGGACATAAAGCTGATACTCCTGGGCTTGTTTGCGTTCTTCGGGCTGGCAGTATTCCTGATAATACTCTTCTTCCTGTGGCGGAGGTTCTCATCGCTCGTCAAATTCGAGAAGACCGCGTACGAGGGGAAGAGCAGGGTGTTCCTCCAGACGTTCATCCCGATAAAGAGGGCCGTGATAGAGGACGTGGTGGGCGAGGAGCCGATAGTGTTTGTGAAAGAGGACCTTAAGCCGGGGGACAGGGTCGAGTTTTTTTATCCGCTCTCCCAGGGCCCGGTGAAGCTTACGGTTGAGGGGGAGGAGAATTTCACGCTCGAGCAGCACCTGAAGGCCGGATAGACTCCGCAAGTTTTACTATTTCTTCGGGGCCCATCTCCCTGGGCCTCTTTTTCGGGAGCCATGCCTTCGGGGCTATGCCCGCATGCCTGAGGGCATTTGAAACCATCTGGTTCTTGTGCTGGAAGAGGGCGAGGATTATCTTCTCTGTCCACGGGTCCAGGGAGGATGTTCTTTTCTCGAGCAGGATTATCGCGGAATCCACTTCCGGAGGGGGCGAGAAGGCGCCCCTCTTCACCTTTTTCAGGAGTTTTATCCTGAAGAGGAGCTGGGAGGTGACGCTGAGGCGCCCGTATTCTTTTGTGTGGGGCTTCGCGGCCATCCTCTCCGCGAATTCCTCCTGGACCATAAGGAGGGCGCGCAAGAAATCCCTTTTTGCGATGTGGAAAATGATGGGGGAGGAGATGTAGTATGGTATGTTGCCCACGAATATCTCCGCATCAAGCTCCGTGTCCAGGAAATCCTTCTGAAGGACTTCTATCCTGTCTCCGAACTTGTGCCCGAGGAAATCTGCCCATCGGGAATCCTTTTCCACCACGGTCAGTTTCTTCGGGCTTTTTGCAAGCAGCTTTTCTGTGAGCCTTCCGTCCCCCCCGCCTATTTCTACTACGGTTTTGCCCTCCACCCCTGCGGCTTCGGCTTCGAATTCCAGGATTTGGGGGCTGCTGAGGAAATGCTGGCCCAGCCTCCTGCTTTTCCTAATGCCGGGTGGCTGCCTTCTGGTGGAATTCTTCATAGCGCTTTGCATCCTCGCTTATCTTCAGCCCGTGTGTGAGCATGGCGATTACATAGAAGTTCCATACCACCCAGGCGAGGAGCCAGTGGTCGCTGGGCGGCTCTGCCGCGCGCCTGAATGCGCCCTTGTCCTTCTGCTGCGTGAACTCCTTTATGAGCTGCGCAAGGTCCGACATGAGGTGCCTGCGTCCATTTGCCGGGAGAAAAAGCACGTGCGGGTCCCTTTTGATTATCTCGCTTATCCTGGAGAGGCTTACGGCCATTGATTCCACCGCCTGATTGATGGAGTGCCTGCCCTTTCCGTGGAATACGGCATCGCTCAGGATGTTCCAGCCGGATTGCAGGGAAGACGCTACGGAGGCCAGCTCCTTGCTGCGCCTGGCTGTCAGCGCCCCTGCAATATCGATTACTTTTGCCGGCATAAGCCGGTCTGGCGGGAGAACGTCCCTCTTCCGCCTCTCAGGCGTGAATTTTATTACGTTTGGCGGCATCGCGCTGGTGCGCAGAAACCTGCCGCCAGAATACGGACCCATAGGATTGTATTTCCGCATAAGGTATATAAAAGTTGCTATGTGCCATATATAGCTACGGCTTTTGACGTAAGTAACCGGCGACTGCCGTAAGGAAAAGATTTAGGTTCCCGGAAGGGATGTTTGCTCCTGCGGCGATTTTGTGGCCGCCGCCCACCCCTCCCGACGCTTCTGCGCCTGCAGCCATCGCATTCCCGAGGTTTAGGCCTGCATCCACCTGGCCGCGGGTTCCACGAGCCGAGACCTTTATGGATTTTCCTTCCTCGGAAGATGCGATTCCGAGAATCGGCTTGGGCGAGCCGCCTATTGCCATCCCGCACACTATCCCGAGCACCGAATCCTCTATTTTGTCCCGTGCGTCCAGGAAGAGGAAGGGGCCGAAATCCACGATTGATTCGCGGGCGAAGAGAATTCCCTCGCGGATTCTTGTCTTGTGGAGGCGGAGGAGCTGCGCTGCCTCTTCTTCTGCCCATTTTTCGCCGAGGCAGACAGCTACCCCGACATCCGGCCTGCCGTGCCTTCCGCATGCGTTGAGCATTGTGGAGAATTCGGAAGCATCGAAGGTCTCGCTCCTCTTTTCCCTTTTCGTGAGGAGGTAGGTCTCGCCGATGAGATTTTCAGCGAGGAAGGGCTTTCCTTTCTCCACCAGGAGGTCGGAAAGGGCGGAAACTAATTTTTTCTTTTCAGATCCGGATAAGTCTGAGTAGGTGCGCCATTTCTCTCCTTTCTGGAGAGGGATTTGCAAATCCGAGAGGAATTTTTCCGCATTCAATTCATTGAAGGAGATGCCGGGAAGGTAGGGCTCATCCGAGTAGGCGAGGAATTGGGTGAGGGGGCGGGAGTAACGGCCGAACATGCGGAGCTCGTTTGCGAGTTCTATTTCGCCTTTCTTCTGCCCGCGCTCGATTAGGAGGCGGTTGGCCCCGCGGAGGGGGTATTGCATGTCGCCCACCGCACCAACAACTCCGAGGTCGTAGTGGGTATTGAAGACCAGTGCTGCGGTTCCGGCTGCGCTGAGCTCGTCCCCGCCATCTATTCCGTAAAGGAGGGGATTAATCTGGTGCTTCGCAACGCCTTTGGTCTGGTGATGGTCTATTATCAGGACATCGTGCAACTCGTTCACGCGGGGATTGCCTCCGCCCAAATCCACGAATATGATTTCTTTTTCATCTTTTATCTGGTCTAATTCCGTATCGCCCAATTTCTTTATGCAAATCCTTCTGTGCTTTCTCCATTCGGCGCAGAATGCGGATTCGATTATTGCGCCGGCCGATACCCCGTCGGCGTCAAGGTGATGTACGATTAAAGGATTGGAAAAGGAGAAGGCAGTGCGCTTCGCCTCGGCGCATGCCTCCAAAAAGGGGGAAAAATCAAAAGACATAACTAATCGATTACGCCGCCCTTCGTGACCTTGAAGACCGTCTCGCCTTCGGGCATGTTGGGCGAATCCACGAGCCTCGCAATCCTTTTTTCCTCCTTGCTCTTGCGCAGGTAGAGGCGGTAGGTCGCTGCGTGCGCCAAAATGTGGCCTCCAATCGGCATGGTCGGGTCCCCGAAAAGAATCCCCGGGTTGTCCATGACCTGGTTGGTCACATAGATTGCGATGTTGTACTTGTCCGCATACTTCTGCAGGGTGTGGATGTGCTTGTTCAGCTTCTGCTGCCTTTCGCTAAGGGCGCCCCTGCCTACGTAATCAGCGCGGAAGTGGGAGGTGAGGGAGTCGACTATTATCAGCTTAATGTTCTCCTTCTCGATTACGTTGCCGGCCTTTTCCACGAGAATCAGCTGGTGGTCTGAGTTCTCAGCCTTGGCGACGAGGATGTTCTTCAGGACCTCCTGCGGATCCAGCCCCTGCGCCTCCGCAATCTGGATTATCCTCTCCGGGCGGAAGGTGCTTTCCGTGTCTATGAAGAGGACCCTTGCGGGCGTTCCGTTGGCTGAGAGGGCCTTCTGGGCGTTCACCGCGAGCTGGAAGCCGACCTGCGTGTTGTGCATCAGCATCGGCTTGAAGCCAGCGACGAAGTTGTGCGCCCCCGGAACGACCAGGTCGTACACATATCCGTCGTAGGGCTTCTCTTCCATCCTTATGACCTTTTCCCAGCGCATGTTCCCGTTTGCGAGCAGTTCCAGCGTCTTGAGGTCTTTTGCAAGGGCTGGGTCCGAGAGAGTCTCCGCAATAAGGGTGCGGATAGCCGAGGCGACCTGCGCAACCCTTTCCTCCGGAACTTTCTTCCTGGTTACGAAATTCTGGAAGGTCGGCCTCTTTATCCCGAGCCTCTGCACAAGGGCAGTGCTCTTGAACAGAATGTCCCTAAGCGCGTTGAGGATTTTTTCACTTGTTGGCTCCGAGAGGAGCGCCTCGTGCCCGCGCATCTTCCCTACCCTCTCCCTGTAGAAATCCAGGGCAAGCTTCACGGTTTCTTCCGTGGCCACGCGGGTCGCGGGAGTCCTTGCAAGGTAGTTAAAATAGAGGCTGAAGAACTTTCCCTCCGCTATTTCCGCCTTCTTGGCCGAGATGTCCCTCCTGTGCGTGCCTGAGAGCTTCCCGTGCAGCCGCTTCAGGATTGTGCGCAATGGTTTGGACGGAATCCCGTATTCCGAGTGCTTGCCTTCGCAGGAAAGCGCATCCAGGCCCTTCGTGCTCTGGCCCAGGATTTTCATGAGGCGCGTTTTGCTTCCTGCGTCGGTTATGAAAATCCTGTAGAACCTGCTCTCCTCCACCTTCTTGTGCCTGACCGAGCAGCCTATCCCAAAGCGGGAAAGGAGGTAGGTCAGCTGGGAGGCGAGTTTTGCGGATTTCGTGCAAAGCTCGGGGCAGTTGGAGACGAAGCCGTCGCCATCTATGTAGCCCGACAGGAATGAGGCAGCAATCTCATCACTTCCGCTGAGCACGCTGTCCGGTATGAACTTCGTCCCGGAATTGGAAGAGGCGAGCTCCCCGAGCAAAGGTTCTGCGTCCTTGAAAAGGAGCGTGAGGCCCCTCTCCTTCCTGAAGGACGGCTCCCTGCCGAACCTCTTTCGTATGTAGTCGTGCAGCTTTGCGTTTATTTTTTCATCGTAGTTGGTTATGCTGAATGGATTGGCTGTACCCTCAGCGGCAAAGAGGCCGAGGAAATATGCATCCTCTGCGCTTATCTCCGTCTCTGATTCTGTCCTTATCTCTTTTGGCACCGCAACGTACGCCCCTTCGGAAAGAAGGCCAGAAGATTTCCACTCCATCCCTTCTTCTGAGAAAACGAGGAGCGGGTGCCTCTTCGTCGCCTTTATGACCGAGCCGCGGGAGGTTTCCATCTCTTGTATCGAAGTTACTTTCTCCTTGTAGAGGTGCTGGACCTTTTCCTTCCTCAATTGGCAGTCATCCCCGAGGCTGAGCACGTGCAGTTCCTTTGAGGGAACGGAGAATGTGCCGCCATCCTGCTCGAACTCTTCGGTCTTGTATGTATTATATACGTCCTCAAAGGAGCGAATGTGCGGGGAGCTGGAATTGAAGAAGACCAGCGGGGTATCCCCGGAAACACATTTCCCAGAACTGAACTTTCCGAAGCACTCGGTGATTGCCTGGGTCTCCACTCCGCCTCCAATCAAATCGTCGAAGTTCTTGGAGCCGGTTGGAATCCTCTTGATTTCCTTCCTGCGCTCGAATATCAGGTCCGCGGTCTCGTAGCCGGTCTCCACAGCTTCCTGCGCAACTGCGATGGCCTTCTTTGCGGCTTCCGCCCCGAATTCACCCGCTTCCGCGAGCTCGTGGGGCATCGCGGCCGCAATCTGGTCCATAGATGTATAACCGGCCTTGCGCAGCCTCTCCGCGGTCGCCTCCCCTATTCCAGGAAGGTCCTCCAGCTCCTTCGGGAGCTCATATTTCTTCTCTGTCTTCTCTGCCATAAGAACCACCATCCCTGTCGTTAGGGAATACGAGCAGCCTCAATCGGCCTATGCTCATGCTGTAGTATGTGTTTCCATTCTTGCTCGTGCGCTTCCAGAGCCCACCCACGTTCTTGTATATTGTCTTGCCCTCCGCATCCCTTTCGGTCTGGACCACGCGGAAGTCCGGCCTCGCGCCAACGCTTTCGCTCGGTGCGGATTCGGACTCATCAGAACTTGGCTTTCTCCCCTTTTTTGGCTCCTCTATTTCCTCAAACTCCTCCAATCTTTCCTCCATTTTCTTCACCTTTTTCAGAACCCCATATATGTTCTATTGTATATGTATTTATATGGGGCTATTTTTAAATAAAAGGAGACCTCGGTTCCAGTAATGCCAGTAATCAATGTTGGATGAATGCGGTAAAATTATCTGAAGAACCAGGGGAGTAAATTGGACAGAAAAGCCGCCAGGATGAGATACATTACAAAATCAGTGAAGCGCTTATTGTTTACGGACAATTCCAGCAAACGCATCCCATCGAAGAAGGGGAGCGGGAGGAGGTTGACTACTCCTATGATGAAATTGAGGGCGAATGCGAGGACTAAAGTTTTGAAGATGAAGGAAAGGATCGGGTTCGCGTATTGGGTGAAGGGTGCGTAGTCCATCGGGATGTATGAGATGTCGTAGCCTCCGGTGGAATTGGCGGTGCGTTCGATTATTCCGCGATTGGTGGTGAGGTTTATGGTGGTGTTCGGGGCAGCATAATTTTCCGGAAGGTTTTCCACCGGGATTCCATTTATCGCATAAATTATGGTCCCGTTGTCCATTCCGCTGAGCACATACCATCCCTTTTCCTTGAACGGTGCGGAAAGGGAGAGGAAAGCAATGAGGAGGATGAAGAAGAGGATGGAGGTGGTTAGATTGGCAGTGGAGCCCGCGACTATTACGCGCTTCTGCACTTCTGGGGATTTGGTGGCAAGACGCTTCTCATCGGGCTCCACAAATGCTCCTATTGGGACTATCCCAAAGAATGCGATTCCTGAGGAGAGGATGGGGATTTTCCCTATTACCGCGAGGACCGCGTGGGCGCCTTCATGGACCAGAAGGATGATTATGAGGGCGAGCAGGCCCTCGAAAAGCGGGATGTTTATGCCCGGGAGAATAAGGGTGAGGCCGGGAGCGGTCTCTGAGATTGCGGTTGTTCCCCATAAAAGGGTGGATGCGACCGCGCCTATCACCACAAACGCGTACATTAGGAGGCTGGCGGTTATGAAGAACACGAAGCCGCCGACATAGACCAGGGCGAGAATGAGGAGGGAGCTGAGCGGGTCTATATGCGCGGCCCTTCCTCCACCTATCGGCATCCCGAGCGTGTAGGAAAGGAAGGGGAGGATGAGCGGCGAGACGAAGAAGAGGAGGAAGGTTATGGTGAGGAGGGCGGCTGCGATTATGCCTGCCTTCTCTTTTGCGCCCCTTCTCTCTATTACGAAGAAGGAGAGGATTCCATAGGAAAGGGCGAGGCCGAAATCAGAGAAGAGGTTCCAGAACTTTTCCCTTTTTGCAAAATCCCTTGCCATGTCTATCCCCTTCTGGGTGCGGAGAAGGATGAGGCCCCAGTCGCTGTGGAGCTTTGCGATGCGGGCGATTATCTCTCCGGAGATGGCGAGGATTATTATCGAAGAGATGAACTTTGCAGTGGGCGGTAGGTCGGTCTGGACTATTGCCCAGATAGCGATTGCCGTGAGGAGTATTACTGCGAAGAGCTTGACGTGGTCCATTGGGAGGGATTTGGAGGGGCGGGATTAAAACACTTTACCTTTGTGCGGGATTTTGCCTCAGCTTTTCTGGAGCTTCTGAAGTGCCTTTAGGGCGTCTTCCTTCCTTTCGTATGGGACGAAAAGATGGTCGTGGTTGTAGGCGGAGAAGGCGTTCACGCTTATTTTTTCCTTCGCAAGGGTTTCTGTTATTTTTGCAAGGAAGCCCACTGCCATGAGGTCGGAGTATACATTTAGGGTTATGAGGGCGAAGGGGCCGAATATCTTCTTTTCAGTCAAGCTTTCCATCTCTTCCTTTATTTCTTCGGAAAACACGATGCTCAGGCCCTCCTTCTCGCGGAATATGTCGGTTATGTAATCTGCATAGCCGGCAAGAGCCATAAGTTCGGATTCATCTATTGAAGCCATGTAGAATTTTCCCTTTGAGAGGGTTGGCTTCATGTTCTTGAGAAGCTCCTGGAGGTTGGAGATTGTTTTCATGGTTGGGTAGGGGAGGCATAGCTTATAAGAATAACTGCAAAATTAGCTTATGGTGGATTGCGACATCTGCGGGAGGAAGGGGGTTGCCTTCATAATCGCGGTGGAGGGCGCGAAGATGGCGGTGTGCCCCCGCTGCGCCTACCACGGGAAGATTCTGCATTCTTTGGGGAGCGGGGAAGAAGAGGAAGCGCCCGTTAAAGTGGACTATACTACTCCGAAACAGTTCCGGATGGAAGAGGAAGTGGTGGACGGGTACGGGCGGAAAATCAGGAGGGCGCGGGAGAATGTAAAGATTACTTTTGAGGAAGTGAACGAATACGGGAAGAAGGAGAAGAAGACGCGCGTGATGACGATTGAGGAGCTGGCGCGGAAAGTGAATGTGAAGGCCTCCTGGCTGGACAAGATTGAGAATGAGAGGGTTGCGCCCAGCCTGGAGGAGGCGAGGAAACTGGAGAAGGCCTTGGGAATAAAATTAGTGGAGAAGGTGGAGGTCTCGGTTTCACCTACCCCTAAAGGCGGAGGGGGGAAGACTGAGCTTACTCTCCTGGATATGTTGGAAATGCAGAAGAAAAAGAAGAACGAGTAGATGGTTCTGGAAACTGGGAGCCGGAAACTGAGAACCGATTAGTGGCATCGCACCTGGCAAATGTTTTTATTCTGGGGCAGAAAGTTCATGACGGATAGAATGAGAAACAAGCGAATGATAATGACGAAGCATGCGGCTGACAGGCTCTTGGAAAGGAAGATGCCGATAGCGGAAGTGAGAGCGATCGTTGAGAAGGGCGTCCGGCTGGAGGACAAGGTGAGCGGGGCGACCTTATGCGTTTATAAACAAAAGGCGGACAAGTACTATACATTGGTGCTGGAAGAGGAAGAGGACAGGATTATAATAATCACAGGATACGAATCTTCGAGATGGCAGGTGGAACAGTACCATAAGGTGAAGAAAAGATGAGCGGCATAAAATGCGCAAAATGCAGGCATTCCATGAAGAAGGTTAGCGGAGTAAATAGGATGTTTCTTGGCAGGTATGTTATTTCGGACACGACCCTGTTTGTGTGCGGCAAATGCGGGGAGGAGTTCATAGAAGAGGAGGAGTACGAGAGAATTAGGAAGAAAATAGAGGCAATAGAGTCAAGGATGGAGATTGCAGCAGTGCATGAAGTGCTGGCTAAAACGAAGTTCCTTGTTCTGTGACCCTCCACGGCCTAAAGGCCGTGGCTTCTTCGTAGATAAAGGGCAGATGTATTCCTGCTGCCTTTAGAGGAAGCCTCGGCTCTCCTCTCCGGCATAAATGCCGAGGCTTCCTCACACCTTGTAGCCGCACCCAATGGCTAGGCAGACCTATCGCCGCCACGCAGGCGACTACAAGGTGTGACCGAGCCGTGGAGGTTCAGTGAGTCTGCCGGCTGCGGCAGGCAGAGAAATAAAAGTATGCCTGATTATAGGTAAGCGAGGATTAGGATGGGAGTAGATTTGGGCGACCTTGCAATTAAGCACAAGGTCGAGCTGGAGGAGCTTGCGGGAAAGAGCATAGCGATAGATGGGATGAATATACTCTATCAATTTTTGGCTTCCATAAGGCAGGAGGACGGGACGCCCTTAATGGATATGAAGGGGCGGGTGACCGGGCATTTATCTGGGCTATTTTACAGGAGCATAAGATTGGTGAATGCTGGGATAAAACCTATTTATGTGTTTGACGGGCCTCCGCCGGAATTCAAGAGGAAAACTATAGAGGAAAGGATAGAGGTGCGGAGGGAGGCGGAGCACAAATGGAAGAAGGCGCTTGCGGAGGAGAAAATTGAGGAGGCGAGGAAATATGCGCAGGCAAGCTCGCGGCTCACCAAGGAGATGGTGGATGAGGGGAAGAGGCTGCTTTCACTGATGGGGATTCCCTGGGTGCAGGCGCCCTCTGAAGGGGAGGCGCAGGCAGCGTGGATGGTGGGGACAGGGCTTTGCTATGCGGCCGCATCGCAGGATTATGATTCGGTTCTATTTGGGTCGCCGGTGCTTTTGAGGAATTTGTCCATTACCGGGAAAAGGAAGGTGCCGAAGCAGAATAGGTTCATAGATATAGAGATTGAGAGGGTGGAGCTGGAAGAGACGCTGAAGGCGCTTGGGCTGAAGAGGGAGCAATTGATTTTGATTGGGATTCTTGTGGGAACGGATTTCAATGAAGGGGTGCGGGGGATTGGGCCGAAAACCGGTCTGAAGATTGTGAAAGAGAATGATACGCTGGAGAAGGTGAGGGCATATTTGAAGAAGGAGAAGGGATATGAGTTTCCTGAGGATGTGGAGGCGATTTTCGGTTTTTTCATGAGCCCGCCAGTGAAGGAGGTCGGAGAGCTGGGGTGGGGGAAGGCGAGCAGGGAGGGAGTAATAGAATTGTTGGTGGAGGAGCACGATTTCTCAAGGGAGAGGGTAGAAAGAGCTTTAGAGGGAATGCTAAGCAATGTAAAAGAAACAAGAAGCCAACGAACATTGGATAAGTGGCTCTGAAAACCGTTAGGAGGGGGTCAGAATAAACGGTAAAAATGGGGGGAACCTGGGTTCCCCGCGTTTTTCCGGGAGAAGGCGCTGGAAGGGATGATGAGCAACGTGAAGGAGACGCGGAGCCAGCGGACTTTGGATAAGTGGTTTTGATTGTGAAAAAGGCAAAGGAGTTCTTCGATAAATACGCGAAAGAGTACGAAGAGCAGGACAGGTACCAATACTTGTTTTACAGATGGCTTGTGGACAACATAATAAGGGAGGTTCCGGACCGGAAATGCAGGGTGGCGGACCTGGGAGCCGGGAGTGGAGGGCTTGCCATAAGGCTTGCGGAGAGGAAGCCGAAGGCGCAGGTAACTTGCGTGGATGTTTCCAAAGGCATGATGAAGGTAGCAATGGGGAAGGTTAGGGTTGCTGGAATTAAGAATATGAAATTCAAAGCTTCTCCGATAGAGGGGTTCGGCGGGCGTGCAGATTATGTGGTTTCCAACCTCGCTTTTCATCACGTGAAGAATAAGGCGGCTGTTATTTCCCGGATACGGAAGTCTCTTCGTGAAGGCGGAAGACTGGTGATAGGGGACTGGTTTAAGCCCAGTAGCGAGTATAAGGAAAAAGTTTGGAGATTAAGAAAGAAGAATCCAAAAAGGGCAAGAGAATTCGACCGGAGCTGGGCGCAGGCGCTGAAAGGCATGAGCAAGGAGTACCAGGAAAAGCATCCGAAGGAATACCCTATCTGCCCACTTGAGCTGAAGAAGATTATGGATGGGTTTGGGTTCAGAAAAACACGGGTGCTGGTGCCACCTTTAGCTAATTTTGCGATTGTGGTTGGAGAAAAATAGTCATCGTCGGACCGAGTCATTTATCGTTTTTGCGATTAATGGTATCTTCTTAAATAAGCGTTTTGTGAACCTCCACTAAAGGCCGTGGCTTCTTCGTAGATAAAGGGCAGATGTATTCCTGCTGCCTTTAGAGGAAGCCTCGGCTCTCCTCCCCGGCATAAATGCCGAGGCTTCCTCACACCTTGTAGCCGCACCCAATGGCTAGGCAGACCTATCGCCGCCACGCAGGCGACTACAAGGTGTGACCGAGCCGTGGAGGTTCAGTGAAAAACGATGCTATAAGGCGTCTAACATGGAAGGAAACTTTTGCGGATTTTTTCCTTCCATAACCGACAATCTGAGGCTGCAAATCTGCGGATATCTTCCCTGGTCACTGCCCTTCTTCCAGCAAGCCCATGAAGAATAGTGGCCGGCGCATTGCATCAAGCATTCCGGGATGTGTCAGTATTATCTTCCTCTTCAGTGCGAACCCCTTGAACTGGGAATGCCCCTTGCCTGGTCCTCCTATTTCAAAAACCGTATCGTCAATCGCATAGTCCGGGGTTTTTTCCCCACGGTTGGTTTTGAGATATTTTGGGCCGAAGCCGAGCCAGACGGCAGAATCGACGAAAAAGTCCTCGCGCAGGGCTCCGATGCACTCCTCGTATGGGCGATAGAGGAGGCGGTACGGGAGGGCAATGAGCACCTTGGGCTCCTTCATGACGCCCTGCCCTTCCGGCGGCACCACATGCAACACGAATGCCTTTTCCAGCAGACCCACGTATTTTTCGGCCATATGCCTGCTTATGCCTATGTTCTTTGCAATGGATGTGTAGTTCATATCCTCCGGATGGGATTTGCCGAGATATGCCACGAGCCTGGCGATATGGAGGGTTTCGTCGTGGCTGACCTTCCCTGTCCTGATCAGGTCCCTGTTTATGACTGTTTCAAGGATGTTCCTGAACAACGGCAGGAAATCCTGCCTCCCGAGCGCCAGCGGATAATTCCTTCCCTTCATGTATTCTTCCAGGCGGGGTTCAGCATGGAGGGCTCTGCCCAGATATTCCCGTGAAGATTTCTCATCGGATAACTGCACGAAGCTGAGGGGCTCCAGCAGCTCATCGTTCTGGAAGAACAGGTATTCCCTGAAGGAGAACGGCCTGATTTTTATGATGCGCATCCTCCTGGAGAGGTCGGCCGCCAGCTCGTGGAGGGTAAGGGCAGAAGAACTGGTCAAGACAATCTTGATTCCCAGGAAATCGTAAATCCTCTTGAGCTCCAAATCGTAGCCGGGATAGCCGTGTATCTCGTCCAGAAGGAGCAGCTTGATGCCGGAATCCGATAGCTCTTTTGCAAGCCTGAACAGCCCGCCTTCTATCCTTGAGGTGTCCAGTGAAACATAGAATGCGCTTTCGTTGCCCGCAAGAAGCTGCTTAAGCAGGATTGTCTTCCCCGCGCCCCTCGGGCCAACGAGGGCAGTGTGTTCGCGCTCCGCCAGCCCTGCGGCTATTTTCGGGTAGATGAACCTTTTTTTTGCGTATTTTTTGCCTTCCTTTTTTGCTTCGTTGTTGAGTTCAATGAGTTCCTGGTCCATGTAAGTATTACGGGCTAATTCCTTTTAAATATATGCATTTTATAAAATTGATTTCATATTTTGATGGTCATTTGTTCAAATTGATTTAATAGAATGCGTATCAATTGGTGGAAAGCATCGAAACAATTTTGCATATTTTTATGCATTATAATGCAGAAAAAATAAAAGAAAGAAAATGTCAAAGCATCTGGATTACCGCCCCGATGAGCAGCAGCGCAGTGGAGCGGAGGATGAGGCAGCTCAGAGAGGCGGGCACAATATCGCTGCTGTTTGCTGACGTCAACCTTGCGAAGCTGGGCTTCAAGGCATACAGGATTTACCTGAGATTTGACGTGTTCGATGAGAAGGCGGAGAAGGAGGTGGTGGCGCTGTTCGAATCCTACAAGCGGACGCTCTGGGGGGTGGTATGCGAGGGGGCGTATGACGTGCTGTGGAGGATTGTAGCGAGGGACGAGAAGGAGGTGGAGGATGCGATAAATATGATGACGGAAAGGTTTGGGGCGAGGATTGTGGAGAAGACGGTCGTCACTACTACGTACCAGACATATTTATCGTGGAACAGGGCGGTGGGAGGGGAGAGGCACCCGGAGTTCCCGCTGGAGAGGGTGGTGGAGGCAGAGAAGCGGGATGAAACGGATATGAAGATACTGGCTTCATTGTATGGGGATGCGAGGGCGACGACGGTGGATTTGGCTGGGAAGGTTGGGCTCACCCCTGATGCGGTGAGGTATAGGATGGACCGGCTTACTAGAGAGGGGTTCATACTTGGGTATACGGCGTGGTTTGATGCGAAGAGGATGGGGTTTGAGTACTATAAGATTTTGATAAACTTTAGAAGCATTACGAGAGAAAAGGAGAAGGAGTTCCTGGGCTTCTGCCTTGAGCATGATAATGTGGTGTTCCTGAACAAGTGCATAGGGAGCTGGGACATTGAGGTGGATGTGATTGTGGAGAATACGGCTGAGCTGCACAGGTTCATAAGCGGGGTAAAGACCAAATTCGGGCATGTGATTGGGAACCACAAATATATTTCTGCGATAGAAGAGAGGATGCTGAACCCGATTAGGGAGTTCCTTTAGATGTAGATTCCGGTATATTTCGCTATTTTCCTCTTGAGAAAAGAAGTGCGCTTTCCTGCTATTCTCGCATTCTTTAAAGCGCGGAGAAGAGATTTGGGTTCCAGTTGGTCTGGGGTGAGGCTTAATTCGGTATAAGTGTGCCCGAATTCGAACGGGAAGTGGGCGTCGCTTCCTGCCGCCATTAATTTGCCTTCCCTTTTGGCGAATTCTTCTGCCTGCCTGTCGAAGCGGGCGAAGGAGCGGGCGTTGAATACTTCTATTATGTCTGCGGCTTTTCCGTATTCCTCCTTTACTACTCCGGGGCGGAGTGCGTCGAACATGTGCGGGACATAAGCGAGGGCTCCCTGCGCACGGATTAAGTCGAGGGCTTCGTAGAAATCTATCCCTTCAGGAATCGGCTCGGAGAGGAAGAGGCCTATGAAATCGCCCTGTGCAACGCGGATTTCCTCTCCGGGGATGAAGGGGATTTCGAATTTTTTGAAGGGGGAGCAGGCATCCATGTTGTTGTGGTCGGTGAGGGCGGGGATTATTCCGAATTGTTTGGAAAGGGAGGCGAGTTCAGCTAATTTTATCCTTCCATCCGAAGAGAAGGAGGTGTGCACGTGGAAGTCAATGTTTAGCTTCGGGAAACTGGATGGCGGAAACCCGGAAGGTTTCTGCCATGGTGAAGTTCCGCAGAACTTCGCCAGTTGTTGCCGAGGCAACATGGAGTCATCGCGAAGCGATGTGGAAACGGGGGACTGGCTACTCACTCAGGCACCCTTTTCTCTCTAAAAGGGAGAACATCTCCTTCAGAAGGGACTTCGCCTCTTCCGCCTCCGAATCCTTCACTATTATCTTTCCGGAGGGGTAGAGGGAGAAGGGTTTTCCCTTGTAGGCGAGGGAAAGGAACACTTCTGTGAACGCGAGGATATCAGCTTCCGGGGGGAGGGCTTTCTCCGCCTTGCGGATGTCTATCCTGCCGCGCATGCGGAGTTCCCGGGTCTTTGCGGTTGTGCAGGGTGAGAGTATGATATATTCCATAGATGCACCAGATGGATTGATTTGAAGAGAAAGCTACTTATTCCTTCAGGAGCCCTTCGAAGAATTTCCTGAGCGACGCCTGGTTGTTCCCGGAGAATTTTATGTATAGCATGAGGCGGCTGAAAACCTTAGGCTGGACGTAGCCGACGAGCTGCTCGGCCTTTATGTCCGGGTTTTCCTCTATATAGGAGATGACCTTCCTCACGTCCCTCTCCGTGGAGCGGGTTACCCTGCCTGTCTTGGGGCTCTTCAGCTCGACCCGGGCGACCTCACCGGCTATGTTCACGCTGTGGCCGAGCACTATGCGCTCGTATATCCTGAGGCGCTCCTCCTGCGGCAGGGCGAGGATTTCGTAGAAATCTGTGCGCGATTCCCTTATCCAGGGGACGTAGGACCAGACGACCTGGTCCTTGTGGTGGCGCGGGAGCTCTTCGTAGTGGTGGGGCAGCATCGGGAGCGTATACTGCGGAAGGTGGGGGAAGCCGTTGTGCTCCGGCTGCTCTTCCTTTGATTTCGTCTGTTCATACCGGATTATCATACGCCACCTTGTGCGGGAATAGTGGGTTCGAGGTTGTTTATAAATATTGCTATTTTTGCATCAGCGAGGAGAAGGTGTGCCCCAGGAGGGAAGGGCGGAGGATTTCCGTCGGCCTGTCCATCTGCCCCCTTTCCTCCAGGTATCTCTCCACTTTGAAGAAAGAGAGGGCTTTCCCTGCGAGGTTCATGGGCGGGTCGGGGAGCAGGCCGTAGAGGCGATGGGCAAATTTGTGGAGGCGCAGGTCTTTCCCGTGCAGGGCTCTCCATTCCTTCTCGTATACTTCGGGGAAGAATGCATGCCTTCCCGCGAGGCGGGCGCAGGAGGTTCCGAAGAAGACCCCTCCTCCGGTGGTGGATTTTACCTGGCCGGCTGCATCTCCTGCGAGAAGGACGGATTTTCCTGCGGAGCGGAGGGAGGTTTTCTTCCTGCATTCGAGAGGGATAAGGGCGAAGCGGATTTCCTTTGGGAGCGGGATTCCTGTTCTTCTGGAGAGGGAATGGAGGGACGGGAGTGGGTTTTTGGGAAGGAGGACACCCGTTCCCATTTCCGCGTATTCCTCATTGTGGGGGATGAGCCAGGAGAAGAAGCCGGGAGAGAGCTTGTTGGAGAGGTAGGCGCGGATGGAATGGGGATTTTCCCCATCATATTTTACGGTGCAGCGGGCGGTGAGGACGAAGCGGCGGATTTGCGGGAATTGGAAATGGGAAGCGACTGATGAATTGGGGCCGTCTGCGCCTATTATGGAATCGCCGCGGAATTGGGAGGAGATGCGCTCATTGCAGATTAATCTTGCGCCTTCGGATTCGGCCTTTTTGGAGAGGGAGAGGTCGAAGGAAGCGCGGTTGATTACGAATGCGACCGGCTTCCTAGCATCTATCCTGAGGGTGTGGCCGGAGAAATCCAGGATTGCGCCGTGAATTGGGTTGATGGTGTGGTTCCTGTAATCAACCAGGCCGGAGAGGGATTCCAGGCCTTCCCTAGAAACAAGGCCGGAGCAGTCAACAGGAAAGCCGGGAGTAGGGTGCTCCTCGCTCATTTCTACTCTGTGACCCTCGCGGAGGGCTGAGATTGCGGCGACTGCGCCAGCAGGCCCTGCGCCGATTATATGGACAGAATTCACGGAGCAAATTGCTGCAAGAAAGTTAATAAAAGGTTTTATTGGAAAATAGGAATGCTCTTCGGTTAGAAGAGATGCACGCCCCTATGCGTAAGGAGTACGAGTAAAGCATTGCAAAGTGAAGTGGGAGGGGGTCAGAATGAATTCACAGCCCCGCAATTGATGGGGGGTTATGAGTACCCTAGAGAGAAGGGGGCGCTCCCCCTTCCTCTTGGAGCGGCCGTAGTCTAGCGGTAGGATTCCAGATTGCCAATCTGGCGACCCGGGTTCAAATCCCGGCGGCCGCAAATCAGTTTTCAGCATCCAGTTCTCGGTTTCCAGTTTCAGTAGGCAGTTGTCCTTGTGAGATGATGTTTCACGCCTTCTGGAAGCCTTGTTCTTGAGAGCCAGAGATAATCGTTCAGTTGCATGGAGGTTATGCCCGGAAACCTCCCAAGAAGCTCGCTCTTTAGCAGTTCTACCGCAAATACGGTGTTGGCCCTTATCTCGATTTCTTCATCGCTGCCGTTTTTGACCTCAACTCCGTTATCGACAACATCCGCGAGAACAGGGCTGTACACGAGTATGCCATGGTGCCTGAGAACCATGGGGAGAATATAGTCGGCGCATGCGGTCAGTTTTTCGGTGCGCACTAAATCACCGTATCCCTCGCCGTTGAATACTGCATGGATATCTGAAACCAGAAGCTGGGCGCGCTTGTAGAAGAAAACCCTCACGCCATCATTTCCGTAACATGGCTCATCCCAGAAAGACGGCAGGGCGTGTTCAATGACCAGTAGGAGGTCCACCGCATCCCCACATGCGGCTTCCAGGTAATTTGAAAATTTGCCGCCCCAGCCGGTGGCGGTCACGCTGCCCAGCTGCCGGAGTATATTGTTGCGCGCGTCGAGAAGAGGGATTTCAGGGGTTCCTTTCAGGATTTCCGCGAGTTCCTCCCTGCGGATTGTGGCGAGGTAGTCTGGGTTCAGGATGGGCTTCCCTTCGGCCACCGCCCTGCGCAGGCAGTGGAGCATGTAGAGGGTTCCGCGCTGGGGCACGCCCTCGAGCGGAACCGACCATTTCGGGCTGCCCCAGTAGCTGAAGCTGATCGAATTGAAGACGAATAGGAAAGCTAGTTTCTCATCGGCGCCCATGCCTGAGAGGTCGACGTGGGAGGCTGCCACCCAGTGCCTTATGTTGCCTTCCATGAACCGGCTGGCAAATTGCTTTAACCGGTCCCAGTCTATCCGGACATGCACCGAACGTTCGACAACCGGCGCTATGCTCTTAAGGACAGGATTGGCATTGCGGGAAACATAATCGCCCATTAGTTGATTTATGCCTGATAGAATATAAAAATACATAATATGACACAATAGGGAATTGCGGCGGGCGTGGACTACCCGGAACCGCAATCTGATTTTTAGCCTTTGGCTTCGTAAGCCCAGCATGAGAATAGCTCCTGTTTCCAAAAAGGCGTACAGAAAATTCGTAGGCAGGGAGATGAAGGGCTTTTTCATGGATTTCTTCGGGCCCAAGGCCGGGGCGGATTATTACAAGACATTTTCTAATAAGGAAAAAAGGTACTTTTTATCCGCCAAGGAAGGGGGCAGGATAGTCGGGGCGATTTCGCTGCGTGTGGGGAGGAAGGTCGCTAGCGTGGGCGCTTTTGCTGTTGCGAAGGGACGCAGGAGAAGCGGGATAGGCACGGAATTGCTGGAAAAGTGCGAGGAGATGGCGAGAAAGAACAAGTGCGTGAAGATTTATCTTTGGACTTTGCCCACGATTAATGCGTACAAATTCTATAAGAGCAGGGGTTATAAGGAAGAGGCGAGGCTGAGGAAGCACTGGGGCGGCAAGGATGTGTGCGTGATGAGCAAATTCTTGTGAGTGCTATGAAAATAGGAACCTGCGGATGGTCTTCTTTTCCTGAGAGGGGAGACAGGCTGCTGAATTATGTGCATGCATTTCCTGCGGTGGAGGTGAATTCCACCTTCTATAAACTGCCTATGCTGAAGACCGCGGAGAAGTGGAGGGCGAAGGCGGATTCGGTGAATCCGGAGTTTGAGTTTACGCTGAAGGTTTTGCGAACTGTGACGCATTTTGACAGGTTTAGAGGAGCGGAATCGGTGAAGGCATTTTGGGAGACGAAGAAAGTTGCGGAATTGTTGAGGGCGGACTTTCTGGTTTTCCAATCTCCTGCTTCATTTAAGCCTACGAAGGAGAATATTGCGAGGGCGAGGAAATTCTTCGGGAAGATTAAGCGGGAAGAGTTTAGGCTGGGGTGGGAGGTGAGATGGAGCAAGGACTGGACACGGGAGATTGCGGAGCCCCTATTTGAAGAACTAGAGCTGGAGCATATTGTGGACCCTTTGAGGCAGGAGAGTTTTCATCGGAAAATTGGGTATTACAGATTGCACGGATTGGGAGAAAGGATGATGTATTATTATACATTCAGCGATGCGGAGCTAAAGGAAATTGCAAAGAAAACGAGGGGAGCGGAGTACGTATTCTTCAACAACATTACTATGGGCGAGGATGCAATCAGGTTTAAGAAAATAAGCGGAGTATAATAATTGCTGCCAGGATGGCGGAGCCCGGTGAACGCGCTCGTCTCGAAAACGAGTCCCGCAAGGGATTGCAGGTTCAAATCCTGCTCCTGGCGTTCTCCTCAATTTAATAAAAGTTGGGGAGCAAAGAAATGCGTAAGGAGTACGAGCAAAGCATCCCCTAAGCAAAGTTGAAGGGAGTTATGATTACGCTAAAGAGAAGGGGGAACGCTTCCCCCTTCCTCTTTGCGCCTCGGTAGCTCAGCGGTAGAGCGCTCGCCTCGTAATCCGGTTCGGAACTGGAAACAGGATGGCGGAAACCAGCAGGTTTCTGCCATGGCGGAATCCCGAAGGATTCTGCCAGTCTTCTCCGCAGAGAAGCGGAGTCATCTCCGCAGAGATGCGGAAACCGGAAACGGGACAGCGAGAGGTCGGGGGTTCAATCCCCCTCCGGGGCTTGGTTATATCCTCTTTCTTAGATCAACTGAGAAGTCGAAGAAACCCCATTTCCGATAAATGCTCAGGGCTCTTTTGTTGGAGCCGTGGGCGCCTATGCAAGCGTGCCTCAAGCCCTTCTTTCTGAACCACTTGAATGCTTCGTCCCTGAATCGTGAGGAAATTCCTTTATTGCGGTAGCCGGGTGCGACGTAAAGGTCGCTCATGCAGCCCATCTTATTTACGCGATACACCGGATTGGATTTCTTGATGAAATTGAAGGAATAACCGACTGGCTTGCCGGCATGCTCCGCTATCAGCACGAGCCCGTTGGGCGAGCGAATCCATTTCAGAATCCACTTTCTCCATAGTGATTCTGCGTTTCCGACCATTGCGGTAAACTCTTTTCTTGCCGGATTTCTGGCTGCGAGAATAGTATGGTAATTGGTGAGTTCCCTCCACATGGGCGCGAGCAGTTCGATGTCGCCCGGGCGGGCTTTCCTTATGATTATCTGCATACGAGATGTTCTGGGGCGTGGATTTAATCTCTTTCGGTCGGGCGTAAGGAGCACGTGCAAAGAGTGACGAAGTGAAGTGGAAGGGGGGTATGATTACCCTAAAGAGAGGGGGGAACGCCTTCCCCCTTCTTCTTGGAGGGGTTCAATCCCCCTCCGGGGCTAAATCAGTCTTCGGTTTCCAGCAACAGGTTTTCAGTCTCCACTTTCCCGATTGGATGGGACTACAAAAATGGAAAGCATAGCCATAAAGCAATCGAAACTGAAAACCGGATACAGGAAACTGGAACTGTGCCCCCTAAATGTTTAAAATGGCGTGCCCCCTAAATGTATGTATGGCGGGATACATAGAGAAGAAAAAAATCGCGGGAAAGACTTACTACTATCTTACGGAGACGAAGAGAGTTGGGGAGAAGACGAAGAAGGTGCGGAAATACCTCGGCGTGCATACGCCGGCCGGCTTTGAGAAGCCGAGGCGGGAGCGCCCGAAGCCCATTCTTTCAGAAGAGGAAACGGAGGTGCTGGAAAAAATAAGGAAAAATTACTCGAAAAAGCACAGGATAGGAAAGAACCTCTGGAAGGAAGAGAGGGAGCGGCTGGTAAGCTTCATCTACAACACGAATGCGATTGAGGGAAGCACGCTCACGCTGGAGGAGACGGAGGCGGCGCTGCTGGGGAGAAGAGTGAAGGGAAAGGGGGAGTACGCGCGGGAAGCGAGGAACATGAAGAAGTGCGTCGATTTCCTCTTCAGCAACAGAGAAGATATTTCTGAGAAGCTGGTGCTGAAGCTGCACAGGATGCAGATGGATGGTTCCATGCGGGATGCGGGCAGGTACAGGGATGTGGATGTGCGGGTGGGAGGCTATTTTGCGCCGAGGCACGAGGAGGTGCCGGAGCTGATGGGAAAGTTCTTCAGGTGGTACTCGGAGGCGAAGGGGAAGCTGAACCCCTTTGAGCTGGCGGCGCTCGTGCACCTCAAGTTTGTGCGCATACACCCGTTCAGGGACGGGAATGGAAGGATGTCCAGGCTGCTCATGAACTTGGTGCTGCTGAGGAACGGGTATCCGCTGCTGAATATATTTGATGCAGAAAAAATGCTCTATTATCTTGTGCTGCGGAAGGTGGACTACTCGAAACGGAGCGCGCATTTCGTGCGGTATCTGTTCTCGGTTTTCGTGAAGCAGTACTGGGAGTATGTTGGATAGCAAACTTACCGGTTTATATTCATTTTCCGGTAAAGTAAGTGGGGAAGGAATCTTATGCTCACGTACTCAAGGCTGAGGGAGTTGCAGCGCTCCGAGATGCAGAACGCGGAGCTCGCGGCCCTTGATGAGGGGTTCTACCCGGAGCTGAGGGCTTTTCTCGAAGCGAGGAAGAGCGAGGCGCTTTCTTCGCAGAATTTGCTCGTGATAAAGGAATGCGAGAACGTGAAGAGGATTGCGAAAGGCATCATCAACAAGAGGATGGAAAAGATTGTGCTCATTTCATTGCGCGGGAAGAGCGAGGTGAAGGGGCTGACTCCGGAGGAGAAGGAGTTCCTGGCCCGGCTCAGGGAGGTCGTGGACAGGAACGAGGCAGCTATGCACGGGCTCGTGGACGCGGAGAAGTGCAGTATTTCCGTCTCAGGGACGGATGCGGTTGTGGTCGGGGGCGGGAAGGCAAACATTAAAAGAATTAAGTTCGTAAAAGATATAAGCCCCTACAAAGGGCTGGACGAGAAGGTCTACGGGCCCTTCAAGACGGGGGACGAGGCGGAGCTGCCTGGTGAGGAGGCCCAATGGCTTCTGAAAGAGAAGATGGCAGAGCTCCTACAATGAAGTGGGAGGGGGTCAGAGAGTTCCCGGTTTCCCGTTTAGGGTTTAGGGAAACTGGAGGCTGGAAACAGGAAACTGAATGGGGGGAGCGCTCTCCCCGCGGTTCGGAGCGCAGTGGCTTCTTAAGGAAAAGATGGTGGAGCTGCTTCAGTAATTTAAGGTGATTTAGGATGGAATTTCCAAAGGAGATCAGGACATACTGCCCCACGTGCAGCAGGCACCAGAGGATGAAGGTGAAGATTGCCAGCAAGGGAAGGGCGAGGAGCCTCGCCCACGGGACGAGGAGGCACGAGAGGAGCCTTCTGGGGCACGGGGGAAAGAGGAAGGGGAAGAAGGCCGTGAAGAAGCAGGGGAAGAGGCAGAAGCTGATGCTCACCTGCCCGGAGTGCAAGAAGAGCGTTGAGAAGGTCCTGCGGGGGAGGACGAAGAAGAAAGTGGAATTGAAGAGATGATGATTTATGAGCAGGTACATGAAGGTTAAGTGTGAGTGCGGGAACGAGCAGGTCATTTTCGAGAGCGCCTCAAGCCGCGTGGGCTGCAGGGTGTGCAACAAGAGGCTGGTTGAGCCGAGGGGCGGGAAGTGCATAGTGGTCGGAGGGACAATTGTATCCGAGATGGAATGATGGTTGCGCTTCCAAAAGAAAACGAACTGGTTTTTGCGGTCGTGAAGAAGATAATGCCATACGGGGCGTTCTGCTCCCTCACCGAATACGGGAACCTTGAGGGGTTCATGCACGTTTCCGAGGTCGCGCCCCGCTGGATAAAGAACATACGCGAATTCCTTTCCGAAAACCAGAAGCTTGTCCTGAAGGTGCACAGGGTGGACAGGGAGAAGAACCAGGTGGACCTCTCGCTCAAGAGGGTGAGCGAGAGCGAGAGGGTGGGCAAGCTCGAGGCGATGAGGAGGGAGACGCGGGCCGCCAAGCTGCTGCAGGTTGCGCTTAAGAATGCGAAATCAAGGAAGCCCTTCGAGAAGCTGAGAAGCGAGATAGAGGAGAAGCACGGGGAGCTTTTCTCCTTCTTCGAGTCGGTGAGGGATGAGGGGGGCTCCGCCTTTGAAGGGCTGGACATCCCGGATGAGCTGGGGAAGGAGATAGAGGAGCTTGTCGCGAAATACGTGAAGAAGCCAGTGGTCGAGATCTCGAGGACATTCAAGATAACGTGCTACGAGCCGGACGGCATTGAAGTGATAAAGAAGGCGCTGGAAGGGGTTCCGGCGCATTACCTCGGGGCCGGGAGGTACCGGATGAAGGTGGAGAGCGAGGACCCGAAGGCCGCGGACAAGGAGATGGACAGGACCGCGGCGAGGGTCGAGAAGGCGCTCAAGGGGAAGGACTGCGCATTTTCTGTCGAGGAAAACAAGTAGGGAAAGCATCCGGCTGGAAACCGGGAGCTGGGGACTGAAGACTGATGAAAAAGATGGGGAGGTGCGTTTCGTGCGGCGCTTATACGATGCTGGAGGAGCACTGCGGCAGGAAGGCGAAGCCCGTGCACCCTCCGCCTTATAATATTAACGACCGTTATGCTAGGTACAGGAGGAAGGAGAAGGGGTTAGAATGATTGAAACCACCATAATTGAGAAGGAAGGAGCAGGGAAGCTGAGGAACCCGGTATTGATTACAGGGCTTCCGGGGATAGGGCTGGTCGGGCAGGTCGTTGCAAAATACATGATAAAGAAGATGGGCGGGAAGAAGATTGCGGATTTGTACTCGCCCCACTTCCCGCACCAGGTTCTGATGACGAAGAAGGGCGGGATGCGGCTGCTCAAGAACAAGTTTTACCTCATCCGGCTCAAGGACAGGGACCTTGTGCTGGTTGTCGGGGACGTGCAGGCGATCACGGGGCAGGGGCAGTACGAGGTGGCGGGAAAGATCCTAGATTATGCGGAGAAGCACAAAATCAGGGCGATAATCACAATCGGCGGGTACAGCTCCGGGAAGATGGGCGGGCCGAAGAAGGTTTTTGCGGCCGCGAACAGCGAGCGCGTAAGGGACCGGTACAAGGAGCATTTCATATTCGGGGAAACGAAGGGCTCCATCGTGGGGGTGGCGGGGCTGCTTCCTGCGCTTGCGCGCGTGAGGGGGATGGATGCGATGTGCATCATGGGCGAGACGCACGGGAGCTACGTGGATGCCTCTGCGGCTACGGCGGTGCTGGAGAAGCTGCAGAAGCTCTTCGGCTTCAAGCTGGACCTTGCGCAGCTTGAGCAGGAGGCGAAGGAGAGGGAGAAAGTGATTAAAAAGATTGAAAGCGAGATAGAGAGGCAGGCCGTGGGGGAGAAGAAAGAGATCACGTATATACGGTGAGCCTATGAGAGGACAGGTAAGCGCTGAGATGCTGATACTGCTGGCGGTCGTGATTGCGATTGTTGCTATTGCTGCTGTATACCTGATGAACGCCGCGAGGCAGGGAGGGGAAGCGGTGGAGAGCCGGGTCGGGGAGGTATTGGCGGAGAGCGGGGATGCGCAGGGAGGGACCGGGCAGGCGGGGGACCCGTGCGACGTGAATTCCGACTGCCTCTCCGGGCTTTGCCAGTATGGGTATTGCAGGTAAGCATCGATGCTTGAGGTTTTTGGGCTCATTTTTGCTTCCGAGCGAGCAGCAGCGAGCGAGGATACCCAAATGCAGGAAGCAAAAAGGAGAGGGCAGGTGACTGCTGAATATTTGCTTTTGGTTGCGGTAGGGATATCTTTGCTTGCTGTTTCTTTGTTTGCGCTGACTTCAATCAAAGGGGCAGAGGCGCAGGTCTATGCGAGGGAGAAGGCGCGGATTGTCGCAAATGATATTGCTGCGATTGGAAATGAGATTTGCGCGCTGGGGGATGGGAATTCAAGGGCTTATTCTATGGAGAGGGCGGAAATCGCGTGCGGGGGGAATGCGATATTTGTTTCGGTTTCCGGGGCTGAGGCGAACGCAAGCGTTTCGGGCTGCGGGGTGGAATGCGATGGCGGGGAGTATTCGGGAGAGATAAGGGTGGGGAATTCGAACGGGAAAATAACCATCGGGTAGCTATTTCTGCAGAAGATTCCGGAGCAGGGAAAGGAGCTCTCCATCGCTCTCTGCCCAGATGACGAAGCCGTGCTCCCTGAGGATTATGGTTTTGCTTCTTTTCGCCTCCAGGGAAACCGCCTTTGCGAGCTCCAGGGAGCCGTATGGGAGAGGGGGAACGGATGGAAATGGAAGGCTGCGCGAGAGCAGTTCTTCGCCATGGAAATGGAGGATGGAGGAGGCGGGGACGGAGCGGTAGATGAGATGGTGCATGAAGGACTCCGAGGATGGGGCTGCACCCGCAAAGGTTACGGATAATGAGCGCTCATCAAGGGAGAAAACGTAGGATAGGTCTTCGATTGCGAGGAGGGTGAGGGTGGCGCCTGTACCTTTTATCAGGAAGCCCTTTTCACAGAGGATGCTCAGGTTTCCGTTTGTGGAGGGCGGCAGGAATGCGCCGGGCTGGGCATCGAGGCTGAGGAGGCGCTCTGCGCAACGGAGCGGAACCTCCCCGGGGACTTTTATTGCCCTGAACTTCGGGCCTTCATACTCTTCCATAGCGCATCCAAGCTCCGGAATACCCCTTTTTCGGTTATGTAGGCGGTTACGAGGGAGGCGGGGGTTATGTCGAATGCGGGGTTGAGGGCTTTTGTGCCTTTTGCATAGGCAGGCTTTCCATTTGTTTTCAGTATTTCATTTTCATCCCTGTATTCTATTGGGATGTCTTTGCCTGAGCTGGAGGAATGGTCGAGGGTTGAGCTGGGGGCGGATACGTAGAAGGGTATATTGTGGGCCTTTGCAAGGACTGCGAGGGAATAGGTGCCTATCTTGTTTGCGAAATCGCCGTTCCTGCAAATCCTGTCTGCGCCGAGAATTATGAGGCCCACCTCGCCCTTTTGCATCAGGAAGGCGGCGGCAGAATCGACTATCACCCTGTGCGGGATGCCCCAGCGCTTAAGCTCCCAGGAAGTGAGGGCGCCCTGGAAGCGGGGGCGGGTTTCCTTCACCCATGCAAACGGGCGCTTTTTGCTTTTGTGGGCGAAGAATATTGCGGAGAGGGCGGTGCCGTATTTTCCAACTGCAAGCGGGCCTGTGTTGCAGTGTGTCATTATTTTCGCATTTCTTGGGATTAGTTTCTGGCCATGGATTCCGAGGAGGCGGCAGTTTTCATATACGGATTGTTCCCACTTCCTTGCGAGTGAAATAGGATTGCCTTTGCCTTTCTTCATGAAATCTAGGGCATTTTTCAGGTCTATCGCGGTTGGGCGGGAGGAGAGGAGAGCGGAGCATGCCTCCTTTTCTTTTCCGGAGAGGGCGCCGAGCGCGTATCCGTAGGCTGCGGCTATTGAGATTGCAGGGGCACCGCGGACTGCCATGTTTTTTATGGCGGATGAGATTTCTGAGTAATTGCGGCATTTTGCATATTGGATTTTGCGCGGGAGCTTCCTCTGGTCGAGAATGGTGAGCGTTCCGTTGGAGAAGGAAATTATTTTCATGGGTTTTCCCTTGTTTATGAAGCAGCTCTAATGCGGGTGCTCGGTATCTATGCAGGTTGGGCACTCCGCCTGTATCACCGCGTGGGTTATTGAGTACTTTTTCCTGAGCATCTTTTTTATTTCCGCAACTATCCTGTTCATGTCTCTCGTGCTTTCTGCATCCACGAGCACGTGCGCGGTCAGGGCAAAGAAGCCAGAGGTTATTGTCCATACATGGAGGTCGTGGACATCCTTTACGCCGCTTATCCCGGATATGTCTGCTGAAACCGCCTCCAAATCTATGCCCCGGGGCGACGCCTCCATTATTATCCGCAACGAATCCCGAAGAAGGCGCAGGGAGCCGCCAAGTATAAAAAGGCCGATTAATGCGCCTGCAACTGGGTCGAATACATAATTGCCCGTGTATATGATGAGGAGGCCAGAGAGCACTACCGCAACAGAGGTGAGCGCATCGCTCAGTACATGGAGGTATGCACCTTTGACTGTGATGCTTTTTTCTGCAAAATGCCTCATTCTGAACAGCACGTAGGCATTCGCGAAAAGACCGATAAGCGCGATTGCAAGCATCTCGGGCCCTTTAACCGGTGGGGGAGAAATGAGGCGAATGTATGATTCGTAGAAGATGTATGCTGTTATGAGTAAGAGGATTAGGCCGTTTGCGATGGTGGCTACTATTTCTGCGCGGTGGTAGCCGAATGTGAATTCCCTGCCGGCCTTCTTCTGAGAAAGCCACATTGAAAAATATGCGAGCAGGAGTGCGAGCAAGTCCACGAAAACATGGCCCGCATCTCCCAAAAGCGAGAGGCTGTTGGTGAAAAGGCCGCCTGCAAGCTCAAGCAATAATATGAAGGCGGAGAGGAGTATAAAGAGCATGAACTCCCTTTGCAGGTGCTTTCCTGAGACCATTAAACCACTCCGGGCCCTATGGATTCCGCGAATTCCGGGTGGACTTTCCTCAATTCCTCCAGCATCTCAAGGGCAAGCTCGCGGATGGTGAAGTGGGCGAATGGGGCGCTCCTGAGCTTTATGAAGGTTGCGAGCTCGCGGAGGTTCATGGTTGCGAGGACGCGGCGGTGGTGGGCATTCGTGGCGATGTAGCCGGCTGCAAAGGGATGGGTTTCTTCTATTTCCCGGAAGCATCCCTCGCTCTCCTTCATCGCTTCTGCGAATTCTTTTTTCATTCCGCATTTTTCTATATCCTGGGGGATTCTGTAGCCGAGGGAGATTGTGGGCTCCTGGGCGCTTATGGTGAGCATGCGGTGGCGCTTGAATTCGTAGTAGGCGCCCTGGTCCATCAGCAAATCGAAGGTGTAGGTGATGTGCTCGAACTCGCGGATTGGCTTGAGGCCTTCGGGGAAGCGGGCGGTTACGGACCTGAATATTTCCATCGGACTGGAAGGCCTGGAGGAGCGCACATGCTCCAGTGCATCTTCATAGGAGAGGCCGCTCCAGCGGTATAGGATGGAGGCGGAGAGGTTTTCGAGGGCATTTTTATCGTAGTGGATGAGGGAGGCGTGCTTGCTTCCTGCGGGGGAGGAGAACGGGCTGAATTGTTTTCTGGATTCTTCCTGGAACCCGGCAAGCGCTGTGTTTTCCTCCGCCTTCCTGAGAAGAGTCGGGAATGCCTGCATCCCTGCATCCCTCAGGAGAAGGCCTGCCCTTCTTACTTCTGCAAGGGGATGGGAAAGCATCTTTACGAGCGCGTGCTCGAGGGAGCGGGCGTTCATCGTTATTCCAACGTTTGCGAGGGTGGAGTTGGGGAGGAGGAAGCGGGCAGAATCCATTGCCATGGTTTTGAGCTTGATTTCGTGGGCCTTCTCCTTTCCTGGTTCGGGCTTTGATTGGGAGGAGTAGTAATCCACAAGGGCTGAGAGGGACTTTTCATAGGTGGAGAAGAGAATGTCCAGGGCATCCTTGTAATTGCGCTCGAGGGAGGTTCCCTTGATTTCTTCAGGAAGATGGGTATGCTCCTCATCTAATTGCTGGTAGCGGGTGGATTTCTCGGTGTAGGAGCCGAGGCGGTTGGATTCTATCGTTTCTATCGCGAGGCGGGAGATGTTTTCGGCTGCGAGATGGGCGACAGAATGCTCGGCTACGCTGGAGTGGCCGTAGCCCACTACCCATTTCTCGTGGAATTTTGAAGATGATTCGGCGCTCAGCTCTGCCGCTATCTTGTCGAAGGGCTCGGGGGAGCGGCTGGTTTTTGCGAAGGCGGCTGCGATTATTTCTTCGGGGACGTTCTTCAGGGGGTAGATGCGCATCTCCGGCATGGGATCACTTCCGGGCGAAATCCTTCGCGAATTTTCCGGGCGGGAAAACCAGGCCTGAGGAGGAGCGGGCGGGCAGGCCGGATTCGTTCGCCACCTTGAGGGCCTCGGTTAGCGGAAGGGCGATTTTTCTCTCGGGGACCAAGACGGGGATTTCACCGAAAGCGGTTTTCTCCTTCACTACAATGAACCTGTGGAGCTGGAGGATTCCTGCGATGCGGATGTGGGCTTCCGTGTAGCCCTTCTTCACTATTTCCATGCCCATCAGGGGACCTCCGCGAATGCGATTTTCCTTTTGTGCTTCCGGATAGCGGCCGGGGTTTTCTCCTTGAGCTGGATGAGCTGCTGGCCATCTATAAGGAGGTGGCAGGGCTCTTCGGTGCTCACCCTTATTTCCCGCTGGGCCGAGACGACCATCGGGTCGAAGCAGTGCTTGAAGGGGGCGATGGGGACGAGCTCGACCGCATCAAGGGGCGCATCCAGCTTCACCCCGCCAGCGGAATAGCAGTAGGCGGTGGAGCCGGTGGGGGTTGAGATTATGAGGCCGTCCGCTGGGAAGGTGCAGGAACCCCCATCCACGGAGATGGAAATGTGCAGCATGTTGTGGTCCCTTGAGAGGAAGGCGGCATCGTTTATCGCGAAGCCGATTTCCTTTCCCTCCATGGAAACAGAGAGGAGGATGCGCTCCTCTGCGCGGGGGTTTTTGAGGAAGGACCGGAGCTTTTCCCTCCAGTTCTCCTGCCTTGACTGGCATACGTAGCTGCGCTCGCTCCCAACCCCGAAGATTGCGCCCTCCAGCTCATTCTTGTGATAGAGGATGGTGCCGTCCCCCCCGATTACTATGGTGAAGTCCGCGCCCTTTTCCACCTGCTGGACCTTTGCGGATTTCAGGAATTCCGAAACCTCCTTCGCGGTTTTCACCGCCCAATCCTTCGTTTTGTTGTACAGGACTTTTGCCCTCATTCCAACACCTGCATGTGGACGGTGCGGGTACGCGGGCCGTCCAGCTCTATGAAAAGGATTTTCTGCCATGTTCCCAGGGAAAGGGAACCGCCTTTTACTGGGATTGCGACGGAAGGCTTAATAATGGATGAGAGGAGGTGCGCCTCAGCGTTGTTGTCTATGGAGTTGTGCTTCCAGTTTTTCTCCGGTATCGTGGAGGAGTAGAATCTCTCCAAATCGGATTTGAGGAGGGGCTCGAACTCGTTTACGGTCAGCGCGGCGGTGGTGTGCGGGGTAAAGAGCACGCAGAGGGAACCGCCCTTCATTCTTTTGGAGACTTCGGAAGTGATGTCCAGGACCTCCACCTTCCTGGAAGTGCGGATTGTAAAGGATTCCATGCGGGGATTTGGGAGGTTAGAAATAAAAAGAAATCTAGAGCATGCGGTAGTTCTCTTTTATTGTATTGAGAATCACGTGGGTGTTGGTGCGCTCAACCTGCTCCATGGCGAGTATCTTCTTCACGAGCCCGCTGAATTCCCTGCGGTTCCTGCAGCGGGCGAGCACCATGGAATCGGCCTGGCCAGTCACATCGTACACTGAAACCACTCCGGGGAGCTGTGAGATTTTCTTCTGCACTTCGAGCAGCGCGCCCTTGCGGATGGTAACTTCGATGAGGGCCATGAAATCGTAGCCGAGGGATTCCCAGTTGCGCTCTATTGAATAGCCGCGGATTATTCCTGATTTCTCCAGGGAGGAGAGGCGCTTGAGGATTGTGGAGGGGGAGGAGTTGAGCTCCCTCGCGAGCTCGCGGGAGGAGCGGCGGGGGTTTTGGCAGAGCGCATCCAGGAGCTCCTCGTCCAGATGGTCGAGCATCATTTGTTCATTTTTAATCAATTTTGAGAATTTTTTCATGCATTTGTATTGGAATAGGAATATATTTAAGGCATTTGTATCGCGGAATGCGGGAAAGGGTAATAAATGGGCGGAAACAAAGGTTGGAACCAAATTCGGGGAACTGAGAACAGGGAACCGGAAACTGAAGGGGGTTGAGTTTATGGAAGAGGAGGCAAAAAAAGTTCTATCCGAGGCGGAAGAGAAGGGAGTGAGGTTCGTGCAGCTCAGGTTCGTGGATGTGCTTGGGACTGCGAAGAACTGCGAGATTCCCGTGGGGCGGCTGGAGGATGCACTGGAGAGCGGGATGTGGTTTGACGGGAGCTCCATAGAGGGGTTTGCGAGGATCTGCGAGAGCGACATGCTCCTTAAGCCGGAGCCCGGGACCTTTGCGGTGCTCCCGTGGGAGCCGAGCGTGGCGAGGGTGATGTGCGATGTGTATACTACGGAGGAGAAGCCGTTTGAGGGGGACCCGAGGGGGGTTCTGAAAAGGGTGCTGAAGAAGGCGGAGGGGATGGGGTATTCTTATAAGACCGGGCCTGAGCTGGAGTTCTTCCTCTTCCAGGGGAAGGATGGGCTTAGCACTTCCCCGGAGCCGCATGACAGCGGTGCGTATTTCGACCTGAGCCCGATGGACCTTGCGGCGGGCATGAGGAGGGAGCTTGTGCCTGCGCTTGAGGCGATGGGGCTCTCCATAGAGATGTCGCACCATGAGGTCGCGCCCGGGCAGCACGAGATAGATTTCAGGTATGGGGATGCGCTGGGGGTTGCGGATTCTGTTATGGCCTACAAGGATGCGGTGAAAATCATAGCCAAGAAATACGGGCTTTTTGCGTCCTTCATGCCTAAGCCTGTGTTTGGGATTAACGGGAGCGGGATGCATGTACACCAGAGCCTGTGGAAGGACGGGGGGAATGCGTTTGCGGATGGGGGAGGGAGGTTCGGGATTTCGGATGCTGCGAGGAATTTCATTGCAGGGCAGCTGGCGCATGCGAGGGGATTCGCAGGGGTGGTTGCGCCAACGGTGAATTCGTATAAGAGGCTTGTTCCGGGGTATGAGGCGCCGGTGTACATATGCTGGGGGCAGGTGAACCGCTCTGCGCTCATAAGGGTTCCTAGGCACCAGAAGGGGAGGGGCGGGGCTGCGAGGTGCGAGCTTCGGTGCCCGGACCCCTCCTGCAATCCTTATCTGGCTTTTGCGGTGATGCTTGCTGCGGGGCTGGATGGAATAGAGAAGAAGATGGAGCCGCCGGAGCCGGTTGAGGAGGATGTGTACGAAGAGGAGCATTCGAAAGGGCTGAAGACGCTGCCGGGGTCCCTGGGGGAGGCGATGGAGGAGATGGAGAAGGATTCCTTAATCAGGGAGACGCTGGGGGAGCATATCTATTCCAATCTGCTGGATGCCCAGAGGATGCACTGGGACGCGTACAGGACGCAGGTCACGCCGTGGGAAGTTAAGGAGTATCTGCCCGTGCTCTGAGCGCGGTCTTTTAATTTTCTTCTCTTGCCATAATATAAATACTGAACCCCACGCGTAAGGAGTACGTTCAAAGAGTTGCAAAGTGAAGTGGGAGGGGGTCAGAAACGTAGAGAGAAATGAGGTAAAGGAGCTTGAGGTTTTTGGGCTCCTTTTTGCGCCGAGCGATGGTGAAGTTCCGCAGAACTTCGCCAGACATCGCCGCAGCGATGCAGAATGCTGCAGCATGAGCGAGGCAACCCAAAGGCAGAGTGAAGCGAGCTATGGCGAGCTTCACGATGTAAAAAGGAGAGCGGCCGTAGTCTAGCGGTAGGATTTTGGCCTTCCAAGCCAACGACCCGGGTTCGAATCCCGGCGGCCGCAAAACAGTTTCCTGTTTCCCGTTTTGGGTTTTCGGTATCCGTGCTTTGTTTGTGAACTACCGCTGGTCAAAGACCGGTGGAATTAAGGCTTTAAAATTTGATGAAAGAGCAATAATCATGCAAATAACGGATGAGCAACTGGTTGAGAAGGCCAAATCCATATTGAAGCCGAGAAAGATAAAACACGGATTCACAATCGGGGATGTTGGATGTGCGCTAATTTCAAATAAAGGCACTATTTATTCGGGCGTAAGTATAGACACCGCCTCTGGCATGGGTTTCTGTGCAGAACAGGGTGCCATCGCTGCCATGGTTACGAACGGGGAGTACAAAATAAAGAAAATAGTGGCAGTTTCGGAATATGGAATTATCCCTCCGTGTGGAGCGTGCAGAGAGTTCATGAGCCAGATTAGTGAAGAAAACCTGGATACAGAAGTTATTATTGGAAAAAATAAAGTAGCCAAACTCAGGGAGCTGCTTCCATATCCTTGGGATAAGGCATATTGAACCTTGCGTAAGGAGTACTGGCAAAGGGTTGCAAAGAGAAGTTGGGGGAGGGTCAGAATGAACCCTAAAAATGGGGAGGGGCGCTCCCCTCCGCGTTTTTGGGAGGGTTCGAATCCCGGCGGCCGCATTTGCTGTCAGCAGTATGCTGTCTGCCAATTTACCTGCCTGCATAATAAGCAGGATTAATCATCATCCTCTAAGAAATGGTGCAAAGACCTGCGCGATGGGTGCCACAGCTTGCGCAGCGCCTTGGCTTCTATCTGGCGGATGCGTTCCCTGGTTACGTTCATCTTTCGGGCGGCTTCTTCGAAGGTGTCACCTTCCCCCGTTCCAAACCCAAAGCGCATCTTCAGGACCCGCGATTCCCTTGGAGTCAGGACCAGCAGGGCGTTGCGCATGCTCTGGTCGAGCTGTTCCCTGAGGATAGCGTCTTCCTGGTGCGGCCTCATCTTCTCGACCACATCATGCGGGAAGCTCGTTATGGGCACCACCCCGCGGGTTTCGTCCGGGGTTTCGTGCATCCTGAAGGTAGGGGTGTCGGAATTGAAAAGCGTATCTGCATTTAAGGGGCGTATGGATGATTCGCGGAGCCCGCGGAGGCGCATAAGCCTCTCTACGCGCACAGGAGCCATATCCAGGCAATCTGCAATCCTGTGCGCTGGCATGAGGGGGTGCCTGTCGCGGAACCGCTCCAACATTATCATCTCTGTGACTATGTGGTGCGGGAATGTGATGAGGCCTGCTTCTGCAACGATTCCCGTGCGGCCCCTCTTGAACCATTCCATGGCGTATGTGGAGAATGCGGCTCTCGAGCCGTCGTGGAAAAGCGCGGCCCAGAACATGTTTTCGGTGAGTATCTGCTCGGCGTCTTTTTCAGGGATGTTGCATTTCTTTAGCAAATTTTGAATTCTGGAGAGAAACTTCCCGATGAGGCGGATATTTTTGAGGACCATCTCCCAAGCTTCTGCAAATGTCCTGTCCGGGAGGTGATCCGGGACAATGGTGCCGAGGCGTCCCTTCTTTGCGTCGCAGGGCTCAGCCCCCATCGCCCTTATTGCCAAGCAAAGCCGGATTTTACCCAAATTGCCGGAATCCCGCCTCTGGACTAGCTCCTGCTCTGCGGAAGCCACCTCTTCTTTCGTGCGGCCCGCCGGCTTTAGGATCGCGGCGACCACATTTTCAAGCGGAGGCCTGCCGCGAAGGCTCCTATTGCGGGAAGGCACCACTCTGGCGCTGGCTGTGATAGAACCATGCATAACTATTTATTATAATGATTCGTTTTTAAAAACCCGCGCATAGGACGGAGAAGGAGATGCTGAAAGTCGGTATTTTATAAACAAAGTCGGTATTTTATAAACATTATCGGATAATACAGACAGGTTTTTGGGGTATAAGATGATTCCTAATATATATAAGGGAGATTACCGGCTGTTGCTCATATTCCCGCTCATACTCATAATCTTATCCATATACTACCTGCCCAACCTGAAGCTGGGCGTGGATTTCAGGGGGGGGACGCTCATAACTTTAGAAGTGACGAACCAGCCGGATGCGGCCGCACTGCAGGAGGACCTGAGGGCTGCCGGCTTTGATGCGAACGTGAAGATGTACGAGAGCGAGCTGGGGAGGAAGATGGAGATAGAGGTGTCGCAGACCGAGCAGATGTATGAGGCGGACGACCTGAAGGCGGAGTTCGGCACGCAGCTGGATAAGGTGGCGCGGCTGGAGGCGGAGGCGAACCAGAACGCATCGGTGCAGGCGGAGTATGAGGCGGAGAGGGAGAAGCTGGATGGGATTGCGGACAGGATGTTTGAGCTCGCGGGGTCGAATACAGAGGCGAGGCTTTACACCAACCTGAATGCGCTCAGGGGCGCATTCAACGAGGCCTACATGAGGATGAGCGACCTGCAGATGGAGCAGGTGATGGGGGTTGTGGACAGGGGCGTGGAATACACGAGCAGGTCGGCGGTGACCGTGAGCCCGGCGCTTAGCACGCACTTCCTCGAGCAGGCGTTCAATGTTGTTGTTTTCTCCGCAATACTCAGCACTATCCTGGTGTTCTTTTTCTTCAGGACGCTCGTGCCGAGCCTTGCGGTGCTTACGGGCGCTGCGAGCGATGTGGTAATAGCGCTGGGCGCGATGAGCATTTTCGGAATACCGCTTACATTGCCTTCGTTTGCGGCATTGCTGATGCTTGTCGGGTTCTCGCTGGACACGGATGTGCTGCTGACCACGCGGCTGGTGAAGAGGAGGGGCGACCCGAGGGAGAACGCGTTTGATGCGATGAAGACCGGGATGACGATGAGCTTCTCGGCGATGGTTGCCTTCCTGGTGCTGTTTGCGGTCTCGGTGATTACGCACATAGCGGTTTATTATGAGATTTCGGCGGTTGCGCTCGCGGGGCTGGTTGGGGACGTGTTTGCGACCTGGGGATTAAATGCGGTGATGGTGTTGTGGTATAAGGAGCATGCGGCGAAGGTGGGCGGATGAATAGTCTGGGGTTTTTGGTCTCCTTTTTGCCTATTTGCCGCACAGAGCGGAAGCGAGCCACTGGCGAGCTGGAGCGAGAAAAAAGGAGAGCGGTGATGGTGTTGTATTACAAGGAGCACATGGGTGGGGAGAAAAAATGATAGACGCAAAGAAAGTGCTGGCTGCGCTTGTCCTCCTTTTCGCTGCTGCCATTTATCTCTATCCGGTTTTCTCCGGACTTTTCCTCATGCTCGCGCTAATCGTGTTCGGGGCACTCACGCACTTCTGGCACGGGAAAGAGCTGAAGATGATGGGGCTGGGGGCGATAATACTCCTTGCGCTTTTCAACATGGGGCTGCACGGGCTGAAGTTCGGGATAGATTTCAGCGGGGGGACGAGGATTCCGGTAATACTGGAGCAGCCTGTGCCATCGAGCCTTATGGACGAGATGGTGAATACGATAAAGAAAAGGGCATCCGCGTTTGGGCTTACGGAAGTGAAGGTGAGGGCGGTCGGTGAATCGCAGATAAACGTGGAGGTGCCGAGCTCGGACCCGGGTTTCATAAAATCAGTTGAGGACGTGCTTGCCCACCAGGGGGTGTATACCGGGGTTGTGGACGGGAAGGAGGCGATGAGGGGGGAGTATATACTCCCGGGAACTATTTACAGGGTGCCGCCTTCAGCGCTAAGGGGGGAGGACTGGGGGGTCGCGTTCTCGGTGAACAGGGAGGGGGCGGAGCATTTTGCGGAAGCGGTGAAGGGAAAGGGGAATTATCCCATATACATGTTCCTGGACAGGCCGAACGATGCGGTTGTGGTGGCTGCATGGGAAGAGCTGGGCAGGAATGCGCAGGTTGCGGACAGGGAGGGGATTCTATCCGCGATGGAGGAGGCGCTGCGGCTGGATGGGAATGATATTGGGCTGTATGTTTATGATGGGGGTTTGGGAAACCTTACGCCGAAAACAAACAGGACGAAGGCGATTGTTTCAAGCTCGCTGGCTGGGGAGATTGGAAGCCAGCTGGAAGCGAAGGGGTTCGTGCTAAGTGTTGTGGAGGATGGGGAGATTTCCCCAAAATTCCAGTATTCGGAGGATGTGCAGGGGACTACGGTGGATGAGTGGAAGGCGGTCGGGCTGCTTTCATCGCCGCGGCTTTCGCCTTCTATTACTACGGGGATACCTAATTATGGGTTCCAGATAGGCGGGGCTGCGCAGGGGACGGGAGCGGACAAGACAAGGAATGCTTATGAGAGCGAGAGGAAGATAGAATCCATCCTGAAGGGCGGGGCGCTTCCTGTGCAGATTTCCATCGGTTCCAAGACCGTGGTTCCCGCACCTTTGGGAGAAGAGTTCCTGAGGCTGAGCATAATAGGGCTCGGGCTGGCGCTTGTGGCTATCTCCATCCTTGTTTCGCTGAGGTACAGGAAGGTGAGCATACTCCTGCCCATTATTGCGATAAGCGTCTCTGAGATGGTGATACTTCTTTCGGTGATAGGGTCTTTCACTATTGATCTGGCCGGGATGGCGGGGATTATTGCGGCGATTGGGGTGGGAGTGGACTCGCAGATCGTGATTACGGATGAGCTGCTGAAGAAGGAAGGGACGAGGGAGGAGAAGCTGGCGAAGGCGTTCGAGATTGTGACGACTACGGTTACGGTGGCTGTGTTTGCGATGGTTCCTTTGCTTTTCTCCGGAATGGTGGAGATTATCGGGTTCGCGATTTCGACAATACTGGGTGCGCTGCTTGGATTGCTGATATCCAGGCCGGCTTATGCCGCTATTATAGAGGGGGTTGGGGATTGATGGTTTCCTGTTTCGGGTTTCCCGTTCTGGAAACTGGAGACCGGAAGCTGAAAACTGGCATGTAACCATGGTTACATTATAGAGGTATTACAGATGAAGGAGCTTATCATCCATGCGGACAGGGTTTCGTACGAGACCACCAGGAAGACCAAGTTTGCGGAAGCTATTCCCAAGGAAATGGAAAAAGGCGAGATGAAGGACGTAATCTGGGTCCGGATTGCGGTGGAGAAGAGCGATGAGGAGGACCTGAACGGGATTGCGCAGCAGGCCGTGGATGACCTTTTGTCTGTCTCCGAGCAGGTGAAATGCAGGAATGTGATGCTTTATCCGTATGCGCACCTTCTTTTTGGGAGCACGCCATCCTCTCCGGAAGCGGCGATACAATTGCTCAAGGATATCGAGGGGGCGCTGAAGGAGAACGGGTTTACGGTGCTTAGGGCGCCTTTCGGCTATTATAAAAAATTCAAGGTGGAGGCAAAAGGCCATCCGCTTAGTGAGCTTTCGCGCGTTTTCACTCCGGGAATGAAGGCAGAGAAAAAGGAGATGAAGATAAAGGGCGTGGAGAGCGAAGAGAGGGTTTCGGAATCCCTAAAAAAGGAGGCGGGGCTGCAGAGCAGGTTCTATGTGCTTACTCCGGAAGGGAAGCTGGTTGAGCATGAGAAGTTCAATTACAAGGGACATGAGGGATTGCATAAGTTCATGACCTATGAGGCCAAGAAGGTGCGGGCGTATGAGAAGGAGCCGCCGCACGTGAAGATAATGAAGGAGCACGAGTTCGTGGATTACGAGCCTGGGACGGATCAGGGGAACTTCCGCTGGTACCCGAACGGGCGGCTGATCAAAAGAATACTTGAGAAGGACATAACGGATTTCTGCGTGGATTATGGGGCGATGGAGGTGGAGACGCCCGTGATGTATGATTTTGAGCACCCGACGCTGAAGAAATACCTTGACCGCTTCCCTGCGAGGCAGTATGTGGTGCTTTCGGACGAGAAGAAGCTGTTTTTACGGTTCTCCGCCTGCTTCGGGCAGTTTTTGATGGCCACGGGAATGGTGATTTCGCACAGGCACCTTCCTTTGAAAATGTATGAATTGACGCGCTATTCATTTAGGCGCGAGCAGGGAGGGGAGCTCGCCGGGCTGAAGAGATTGCGGGCTTTCACGATGCCGGATATGCACGCCCTCTGCAGGGACATTCCACAGGCGCAGGAGGAGTTTGAGAGGCAGCTTGGGCTTGGGATTTCCTGGCTTTCTTCGGTTGGGTTGTTTGAGAAGGCGGAGGTGGGCTTCCGCATAGAGACGGATTTCTATGAGAAAAATAAGGAATGGTATGCGAGGATGGTGAAGAGGATTGGAAAGCCGGTGCTTGTGGAGATGTTTGATGAGAGGTATGCGTACTTCATTACGAAATTTGAGTTCAACTTTTTGGATTCGATGGACAAGGCTTCTGCACTTACTACGGTGCAGATTGATGTGGAGAATGCAGGCACGTACGGAATCCATTATGTGGATGAGGATGGAAGCAGGAAGAAGCCCGTGATTACGCATGCATCCATTTCCGGGAGCCTGGAAAGGGTGGTCTATGCTCTCTTGGAGAAGGAAGCGATGAGGATGGAGAAGGGGGAGAAGGCGATGCTTCCGCTCTGGCTTTCTCCAACGCAGGTGCGGATTATTCCTATTGCAGACAGGCATCTGGAATATGCAGGGAAACTGTTTGCAAAGTTTGAGGGGGTACGGACGGACATCGATGATACGCAGGAAAGCCTCGCAAAGAAGATAAGGCAGGCGGAAAAGGACTGGGTTCCTTATGTTGCTGTGGTTGGGGACAAGGAAATGGAGAGCGGCAAGCTTTCTGTTACTGTTCGTGAGACCGGGGAAAAGAAAGAGATGAAGGCTGAGGAGCTGGCTGCGGAGATTAAGAAGAAAACTGCGGATAAACCATTTGAGCAGCTCAGCATGCCCAAGGAATTGTCTCTGAGGCCGATATTTTACGGATGACTACTTGTGCTGGTTTTCTAAGTTATAGCCGAAACAATAACATTTATATAGTTTGAACTATAAGTATTGTGCATGGTAAAATTCACCGACAGAAAAGAGGAGCTGGAAACTTTCAGGCAGAGGTTTGAGAACCTGCGCCGCGGGGAACTAATCATCCTGTATGGCAGGAGGAGGGTTGGGAAAACCGAGCTTGTAAGGAAATTCCTCGCCGACAACGTTCCCAAGGACGAAGGAGCTTACATTCTCGTGGACGAGAGGGCTCCTGCGGACATGCTCCGTTCAATATCCGAAGATGTATCCATATCGTGGCCGGAGGTCAGGGCAGACTTCAGGGCGTGGGAGTCTTTCTTCTCATTTCTCGGTGAGAGGGCGGGGGAAAGGAAGACCGTCGTAGTGATTGATGAATTCCAGAGAATGCGCACGGACCCGAGGGCCTTCACTAGGTTCCAGAAATTATGGGACACCAAGCTCAAAGATGTGCCGATAATGGTTGTTTTCCTCGGCTCAGCGGTTGGCGCGATACAACGCATAGCGATAAGCAGCAAATCGCCTCTCTTTGGGAGGGCGACCGCACGGATAAAGCTTCGCCCTTTTGACTACCAGTCGTTCAGGCAGGCGCTTCCGGGGATTGATGAAGGGATGCTCATGAAGCTTTATGCAACTTACGGCGGGATGCCGAGCTACCTGCGCTTTGCGGAGCAGTGCACCGACGCTTCAAAGTACATGGGGGTTGTGGAGGCGGCAATGCTGAAGAAGGACGGGCTTCTGCGCGACGAGCCGCAGGCGCTCCTGCGGATGGAGCTGAAGAATACGGGAAGGTACAATTCCATCCTGGCAGCAATTGCTGGCGGGCACAGGAATCCGAAGGAAATATCTGACCAGACCGGGATTGGCGCAGGCCAGATGGGTTTTTACCTGAACAAGCTGGAGAAGTACCTTGAGCTCATAAAAAAGATTACGCCCCTCTGCGGCAAGCACCGGCCGCAGTATGTTTTCCAGGACAATTTCTTCGCCTTCTGGTACAATTTCGTGTTCAGGAACCTTTCCGCGCTTGAGATAGAGAACTACAATTATGTCAAGGAAAGGATTGCGGCGGAGATGCCTGCTTTCGAAGGGCGCGTGTTTGAAAGCGTGGTGAAGGAGCTTTTGGCGAAATGGAACGGCAAAAAGCTTGGGGACGCGGTTCTGGAGTTCTACGAGCTTGGAAGCTGGTGGGGGCGCAAGGAGGGAGACATGGATATCGTAGCGCTTGGGAAGAAATCCATGCTCGTGGGCGAGGTGAAGTGGGAGAACACGCCTGCTGACGCGCAGGTTGTGGCGGAGCTTGAGAGCAGGATTTCCTTCCTTTCCTGCACGCATGAACAGCGCTCAAACGTAAGGATGCTGGTCGTTGCGAAGGCAGGATTTACGCCATCTGCGAAAAGATACATGGAAGAGCGGGGGGTGGTTGGGCTGGAGTTGAAAGATATAACGCGGATGTTTGACTCCTTGCCGGTCAGATAGAAATATAGTCCCGGCTATGATATTTGCATAGTTTGGACTATATGTTTTCGCGCTGGCGGGCTAGAGATTGTCAAAATGCTCGCGCCACCACCGGCCGCAGGCCGGTGGCTTGCAAGGGCGCTCGCACTGGGAGCATTTTGACAGCTGCATTCCACCCCCCACCACCCATCAGAGATGGGTGGAATGCTCAATTTCAACTGCCGCAATCAACGCCCTTATCTCTTCTAGGCGCTCGGCTGCGACCACCGTGCCTAGATGCTCAACTGCAGATGCCGCGCCTTGCGCGAGGCGCTTGGCTTATTCCAGCGCTTCTCCTCTGTGTTGGCGGTGCATTTTCGGCGCGCCCCCTCCGGGGGCTTCCACTGCCACCCCGAGCCTGCAGGACACCTGGTAGACCGCGTCGACGTACCGCCTGACGTAGCCGCCCCAGTTGTTGTTGCCGCAGGCAACAAGGCCCACCCTTTTCGCAATCCTAGACAGATTTGCCAAATCCACCCGACCTTCTGGCTCCACTTTTTTTCCCTGCGGGATGCCGTGCTTCGGGTCTATAAGATAAAAGCCATCCTCAGGTGGCAATTCCTCTACAACTTCCACCTTTCCCCTTTCTGCCCTGACAATCCTTTCATTCCCCTTTGGCTCAATAGTGTAATATGGATGTTCCACAACAAGGGCGCAATCCCTCAGCTCCCTGAACCTCTTTGGAACCGGGAAAACCCTTTCAATGGCTGTTCCGGGCTCGTTCCACACAATTGCCTCCCCAAGCCTTTCGCCCGGCTCCACGAAGCCCACCATTGTACCCGTCCAGCATGCAAAAACTTCTCTAATGGCCCTCCACTCCCCGGTTGTTTGTGCCCTGTGCAATCTCAGGTTTGAAGCAATAACATCCTTCCCCGCTCCGCAACCCCGAGCGCCTCGTCAAAAGGCACGCCCCTGCTCCTGGGGACGAGCACTTCCAGCGCCGGGCCGCGGATCAATCTTGCTGCATGAATTGTAGCGTTCATAAAGGTATTAGTATATGGGAATATTTAAGAAGCTATTACCACACTTTTCAGAATGCCGCCGCAAACTCCTGCAAAAACTTGACCGGGTCCTTTGCTTATCCCAAAAGCTCTTTTGTGCTGTATACGTTCACTTCGTTTTGGGTTTTTAGCCTCTTATCGTTGCTCCATATCGGAATGTTCAACTTGAGCGCAAGGGCGAGATAGGGGGCGTCTTTAGGGTCCGGGGCGATTTTATCCGCGGCGGGAAGCATGCCTTCGTAGTCCTCTTTTGGCACAACGATGATGACTTCCTTAAGGATTTCGAATACGGAATCAAACTCCTCCGGGCTCCTGCTGGTCTTTTGCAGGATTTCGTCCCTGTGCTTTTGGAATTCCTCAAGTATGAATTCCGGGGCGAAGAACATCGCAAAATCGCTGAAAAGAAGCTCGATTGTCTTGCTGTCCTTTATCAGGGCAGCGAAAAGGATGTTCGCATCCACCACGAGCTGCATCCCTTCATCTCTTGTGGCGCCTTGAAACCGCCGCGCTGACTTCTTGGCCGAGCCGCAGCGCATCATCTTCTGTGAGCTTGCTCTCCTTCGAGAATTCCCTGAACTTCTTGAGCATCTGCAGTTTCCTGATTATCGCCTGCCTCGCGACCTCGCTCCAGTTCATCTCCGGGAAGACCTCCATCTCCTTCTTCAGCTCCAGAGGGACGGACAGTGTTATGCTTACCATTTCTTTCACCTGTTTGATATGTATATTACGTGCGATATGTTTATTAACAGATATGGAAAGACGATGGGTTGAAAGAAAGAAGTGGGTGCATGTCAGTTTGCCCAAGGACCTTTCACTAAGGCAGATATTCTACGGCTAAAGTTTTGGGCTGCCCAGATAAGTTCCATAATTGGCCTAAGGCATTCCCCTAAAACGCTACCTGCCGCCTAGTCCATAATAGTGCTGCGGGGCGCTTTCGCTGGAGGGAAGCACTCCAACCACTCTAAGACCATACGACGGACTGCCGCCCAGGTAGACGAATTTGTTGTACCATGCGCCCTTTACGATGACGCACCCGCACTTGACAGGCCTAATGCCCTCGCCCGCAGTCCGTAAAAGCGACCTCTTCGTATCTTCTGCACACGTATCGTAGATTGACATTGCGACTGGAAACCCCAAGTTGCCATGCGGCATGCATCCGTACACCCATCTACCGGAGGTCTGTACCATTCCATTGAAAATTGCTATGGGCTGCGGATGGACGTATGTCCGCCCTTTGCTTGCCTCCAGTCCCTCTTCCCCATCCCTCGGCACCACCAGCATCCCGATTCCTTTCCTTCCGAATGCCTGCGGAGGCACTTCAGACGCCGGGATTGAGAGGTCTGATAAGGAATCCCTGATGTCCCTTCCTCTCTGGAAAACGCCGTCCTTTTCCGGGTGGGCAAGGAGTTCTTTGGCCATTCCGGAACCAGCATGGTTCAGGAAATATCTGTCAAGCAACTTGTAAGCGGGGAGTTCCATGTCCCGGCTTGCAGCCATTCTCCTTGCTTCCGGGTACGAATGGGCAGTCCCAACTGAACAAATTGCAAACGTCTTGAGTTCATGGTTGTATTATGTACTGAAATATTTAAACGGACACGGACTGGCACATTTTTTCAGAACGCCCCGGCGAACTCCTGCAAAAACTTGACCGGGTCCTTTGCCTTCACATATGCGGAGGCGAGCAGGACTCCCTTTGCGCCCAATTCCAGGGATTTCTTTACATCCTCCTTTGTGGAGACTCCGGCGCCGCAGAGGACGCGGACGGAAGGGTTGGCTGCTTTTACTGCATCTACTGTAGAAGTAATCACTTCGGGCTTCGCTGTGGAAACTGAAATGCCTGAGCCGATGAGTTCGGGTGGCTCAACCGCGATGTAATCCGGGCCGAACTTGGCTAATTCTGCGCATTCTGTCGCATTTTCTCCGCAAACCACGGTTTCCAATCCGTGGGTTTTGAGCAGGGAAACGGTTTTTCCTACATTCTCCGTGCCTATCCTGTGCTCGGAATGGTTTACCAATGAGCCCTTTACGTTGATGGATTTGAGCGCCTCCGGAATGAGGAAACCTGTGTGCGCGCCCTGCTCGAACGCATCCGTGTGCTGGGCGAAGACGTCCTTGTACATGGAGGCGGAACAGTTTAGGTGGGTGGGAGGGGGGCACACGATTATGCGCATGCCGGAATCATGGGAGACCTTCGCGGCCGCGTCCGTGAGGGCGAGGCAGCGGGTGAAGGAGGCGGAATAATTCTTAAGATTGAGGACTATCATTAGAGCACCATGTGCAGTAATGGAGGGAACGGATTAAAAACTAGATGACGGGTTGCAATTCTTTGAACGGTGCGACCAGCTCATCGTAGGTGAAGCCAATCTTCCTCTTGTATTCGGCATTCAACAGCGCGAGCGCGGCTGCATTAACCTGCTCTGGAGACAAAGAAATTAGCCTGATGGCATCGCCGAAATCGAATAGCGCCATGAGTTCGTTGTGGATGCGCAAACGGGCTGAAGAATGAGGCCCTGGGTCTGGCAACTGAGGATAGACGCGTACTTCCGGTGCAAATGCAAATCCAGCAAGGTATGGTGTGTATTCAATATTCTCGAAAATAATCCCTGCATTAGCATCGAACATGTGTTGTGCTTCGTGCTGTATGGCTTCGGGGCAAAGCGCTTCGGATCTATACCACCGTGAGTGGGGTATTACAAACTGGTGCCCGTCAGCCCATGCGGATGGCATAAAAAAGAAGAGGGGGGACCCTGGCTCGACAACCCTCCCAAAAAACAACATGGTATCTTTACAAAGAACATACGCCGCCGGCTTAGTCATGAAGGGGAACGATGCATATTTGATTATGTCCGCGATAAAGGCGTCAACTATATTGTGGCCATAACGGCCAAAGAAGATTCCGTTGGCACGAAGCACATCTGCCAATACTGTTATCTCGACCGCATCTAAGGGGCTCCGCCTTATTTTCTCTAGCACAGATTCGTGTCTCAAGCCATCTGTTTCGATGCCATAGTCTTCGGCCTTTGCCTTCGCGGCTTCTATGAACTTATCCATTGCTTCGGGAGAAGGACCCGCCACCAGAGAGCACATCTTCTCGCGTGCATCCTTTCTTGCAAGTTCATCCACAATGCACTGGACAAACGACGAAACAAGCTTTTCACGTTCTGCCAGCACCATCAGCCACTCCCCGGCCTTGTTGCGCTGCCTGGTGCCGAAGTGCTTGAGGAACGGATGCTTGCGGAACAATGCGTCTTTTTGCTCAGCGGCGGGCACCTGCAGGATTCTTTGCTGTGTCTGCGGCTGGTAGGTGGTTTCAGCCATGTTATTATTTATGATAGGAAATGTTTTAAAACCGGGGACTGCGGGTTTTGGAAAGAGTTTTTTAAGCAGGAGTGAGAGAATAAGGCATGGAACTTGTTTCTGAGATTGAGAAGAGGATGCTTGAGAAGGAGAAACGGCTGGATTCGCTCATCGTGAAGGAGAGGGAGGCCGTGCGGCTCTGCTCAAAATCCATAAAGGAAACGCACCTGGGGAATTTTGAAGAGGCGGAGAAATTGCTCGGGGAGGCGAAGAAGGTGCTCGGGGAAATGGAGAAGAATGCCACGGGATTGGAGTGGCGGCTGGAGCACCCTAAGGCGGAATACACCGAGGGAATGGTTTACCTCGGGATTGCGAGGGACGGAAAAGTGCTTTCGCAGAAGGAGGTCGGGGTGGGAGATGAGTCCTATCTGGATGGATTGCTGGATTGCATGGGCGAGCTGAAAAGGAGGATGTTCGACCACCTGAGGAAGGGGGAAAGGAAGGAGGCGGAGCGGATTTTCGGGTTTATGGAAAAGATATTCATGGAAGTTGAACCTTTGCATTTCTCCGGTGCGCTGATGCCGGAATTGCGGAGGAAGCAAGACGTCGGCAGGGTACAGTTAGAGGACGCGCGGGGGAAGTTAATAAAGTAGGAATAAGAAAAAACTGGAAACCGGAAACTTCTAATCCAGCATGCACTCCTGCGGCCAGAATCCGCTGCGCAGCCCTCCAGCCCTCCTTTCCACCGGCTGGCCGATATGGCCCTTTCTCTCTTCGTATGCCCGCCGGGTGTGGAACGGGGTCGCAAACTGGGTCCCGCTGATGGAGCCGTCCGTATTCTGTATTACGTTGGCCCTTATCATGCCCTCGGGGTCGAGTATCTTCCTGAAGCCGTTTCGACCAGGGACCAGCTTGCCCTGCTACTGTTCCACATACCTGCCTAGCTCTGCCTCTGACCTGAAACTAAGTCTGGAAACCATGTGGAGTCTGGTGATGCGGGAGTTTTAAGCCCGTTGTGTTATTCTCTGCCGCATTATTCCGGACGGATTCGGCGCATGTTTATAAAAAGAATTACCCAAGAGGTTGTTGGTGTAGAATATGAAGTGGATCGCATTCGGGCTGGTTCTTTTGCTTGTTTTGGGCTGCATCGGCGGCGGACAGCCGCCTGCCGGAGAACAGGAAACCGGAAACAGGACACCGGAAACCGGAAACGCTTCCGGCGGCTATCTTGTGATAAGGGAGGGCGAGGGGACTGTGGTCACGCAGGGCAACGCAACCCCGCCGCAGGCGAGCGCCACGGAGTACGTGAGCACGCCGAATACGGATTTGTACGTGTATTTCTTCAACGTGGGCTCCGGGGACACGCAGGGGGATGCGGTCCTCATAAAGAAAGGGGACACGGACATACTCGTGGACGGGGGGCCTTCTGTAAGCCAGCAGAAACTCGTGAACATGCTGCTGGAGAAGGGCGTGGACGATTTTGAGCTTGTGGTTTCAACCCACGATGACCCTGAGCACTATGGGGGGCTGGAGTACGTGTCCAACAGGTTCAGGTTCGGGGAGGTGTGGAGGCCGGAGGAGGGGGGCCAGGAATACGCCGCCTACCTGGCGAACCTTGGGGAAGAGAGCCTGAAGATTGTTGGCGAAGGGGACCGTGCGGTGCTGAACGGGATAAACATAACCGTGCTCAACCCGATAAAGGGGGAGGACAGGTTCTTTGACGTGAATAATGACGGGATTGTCCTTAAGGTTGAAGACCGCGGGCTGTGCGTGCTGCTCACGGGCGACATACTGGGCTCGCAGCAGAGGGTCGCGCAGCTCAGCGGGCCGTGCCAGATAGTGCAGTGGCCGAACCACGGCATGGGCGCGGGGCTGACTGAGATAAACTGGATGATGGACCAGACGAAGCCGGAGCTGATTGTGATAAGCGGGAGCGCAACCGACTGGACAAATTCAAGGCAGTCGCTGAAGAACGCAGCGGTCCTGGGTACCGTGAGGAACATAACGGTGATTGAGAACTATCTAGGGGAGGACGTGAAGATAGTCTGGAACGGGATGAGGTACAACGCGACCGTAGAAAGATGACTGGAAACCCGATGGCGGAAACCCGCGGGTTTCTGCCATGGTGAAGTTCCGCAGAACTTCGCCAGTTGTTGCCGAAGCAACATGGAGTTGTCTCCGCAGAGACACGGAAACTGGAAACTCAGAACGGGGAATCCCCTTCCGCGAGTATCTGCGCGAGGTCCTCCGGGCTTAGGGTGGCGGCGGACTCCCGCGGCTTTTCCTCGCGCAGCAGGATGAAGTTTGCCTCCTGCGCCAGAAGCCACGCGGCATGGTCCAGGGCCAGGTCCGAGACTATTGGGTCAGAATAGTCGAAGAGCAGCCTGAAGAGCCTGCCGTAATCCTGCACGTCCCTGTAGCGCGTGAAGAGGCAGAGCGCGAATATCTTCTTGAAGGAAGCCGGCTGGCCCTCCCCGCCCCCTATCCCATAGTGCTGTATCGCCTCCAGGGCCATCCTGCGCATCTTGGGGTCTCCGATGAAAAAATCCAGCCCCTCAAGGACCGTGTTGAATATCCCGGATATCTCCGCCGGGCTCCTGCCCACCGCATACTGGTGTTCCTCCTGGCCAGAACCCTTTGCCCTGCCTGCGAAAAGCCCGGCTATGAACTCGTGCATCCTGTCTATCCCGGCCCTGAGCCTGGGCTGCAGGTTTCCCCTAGACCTGAGGCAGGCGATGAACTCCCTCTCGCTTAGGTAAAGAATGCCGCGCGAGGGGGATACTACCTTAAGGTTGCTCATGTTCCTTGCGAGTATGGAGTAGGACTGTACGATGCGCTGGTATTCGCCGGCCTCCCTGAAAAGGACCGTGGTGAAGTGGAACGCAGCCCTTGGGTCGAGCAACCCCCTGGCGCTGTCCGCCCTTAGCGTCTCCTTGAGGTGCTCGAAACCTGTGGCCACCCACCTCTTTTTCAGGAGCCTGTAAAGCGCGGAGCGAACGCCCGCATCGCCCATAACTGCCCTGGCCTCGTCTGAATTGAGGCCTGCCGCTATCCCGACCGCATCTATGAGCAGTATGTTGTTCTTCGAGAAGAATTCCTGGAACAGGGAGGGGTTCGTGCACGTGCATATGCACCATGTGACAGCGCGGAAGAAGCCGTTCCTCATGCCGGCCTCTGTTATGCCGGGGCCCTCCACCGGGCCGGGATTGTGGAAGACGAAGCGGACGAGCTGCTCAACCAGCGCCTTTGCGTCCGCTTCCGGGAGAATGCCATGCTTTCTCATTGTGTTCATTTTCCTGAGGAACTGGGCTGAGATGTTGCCGACCGGTGCGCCGACCTCGGCTTCGAGAAGGTAGTCGGGCCTTCCTCCGGAGCAGACGGTCACCAGGCCCTTTGACGCGCGCTTCAGGGCCGAGAATTCGGAGACCGCGTCCTCTATGAGGGAATTGAGCAGGACCTCCTTTGCGGGATGGTCAAGCGAAAGGCACCACTGGTCAAGGCGCTTCTTGATGTCAGGGGGCTCATCAATGGATGCCGGCTTCTTCTTGCGCAGGCGCGGGAGGCCGGCTTCAACCCACAGCTCCTTTGAAAGCAGCCCGTCGGTGCCTGGCGGAGCCCCGGCCGGCACTTCCGCGGCTGCCGGGAAACCGTTTGTGAGCGTATCCACGAGCGAATGCGGGGCAGGCGCTTCTTTTACGCAGCCTATGCCGGACCAGTCCATCGGCTCCCTTCTCTCCTGAACCTTTCCGCGCAACCCCTGCATGAATTCGTACGTGTCCCTGTCAAATCTCGCGGCGGGCGGGGGGGACTGCGCCATTTCCATCCTCCTAAGCTCGGCGAGATACTCGGAAATGCGGGTAATCCTTGGCCGCGTTCTCCCTGGAACCGTTGATTGAGAGGGCTTTATTCCTGCTGCCCTGTCTATTCCTGCGACCAGGGGCTTGGGCTGTGCTGGAGCCTGGGGCGGGAGCGTGGGGACACGGGATTCGAGCCTCCTGGCCGGCGGCCCCGGCTCTGGGGGAACCACTGCCTGCCGTGGGGCTTTTGAATCTCCGTTCTGGCCTGCCATTCAATAATATAGGGTTGCGAAGGGTTTTAAAAGACACTTTTAAACACCAAAATGCACAAACTTATCTTTATATTTGCTTTTGGGGAATAGGAAACCGATGTTTGGGACTTCGGGGATAAGGGGAATCTATGGAAAGGAGATTACGCCTGAGTTAGCGTTAAGGATGGCAAATGCATTTGCCGAATCAGATGTCTGCATAGGAAGGGATACGCGGGAGAGCGGGGTTCCGCTGGCTTTTGCGGCCATGAGTGGGGTTTTGGGTTCGGGGCATGATGGGATCGGGCTGGGGATTGTGCCTACTCCTTTAGTGGCTTTTGCGAGCATGAAATTCGGGTGCGGGGGGATGATGGTTACGGCTTCCCATAATCCGGCCGAGTATAATGGCTTGAAATTCATGAGAAAAGGGCGGGAGATAAGCAGAAACGAAGAGAAGCGGGTTCTGGAAAGATATGAAAAGGGGATGGAATACGGGGCTTTTCCAGGGGGAAGGAGGGTTGAGGATGTAATTCCTGAATATGTTGAACTTGTGAAGAGGAATGTGGATGCGAAACTGATTGCGAAGAAGAAGCCGAAGGTTGTTGTGGACTGCAATGGGGCAGGGGCGGTGGTTACGCCCTATCTTCTTAGGGAGCTGGGGTGCAGGGTTGTATCCTTGAACTGCGAAACCAGGGGGTTCAACCGGCCTTCTGAGCCGAATAAGGAGAATCTGCCCTGGCTTTCTGCTGCGGTACGGGCATGCGGGGCGGATTTGGGCATTGCGCATGATGGGGATGCGGACAGGTGCGCAGTTGTGGATGAGAGAGGGGAGCTTTTGAATGCGGATGTGCAACTTGCGCTTATGATTGAGGAAGAGCTGGCAAAGAAGAAGGGGAAGGTGGTGAGCACGGTGGAGAGCTCGCTCATTGTGAAGGAGACGGTTGAGAAGAATGGGGTGGAGTTTGTTTTGACTTCTGTGGGGAGCGTGCATGTGAGCGAGGAGATGGTGAAGAGCGAGGGGGTCTTTGGCGGTGAGCCGGCTGGGGAGTACATCTTTAGGGGGGGAGTGCTTGTGCCTGATGGGGTAATGGCTGCCGCGAAGTTTGTGGAGATGTTCTGTGAGAAAGGGAAATTCAGTGCGCTTGCGGCCCGGTTTAAACCCAATCCAATGGTCAGGGAGAAGTATAAGACTGCGGACAGGAAAAAGGCGATGGAAAGGATAATGCCGGAGCTTGAATCAGGCTGGAAACGGGAAACCGGCAACTGGAAACTGGAAACCGGGGACGGGATACGGATAGATGGAGAAGGGTATTGGGTTCTTGTTAGGCCTTCCGGAACTGAAAGCATAATCAGACTGACGGCCGAAGCGAAGAATAAGGAATTGCTGGACAAGGTTGCGGGGAAGGCGAGGGAAATAATAAGGAAGGCTGTTTAGGCGTTAGTGTGTAGGCGTTAGTTAATTTCTTATTCTCTTGCGCAGAGAGTAAATCGGGTGGAAACTTGAAAGCAATCGTTTTGGCGGGCGGGGAAGGCGAACGGATGCGCCCCCTTACCTATACGCGGCCAAAGGCGATGCTGCAGGTGGCCGGGAAGCCGCTTGTGTGGAATGTGCTGTCCAATCTGAAGAATGCGGGGGTGAAGGAAGCGGTAGTGGTGGTGAAGTACAGGAAGGAGCAGATTATCGATTACTTGAAGGAAGAAAATTTGGGGATGGCGATTGAGTTTGCGGTGCAGGGGGAAAGGCACGGGACTGCTGCCGCGATTTATGATGCGAGGGAGAAGGCGGTGGAGGAGTTTCTGGTGGTGGCTGCGGACAATGTGTGCAGCCCGGAGATTTACAGGGACGTGATTGAGAAATATGACGGGAAGAAGACGGTTGCGCTCAAAAAAGTGGATGAGCCGCAGAGGTACGGGATTGCGGAAGTGAAGGATGGGGTGCTCGTGGGCATGGAGGAGAAGCCGGAGCACCCGAAGGGAAACCTTGCGAACATCTCTGTTTATGCGTTCAATAAGAAGATTTTTGATGAGATCAGGGCACTCGCGCCCTCACCGCGGGGGGAGTATGAGATTACGGATGTGCTGAAGGGCGCGCACGTGGTGGAGACGGAGGAGTTCTGGATGGACGTGGGGTATCCGTGGCACCTTTTCGATTTGAATCAGTATCTTTTGGATAAGATGGAGGCAAACGCAGGGACTGTCGAGAATTCCACTGTGAAGGGGAAGCTGATAATGGAGGAGGGGGCGGAGGTCGTGGATAGCTTTGTGGAGGGGGCTTCGTATATCGGGGCCGGAACCAGGATTGGGCCTCATGCACTTTTGAGAGGGTTCAATTCAATTGGGAAGAACTGCGAGATTGGTGAATCCACTACGGTGAAGAACAGTATTCTATTTGATGATGTGAAGGCGAAGCATTTATCGTATATTGGGGATAGCGTGGTCGGGCAGGGGGTTAATTTCGGTTCGGGGACACAGGTTGCAAATTACAGGTTTGACGCTAGCAATGTGGTCGTGCTTGTGGAGAAGGGGTGGGTGAATTCCGGGAGGAAGAAGCTTGGGGCGCTGATTGGGGATAATGTGAAGTTCGGGGTTCTTAGTTGCACGATGCCTGGAAAGCTTATTGGAAATGATTGCTGGGTTGGGAGCGGGGTTACGGTTACGAGGAACCTCCGCCCTGGGCAGAAGGTCCTTTTGAAGCAGGATTACGTTATAACTGGATAGGAAGGGGATTGGATACAACACCTCATTGTTGGCATTGACCCGGGCGTGTATACGGCTTTTGCGGCACTCAATTTGAAAGGCGAGCTTGTTGCCTCTGGATGCGAGAAGGAGGCAAGCGACGAGAGGGTTGTGGAAATCATAAGGAAGGTGGGCGTTCCTTCCCTGATTGCGAGCGATGTGAATCCGCCTCCCAGCTTTGTGCAGAAGGTGGCTGCAAGGTTCAATGTACGGTTGTCTTATCCTGAGCGGAGCCTCACGCAGGAGGAGAAGAAGGAAATGGGCAGGTTCATTGATGATGTGCACATAAGGGATGCATACGCAGGCGCGATGAAGGCCTACCACGCGTATGAGAACCGGCTGAGGCAGATTGAGGGGATGGATACTGCGCTGGACAGGGATTTATTGAAGCATATGGTTGTGCAGGGGTATTCTCTGCACAATGCGGAACTGATGCTGACGAGAAAGGAGGAGAAGAGGGTGGCGGAAGAAGAGAAGGAAGTGAAAAGAGAGGGGGCATCGGGCAGGAGGGACGAACGGGTTGCAAGACTGGCGGAGGAGAATGCAAATCTTAGAAAGGCGCTGGAATACGAGAAGGCGAGGGCGGACGGGCTGGAGGCGGAGCTGAGAAGGGCAAGGAGTGCGCGGGTTGGGGAGGTGGCGAGGGATGCGGAAGTGAGAAGGCTGAAGGGCAGATTGGAGAGGGCGGAGAAGTACATATTTTTCCTGAAGAAGAGGAAGGGAACGGGCGGAACTGGAAATAGGGAACCGAAAACTGATTAAAGCATTTGGGGCACGTCCTGCGCATTCAGCCCGAGGTGCATGAACTGTAATTCGGTGAGGGAAACCCACCTTCCCTCCTCATGCTCTAATCCTAATTCGTATTTGTCCGAGCTTATTTCTCCCTTATAGACGATGTAGATGGAGTGCTTTTCGGTTCCATCTTTCTCATAAGTGGCGGAGGTTATCCCTACTAATTTTACGGAGTGGGGCGCGAGCCCTATCTCTTCCCTGCATTCGCGTATGGCTGCTGCATAAGGGTCCTCGCCCCAGTCCACGCCGCCTCCGGGGAATTCCCAGATGCTGGAGCCCCTCCTGCGTAGGATAAGGAACTTGCCCTGGAAGGATGGGACTAAGTAGGCGTTAATCTCCTGTATGCGCTTCTCATGCTTTTCCTTCCCCATGGCTATGGATTAGGAGGAAAGGGATAAAAGCGTGCGGGGAAACTGGGAACCGGAGACAGAGAACCGATTACGGGGTGGACGGGCGCCTCGGGCCCCTTGGGAACAAATCCTTCGCTGCATCCTCGTCCACGAATTCAAGGGCGCGGTTGCAGAGCGGGCACCTGAAGGAGTAGTCAGAAGCGGCTGCGAACTCATAGATGCTCTCTGAGCCGCACTTGGGGCAGAAATAGTATTCCGAGCTGGAGATGTCGCCGGGCGCGGAATCCTTCATGAGCTGCTCCTCCACCCATCCCTTTGTCTTATCCATGTTGAGGGACCAGAAATAGGAGAACCAGCCCGTCTCCGCATCCTTGTAGCGGTTGTACTGGACAACCCCTATGTTGTGGAGCCGGTTTAGCGTGGCGCGGACATCGCTTATCTTTATCTTGAGCTTCTTGGCGAGGTCATCGTCGCTCAGCTCCTTTGAGAAGGATTTTACTATCTCCAGAGTGTGCTCGCCGCCCGCATCCACGAGAAGCTGGCGGATGCGCGCATCTCCGAGTAGTGTGAGGAGCTCCGTGTTCGGCTTTGGCGGCGCCTCCTTCCTTGCGGGGGCCTCCGCGGCCTTTTTTGTTTTTTGTGCGGATTTTGGCCTGAGCTTAACCATGGACTTCGGCCAGGATTTTACGTGGGGCAGGCGCTTACGCACGGCCTTGCGGCTGGGCTTTGCCTTAGCGCGCTTTGCCGCACGGGAGGGCTTCCTTGCGCTCGGCCTCTTTTTTTCTTTAGAATGACGTCTGGCTTTATGCGCCATCATTACCACTTCTATATTTACTCGGAAATGTTATATAAACCTATCTGGGAGCCGACGGCGTAAGGAATGTATGCAGGGAAAACCGGGCTGAGGCGTGCGAAGGTTTATTAGAAGGCAAACGGAATAAACAGTATGCTACCCGGGCTGGAAACTGGAAACCGGAGACCGAGAACTACATGAGACCGGACAACTATTGCCACATCTGCAAAGGCACAAGGAAGATGTGTGGGCTGGACTACTGCCCGCTGCTCAGCAAACTGGGCGCGATGAGAAGGGGGCAGGAGAGCCTGGGGAAGAAGGATATTTTCGGAGAAAGCGCGGAGGTTTTTGTGGGCAGCTTCGGCTATCCTTCGGTTTCCTGGGGGCCGGTGCTGCCACTTAAAGAATACGCGGGCGAGCGGGAAATGTATGAGATGGGTTATGAGAAGATAATAGAGCACAGGGTGAATGTTGTACGCGGGAAAAGGTATGGGGGGATAAGGCCGGAAGGCAGGATGGCGGAAGAGACGCAGGATGTGGCGATGAGCGTGCGGCCGGTGGATGTGGAGATGAGATTCTCGAAAGAGCCGGTGTTCAGCCCCACTTTTTCTTCCGTTGCGCAGCCCATAGGGGCTTCAGGGACGATGAAGGATGTGAGGCTTTGCGAGAACCCGAAGGTGCCGAAGAAGGCGGATGAATTGCTGCATGAGAGGGCGAAGGCGAGGGAGATTGCCACGGAGATGTTTGAGACGGGGCTGGATAACTATTATATCACAAAGGTTTTGTCTGCAGGGCTTCTTGGGATGCAGGAGAACAGGAAGATGGTGCCCACGCGGTGGAGCATCACTGCGACGGATGACATGCTCGGGAAGCACCTGATGGAGAGGGTTCGGGGGTATGGGGAGGTTCCGGATTTCTATGTGCTGAGCAATGAATCGCTATCCAATCATTTTGAGATAATTGTGATGCCGGGAAAATGGGAATTTGAGAACTTTGAGGCATGGGCGCCAGGGACAATATGGACGCCCGGGAGCGATAATTTCCGGGTGAGCGGGGAATACGAGCCGTTCGGGGGGAGGACCGCTTATGCGGACGCGCAGGCGGGCGGATATTACGCTGTGCGCATAGGGGTTCTGGAGTTTTTGGACAGGATAAGGAGGCAGGCGCGGGTGGTTTCCATACGGGAAATTTATGAAGGGTACCAGATTCCTGTTGGAGTGTTCCAGGTACGGGAGAACGTGAGGGATGCGACGCTGAACGTGAGGAAATATTCTACTCTCTCTGAGGCGCTGGCTTCCGCTGGAAGCCGGCTGAGGAAGGGGATTTCGGAATATGTGAAGAGGAGCAAAATCCTCAGGCAGAGAAGGCTGGGCGAGTTTTTCTAGCCTGTTTCGAAAACAGGGAACTGGAAACTGAGAACTGGTTTGTAACCATGGTTACAATTCAGCAGGGCAAAACGATGTTTTTAAAACATCAACGGCAAAGATGTGATATGGAAAACGAGCCGGCGCACTGGAAACCGGATTGCGGAAACCGGCAGGTTTCTGCAAGTTATCTCCGCAGAGATATGAAAACCGGGAACGGAAAACGGGAGAGCTGCGGCATAGTCGCCGTGCTGTCCAAAACCGGCAAGCCCGTGGCTAACTACGTTTACAACGGCATGCTCGCGCTCCAGCACAGGGGCCAGGATGCCGCGGGCATGGCGGTCTACAACGGTAAAAAACTGGAGGAGAAGAGGGGGATTGGGCTGGTCTCGCGCATATTCTCTGAGAAGGATATGGATATGAACGGGAGCGCCGGGATTGCGCACACGCGCTACCCCACCACGGATGGCTTCGGGATAGAGGACGTGCAGCCATCCATCCTGCATAAGATGAATCTGGCCGTGGCGCACAACGGGCACATCGCGAATTACAATGTGCTGAAGAAGGAGCTTGAGAAGAAAGGCGCAAAATTTTCCAGCACGGTTGACTCAGAGGCAATATTGCACCTGCTCGCGGAGGCGTTCGCTGCGGGAAAGGAGGTGGAGGGAGCTGTGAGGCACGCGATGGGAAAACTTGATGGTTCGTATTCGGTGGTGGCGATAAAGGACGGCGTACTGTTTGCATTCAGGGACCCGCACGCGATAAGGCCCCTGGAGCTGGGGGAGAGCGGGGATGCGTATTTCGCAGCATCCGAGACCGTTGCGTTTGATATAAACGGTGCAAGACATATAGGGACGCTGGGCGGAGGGGAGATGGCGACCATAAGTCCGGGGGAGGGGTTCAGGAAGAAGATGGTCGTTCCCTCCACGCACAGGCACTGCATGTTCGAGTATGTCTATTTCTCGAGGCCGGACTCCGTGATAAACGGGGTCGGGGTGCATGAGGCGAGGAGGCGGCTGGGCGCTGCGCTCGCGAAGGAGGCGCCCGTGAAGGCGGATGTGGTGGTTCCCATACCGGATACTGCAAGGACCGCGGCGCTGGAGATTTCAAGGGCTCTGGAGATTCCGTATGAGGAGGGCATAATAAAGAACAGGTACGTCGCCCGCACGTTCATAATGCCGGACCAGAAAGCGCGCATAAGCGCGGTGAAGGCGAAATTGAACCCTGTGAGGGGCGTGGTGGAAGGGAAGAGCGTGATTGTTGTTGACGACAGCATAGTCAGGGGCACGACCACCAGGGAGATACTGAGGATGGTGAGGGATGCGGGCGCGAGGGAGATACACATGCGCGTCACCTGCCCGCCAATAAGGCACCCGTGCTTCTACGGGGTGGACATGTCAACGTATGAAGAGCTTATTGCAAACAAAAAGAGCGTCGAAGAGATAAGGAAATTCATAGGGGCTGATACGCTTTATTATGTTTCATTGGAAGGGCTGAAGAAGGCGATAGGGCTGGGGCTTTGCACCGGCTGCCTTGCGGGCGACTACCCAACGGAATACGGGATGAAGCTTGCGAAGGAAAGGAGGGGAGGGGGCGAATGCGGATGAAGGCCAACTGGAAACGGGATGGCAAAAACCCGAAACTGAAAACGGGGAACCGGAAACTGGGGGCGGGGGACTGATTTAGGTGGCCATGGTTGAGGCGGACATTGGAATCCTGGAGAAGAGGAGCGGGCTGAGGGGGACTGAGATAGCGGATGCGCTGACAAGGATTGGGGCGCCGGCAGAGGAGAAGGGCGGCAGGCTCGTTGTGGAAGTGACGCCGAACAGGCCGGACCTGTTCTCGGTTGAGGGGCTGCTCAGGGCGCTCGCATGCTACGAGGGAGGGAAAGCGCCTTCGTACAAAGTGAAGAAGGCGGGCTATTCGCTCTCGGTAGGGAAGGGGGTGGAGGCGATAAGGCCGTTCGTGCGCTGCGGGGTTGTGAAGGGAGTAAAGATTGATGACGAAGCAATACAGAACCTCATGCAGATGCAGGAGAAGCTCCATGATACTGTCGGGAGAAGAAGGAAGAAGGTGGCAATCGGCATCCACGACCTGGATGGGATTAAGTTTCCGCTCGAGTATGTGGTGGGGACGGATGAGAGGTTCGTGCCGCTTGACATGGACGCGGAGATGGGGCTGGATGAGGTGCTGCGCGAGCACCCGAAGGGGGTCGCGTACGCGGGGCTCGCCGCCCACGGGAAGGTTGTTATAAAGGACAGGGAGGGGATAATATCCTTCCCGCCGATAATAAACAGCGAGAGGACGCGCGTTACGGAGAGCACGGAGAATGTGCTGCTTGATGTGACGGGCACATCGAAAGAGGCGGTGGAAGGGGTGCTCAACATAATTGCGGCTTCGTTTGCGGATGCCGGCGGGGCCGTGTATTCCGTGGAAACCGGGGGGAACGATTACCCGGACCTTTCCTACAGGGAAATGAAATACGATGCGGAGGAGGCGGGCAGGGTTCTCGGGCTGGAGCTGGGCAGGAAGGATGCCAGGGAAGCCCTGGAGAGGATGGGCCACATCGTCAAGGAAGGGCATGTGCTTGTGCCGCCATACAGGATGGACATAATCTCATTAATAGACGTAATAGAGGATGCTGCAATCGGATACGGATATGAGAAATTTGAGCCGGAGCTGCCCCCGCTGCCAACCATAGGGGCGCTTGGCGATGCGGCTGAGGCCCTGCACACTATAATGTGCGGCATGGGGTTCCTTGAGGCAAAGAACTACGTGCTCACGAATGAGAGGATGCTCGAGGGCACGGCTGATTCGGGCAGGGCTGCAATCGCAAATTCAGGCAGCGAGGAGTTCTCCGTTGTAAGGACCTCCCTTCTTCCCGGCCTGCTTTCCACATGCCAGGTGAACAAGACCAGGGGGCTGCCGCAGAAGTTCTACGAAATCGGGGGGGTCTGGGACGGGAAGGAGGAGATGCGCATTGCGTTCATGGTAACCGGAAATGGTGTCACTTTCACTACGGTGCAGTCCGCGCTCCAGGCGCTCGGGAAGGAGCTTGGCATGGATTTTGTGCTGAAGGCCGGGGCGGACGGGAGGTTCATGCCCGGGAGATGCTGTTCAATATTCTCGGCTAGGAGGGAAGCCGGGGTTGCAGGGGAGATAGCACCTGCGGTCCTGGAAAAATTCGGGCTGGAATACCCGGTTGCGGCGTGCGAGATAAAGATCTAGATTATTTTCCTGAGCCGGTCCGCCCTGGGATGTTTTGCGGGGGTTTCGGCCGGATGCCCGACCGGGAGTATGCACACCGGCTGGCCGTCCTCCCCAAAGGCATCTCTCACGGCATCGTCATCGTATGCGCCCACCCATACCGAGCCAAGCCCGAGGTTTTCCGCTGCGAGCTGGGCGTACGCGGCGGCAATCGTGGCGTCTATGAGCGAATAAAGCTTCCCGCGTTCCCCGTATTTCCTTGCGGAGAGCTGCGCCTTCGCGAAGAACACGAAGACCGCGGGCGCCTCGGAGATGAACCCCTGGCCCATCGCCGCTGAGGCGACCTTCTCCTTGACCCCCTTGTCCACAGCCACATAGAAAACATAGCTCTGCAGGTTCCCGGCTGAAGGGGCGAGGTTTGCCGAATCCGCGATTGTTTTTATCTGCTCCTTGGAAAGCGGCTCCGGCCTGAAGGCACGCACGCTTCTCCTGTTCTTTATAAGCCCGGAATACTCCATGGTTCGGTTAGGGTGTTGCAAATTTAAAACCAATGCCCGTTAGCTGTTGTCACCAGGTCTTGCAGTTGTCTCCATGTCTTGCATGGTCTTCGGGTCTTGTGTGACTTTCAGGACCCTCAGGACAACTCAAGACCTCACCAGACTTCAAGGCCCCCAAGACCTGGAGACCACAGAGATTATTAAAGCCGATGCCCATCAGTGGTTGTCTCCAAGTCTTGCATGGTCTTCAGGTCTTCGGAAACTTACAGGACTCCAAGACCCCAAGACTAGGGGACCACAGAGATTATGCCGCATTCGTAATTTGCAACAGGCTCATGGTTCGGTATCCGAGGCAAAGGATATAATCATTTCACCGCAAAATAATGGGCATGAGACTCCTGGTTCTGTCCGCATTTTCCATCGTGTTGCTTCTTTCCTTTGCGTCCGGGGCGCAGGAGAGCTACCCGCGTCCGTGGGAGAATGACGGCTGGATAGCCGGCAACGGATACATAATGGACCTCGGCGTCTGGGAAATGTGGTACAGCATAACTCCGACCGCAAACATATCGCAGATGGATGCGCTCGGGCTGATGCTGCCCTTCCACGAAAGCCTTGAGGAGAGCGAGGTGGAGCAGCTTTTTTCTGAATGCCCGGAGGGGTGCGCCGCGAAGGGGCCGCTCGGCACCGCGGTGCGGCACAAGCAGTTTGCGGATGAGCTGGCAACATACACGCAGCTGGGGCAGGCCGCAGCGATTATGCCGGTGCCCGCAGTCTCTGTGCCGGTTGAGGCGGCATACTCCTGGAACCTGTACAATTACGTTGGAAACTGGAAAGGGGTAATGGAAAATGCGCTGTTTTCCGCCGAACTGGGCGGCGCGGACGTGAACGGCAGGAGGGCTGCCCTGGAGGCGCTTCTTGGCGACATAAGGCGGTCTGGGATATGCGGCCCGGATTATGCGGGGCCCGGCGCAGGCCTGTGCTTTATTGTTGTTGATGATACAGCATGCGACAGCTCGGGGCTGTGGGATTCAATCCCCGACATGGGATGGTACCCTCCGTGCGTGCGGGCGCAGTGGCGCACAGCGGCAGCGCTTGAGGAGAAACATGCGGATGCACGCGCGGCGTGGGGCGATGCGACAGACCAGCTTTATGCGCTGAAGACTGTTGCCGGTGAAAAACGCGCGGAGGCGGATGATGCTATCTATGGCCTGTCCGTGCATAACCTGGACAAAATATATCTGGGCGCCGAGAGCACGGACGTCTCCGGGGTTGCGAGCATAAGGGACGGGTATGCCGCGGTTATGGGCGAATACTCCGAAGCGAACAGGCTGATGGCGGGTGTGGAGAGCGCCTGGGGGGAAAGAGATGCCGGCTGGTACAAAGAGCAGTACTCTGCGCTCCTGTCCGCGGCGTTTGCATACGAAGATGTGAAGGAAAGTTCCGCAGGGCTAATCGAGGACGCGGTCGGCGTGGCCGAAGAGGCGGGGAGGCTCGCCATTGCGGACCTCGGGGCCGCTGAAGCGATGGAAGGCAGGCTCATGCAGAACGGGCAGCAGCATCTTGACCTCGCAAGGGCGGCATGTGGGATTGCGGAAGCTGAAACGTCCCTTGGCACAAAATTCGGGATGTATGCGGAGTGCAGGATGCACGCGCGCATCGCCACAAGCAACCCCGAGATGGAGAATTCCACGGAATTCGCGGTTGCGCTCGCTGAAACGAGGTCCGCAATCGCAAAGGCGGAAGAAGATGGGATAGACACCGCCATGGAGAGGGCGCTTCTCGGGATAGTGGAGGAAAAGAGGCCCGCGGATTCCATATCAATACTTATGAGGGTGAGGGAAGGGCTGCTCAGAAAGGCGGAGGTGATGTATGGCCGGCTTCCTGAAGAGAGGAAGGAGCTTCTTTCCGTAATAGACGGGGGCGGGCAGCAGCTGGCATTTCTGAGGACGTGGTTTGAGAACGAGGAATGTTATTCGGGGGAAAGGCTGGATTACTGGTGCGGACTCGGCGGGCTGGGGGGGATGGAATCCTCGTATTCGCGCATACGGGATGAGGTCGTGCAGCGGGCAAACGGCGCCGTTGGCAATGCCTTGTTTGTTGATTACCATGAGACGACCACCGCTGCGAGCCTCAGCGGGGAGAGTGCATATGCCCTGCTTATCGAAGTGAAGAACAGGCTGGGCATTGGCGGAGAAAATATCGCATTCGGTGTCCCTGCCGGAGCGGAACTGAGAACCATGGACCTGGTGGAAGGGAGGGAGCGCGTGCGCACGGTGGCGTATGAGGGAGGGGTCGCAACCATACAGCTGTACAACATAAGCCCGCACGAAGAGATAATGCTGGCGTTCTCGAAAAATTACACCCCGTGCACCGCCTCGGATTATGGGAGAAGCGCGGTGGGGGATGTGTATGGGAATGCGAAGGTCACGGAAAGCATGGAACTCTATTGCACCGCGGGCGTGGATTCCATTTATGTAGGCGAGGACGCTGAACGCGCAGGCATCGATGGCAGCTGGCACGTGCTGCATAACGGCATGCTCACGGCAAGGCTGCCGGCCGGCAGGCATGACTTCATCCTCGTGAGCGAAGTGCCTGACGCTTACGCGATCAGCAAAGGGACCGAAACTGCCACCACGATCGGGACGAAAACAACGGTGGAATACATGATTGATATAATGCCGGCCATGGGCCTGGACTACGTGCCTGTATGGGTGGACGAGAGCGGCAAGAGCCCTGGGCGGATGGACATATTCGCATACACCGGCGAGCGCATAACAAACAAGCGGGAATCCAGTGGTGTTGCATACTTTGAGGTAAACGGGCTCGAGGAAGGCAGACTGGCCAAGGTCCGGGTGAGGTACGAGTTCCTGGATGCGCGAGGCTATGTTGAACGCAGGCTGTCCGAACTGGAAAACGCGACACTGGGCCAGCAGGCGCAGGCATACTTCAACAACGCATCGGCGCTATACGGAGCAGGGGATTATGATGGCGCACTAGCGGCGCTTGGGGATGTGGATGCGCAGATTGAGAAGGAGGGCAGGGCAAATGCGAAGCTGTTTGAGAAGCACCAGAAGCTAGTGGATGAGACAAGCAGGAAGGCCGCGGAGCTCGGGGGAGCGATTGCGGCTGCGGAGAGGGCGGGAGTAACCGGCGGCTATGTGGACGAGATGGCTGCGAGGAAGGGGTATCTGGAAGAGATGCTTGCGAAAAACCTCAGCCCGGCGGCAACCACGAGCCCGCTTGAGGACGTGGATCTGGGGTGGGAAGGCAGGGAATTGAAGAAGATTGAGAAATACCTGAAAGATGGGGAGAAGAGGATAAAGAAGGAGTGGATGGCCCTTGGCGTCGATGACAGGAACCTGAGCGCCGCCGTGGATTCGATGGAAGAGAAGAACGCCGCTTTCTCAGGAACCATGATGTTTGAGGACGGGATTGCAGCGCTTGCGGCGCTGCAGGAAGCGGACGCCGCGCTCCAGAATGTGAAGGCCAGGCAGGATGCCGCATCCGCAGAGATGGAGAGCGCGCTTGAGAGGATGCTGGGCGAGGCGAGGGAGACAGCCGCGGAATACAGGGAAGAGAGGGATGCGATACCGAGGAGCCACCGCCTTGTCTCGCTTTTTGAAAAGAGCCCGTCGTGGATCGAAGGCAGGCTCGATGCGCTTTCAGGAAGCGCTGATGTGGGGGAGGCGATGGGTGAGGTTTCGGCCCTGAACGGAGAGATGAATGGCGTGATAGGATTTCTGGAAGGCGAGGGGGCGCGGCTTGGGGCGTCGGTTAGAGAGCTGTACGAAGAGAGCAGGGGAGGGATGGATGAAAGCGGGCGGGCGGGAATGGACGAAGCAATCCGGATGGCTGAAGACTATTACGAACGGAAACAGTACGCAAAGGCGATACTCGCCTATGAGAATGCGCTGGAAGCCCTGCGGGAAAGCGGCGGCGGGGACGACGGCATCCTCGTGCTTGGCGTGACCGCGCTGCTTGTGATAGGGGTTGTGCTGTTCCTGCTTCTCGGAAAGGCAGGGCCGGGGCTGCCAAAAGGCGGGCAGCACCAGCTGAGGCGGCTGAAAAAAGCAGACTACATGAACGAACCTAGCTTGGACTGACCGTTTCCGGGAAGGGCAGGCCTGTTCCTTTCCAGCGCCTTCTGCAACGAGAGAAGTATCTCCTTCATCTTCATTTCGCGCTTTTTTGATGCCCAATAGTAATGCTCGTCCCTGGTTGATTTCGCCATCAATATGTAAACAGAGCCGTCCCTGAACCTGCCCGCGCGCCCCCTTCTCTGTATTGAGCGTATCTCGCTGGGTATCGGCTCGTGGAATATCACCGAATCCACGGCGGGTATGTCCAGCCCCTCTTCACCTATTGAGCTTGCTATCAGGATGCTGAACCCATCCCTCCTGAATACATCCATCGTCTCTTCCTGCATTCTCCTTGTGAAGCCATCCTTTTTCCCAACAAAAATCCTGGATGAGAAGCCATGCGCGTCAAGCAGTTCCTTTATCCTTTTTATCTGGTCCCTGTACTGCACGAACACTATCACCTTCTTCCCCCTGAGCGAGGAAAGGAGCCGCAGCAGCCTCTCTGTCTTGGGGTGGTCGCCGGCTTCCAGCAGGAGCTGCTTTGCCCTCGAGAGCGCCTGGCTTTTCGCCAGAATCTTTGCTGATTTTGAGCTTGAGTTTTCCAGTTTTTGGAGGTAGGAAAGGAACGGGTACGGCCCCTGCGTCTGCATGAGCTCCTGCATATGTATTATATGAAGTAGTGTGTAATAGTGCGACAACAGAGTATATTTTGCCGGGTGCCTCATGGCCCTGAGGCGCTGGCCGTAAAGCACAAACTGCCGCTTGGAGATAACCGGGGGCTTCGCGAACGAGCGCGCCAGTCTCTGTGCGTACGCATCCGCAAGGGACGAGAGTATGGAATCTGCTTCCCTCATCCGCGGGGAAAGTTCCACGGATATCCAATTGTGCGCCAGGTTTTTCACGAAAGGCCTTACGTCCTCATCGGATTCGGTCCGTATCTCTATGTTCCTTATCCTAAGGTTGGACAGCACCTCCCTTATTCTGGCCAGGTCGCCGCCCGGGGAAGCGGTGAGGGCCAGAAAGAGGCATCCTTCTGGCATGCTGCCGGCGATTTCCACATAAGCGTAGCCCCCGACAGCGCGGTGCGCCTCGTCAAAGACAACAAATTTTGTATTGTTTGCGGGGTAGACCATGCTTCTGATGTCGTTTCTAATCGTCTGTGGGGTGGAGACGCATATTTTCGAAGAGTACAGTGCCTGCCTCTTATGGCCGGGTATTTCGCCGGTAACAAATGCAACGTCGCTTTGGGCGAGATCGAGTGTGTTTTGTATGGTTGCGGCGTGCTGCCTTGCGAGTGGTTTTGTTGGTGTGAGAAACAGCGCATTCCCGCCTTCTGAAATGGTTTTTTCCATCAATGAAAGCGCGATCAGGGTTTTGCCAAGGCCGGTTGGGAGGACCACGAGGGTGTTGCCGTTCCTCTTTACGGAATCGATTATCTGCGCCTGGTAGGCCCGGGGCTCCAGATTCATGAGTTAATATTGAGGTAAAGAGATTAAAAGAAGGAGGTGTGGAGAGGGTGTGTTTCCACTAATCCGCATTATACTCTTATGCTTGGCGATGGGTATTTAATTATATTGTAACCATGGTTACATAGTGATTCGATGATTGTCTATCTCTATGACCTCAAATCCAGCGTCAGGAACTACAACCGCCTCAAAAGGGTGTTTTACTACAATCTGCACAGAAACGGCCTGGGCAGGTTTTACTGGAAAACAAAGTCAGTAATCGTAGTCCCGAAAAATATGGAACGGCCCGTAGACAGGTTCTTCAAAGAGTACACGAAATTCTGCGTTGTGTATAAGATACGCTGCAGGCAGATAGAGAGGCTGGAATAGTGGAAGTGGGGGGTCTCCCTACCTTTTCCTTGCCTTGGCCCAATCTTTCAGGAAGGTGGCAAGCAGCCTGACGCCCTTTCCCGTGGGGCCCTTGCAGAAGTACCCCCCTTCGCTATCAACCCACTCGACGCCAGCGACATCGAGATGCACCCACGGAGTCTTGCCTACAAATTCCTTCAGGAACGCGGCCGCGGTTATGGTCCCCGCCTCTCCCGTTTCGCTGCCGATGTTCTTAAGGTCCGCGTAGTCCCCCTTCATCATTTCGGAATACTCCTTCCATAGCGGCAGCCCCCATACACGCTCATTCGTTTCCATCCCGCAATCGTACATCAGCTTCATCGCGCCGTCGTCTGTCCCCAGCATCCCTATGCCATGCTTCCCCAGCACGATCAGCACCGCACCGGTCAGCGTCGCCGCATCTATTATCAGGTCTGGTTCTGCCTCGGCGGCATAGGCAAGCGCATCCCCGAGGACGAGCCGGCCCTCCGCGTCCGTGTTGAGTATCTCAACGGTTTTTCCATTATACATCCGCACAATGTCGCCGGGCTTGGTGGCGCTTCCGCTCGGCATGTTTTCCGTTGCCGGCACCAGTGCCGTTATCCTCAGCGGAAGCTTCATCTCTGCGGCGGCCCTCACGACGCCAAGCATCACGACCGCCCCGCACTTGTCGAACTTCATCGTTTCCATCCCCTTCGCCGGCTTTATGCTGATGCCGCCGCTGTCAAATGTCAGGCCCTTGCCTACGAGCACCACGTGCGGCAGGTTCCTGCCCCCATTATACCGCAATTCGACCAGCACAGGCTCCTGAGCGCTCCCCCTCGCCACGGCGAGTATCCCGTTCATGCCCATTTTCTCCATCCCGGAGCTCCCAATCGCACGGAAGGCGAGCCCGTATTTCTTTGCTAAGTCGTGCGCAACCCCGGCGAGCTTTTTCGGTGTCATTATGTTCGCGGGCTCAACGGCGACAAGCCGCGCGTAATTCTGCGATTCGGCCAGCACCCTCCCTTCCCGCACAGCTTCCGAAAGGTCAGTCCTTGAGACGAGCACCGCCCGCTCGACCGCGCGCTCATCTTTCTTCTTTTTCTTATACGGCTCGAGCCTCAGGCCGGAGAGCAGCATGCCTTCCGCGGTTGCGGCGGCCACGTCTTTTTCCGAATGCCTGGTTGCGCCGTCAAAGTCCAGCCACACCGCGATGTTTTTCAGCCGCATGTTCTTCGCGGTTTTCAGTATCTTCGCAGCGGCCAGCCGGAATTCATCCAGCTCTATGCTCTTCTCCCTCCCCAGCCCGACAAGGATGAGCCGCCTGTACGGCTTTCCCTTTGCCGGAATCGCATAAGTCTTCCCCTTTTCCCCGCTGAAATCCCCTGCCACGCCCGCGCGTTCCATCTCCTCGTGCACCCATTTCGGGATCCTCCCCCTGAAGCAAGGCACCGCAAGGGCGTCGGCAGAAACCACACCAAAGTCCTTTCTCAGGAATTCTACCTTCATCCCATCACCAGCTGTTTCAACAGGTATGCCTAATTATAAAAGATTATTCATCCGCGCCCGGTTATCCTCATCGGGTTTCCTTTTGCGAACGAGCCGGCGGGCACGTCCCGGTCAACCAGCGTCATCGCCGAAACCGCCGCCCCTTCCCCGACATTTACGCCAGCGAGCACGGTCGCATTCGCGCCGACCATCGCGCCCCTCCCGATTGCGGTCTTCCCGGTGCGCAGCTCGTCCCTCAGGAACTCGTGCGCCAGGATTGTCGCGTTGTATCCTATTATGCAGTTGTCGCCGAGCTCTATGAACTCCGGATAGAATATGTCAAACATGGCCATCAGGCCGACGGCCGCGTCCCTGCCAACCTTCATCCCGGTCATGCGCAGCAGGAAGCGCTTCAGCGCCAGGGAGGGCGCGTACCTCGATGCCTCCACCAGCAGGAAATTATACGCTACCATCAAAGGATTCCTGAATCTCGTCCAATGGTTGAGGGAGTTCTTCCCGGAAACCCTGAAGGTCTTGAGCCTCCTCAATAAGTCACCTATAAATTGGATTCTATGTACTCCACCGCGTTCCTGAAAATCTTCAGCCCCTCGCCCTGTCTCGCAATGCCCCTTGTCCATCCCGGGTGGTTCGTGAAGTGGTTGAACGCTTCGGGGTGCGGCATCAACCCGAATATCCTGCCGCTGGGGTCGCATATGCCCGCGGTGTTCGCAACCGAGCCGTTCGGGTTGTACGGATATCCCGCCAGCTCGCCGCGGAAGTCCACGTACTGGCACGCCAGCATGTTGCCGGCCGCAATCTCTTCCAGCGCCTCCCTGCTTTCGGGTATGAACCTGCCCTCCCCGTGCCTGACCGGCAGGTCGAGGTATTCGATGCCTTTTGTGAATACGCACGGGCTCTTCTGGTTCATCCTGAGCCTGACCCACCTGTCCTCGAATTTCCCGGAAGCGTTGTAGGTCAGCGTAACCCTCTGCACGAAATCCGGCTTCGGCAGCAGCCCCATCTTAACCAGCGCCTGGAACCCGTTGCATATCCCGAGCACGAGCTTGCCGTCTGAAACGAATCCCCGCAGCTCATCCTTTGCCCGGTATTTCAGCCTGTTCGCCAGCACCCTTGCCGAAGCTATGTCGTCTCCGAACGAGAACCCGCCCGGAAAAACAACCATGTTGTAGGCGCCCAGCATGCCGGGGTTCCCGGCGAGCTCGCCCACGTGCCGTATCTCCGCAGCGCCGCCGGAAGCCCTCACCGCGTATGCGGTCTCATGCGGGCAGTTTATCCCGTACCCGTCCAGCACGAGCGCGTTCGCCTTCACCATTTCAGCCCCCCGTTCCAGATGTCTCGCAGCGCGAAGACGTCCTCGTTCACGAGCGTGTTGTCCCTGTAGCGGAGCACCACCCGCTTGTCCCCGCGCACCCTGCCAACCTTCCTGGTTTTTGTGCCGAACATCATCTTCTCAAACCTGAACGCGTCCTTTTCAGCGACGCTCACTATAAACCTGCCCGCGCTTTCCGAGAAGAGCAGGGCCACCTCGTCATCAGTCTCTCTGGCGGCCAGCGACAGGTCAAGCTCAGCCCCCACAGCGCCGCCCATCGCGCATTCCGCGAAAGCGGCCGCAACCCCTCCGTCTGAAACATCGTGCGCGCTCTTCACCAGCCCCTTCTCCAGGGCCCTGGAGAGCGCGGCGTAAAGCGGCGCGTTTTCCTTAAAATCAACGCGGGGCATGCCTCCGCCCACGCCGCCGTGCAGCTTGTTGTACTCGCTCCCCCCCATCTCGTCCCTGGTTGTCCCGAGCAGATAGACCAGGTCGCCCGTTTCCTTGAAGTCGGAGCTTACCGCGGAAGAAACATCATCAATCCTCCCCACCACGGTGACGAGCAGCGTCGGGTTTATTGAGTACTTCTCCTCTCCTGCGAAATAGTCGTTCTTCATGCTGTCCTTCCCGGATATTATCGGAATGCCGTATGCGACCGCGGCGTCGTGCATCCCTCTCGCAGCGCGCACGAGCTGCGCCAGCTTGAAGTCCCCGTCCGGGTTCCTGGGCCCCTTTACCGGGTCGGGCCATGAGAAGTTGTCTAGGCATGCAAGGTAGCCGAATTTGGCTCCGGCCGCGGCCGCGTTCCTCACCGCCTCATCCACCGCATTTGCAGCCATCCAGTACGCATCTTCTATATAGCGCGGGCATATTCCGTGGGCTACCACAATCCCGTCCTTCCTCTCCAGGATTGGCCTTATAACCCCGGCGTCGGATGGCGCATCGTTGTACATGAGCGGCTTTATCGCGCTCCCTCCCTGCACCTCGTGGTCGTACTGCCTTATCACCCACCATTTTGATGCGATGTTCGGGGAGGCGAGTAGCGCCCTCAGCGCCTCGCCGTGCCCGAGCCGCGGCCTGTCCGGAGGGTTCAGCATCCTCTTCTTCCATACTGCCTTGAGCCTCATCTGCGGCGCGCCGCCGTGCAGGAAATCCATGCCAAGGTAGGCAACGGTGCTCTTCCCAAACAGCGCGTGGAATTTCCCTGAATCCGTGAACTTCCCGACAACGGCCGCCTCGACATCATGTTTCTTCGCCACCTTCATTATCTCATCGAGCTTTTCTGGAGGAACCGCAAGGGTCATCCTCTCCTGCGATTCCGAGAGCAGTATCTCCCACGGGTCCAGCCCGGGGTATTTCAGCGGGCACTTGTCGAGGTATATCTCGCAGCCCCCGCTGAGCTGGGCAAGCTCGCCCACGCTTGAAGAAAGCCCGCCGGCCCCGTTGTCCGTGACCGCCTCGTAGAGCCGCAGGTCCCTCGCCTCGAGGACCATGTCTATGACCTTCTTCTGGGTTATCGGGTCGCCTATCTGCACCACGCTCCCCGAAAGCCCGGTCGTGAGCTGCTGGGACGAGAACGTCGCGCCGTGTATCCCGTCCTTCCCTATCCTGCCCCCGGCCATCACCGCGAGGTACCCGGGCCTTATCTCCTTGCGGGCGGTCTCCCGCTCCCCGACCACGTGGGGCATAAGCCCGACCGTTCCCGCGTACACGAGCGGCCTCGCCGCATAGCACTTCTCGAACACTACGGAACCGTTAACGGTCGGGATGCCCACCATGTTCCCCCCGTGCTCTATGCCCCTGACCACGCCCTTCGCAATCCTCTTCGGGTGCAGGCATCCGTTAGGCACGTCTTTCTCGTCAAGGAACCCGAAGCAGAGCACGTTGATGTTTGCGATTGGCTTTGCGCCCAGCCCTGTTCCGAGCACGTCCCTGTTCACGCCAAGGATGCCGGTCAGGGCTCCGCCATAAGGGTCGAGGGCAGAAGGCGCATTGTGCGTTTCCACCTTCACCGCGATGTCGTTCTCCGGGTCGAACTTTATTATCCCCCCGTTGTCCCTGAAGACCGAAACCACATACGGCTTCCTCACCTCGTCTGTTGCCGCCTTTATGTAAGTGCTGAATATGGAATCTATCTCCTCCCCCTCCGCCCCTTCCCCCTCCTCCGAGTAGCGTATCCTCGCGTTGAATATCTTGTGCTTGCAGTGCTCGCTCCACGACTGCGCGAGCGCCTCCAGCTCCACATCGGTCACGCCCTTCCCGAGCCCGACCTTCTCCCTCTCCTTCGCGACACCCGCCTTTGAGAAGTGCGCCTTTATCGCCCGCATCTCTTCCAGCGAGAGGGCGAGCGTCCTCTCCCTGCTCAGGCGCATCAGGTGCTCGTCTGAGACCTGGAGGTCGATTTCTTCCGCGACCGGGGCATGGTCTAGCTCGACCTTCGGTATGTACGGCTCGAAGCTGCCGCTCTCCGGCTCGTACACTTTCCACGCCTGTATCACCTCGTTTGCGAGCATCCTCCTGGCAATCTCGCCGAGCACTGCATCGTCTTCAAAATCCGCCTTTATCGCATAAACGCGCGATGCATAGACGTCCGCATCCTTCCCGAGCACGTCCCTTATCCCCTGCCTGCTCGTATTCCCCTCGTTGTCGGTCATTCCCGGCAGGAAGCCCACCTCAATGCGCCAGTAACCGCCGTAGAACGGCTCCCTGTACGAAAACTCCTCGGTTACCGGGTCCGCGAAGAGCTCCTTCCCCAGCTTCTCCATCTCCGCGTCATCCAGCCCGCCATCTATATTGTACGCCTTTACTATCGCAAAATCAGAGACTTTCGTTCTGGAAAGCTCCTCCGCCTCCTTCGCCAGCGAAGCTGAGCGCGGGTCGCGCAGTGCGCCCTTCGGCCTGACCTCTATACGGCGTGCTCCCCCCATGGCGCATTTTTATTGAGCAAGATATATAACTCTTGTTTTCTTCCTGCGGTTTCCCGTTGTCGGTTTCCTGTTTCCGGCATCCGTTACTGAAAACTGAAAACAGGTAGCTGAAAACTGGCATGTAACCATGGTTACTGAACCTCCACGGTCCAAAGGCCGTGGCTTCTTCATAGATGAAGGGGCAACTGTATTCCTGCTGCCTTTAGAGGAAGCCTCGGCTCTCCTCCCCGGCATAAATGCCGAGGCTTCCTCACACCTTGTAGCCGCACCCAATGGCTAGGCAGACCTATCGCCGCCACGCAGGCGACTACAAGGTGTGACCGAGCCGTGGAGGTTCACATTCCCTTCCTAACCCCGCGCAATACTTATCCTGCCCGGAGGCAGGACAGGCATCACTTCGCTCCCCGGCACCCCGAGCAATTCCCCAATCCTCCCCGCCGCCTCTTTCTTCTCCATCTTCCCCGGCACAATGAGCACTTTCTTCTTCATCCACTCCGCATCCCCGGCCCCGGCCGAAACCCGCCCGTTCCCCTCCACCCCGACTGCGAGCACCAGCTTTGTATTCCCGAACCACTCCCTCTCCCCGGAAATCGCGAACCCTCCAGCCCCAACAAACCCTCCGCTCACATGCTTGGAAAGCTGCCCCCTCCTCACCGCATACACATCAACCGCCGCCATCCTCATTCCCCACGCTTTCGAGTAGGATGCGGCGATGGTGGCGGCCGTTTTCTTCTCTTCCCCGCCCGCGCCAACCCCTCCCTTCAGAATAGTCGCCGCGGCTCCGCGTATGTCCGCATGGAAAAACAAGTCCCCCTCCTCCATTTTCCCGAATAATTTGTCGTTCTGCTGCGCATTCTTCCCCGCCAGAATAAGCTTTCCCTCATTCGTGAAGCTCCAGTGGAATTCCTCGAACCACTCCCTCCTCCGGGCGACCTTCACGGCCGCCTTCTTTCTCCCGGCCGCCTCTTTCATCCTCTTCCGCGTCTGCTCCATGGCCTTCCGCACGCCCTCCGCCTTCTCCCTCGCCCTCTTCGCCTCTTCGTAGTAGCGCGCTGCATTCTCATGTATGCTCTTTCCAAGCCCAATGCCCACTTTCACGTTTTCCCCGAATTAAAGCCCCCGAAAAAGCTTTATATAGCTTCCTTACGATTAGAAGGCCATGGCGTATATAGAGACGCTCCTCTCGAGCTGGCTGGAAGTCATGAAGTCCGCCGGCGTCACCCTCTCGCTGCTCCTGATAATAGTCGGGGGCGTCGCCTACGGGCTTGCACAGCTCCAGCCCGGGGAGACAAGGGGAAGGTGGCAGAACACCGCGATAGGGCTTTTCATAGGCGGCGTCCTTATCGCCGCGATAATAGGCGCCGCAGAGCTGATACAGACGGTGGCGTCGAACCTCCTGACCTGACCCAGGGAAGGTGAAAAATGGCAGCTGACCTTACCCTCGCCGGCATAGTCGTAAGCCTTTCCATAATCCTCTCAGGCATACTGATGGGGCTCGGCAGGACGCTGAACTCGAAGCGGCTTGAGCACTTCGGCACGGAGGAGCTCATCCAGTCCGTGATAAACGCGGCGCTGGTCGGCGCCTACACCGCAATAGTCGCCGCAGCCACAGAAATAAGCCGCGGGATAATAACTGAGGGCGCGTGCACCGCGGGAGACGCGATAGAGAACCTCCAGTGCATATTCTCCAGCCTCTCCTCAGAGATCTTCGCGCTGCTCGCCCAGGCGGTGAGCCTCCACCAGATGGTTTCGTACTACCAGACGATAAACCTGGAATTCTCCACGTTCTCCATCCAGCCGATGTCGGGCCTCTCCTCAATCGCGTCCGTCCTGCAGTCGCAGATACTCACGCTGCAGGCGCTGCTCACAGTCTCCCAGTTCCAGGTCCAGGTGCTCGGCTTCTTCGCCCCGCAGCTGCTCACGTTCTTCCTCCCGGTCGGGCTCATCTTCCGCTCCTTCTTCTCCACCCGCAGGCTCGGCGGGTTCCTGATCGCCCTCTCCATAGGGGTGTACCTCTTCTACCCGGCGTTCATCCTCATATTCCCGGTCCCGGAGCTGAACGTGACGACAGCAAACCTCACCAACGTCACCAACAGCACGCTCTACAGGACCACGCCCATCCTCGACCTAAACGACAATTACGCAATCGCCGGGAAGCTCGACAACATGACCACCGGCGACTTCACAGGCGACCTCACGCTCGCCGCCCAGCGCATAAGCGAATCCATCTCGTCGCTCTCGCTCTTCGTGCTGCTCGCCCCCCTCTTCTCCCTCATCGTAACCGCAATATTCATAAAGGAGGTAACAGAAATATTCGGCGGGGAATTCTTCTTCGCGGTGGGCTCCCTATGATAGAAAACAGGATGATGACGCTGATGTCGCTCGGAGGCGGGCTTGCGGCCCTGGTGATTGCGGTGGTTATGGGCAACCCCATATTCGCCGCCCTCTCAGCCCTCTTCTTCGTCCTCTCGCTGGTCGTCTGGAAGTACGGCTACCTCCTGATACCATACTTCACTTCCGCGACCAACATAGTCGAGATCCGCGGCGGCTATGAGATACCCTCCACCCGCGACTGCATCGTGAAGAAGGCGGGCAACGGCTTCTACGCCACCAAATTCCTGGAGATAAAGTACTACGAGAGCACGATGGACAAGGACTCGCAGGACCGCGCGTCCATGCTCTCCTCGTTCGAGAAGGCGCTCGCATCCCTCAAGCACGCGGTGAAGATATCCCTCCTGGTCTCCGAGGTCGACCTCACGCGCGAGATAGACGACATAAAGACGCGCCGCGCTGCGGCGGAGGGCAAGCGCCGCAAGCTCCCCCCGAACAGCGAGGAGCTCGTGCGCCTAGACCGCGAGATCGCGATGTACAACCGCCAGCTCGAGCGCATAAGCCGGGGAGACCGCCCGCTCGAAATCACGTCCTTCGTCTCCACCACCGCATACGGCGTCACGCGCGAGGAGGCGCTTTCCAAGGTCCGCAGGCAGTCGAAGGAAGTGAAGACCATAATCTCCTCCACGCTCGGCGCGGACGTCAACGAGCTGTTCGACCTGGACATGGTGAGGTGCTTCGAGTGGGAATACTTCCTGCCGCCCGAGGCGGAACAGCTAAGGGACGAAGTGTTCTAGATGAAAGTGCAGAAAATCTACACCCCGCAGCTTGCAGAGCGCCTTTTCCTGGTGCACCCGCCGGAGCCCAGGCCCGAATACCTCATCTCATCCTCCGGAGACGGGATATATGTGGGAAAAACCCGCTGGCTGAACGTTCCGGTCTTCTGGAACTACCAGAAGCTCATCAACCCGCACATCGCCATCGTCGGCATCACGGGGAGCGGAAAGTCGATTGATAGAAACGAGCCGGTGATAATAAGGCAAAACGGAAAGGTCCGCATCGCAAAAATCGGAGAACTTATAGACGGGCTCATCCAAAATTCCGGTTCTGCAGAAACGATTGACGATGTGGAGGGCGTCAGCAGCCCCGGCATCGAGATATACTCATTTGATGGCAATCTAAAGGCGAAATGGGTGCCCGTTAATTTCGCCGGGCGGAAAAAGTCCCCGAGCACACTGTACTCATTCAAAACCGCAAGTGGCAGGGAGATAAGGACGACAGGTGACCACAACATCCTCGTCCTGCGCGATGGCGGTATCTCGGTGGCCAAGGGCTCGGAGGTGCGCACGGGTGATTACATTCCCACCCCGCGAGAGCTGTCATTCGAAGGCGAAGAGTTCGCCGTAGACACCCTTGGGCTGCTTAAACACGACGATGTCCATGTGGTAGGCGCAGCCGGAGTTATCGCGGACAACTGCGAAAGGTTGCACAAGTGGCTCCCGATAAACAAAAAATATGACAAGTACCTCCGCTTCTACAAAGCCGGAAGGGCAATCCCACTCGCGTATTTCAGCCAGATCATGGAACTCCTCGGTCTGGACGCACGCATTATTCCCGGACTGAAACTCAGGTCGCCCAGCGGCTCCGCCCTTCTGCTCCCGAAGATAGAAAATGAAAAGGCGATGGCACTCGCAAGGCTGTGCGGCTACATAGTTTCAGAAGGCACAATTGCAAAGCATTTCATAAACGTGCACACGACCGAGCCGGAACTTCTTGACGACATGAAAAGCTGCTTTGGGATTGTCGGCTTCCAGTTCTTCCCAATACCTCATGGGCTTCGCACTTCAGCGAGCGCGGTAGTCCGGCTACTAAAAAGAATCGGCCTTGAGGGCAATGCCGGCAGCAAGAAAATACCCGCGCCCATTATGGCCTCCAAGCTGGAATACCTCGCAGAATTCCTAAAGGGTTACTTTGAGGGTGATGGCGGCGTTGAGCAGAAGTGCATAAGCGCTACCACCAAGTCAAAAGAGCTCGCCAGCCAGCTGTGCTACATGCTCCTGAGGTTCGGCATAATCGCTAGAGTCCACCCAAGCAAGAAGAGGGCAACCAACTCTAAGCATAAGGGAGGGTTATACTACCGTGTTACGGTATCCGGCAAGGAGAACATCAGAAAATACACGGAAAACATCGGCTTCGTAACTCAAAGGAAAAACCACAACCTCGTTCTGCTGCTCCAGAGATGCGGGAAGGGCCACAGCAACGTTGATGTGATTCCGAACATAGAAGGCGTCGTTGCTTCCGTGATGAAGAAATATTCTCTCCCGCGCACACAGATGACTTACTCCATACAAACCGGCTTGAGGAGGCCAACCAAAAAATATCTTGCAAGCCTTCTGGAGCAGGTTTCGGTGCAGGCAACCGGGGACAAGGAAGTGGAATTCCTCAACCTGCTCGCACAATCCGACCTCTTCTGGGACCCCATAGTGGAAAAGGCGGAAGAGCCTTCTGGGGATGAGTTCGTTTACGATCTTTCCGTTGACAGCGAGGTTTTCATGGCCGGCTTTGGCGGGTTGTTTGTCCACAACTCGTACTTAACCAAAACATTCCTAACCCGCGCCTCGCTCGTCTGGAATTCCAACGCGCTCATCCTGGACTGGGTCGGCGAGTACGACAAGTGGGTGAAGCAGGCGGGCGGCAAGGTCATCCACCTGGGCGAGGAGCACCTCAACCTCCTCGACCTCGCTGGCCTCACGCCATCCGAGCGGATGAAGCAGATAATGTCCGCGCTCGAAATCCTGCTGGACCTGCACAACTTCCCCTCCGAGCGCTACGACATAGAGGAGGCGCTCGAGGAAACATACGACGGTGCGAAGAACCCCACGCTCACCGACGTCGTGAAAAGGCTTGAGGAGAAAAAGAAGAGGGGCGCCGCGCGCCTGCTGAAGCGCTTCACCACTCAGGGCAGCGACTTCTTCGCGAAGCCCTCCACGCTGGCCCTGGAGAAGCTCACGGACTCGGGCCTGGTGTGCATAGACCTCCATTCCCTCCCCACCGAGGAGATGCGCTCCCTCGCGGGCCTCACGATCCTCCAGTTCCTCAAGGAGAGGATGCGCAGGGAGCAGATGAAGGAGGAGAAGGGCGTCCGCCTCTTCGTGGTGGTGGACGAGGCGTGGAAGATCGCCTCCGACGAGCGCAGCGACGTGATTACGATAGTGCGCGAGGGCAGGAAATACAACTTCGCCCTCATCGTCGCCTCCCAGAACCCTACCGACATGCACAAGACGATCCTGAGCAACGTCGGCACGATGTTCATACTGCGGCTGGTCCTGCGCGAGTTCAAGGACTACGTCCGGCAGTCGCTGAACTACTCGGATTACATAGACGGCGAAATCTCCAAATTCGGCGTGGGCGACGCGGCCCTCAACATGATATTCGCGAAGCGGGCAGGCGGCTCGCACACCTTCCTTCTTAACAAGATAGACGGGGAGGAGCCGCTGTTCGTGTATGCGCTGGAGGCTGATGGAATGTCTGTCGAAAAGGAAAGGGAGCAGTTCTGCAACATGCTCTACGAGCTCGGCCTTACCGACGAGCAGATAGGGCTTGTGAAGAACGAGTTCGAGAGGAATGACGGGGTGATGGACGCCACGGAATTCGTGTCCATACTTGAGAAGTTCGGCTACTCGCCCTCTTCCGTAATGGGGTTCCTCCGCCAGCTCGAGGTGGGCGAGAAGGACATAGTGGAGATATTCTCCCTGGCCCGCAGGCGGAAGGCTTCCAAGGGCATGGTTGACCTTTCTTTGAGGGAGGAGTAGAAATGGAAGAGATAATACGCATAAGCACGAAGAGGAAGAGGCCGCTCAAGCCGCTCCTCCAGACGCTCGGCTCGCTCGGCTTCAACAGGATGGACTATTCCGACGACGCCCTCATCATAGAAAAGGTCGAGTCCGAGGACCTGAACGGGAAGCCCTACCTCTACTACCGCATAGAGCTGCTCAAGAACGCCATAATACTGAAATACACCACCCCCGTGCTTGAGCACCGCCTCTCGCGCTCGCTTGACATGGGGGTCATGCTCCTGAACCTGTTCCAGATACTCACCGCATACTATGATGTGCCGATCCAGTCCGTATACACATTCTATTTCAGCCTGCTGAAATCCATGGGCGAGGCCACCGACAGCGAAAAGATGGAGATGTACTCGCGGCTCAAGGACCTCGGCCAGAAGCACGCCTCCCTGGAGAAGAAATACAACGACCTGGTGCAGGCAAGCGCGCAGAACGCGCGCCTCCTCGTGGAATACGAGCGAAAGAACGAGGACCTGCTGGAGCGGATGCAGCGCCTCGAGGGCATGGGCGACACGGAGCTGCAGGCGCAGCTTTTCGAGTGGATACGCACCCACGACGGCGAGATAGACGTACTGGAATTCTCCAAGCTGAACAGCGTCGCGGCCGGCAGGGTGGAGGAGGGGCTCGATGCCCTCATCAAGAACGGCTTCATAAGGAAGAGGTGAACCATGGCAAGGGAAACAAAGCCCGGCGTCTTCAGGTTCGACATAATAAGGAAGCTCTCCCGCCCACGCTCCTACATGATAGCCCGCCAGTACAGGATGGACATGCTCTCCATACTCTCCCAGACCTTCTCAAGGATAGTTGGTGGTAAGCCATGACGGTTTCCAGTTTCCGCATCGCTGCGGCGATGACTCCGCTTCTCTGCGGAGAAGACTGGCAGAATCCTTCGGGATTCCGCCATGGCAGAAACCTGCTGGTTTCCGCCATCCAGTTTCCGGTTCCGGGTGGTAAGCAATGAAGGTGGTCCTCGTAGGCTCCGGCGCGCGCGAGCACGCAATCGCCGAGCAGCTCTCCCGGAGCTCGTCGCTCTACGCGATAATGGAGAAGAAGCACCCCGGAATCGCCAGGCTCGCCGGCGAGGTCCTCGTCTGCGACCCGGCGGACAGGGAGACCGTCGGCGCATGGTGCATAGAGAAGGGGATAGAACTCGGCTTCGTAAGCCCCGACGCTCTCCTGGCCAAGGGCGTGACGGACATCCTCGCAGGCGCGGGCCTCAAGGTCGCCTCGCCGCTGAAGGAGGCCGCGCGCATAGAATGGGACAAGGGATACGCCCGCACCCTGCTCCAGAAGCACGGCATCCCGGGCCTCCCGGCCTTCCGCATAGCAAAGAGCGAATCGGACGCATCCTCCTTCATTTCCGAATTCGGCGACGTGGTGGTCAAGCCCGTGGGCCTCACCGGCGGCAAGGGCGTGCGCGTTATGGGCGAGCACCTCAATTCTGCGGAGGAAGCCCTGGACTACGTGAGGGAGCTCCTCCGGAAGGACAAGCAGGCGCTGCTTGAGCAGAAGCTGGACGGCGAGGAGTTCAGCCTCCAGGCATTCTCCGACGGCGAGCGCCTTTCCGTGATGCCGCCGGTCCAGGACCACAAGCGCGCGTTCACCAACGACATGGGCCCCAACACAGGCGGGATGGGCTCCTACTCCACCGGCCGCCTTCTCCCTTTCATGGAGCTCAGGGACCTGGAGGAGGCGAAATCCATAATGCAGCAGACCATAGACGCGATGCGCGCAGAGGGGAACACCTTCCGCGGCGTCCTCTACGGCGGCTTCATGATAACCGGCAGCGGCGTGAAGCTGATAGAATACAACGCGCGCTTCGGCGACCCCGAGGCGCTGAACGCCCTGCTCGTGCTGCGCACGCAGCTCGCGGACGTGCTCCAGTCCATAGTGGAGGGCAGCCTCACCGGCGCTTCCTTCCTGCCCAATTGCACCGTCGTGAAATACCTGGTCCCGGAGGGCTATCCAGAGAACGGGAAGAAGGATGCTGCCGTGGAGGTTGACAACAGGGCGGTGTGGGACTGCGGCGGCAAGGCATACCTCGGCTCGGTTTATGAGAAGGATGGCAGGATACTCACAACCTCCTCCCGCGCGGTGGCGGTCGCCGCGCAGGACCCGCTGCTGGAGCGCGCCGAGGAGAAGGCGGAATGCTGCACGCGCGCGGTGCACGGCCCGCTGTGGCACAGGCCCGACATAGGCACCCAGCTGCTCGTGAGGAAGAGGGTGGAGCACATGCGCAGGCTGAAGAGATGAAACCCGTGCCAGCCAGCCTCCAGTTCCCTGTTTCCCGTCAAGACGTGAAGCCGCCCTCCCGTCCCCCCGTCCGTCCCTGGCTTCACGGTTTGAGCCCACGGTTTCCGGCTCTCATTTTCCTCCTTCTCCTCCCAATCTCCTTTTCCACATACACCGGCTACATGGCAGCCGAGTTCGAAAAGGAATGGAACATAGTCTCAAACGGCACCCTCCGCGACGCGGTCCTGAATGCGACCTTCCTTGTCGAATCACCGTTCCAGAGGATAATCCAGATAAACCTGAGCGACGGCGAGGCGGTCCGCCACGGCGACGAGATAAGGATAATCTACCGCTCCGCCAACCTCTCCACCCCCAAAAAGATAACTGCCGTTGCGGTCGTTGAGACGCGCTATATGCCGGACCTCTCCTCCAACCCGCCCCTCCCCAACGCTTCCATCCCGGGCACGACGCTCACAACATACACCACAGCAATGGCCGCCTTCGCCCGCTCCCATACTGCCGAGAGCAGCGGCCAGCTGGAGGCCGCGGCGGTCCTCACCGACTGGGTGCACAGGAACGTGGAATACGATGAGGATTTCTGGGGGGACGACGCCCCGGCAGAGGAGGTATATGCCGGCCGACGCGCCGTTTGCGTGGGCTACACGCACCTCCTCATCTCGCTTGCCCGCTCTCTCGGCATCGGCACGCGCTACGTTTCAGGCTACGTCTTCAGCGGCGACGGCTGGCAGGAGCACGCATGGGCCGAGCTGGATATGGGCGGCCAGTGGGTGCCCTCGGACCCCACATTCCGGGAGCTGGGGAACCTGGATGCGCGCCGCATCGCGGGCACCTATTCCCTGGACCAGTCCGGCGCTGCCGACCGGCTCACTGCGAGGGGAGGCCCCTTCTCTTTCGATACGGTCGCCAGGATACGTATACTCCAGAGCGGGCCCTTCCCGCCCGTTTCCTCCGCGTATGCCGCTTTTGACGGCACAGAATTCAGCGTTGTGATAAGCAACCCGGGCGCGAATTACCTCACGCCCACCTACATAATCACGTTCCCGCCCTACGTGCACGGCGAGGAGTCCGGAATCCTTTTCCTTCCCCCCGGCGGCAGGAAGGCCCTTTCATACGCGCTCAACCTTGATTCGCTGGGCAGCGGCACCTACTCCGTCCCGTACCTCGTAAGCACCCAGGGCACCGAGATAAGCGACAGCATAACGGTCTCCCGTTCCCAGCCCCCGGTTTCAGGTTCCCCGGGCTCCGCGGCCTGCCCCGTCGCCGCGGTGCTCGTCTCAACTTTTCTGCTTGTGGTTGCGAAAAGCAGGAAGTAATAAAAACTTCCATTGCGCTATTTATCCGGTGTCCATATGGCACGCGTCGCAGATGTTTATGGTGAAAAGCTGGACTCAATAAGCCGCGAGATGAATGCGCTCACAAATGACATAATCCGGCATCTGCCGCAGGTAATGGAAGAAACCGCGCAGCGGAATGCAGCGGCGGAGTTGCAGCGCGCCCTCCGTTCGCTGATGCTCCATTACACGGAATTCTACCGCACGCACCGCGGTGCCCCGGCCCCCACGCGCGACACCCTCCTCACGGAGCTCAGGTTCGGCCCGAACCGGGTGCGCAACCCGGACCTCGCATATGCGATAGACGAGCTGAGGGGCGCAGAGAGGGGGCCTGCCATATTGGGGCTTCCGCCCCCGCCGCTCACCCTGCCCCGCACGCTTGAGGAGGTGCCCGCGCGCGAGGAGGCGGCCGCGGCTGAAGCCCGCAGGGCCACCCCGAGGAGGCATGCACCCACAATTGCAGAGCTCCAGACGCAGGGCTACACGGACGTATCACAGACGGGTTACTACGGAATGAGCGTCAGGTCCGCCACAAACGCCGCAGGCGAGACCAGGTACTTTGAAGTGGATTCCATGGGAAATGCAAAGAGGGAAATATCCGCAGAGCACGTGCAGGCGCTCGAGCAGCTGTCCGCCCTCGCCCGCGAGGTGTTAGACAGCATAACTGCAGCGGTCCCGGGCTACGCGGAGATGGATTTTGATACGCGCTCCGCCCTCAACTCCGAACTGGAGAAAATGCTCAGCCGCGTTGCCTCGCGCCACGCATCCCGCGGAGAAGCCCCCGAAAGGGAATCGCTTCTGCAGGAGCTGAAACGGGCAACGAGGAACCCGGAAATCCGCGCAGCCATAGACACCCTTGCCTAAAGTGCCGGGCAATTCACGCGCTCTCAATCCTCGGCGCTAAGTAATACACGCTCTTCGCGCCCACCACTTCGTACTCCACTTTCAGCGGCCTGTCCGTCTCCATGTAAATGGTGAGCGGGGTGCCGCCCTTGCTCGCCTTGACTATGTCCTCGAGGTACTGCAGCGGGAATGTGGCCCTCGCCCCGTCCACCGCCTTAAGCTCCTTCACAGCATCCGAATCCTTCTCGAACTCTTCCTTCACTTCGCCCTCATCCCCCCGTATCTCCACCCTGAACTTCCCGTCCTCCAGTATGAGCCGTATGTGGCTGCTCAGCAGCTTCGCGTCCTTGAGCACCTCCCTGAACGCGTCCGCATCCACCTTTATATGGTTCTTATACTCTATTTTCGGCTCCCTCTCCAGCCCTGAGCCGACGTCTATGAGCGGAAGCCGGAAAACCCTCCTCTTCTTGGCGCCGCTGAATGTGATTTTCAGCCGCCCCTCCTCAAGCCCCAGCTCCGCGCTCTCGCCCTTCATCCCGCGCGCGAGCACCCGGCTCAGCTTGTCCACGTCTATCCCGATTTTCCTCTCCTCGTCAATCCCGTAGTGGGAGAACGCCTCCTTCGGCATGAAGAAGGAAATCATGGAAATCTGCGAAGGGTCCATTGCCTTCAGCCGCACGCCCTCGTTCGTGAATTCGAACAGCCCTTCTTCCACCAGGTTCACAATGGTATCCACCGCATCCTTGAGAGAAGTAGCGTCATCCATCACAATTTTCATTTTCTCCACCCCGCGTAATTATATCATATAAAACTAATAAACCTTCCTCCGCCAGGTTTCCGGTTTTCTGTTTCCAGCCCTTTTTTCCGTAGTGGTTTTGGATGTTTATAAATAGCATCCCTTTAAAAACATTTTCAGCGACAAATATATGTTATGAGAGACACTACTGCACTCCCAGCTGGAACCGAAAGGAACCTTGCATTGCTTGAAAATGTCGCAGAGTACGATGGATATACCAACGATGCGCTTGCGGCAGCCAAGGGCTTAGTAAAGCGCCTGCCAGAAGGCTCGGCATTTGATGCATCCTCTGCGCGCAACCTGCTCGACATCGCCACAAACTGGTACGTGGTGGAATACACAGGCAATAAAGGGTACCCTTGCACAGCAGCCGTAATCGGGCTTGCAAAGGACCTGTGCCTCGACCTTCCGCCCGGCACAAGGCTCACAGGAAACAGCGCCCGCGACCTGCTCGTGCGCGCAGAGGAATGGGCGGGCTCCGAAAAAAAGCTCATGCGCCTCCTCAGGAAGGCAGCCGGCAGGGACACCCGTTTCACGGAAGATGACATCCTAAGGGCAAGGGGCATCTCCTTCTGCTCCGGCAGCATTCCGGCGGATGAGGCTGGAGCCCTCGGCCTCCTAAGCAAAGCAGCGCAGCCGCATCCAAAAGGCATGGCAGCCCCGCGGTCTCCAGTTTCCAGTTCCCGGCTGCCAGTTCCTGCTTCCACCCCAGTCTCGTCCGCATCTCCAGCTTCTGTATCGTCCATGGCAACCCGGCCGGTTACTGCCCCTGCCATTCCGCCCCAGCCGCCCGCGCCGCAGCCCGCTCCCCCCAAAGTGGTTGTTTCACCGGAAGCCGGAATCCCGAATGCAACTGAAAGATTCATCCGCAGGCTCGCGAAAAAGAACGGCTTCACCGCAAGGGAAGCCGCCTCAGCCCTCGCCCTCTGCGCAAAATACAACTGGTTCCCGAAGCCGCCTGCAAAGGCCCTCGGGATGCACGTCACGCACGGCCGCAAGGAAAGGCGCGAGGCGCTGGAATCCGAAGCGCTCGACCTCCTAATGCAGGCGAGGCACGGATACGAATATGTGAGGATGCTCGGCGGGAGGGGAGTTCCCGCCGGCCCGCTCCGCACCCCGGTCATCACCACAGTAGCCGGAAGGCACTCCTCTTCAGGAAAGAGAATAGTCTCCGAAGAGGTGCTTGCAGAGATGAGGGCAGAGCACTCCTTCCTCAGCAACCCATCATCCTACGTATACGGTTCCGGGAAATCCGGCGGATTCCCGAGGAGGGTTTACATGCGCGCAGCCGAGCGCCTTTCAGGAAAGGCGGACATCGGCTCAGGCGACGCGGTCCCGGTAAAGCTCCCCAGCATGCATCCCGATGAATATTCCCGCCATGTCCTTGAGGAAACAAGGCAGATGCTCATCCACGAATCCGAATCCACAACCGTGATGCCCAGGCCGCCAGTCCTCACCGAAGAGCAGAAAATCCAGAACCATGTCCTTGTAGGAAAAGCCGGTGATAAAGGCGGATTCCCGATGAAAGCCTGGATAGCGGCCCAGAATGCTGCAGAGGCAAAGGGCACTATTCTCCAGGATGAGGAAGCGGCCTCAGGATACCTGGCAGCGGCAAAGGAGTATCTCCTGAAAGAAGAGGATGCCGCAAAGCTGATAAGTAAGGCCGCAGAGGGTTCCGGCTATACGGATGAGGAAGCCGATGCCGCAATCCGGCTCTCCGGGACCCATTTCGTCATCCCGTCCGACCTGGATTCCGCCGGCGACATTCTTCTCCAGGCACGCTTTAAGCTGCAGGGCAGCAGCGGCGAATACATATGGATGATTGCAGAAGAGGGCGGCTATTCCTATTCCGTTGCATTTGAGGCAGAGAGGAGATACCTCGCTTCAGGCATCCTGCTCACCCGCCCGCAGGTCCTCGCCTCCCTTAAGGAAGAAAAGGAATTCCAGTCTGATGTGCGCTCATTTGTGAGGGATTCCTGCAGGGTTTTCCTTGCAAACGCCGAAATCCTGGGGCCGGATGCCGTTGGAGGGCTGAACGATTCCATGGATTCGCTTGCGGCCGGGCTGGAGCAGGCAATAAGGCAGAAGGCAGGCGCAATAGTCCCGCCGGAACTCCTCAGATTGCCGAGGGAGGAGCAGGTGCGGCGGCTCGTTGCGGACGAGAGATATCTCGGATGGTACGATTCAGGCAGCACGGAAGAGGCGGCAGAAGGCGCCCAGCAGTTGCCAGTTCCCGGTTCTCCGTTGCCGGAAACTGGAAGCGGGAAACCGGAAACGGATAAGGCCGCCGAAGACCTGGTCAAGGCCGCTGCACTTGCCTATGTAATCAAAATGGGAGAGGCGGCCAGGAGGCTCCACATCCTCGAAATAGAGCAGGCGGACCCGGAGCTCGCCCAGCTCCTGCAGAAGGCGTGGAAGGCAGCGTTCGGCGCAGAGCCCGAAGATAACGCTTATACTATGCTCGCGGAAGGCCCGAGAACCATGGGCGGAGTGCGCGTGGGCCGCTCCGGCCTGCTCAATATTTTCCAGGGCGAGAAGCTGCGCAGGACCGCGGAAGGTTTTGTTGAAACCCTCGGCAAGTCTGTTGGGGGCATGAGAAAGAAGGAACCCGCTCCCGCAGCCCTTGCCGAAAAGGAGGCAGAACTCGAGGGCTGGAACGCAGTTCTCGCGATGCCCGAGCGGCTCGCCGCACTCATGCGCGCAGTCGGAAAGGAATGGAAGCCGCCGGCCGACAACTACGCTGCCATGGCCGCGGAGGAAGCCCTTAGGCGTGTTCGCGCAGGCGAGGCGTCGGTGAAAACCCCCGAAGAGGCGGACAAGCTCTTCACGGTCTGCAGGGCCGAAATAAGGACGAAAAGGCAGATAGACAACAGGGTGCAGAGGGGCTTCATTCCCGAGGATGTGGGAAAGAAGGCACTCGCAATCCTCCTTTCCGAGAGGAAGCAGTTCAGCGGCATTGATGAGGAGACGGCATTCTTCTCCGGGCTGTGCATAGATGCGGGCCACCCCTACCCTGCAAAGCTCCACATCTACCTTCTCTGCGGCAACGGTTCCATTGCGCCGGAACTGATGCACGCGGCATTGGACAAGATAAATTCCGAAAGGATAGGGCTTCCCTCCGGGCCGGCAGTGCTGGAATTCCTTAAGGTTGTCGAGCGCGAGCTTGAGGCCGCAAAGGAGAGTGAAGCAAGGCCCACGGTTCCAGCAGCCCCTCCTGCAAACGGCTCCGGCCCGCGCGTGCATGCGGTCGAAATCGCCGCGCCCATAGGCCTCGCTGCCACAATCGCAGCCGGCTCAGAAGGCGATTCAGGCCTCCTTAAGCCGCTTCCTCCTCCTTACCCGGCACCCCAGCTTCCAGTTTCCGGTTCCCGGTTGCCGGAAACTCCCGAAGTGCCGACTCCCCCAGCGGAAGCGCCAAGAGCCGCCACCGCAGCTGCACCAACAGAGCCGGTTCACGGTTCCCGGCTTCCAGTTTCCGGTTCCGGGCCGGTTTCCTCCGCTGCCCCCGAGAGCCTCGCAATGGCAGAGGCGCTGAGAGGCAGAACGGTTGCCGGTCACGCAGTCCCGCCCGCAGGTGGCAGCGCAGTTTCCGGTTTCCTGTCTCCGGTTTCCAGTTCCGAAACAGAAAGCGGGAAACCGGGTGCAAAGAAGCTGCACTTGGAAATTGTGCCACATGCGCCGGATGCTTCCGAAAGCGGCGAGTTCCAGCGGGTGATTGACCTTACGGCAGGAAAGCCGCCCGTTTCAGGTTCACAAGAGATGGCAGACGCTGCGAGGGGAGGGACCGCAGTAGGGATGCCCGCAGCGCAGCCAGCAACCAGTTCCCCGCTTCCGGTTCCCGGTTCCCACTCTACAGTTTCCACTCCCCAGCCGGTTGCTGATGTTCCTTCCGCGCACCCGACAATGAAAGGCCCCGCACCTGCGCCGGATGTGGGCCCCGCGCTGCTCGGCCCCGATGGAAAACTGCTGCCTCCGGATAAATGGAGGACGTTTCAGAGACGTGCCCCCACACCGGAAGAGATAGCCGCAGCGCTTGCAGGAGAAAAGGCAGAAGCGCAGGCAGCAGGCGCTCCGCAGCCAACAGCGGACGCGAAACCGGAAACAGGAAACGGGAGACCAAACCAAACCTCCAGAGCCGAAGTGGGACCGGGAGGGCGGGGGTTTGGTTTGCCAGAAACCCCGTCCCAGCCGCCTGCTCCGGTGAGGGAAGAGGATGTTTTGGGCGAGGAACCTGCTGCACCTGCCGCTGAAGGCCAGCCGGCTCCGGAAACGCCGGGCGCAACCTCGCATGTTCCTGCGGCCGAACCAGAGCCGCCAGCTCCGGTGCCGCAAACAGCAGAGGCCCATGCAGATGGAATACCTCTGGAAGCGAGGCCGACATCCCTATACCCGCCTCCGCAGGGGCTTGTGGGAAAATCCGGGCCAGAAAACGCGGGGCCTACAGTTTACTCGCCTCCCGCTCCGGAGCTGGTCGCATCTTCCAGGGAATCCGGCAGGGAGGTAGCAAGGCTCGTGAAGTTGCTCCACAGGGCGAAGGACTCCGATGCCCGCCTCGCAGCCCTCCAGAGGCTGGCGGACATAAACGACCCGGCGGCGCTCAACGGCCTCGCCGGAGCCCTGGACTACCCGGATGTCGCGATGGGCGTATGCTCCATGCTCATATCCCGGGGGGACGGCGCAGTGATACGGGCCGTGTCCGAGGAATTCGGCTCATGCACAAGGGAGGGCAAGCTAAACGCGGTCTCGGTCCTGAGGGAGATAGGGACGCAGGAGGCGCTTGCCGCGCTCTCGCCCGTGCTGCTCGACACGGAGCCCGCAGTTTCCGCAGAGGCGGCCCGTGTGCTGCTCGCCGCGCACGGAGCAGATGGCACTGACACCCACAAATATTTCAGGAACCTGGATTTCAACCGCTCGCTCGCCCTCCTGAAGGAAGCGGTGCTGGACAGCGATGGCAGCGAGCTCAGCGAAGCAGCCGGCGTCTCAGCCGCCACCCTGCTCTCGGAATTCGCGGTGCGCTACCCTGAAGATGTTTACCCCGTGCTCTGTTCCGCAACAGCCGGCGGGAACGCCGAAGTCAGGAAGCTCGCGGTTTCAAGCATACACTCCGGCGGCCTCCGCCTCCTGCCGTCCATATACGCAGGCAGGGAGGACGGGGAAAACCTCAGAACGATATCCGTGCTGGGACAGATGGGCACCGAAGAGGCGTGCGATGTGCTCGCCCCGATGCTCACCCACGATTCCCAGCAGGTCGCAGAGGGTGCGGCCAGCCGGCTCATACTTTTGGGCGGAAAAGGCCTGGACACCCGGAGGTACTTCCTTGCGATGGATTTCAGCCGTGCAGGGCCCCTCCTCGGGGAGCTGCTGGCTCACAACGAAGATGTTAATGTCAGGCGCGGAGCCGCGGGCCTTCTTGCGGAGCTTGCCCCTGGGCACAGGGACGCATACCCGCTCCTCGCCTCCGCGATTGCGGAGGGCGACACCGAGGCCTCCCACACCATAATGCAGGCGCTGCACGAGGGCAGCTTCGATGCCCTGCGCCACCTTGAGGATACGCTTCTGGACCCCGGCAGCCCTGAGGTTGCGGTTGAAAGGGCCGCCGAGCTGTTCCTCTCGGCCAAGGGCGATGATGCCGACGTGCACTACGCATATTCAAGGCTGCTGGAGGCGGCTTCCGGGAACTCCAGGGCGATGGAAATCATGGAGGCCGAAGCCGATTTCGGCCGCGTGTGCGCAGTCCTGGGCGATTACAACGCCCCCTTCGCGGCAAGGAAGAGCGCCGCGGCGCTCGTTGGCGGGCAGGCCGCAGGAACCTCGGTCCCGCTGCTCCTCAACGCCTACCAGCAGCAGCCGGAGCTCAGGGAAAGCGTGGCATCCCTCCTCGCCGCAATGGAACCCGCAGGAATGCTCGCAGTCGCGCTTTCCGAAAGCAGGACGCTCGGCCGCGTGCACGACCCGCTCATCAGCCAGCTGGTGATGGAGATGGCGGAAAAGGGCAGCAATCCTGTCGCGCACCTCGCCTCTTACGCGGAGGCGGAATCCTCAAAAGGCACGCTGACCGCGGAAGAATGCCGCTTCATGATTTCCCTTGCGATGGAAGCCGGCTTTGCGGATGATGACGCAAACCGCATCCTCGCCAGCTCCCTGCCGGTACTGAAGGGAATGGACGACGAGCAGCTTGTCGCAGCCGCGCGCTTCGCCAGGAAGATAGGAAAGGGCGCGGTCCCCGTAATACTGAGGTATGCGGAAGCCGCCGCAGAGGGCCTCGGCGCAGACGGTGCCCACCTCCTTTCCATAGTCGTTGAAGACATAGGCGCAAAGGAGGGCGTGGAGTTCCTGAAGCATGCGCTCCCGGAGGCAGTTAGAATGAACCCTGCCCAGCTCGAGAAGCTGCAGGACCTCGCAATCAAGCTGGACGCGGCCCACGGGGAAGCAATCCTCCTCGAATACGCGGAAAGGAAATCCCGGGAAGGGGCACTCACCCCGAAGGAGGCGCTCGCGCTTTCCGGCCTCGCATCGGCCTTCGGCGGGCTGCTGGAGAGCGGCAGGTGCGCCGCCCTCGCAGGCCACATGCTTCCCCTCATAAAGGACATGGATGCCGCAGATGTTGCCGCTATGCAGGATTTCGCATCCCTGCCGGTTTTCGCGGAAGGGGCAACGAAGCATGCCGGGCGGTTCCTGGCTGACAGGGAGAAGGAGGGAATCGCCCCGAAGGAAGCCGCGGCAATCGCGGTATTGCTCGCACGCATAAATTCCGACGCTTCATACAGGCTCCTCTCCGGGCTCGTTTCCGGGAAGAGCCTCGGGGACGAGGCCGTGAGGACCGGCCGCAGGGTGGAGGAAGCCCTCTCGGCTGCCTACGGAAAGGGGGAGGTCCGCCCCTGCCTGATGCGCGCAGCCTTCGACAGGGGCGAGCTTTCAGACCTCGGGCTCGTGGCTTTCAAGATTTTCCGCGAGCAGAAGGACTGCGGCGCGGACCTGATAAAGGCGTGCGTGAAGGCGCACCTCTTCGGGGATGTGGAGGCCGCTGACAATGCGGACCGCCTCAGGGAGGCACGCACAATCCTGGTGAGGAACGGCGACCTCGCGGTTGGCCAGCTTTCGGACATCGTCCTTTCCGTCGATTTTTCGCGCTACCCGCCGGAATACCGCAGGAACGCGCTCGTGACCATAGGCGAGCTCGCCGGCTACGCCAGAAAGAAGAAAGGCCACAGGCAGAGCGAGGCGACAGAAAAGAAGGCCAGGGAATGCCTGCTGAATGCGATAGGCATGAAGGAGCTTTCCGAGGGCGTTGTCGCGATGGTCCTTTCCGAGATGAGGAACATAAACCTCCTCGACAGCGTCGCCGCCGTCCTCAGCACGGAAGGCGGGGAAAAGCTGGCCGCAAGGGTGTACAACGTCCTGAGGCTGATGGGAAGGGGCGCACAGGAGCAGATAGGCGCGATGCTGCGCTCCGGGGACGAGAACAAGGCGGTGCAGGCCGCGGAGCTGTTTACCAGGGTGCTGCAGAGCGGAAGGGAAACGCCGAAGGAGCTCAGCGTGCTCCCGGAGTTCCGGGAGAACACGAGGCTCCTCGCAGGGCTGCTCAGGCACAGGAACGGGATGGTCAGCACGTGCGCGGAAGACGCGCTGAAGGCGGCTGGCCCGTACGTGCCCCTTGACGAGCTGGAGCGCATGGTGCGCCTGAGGGTTCATCCGCAGGACCTTCTCCCGCTCGACCTTGAAATCGCCTCAAGAAAAACCGCGGCGCAGCTCATGGCGGCCGCAGGCGGGCCGGCGGCAGAGCATTTCGCAGCCATAATTGGCGATTCCAGGATGCTCCCCGAGGTCATTTCCGAAGTGCTCGGGGTGGCAGCAGGCAGCCCGGCAATAGGCGAAAAGCTGCTCGAGCCAATGGCCCTCCGGGGGGGGCAGGGCGACCTTGAGGAGAAATACGAGGCGCTGAATTTCGCGGCAGAGCTGGATTCGCCATTCTCCGCGCTTCTATGCGCGGTGCAGTGCGGAAAGGACGTCGGTGTGCCGATGTCCGCGGCGTTCTCCGGCAGCCCGCCCGCAGAATGGCAGAAGCTGCTGCTAAAATGGGCGGCGGTAAAGGCAGTGGTGTACCGCGGCGAGGCGTCTGCGGCGTCGCAGCTCATAGCATCCGGCATGTTCACGGCTGCGGAAATAGGCGAGCTCATGAGGGATGCGGTGGACAAGAGGCTGGCAGACGAGCGCATGATGGCGAGGGACAGGAGGGAGCTGCCCGCATACTACGCAGGATACTTCGGGCCCGAACTTAGGGGGCGGATTGCCGCTTCCATGAATGCGCCGAGGCCGGCGCCGAGTCCCGGCCTGCCGCTCCCTAAGAGATTCAGGGGGCTTGTGCAGGGCCCTCCGCCCGTCCCGAGGGGCGCAAGGAAGCTCCATCACTAGAATTACGATTCAGACGCTGTTGGTGTCATCAACGCCGTGCAAGCACGGCTCAGAGGTTGTACATTTCATCATTTATTGTATTGCGGCTCTTTTCATATTTAAGCTTTGCCCTCCAAATACCAGCATGGACAGTGGGTATTTCGTTTCTGAATCGATAACCCGCGGCGCGCTTTCGCGCAACTATGCGGCCGCCGGCCCCTCGGCCGCCCGCGGCGCGTGGATCGACATAATAAATTTCTCCCTGAAGAAGAGGGCCCCGGTTTTCGCCGAGATAGAGCAGGGCGCATATTACATCGGCGTGATGCCTCCGGTAAAGAAAGGCGAAAAGGGCTGGAAGAAGCCGCTCGAGGAGATGGTCAGGTTCTCCGGGAGGAAGATATCCGGCCCTGCTACGATACTCCATTTCGGGGACATAATGAAAAACGAGGAAGAGGCGGAGGAGCCGCCCTGGAAATGGCTGCCAAAATCCTTCGCCGGCCCGGTCAGGAAGGGGCTGTTCGGGACATACATCCTCCTCAGCTTCCCCTACATGAGCAGCTATGCCGAAAGATGCCTGGAGGAGCTGGGCGCGTCCAACGCCGGCATAGATTACGAAAAGGGCGAAATCTCATTCGAATTCCGCGGGAAGTCGTTCTCCCTCGACTTCGCAGGGCTGGTCAAGAAAATGGCATACGGCGGCTACACGAAGGAATTCCTCGCCGCCGCCCTCCTCGCATATGCGCACTACGATTCGGAGCGCAGGCCAGGGCTGAACCTTGTGCGCAGGGTGGATTTCCCGAGAGAAAAAGGAATCTATATAAAATGAAAATTGCCACGGGCCGGATTTGAACCAGCGACCCCTCGGTTTCCGGGAGAATATCCGCCCCATTGCGGGAACGGAACTTCAGCTTCACCGGTCAAATGAAATTAATCTCAGAAGACCTCGAGTGCTCTCCCAGCTGAGCTACCGTGGCAGCAAGAAGAAGGGGGAGTTCCCCCTTCTCTTTAGCGTAATCATAACCCCCCATTTATGATTGAAGGGCTATACGCTTAGGCTATTTGCCATAGAAATCTTTATTTATGTATTCTTCGGTATCTCCGCGGGTGTATGTATGCCGACTCCTGAAGAGGCACTGGAATTCATAAGCGTGAACAACACAAAGTGGATAGACCTCCAGTTCGTGGACACGACCGGAAGGCTGAACCGCGCGACCGTGCACGCGAGGGATTTCAGCGTGGATTCCTTCGCAGCCGGCGTGCAGTGCGGCAACCTGCAGGAGCTCTTCGGCTTCAGCGAGGACGGCGAGCTCGTCCTGAGGCCAGACCCGGACACCTTCGGCAGGGTGCCGTGGGAGGCGAACACAGTCCGCTTCCTCTGCGACGTCGCAGTCGCCCCGAAGATGGAGCGCTTCCTCAAGGACCCCCGCTACGTCGCCGAGCGCGTTATGGTGAATGCGAGGGCGATGGGGCTGACCGACGTATCCGCAGCCACAGAGATGGAATTCTACGTATTCGACGCGGTGAGCGTGGACAAGATGACCCCCGGCAGGGGCCCCAACTACCTTATAGATTCCAGGGAGGCGCCGTGGAACCCCTCCCCGCTCTGGAACGCGAAGAACGGCGCGTTCATAGGCCAGCCGTTCGATTCCCTCTACTCCGCGCGCACGCAGGTGTCCGAGGTGCTTGAGGACAACTTCCGCTTCTTCGTGCAGGGCCACGTGCACGGCAGGGCTCCCAGCTCCCAGCAGTCCCTGGCGCTCAAGCCGAACCCGCTGCGCACCGCCGCAGATGCGATGGTCACCGCAAAATACGTGGTCCGCAACCTCGCCTTCATAGCGAACAGCACATCCACATTCATGCCCCTGCCGATACACACCGAGAGGGGCAGCTCCCTCAGGGTCTCGCAGTCCTTCTGGAAGGGCGACGAGAACGTCTTCTACGACCCCGCGGACACGTACGCGCAGCTCAGCCAGAACGGCCGCTATTTCGCAGGCGGAATCCTCGAGCACGCATCCGCCCTCTCGCTTTTCACCGCGCCAACGACCAACTCTTACAAGAAGCTGCTCGGCGACCCGCTCTACATCGCATGGGGCAAGAGGAGCAACGGGGCGCTGGTCCGCATCCCGTTCGAGAGGAAGAACGACAAGCTCGGCAAGTGCGTCGCATTCATGGGCGCGGACCCGTCCGTCAATCCCTACCTTGCCTACTCCGTTGTAGTAGCCGCGGGCCTTGACGGCATAAAGAAAAAGAAGGACCCCGGAGACCCTGTGGACAAGGACATCTCCTCCATGGGCGCGAAGGAGAGGAAGGACGCGGGAGTGGGCTATCTCCCGTCCAGCCTGCTGGAGGCGGTGAGCGAATTCGAGACCGACAACGCCTTCCTAAAGGGCGTGCTCTCCCCGGAGCTTCTGGAGGACTACCTTGAGCAGAAGATGAACGAGCAGAAGGAGCACAACCTCCGCACCTCCGCCTACGAGTTCGAGGCCTACTATAATGTGTAAATATGCGCCCCAGGCAGGTCTTTGCAATCGGGCTCTTCCTGCTCTTCGCCACCGCCCTTTATTTCCTGAAATATGATTCTTATTCGATAGCCCTCGCCGGAGTCGGGATACTCCTCGGCTCAGCCCTCCCGGACCTCGATTCTCTCCTGAAGGGTTACCGGGGCCACCTGAGGGTCCTCGTGCTCCTCTCCGCCGCCTTCCTAATCTATCTCGCCTGGTCCGGGGGCTACGTGATATGCCTGTACCTCATCATCCCGTTCTGCGAGAACCTCGTCCTATACGCCCTCCTCCTTCTCACAGCCCTGTTCCTCGTTTTCGACCTGATGAGCCCGCTCAAGCCCCCTCTCCACGGCCTCATCCCGATGGCGCTCTTCACGCTCGCTTATTCCGCGCTCCTCCTTTACCTCCGCCTTCCGCCAGCCGCCTCCTTCCTCTCCCTCTGCGGCTTCTTCCTCGGCTACTTCGGCCACGTGATGGGGGAGGCGCTGAAGCTGAATCCTGAAGAATAGTTATTTAAACTGTTTTAATGCGTATAACTCTATGAAAAGGCGGCCCGAAGAGCGCAAACCCGAGAAGGCAAAAGACCCGAAATACGTCCCTCCGAGGAAGCCGTTCAGGAAACAGGGGAGGTTCGCAGCTGCGGCCGCCCTTGCGGCGCTTGAGCTGGCACGTCCCGGCATTTCAGAGGCGCGCGGCGTAAGCGCCCCATCCAAGCCGCCACGTACCGCGGATACGGACAAGCCGGAGGCGCCCGTAACCGGAATAAGCCTTGGCCCGTCGCAGGGCCCGGTGGATACTTCCATAAGATACACGAGAAACGAAGACGGCCAGAGGCTGCTCGTTATCGATTACGAAGACCGCTCGGGCCGCTCCGCAGGGCCGATAGTCCCGCTACACGACGGGATGGGCTCCCTGCTGCAGGAGTTCCCCGGCGCAGAAAGGACCGTGCTCGTGTTTGAAAATTCCGTAATAATAACAATAGGCTATGATGCCACATTCCGCGGGGAGTTTCTTCTGAAGATGGATGGTGGATTCAGGACGAGCACTTCGGTGGAATTCCAGCTTCCTGAAGATTGCCGGAACGGCAACCTTCTTTCTTCGGCAGTTGTAAAGGATGCGGACGGAACGGAAGGCATTCTATATTTCATCAACAGGAACGGATATGTGCGCGCAAGGAGGACGGACCGGATGAACCCCCCGGTCGCCACGGCCTGGCTGCCCGCCTCCGGGAATGCGGTGCTTGTCGGGCTCACAAACGGCATGGCACTGCACTTCCAGCCCGGAGAGGACGCAGTCACTTTCCTTAAGGCAGATTTCGGAACAGAATCAATACTTACGCAGGAGCGGGAGCTCCCGGGAGTCGAATCGCCGCTTACCGTGGTGCGGAGGGGCATGGAGACGATAATCATAACCGGAGGCAGGCGCTTCCTCGCATCTGAGACCGAGCCGGGCGATTTCAGCAGCCTTGGGCTGATTCAGCTTCCGGAAGATTAGGTTTATATTCACTCATAAACAGATATGGCTGGTGCGAACATGGCAAGAGGACAGGTAAAGGCAAAGGAAGCGCCCACAGAAGCGGCCGAGGTAAGGATAACTGACCATGCCGTTTCCAGGGCGGTAAGCTCTTCGTTCGATGAGGCGGTGGAGCTTGCGCAGCAGCGTGCGGAAGCATACAACCGCGAGCTTGATGCCGCCACCACTCCGGAAGCGAGGTCCGAAATAATAGGCAGGATATACAGGGACGTAATAAGCTATGGAATCCCCGAGGAATCCTTCCCTGCGGCGGGAAGCCCGGAAGAGGAGAGCTTCCGCATAGACGTCGGCGGGGTTGTGGAATGGGCAAGGGGGATGAGGCGCGAGACCGAGGATTCGTTGGGCGCGATTATGGAGCAGGCAATAAACCGGGTTAAGACTGGTACGGGAAGTTCGTCAATATCATTTACACTTGGCCCTCAGAGGGATGATGAAGGTAACCTCATCAGCGAGGGTTTCACGGACCAGCAGCGCGATTTTTCCAGCCTGGTGTTCGAGGCCTACAACGCAAACCATGCGCTCCAGCCGCCGGAGGATTATGTTCCGGGCCGGGCCTACGCCGGTGCAAAGAGGGTCTACTCGGAGGAGGACGCCGCGACCCGCAGGGTAACCGCGGTGATTGACATGAGCGGAGCCACAGTGAACGTGAGGTGGCCGCCCTGGCTTCTCGGCCAGACCGCAAGGGAGGTCGGCTTCGAGGTAGCCAACCCACCCATTTAAATTTTTTTCTTCACATCTATTTTACTCACAATTTCTTCAGAGTAAATGCTCTTGGGATTTGAAAAAAGGTGAAAACTATGGCCAGGGAAGTAGGAGGAGAAGGCGGATATGTGATGCGCGAGGGCAGCACCCGTGTGCTCGGCCGCGACGCGATGCGCGTGAACATCGCAATCGGCTACGCGGTGGCGAACATAATAAAGACCACGCTCGGCCCGAAGGGGATGGACAAGATGCTCGTGAGCGAGCTGGGCGACATCGTGATTACGAACGATGGGGCGACCATCCTCGAGGAGATGAACGTTGACCACCCGGCCGCGAAGCTGATGGTGGAGATTGCGAAGACGCAGGACAAGGAGGTGGGCGACGGCACCACGACCTCGGTCGTGCTCGCGGGGAACCTCCTGAAGCAGGCGGGCGACCTCCTGGACCAGAACGTCCACCCCACCACGATAATAAAGGGGTACGAGCTCGCCGCACGCAGGGCAGAGGAGCTGCTGAGGAAGTTTGGCAGGAAGGTAACACCTGAGGACGAGGAAATCCTCACCAGGATAGCGCTAATCGCGATGGGCTCCAAGGGGATAGGGAGCGAAGAGGAGAAGAAGAAGCTCTCCTCCCTCATCGTTTCCGCGATAAAGCAGGTCGCGGAGGAGAAGAACGGCCAGTACGTGGTGGACGGCGACCTCGTCAAGATAGAGAAGAAGGCCGGCGGGGAAGTGATGGACAGCGAGCTCATACAGGGCGTGGTCGTGGACAAGGAGATTGTCCACGCTGGCATGCCCAAGCTGGTTAAGGACGCCAGGATAGCGCTTCTCGACACCGCGCTGGAGATAGAGAAGACGGAGACCGATGCGAAGATAGAAATCACCTCCCCCGAGCAGATGGAGGCCTTCCTGAAGCAGGAGGAGAAGATGCTGAAGGAGATGGTCGCGAAGATAAAGGCGACCGGAGCCACCGTGGTCTTCTGCCAGAAGGGGATAGACGACCTCGCCCAGCACTACCTCGCGAAGGACGGCGTCGCCGCTGTTCGGCGCGTGAAGAAGAGCGACATGGAGAAGCTCTCGCGCGCAACGGGCGCGAAGATCGCCTCCTCCCTCGAGGACCTTTCCAAGGCAGACCTCGGCGAGGCGGGCGTCGTGGAGGAGAAGAAGATTGCGGGCGAGGCGATGGTGTTCGCAAAGCAGTGCAGGCATCCGAAGTCCGTCTCCGTATTCCTCCGCGGAGGGACCGACCACGTCGTGAGCGAGGTGGAGCGCGCGATAAAGGACGCAATCGGCGCGGTGGGCGCGACTATTGAGGACGGCTCCTACGTTACCGGCGGCGGGAGCACGGAGATGGCCCTTTCCGCTGCCCTTCAGTCCTACGCTGTTGAAATCGGGGGAAGGGAGCAGCTCGCAATCCAGGCGTTCGCGGAATCCCTGGAGTCCATCCCGAAGGCCCTTTCCGAGAATGCGGGGATGGATGCGATCGACACCCTCGTCGCCCTCAGGAACAAGCACAAGGGCGGCAAGGAGACGACCTCGGGCGTTGCGGTGCTCAAAGGCAAAATAGACAACATGGAGGAACTCGGCGTGCTCGAGCCGCTGCGCGTGAAGAAGCAGGCGCTCAGCTCCGCCACGGAGACCGCGCGGCTCATCCTCCGCATAGACGACATAATCGCGGCGAAGGGCGGCGCGAAGGGCCCGCCGATGCCTCCAGGAGGCCCAGGCGGGATGGGCGAGGGCGAGTACTGAGTTTCCAGTTTCCCGTTTTGGGTTTCCAGTTTCGTCCTAATTTTTCTTTTTTGCTTTTCTTCTATATTTTCATCCTTCCCAAATCCATATAAACAATTCCCACCTATTATTTCTGATGCTGGAGACCGAACTTGCAGGGGTAAAGCTGGCCAACCCCACAATCCTCGCTTCAGGAATAATGGGCGTCTCAGGCGCATCCCTTTCCCTAATCGCAAAGAACGGTGCGGGCGCAGTCACTTCCAAATCCATCTCCCTTGAGCCGAGAAAAGGCCATCCCAACCCGGTAATCCTTACTTACGGACAGGGGATGCTCAATGCGGTTGGCCTTTCCAACGCGGGCATAAAGGACTCCCTTCCTGAAATAGAATACGCCGTAAAGAATGCGGGCGTCCCCGTAATCGCCTCGCTTGTAGAATTCAAGGCGGAGAATTTCGGCCCCCTCGCCAAAGAGATAAGCAGGGCGAATCCCGCCCTCATAGAAATAAACCTATCCTGCCCGAATGTGAATGACGAGTTCGGGAAGCCATTCTCCCACGACCCTGCTGCCGCGGAATGGGCAACCCGCGCCGCAAAGAGGAATACAAAAATCCCAGTATTCGTAAAGCTCTCCCCGAACACCCCTGACCTGGTTGAAGTCGCCCGCGCAGCAAAATCGGCAGGCGCGGACGGCATAACCGCAATCAACACCGCAGGCCCCGGGATGCAGATAGACATCGTTGCGAGGCGCCCCGTCCTCTCCAACAAGTGCGGCGGGGTTTCCGGCCCGGCGATAAAGCCCATAGCGGTGAGATGCGTCTATGACATTTACAGGGAAACGAAGCTCCCCATCATCGGAACGGGCGGGGCAACAACAGGCGCGGATGCCATAGAATTCATAATGGCCGGCGCCTCAGCGGTGGGCATCGGGAGCGGCGTATACTACCGCGGGATGGGCATCTTCAGGAAGGTTTGCGCGGAAATAGGGGAATTCATGCAGAAGGAAGGTTTCTCCTCCATAAAGGAGATGCGGGGTATTGCGCATGAGAAATGAGCCGATGGTTTCGATGAAGGTTTCCCGCGCGGTGCAGGAGAACCCCTATGTCAAAACCCTCTATTTCGATTATGCGCTGGATGCGAAGCCAGGCCAGTTCGTTATGCTCTGGCTCCCCGGAACCGGAGAGAAGCCCATCAGCATCTCCTATCGCGATGAAGAAAGGTTCGGCCTGAGCATAGCCAGCGCAGGCCATTTCTCCGGCGCCGTGATGAAAGTGCGGGAAGGGGACGTCCTCGGCTTCCGCGGCCCCTTCGGCACTTCCTTCTCCCTGGGCAGGGAAAAAACAATCGCCCTTGTCTCCGGAGGGTGCGGCTGCGCGCCGCTCGCCTTCCTCGCGGACGAGGCGCTGAAGAAAAAGAAGAGGGTGTTCTTCCTTGAGGGCGTGCGCTCGAAGGGCTATCTCTTCTTCCTGGGAAGGATGAAGAAGGCGGGGGCCGAAGTCATGATATCCACGGCCGACGGCTCGCGCGGCGCAAGGGGCTTTGCCACCGACATCCTTCAGATTCTCCTCCGGAAGGAGAAGATAGGAAAGATATACACCTGCGGCCCGGAAATAATGATGAAGAAGGTCGTGGATATTTCGGACGGGTTCCGCATCCCCTGCGAGCTGAGCCTTGAGAGATACATGAAGTGCGGCATAGGCATCTGCGGCCAGTGCTCGGTGGACCCCCTCGGGATAAGGATGTGCACCGAAGGCCCGGTAATTAAAAAAGAACTGGCGGAAAAGATAGCCGAATTCGGGAAATACGGGAGGGATGCGTCCGGAAAGCGCGTCCCCATATGAGGTGTTCCTGTGGAAAAATACGACGTTGTAATAATAGGCGGAGGCCCCGCGGGCCTCGCCGCAGCCCTCTACGCCTCCCGCGAGGGGCTCTCCACCTGCGTGCTGGAGCGCGGCCAGCCGGGAGGCCAGATAGCCACAACGCTCCTGGTCGAAAACTGGCTGGGCGAGAAAAGCATCTCCGGCCCGGCGCTCTCGGCAAGGTTCTCGGAGCACGCCCTCTCTTTCGGGGCGAAGCTGAAGGAGGCCACCGAGGTGCGCGGCATAGACCTCGCCAGAAAGGCAATAAGCACTTCAAAAGGTGAAATCGCCGCGAAGGCGATAATAATCGCAACCGGCGCCCGCGAAAAGAAGCTCGGCGTGCCGGGGGAAAGCGGGCTGAAGGGGAGGGGCGTGAGCTACTGCGCCACCTGCGACGCGCCCTTTTTCCAGGGGAAGCGCGTCGCGGTCGTCGGGGGCGGCAATTCAGCGGTTGACGAGGGCAATTACCTCACGAAATTCGCGTCGAAAGTCACGCTTATACACAGGCGCGGGCAGTTCCGCGCGGAGAAGGCGATACTGGACCGCGCAATGAAAAACCCGAAGATGGAGTTCCTCCTGGACACCGAAGTGGTCTCGGTCAACGGGAAGGGGAGGGTGGAAAGCCTCACGCTGAAAAACAACAGGACCGGAAAGGAATCCGGGCTGAGGGTGGACGGCGTCTTCTTCTACATAGGCCTCATGCCGAACACGGATTTCCTCGGGGGGGCGCTGAAAACGGATGCGGCCGGCTACATAATAACGGATGAAAAGATGGAGACGAGCGTCCCGCTCGTTTATGCGGCCGGCGATGTGCGCGCCTCCTACGTGCGCCAGATATCCACCGCGGTTTCCGACGGCACAATAGCCGCCGTGATGGCTGGCCGTGCGCTATCCGCTGCTGCCGCGCTTAAAGAAAAGGATAAGTGAGGCGTATGCGATCGGGTAGAACACCAGGTACGTTATTATGTTGAGGATGGGTATCCATACGCTGAGCGCCACGGCGGCATAGAAGCCGTAGATGAGGAACGCCTTCACATTCTTCTCCTTTATGAAATTGAAGGATATCATCATCGCGGTTATCGGCGACACCTTCCTGACCGCATACGCCGTGAAGGAAAAGGAAAAAAGGAACTCTATCGCAAAAACGAGGAACAGCGCAGCAAGCCCGAAGATGTAGGTCCACCCTTCCCACAGGTCCACGAGCAGGAAGTAATACAGCAGCACGAACGGCATCACCACGAACCCGGTTATCGCCAGCTTCACCAGGGAAATCACGAAGAGCCCGCCCGCGTTCGAGAACGCGTAATTCATGTAGTGGACGAGCCCGACCTCCCTCTTCTCCGTTGCGTTGTTGTATTCGCTTACCATCGCCCCCTTGTAGCCCGCAGCCAGTATCAGGTATGCCAGGGCGAGGAACGCGCCCACCGCGCCCAGCACGTAGGTCATGATGGTGCCCCCCGCACCGGCCAGCGTGAGCACGAGGAAGAGTATGAACAGCACACCAATCGCCGCGCCCAGGGTTATGAGCATGAAAACGGGATAGAGGATTGTAGGCACCATGAATGCGACGGGGTCCCTTGAGAAATGCTCCAGCGCCTCGCCTACCGATTCGAACATGCTCTGCATTATCCCTCCTCCATTTAAAAATATTTCCCGTGCCAACCGAATATATATGGACGAACTTCTCCTTCTCCTCGCAAAAAAGGGCGCGCTCCGCGCCCCGGTCCGCCTAACGACCACCGAGCTTGGGAGGACGCTCGGCATGAGCCAGCAGAACGCATCCGTGCGCCTCCGAGCCCTCGTGCATGCGGGGCTGGCCGAGCGCAGCGGCGGGCAGGCAAGGATATCCAAAAAAGGGGAGGCGGTGCTGAGAAAGGCATACGCCCAGCTCAGGGAGGCGCTCGAATCCAGGCACATCATCCTCAGGGGAAAGGTCGCCAGGGGCCTCGGGGAGGGCGGCCACTACATGTCGCTTCCCGGCTACAGGAGGAGGATGGAGAAAAAGCTGGGCTTTCTGCCCTACGCAGGGACGCTCAATCTAGAGCTTCTACCGGACTTTATAGAAAAACGCGTGGAACTGCGCTCCCGGAGGCCCATAAGGATATCCGGCTTCGTGCGCAACGGCCGCTCATACGGGCCCATAGACGCCTACAGGTGCAGGATAGGGAGCATAGACGGGGCCGTCATATTCCCCAGGCGCTCCCAGCACGGGCTTTCCATAATAGAGGTGATAGCCCCCGTCTTCCTGATGGGCGAGCTCAGGCTTAAATACGGCTCCATGCTGGAAGTAGAGGCATTGCCCTAGTTATACAGGCAGGACGCCGCCGAGGGCGCTCTTGAGCACGAGCCTCACAAGGAAGAAGAACGCCAGCGAGACCAGGAACACGAGCGGGAAATAGCCCAGCCCCTCCACCTTCCTTCCCTTTGAAATGAGCCCTATCGCAACCGATGCGAAGAGGGAGTTCACGAATATCGCGCTCACCGCAAACAGCATGAGCGTGTCGGCGCTCACTCCGGCCGCGCTGCCGAGCGGTATCAGCCCCCCCGCCACGGCAAGCCCGCTTATTGTTATCTTTGCCCTCAGCGCGATCATTATCTCAACTATGTGCGTTGCCACCGCGAAGAGGATAGGCGCCCCGAACATCACGGCGGACGCTATGAACATCTGGTACGTGACTATGAGCGCCTGCACGTCCTTCCTGAGCGTCTTCATCGTCCTTATGTCGTAGGAGGTCCTTTCAAGGAGAGAGGGGAGCTCCCCGCCCGAATACATCCCCTCGACAACGAGCCTCACGGTGTTCTCAATAGTCCGCGAATCTATCCTCTCGGTGACCTTCATCAGCATCTCCTCAAAAGGCCTTCCGGAGACCGTCTCCCGCATCACCCGCATGACTTCCCTGCTCAGCACCCCGAACTCGTCCTTCGCCGATGCTATCAGCGCCCTGTCCGGGGTCATCCCGCTCCTTATGTTGTTTGAAGCGAGCAGCAGGAAGTCCGGCATCGCCTCCTCCGCCGCCTCGGCCCTCCTGTTCTTTGCGAGGATGAGGAACCCGAATATCCCAGCCTCCGCCGCCACGAATGCGGCGGCGCCCACCGCGAAGAGGATGTGCCCCTGCTCCCTGAGGAAGAAAACCGAGATTATGAGCGCGGTCAGGAAGGGGAACCATAGCGTGAAGAGGGCGAACTTGTTGGGCGATGCGGAGATGTCGCAGTACGCCAGGAGTTGCCGTATGTAATTCACATAGCTTTTAACAGGATTCATATGAGCCCCCTCGGCCTCCTCGACTGCACCATCCCCAGGAACATCAGGTTGAATATGGCTATCACGAATACAAAAACCCCGAGCAGCGTGGGGCTGAGCGAAACGACCGCGAAAGAGGAAAGTATCACGGCCAGTATCAGCCCCATCGTGGGCAGTATCACGCAGGTGGAGAGGTAGAACAGGGACATCACGTTGAGCTCGGAGCCGAATTTCTTCACCCTTATCTGCTGCTCGTATGCGAGGTAGGTCACCAGCTCCTTCATTATGTCCGCTATGTTATATCCGGACCTCGTTGAATTCGCCACGTGCCACAGTATCCTCTTGTAATATTTGGAGGCGCTCTTCGCCGCGCTCTCCTCAAGCGCATCCGCCAGGTCCTTCCCGCCGTTCACCTGGTTGACGATGTTCCTGAATTCCGCCGAAACCGGGCCGTACCCGGACGCGGCCGAGGAGAGCGCCTCGAAGAAGGGCACCCCCGCGGTCGTCTGCACCATGATGTGCCTCACCGCATACAGGAGGTTCTCCTCTATCTCGTCCGCCCTCCTCCTCACCACCCACACCGGGAACGCGAGGAGGTATGCGAGGCTCATGAGGAAGATTGCAAGCCCCGTGATCAGGCTCCCGTGCACGCGTATGCTCTCCGCGGCGCCCACCCTCACCGCGACCATGTAGAATGCGGCGCCGAGCACAACCCCCGCGAACAGCGCGTTCACCAGCGCAGCCCCGGTATACTCCGCCTCGTCGTGCTCTATCCCCAGCACCGGAAGGCTCTCCCCGAGCTCGGGCATCAGCCTCGTGAAGGGCTGCACAACCCCCGCGAACAGCCTCCCCAGCGGGTAGGAGGCCTTTTCCGGGACAAAGAACGGAATCCTCGCGCCCATACGACACCTATTTCTTCCTCACCTTTGCAAGCACGGCTTCCGGCTCCATGTAGTAATCCGCCACGAGCTTCCCGACAGCGTCCACCGCGTTTACGTCCTTCTTCACCATCCACCTGAGCATCTCCTCCTTCTCCGCTATGCTCCTCCCTATCTCCTTCTCGTCCATCCTTGTGAAGGTTTTCAGCGTCTCCAGCACGCGCACGCTCGCCTCCTCCCTGAACACCTGGTCCTTCAGCGGCTTCCACCTGAAGAGCGTCCTGCTCATCGGCTCCCTCTCCTCGCTCGGCAGGAGCTCCACCACCTCAAACAACCTCCTCACGTTCGCCCTCCTGTCCCTGTACATGACCGCTATCAGCTGCAGCGAGCCGAGCACAACCGGAGGGATGTCTATCGGGGGGTGCGTGAGCCTCTTCAGGGTCTCCCTCGCGGTCTCCGCGTGCAGCGTGGAATACACGCTGTGGCCGGTGTGCATCGCCTCGAAGAGCACCTCCGCCTCGTCCGCCCTCCTCACCTCGCCCACTATTATGCGGTCCGGCCTCATCCTGAGCGCATTTATCATGAGGTCCAGCATGGAGACCTCCCCCTTCCCCTCGCTCGTCGGCTCCCTCACCACCATCGGCACCCACTGGAGGTGCTTCGGCGGCTTTATCTCGTGCGTCTGCTCTATGCTGACCAGCCTGTGGCTCGCGGGCATGAACGCGGTGAGCACGTTGAGGAAGGAGGTCTTCCCGCTTCCGGTCCCGCCCCCCACCAGGATGTTGATTTCGTATTCCATGCACAGCCAGAGGAAGGCCGCGGATTCGTAGGAAAGGGTGTTCAGCTTCAGCATGTCCGTAATCGTCCATGGCTTCCTCGCGAATTTCCTTATTGTGATGGTGTTCCCCAGCATGGACACCGGCGAGAGCGTCGCGTTCACCCTGTCCCCCGTGACCATGTTCGCATCGAGCAGCGGGTCCTGTATCGTTATCTGCCTGCCCACCTTCCTCCCTATCGCGGCCGCGTAGTTCCTCACCTGCGCCTCGTCCGGTATTATGACGTTGCTCTTCAGCCATCCGTATTTCCTGTGGTACACCCAGACCGGCTCCCCTGCCCTGTTTACGCATATCTCTTCCAGCCAGTCGTCAGCTATGAGGAACTCCAGGTCCCCCAGCCCCACCATGTCCTGCACTATCTTCGATGCGAAGAAGGCGTAATCATCCTCGCTCTCCCCCGGAAGGCCGCTTTTGAGCAGCTTCACCGCATTCCTCTTTATCTCCGCCTTCAGCGCCTCGAGCGCGCTGAGCTCGGTAAGCTCCCTCGTCCCTATTGTAATCCTCTTGAGCAGCTCGTTCTTGACGTCTTCCAGGTATGCGGCCGTAGGCCCGGAGAGCTTCTGCACCTGCAGGCTGTACCTGGGCACGTAATCCTCCGGCCCGCGCGCCACCGTGACCTTCCCCTCCATCTCCTCGCTCCTTACCGCATATTCCTCCAGCTGGGCCATCAGATCCCCCTCACTTCCATCCTTCCGCCTATCGTATACCTCACCTCGACGAGCCCGTGCTTTGCGAGGGATTTCGCTATCGCCTCAACCCTTTCCCTGGAAATCCCGAGCTTTTTCGAGGCCTCCTCAGCAGAGACCTTCTTCCTCTCCTTCACGAGCGCAAGCACCGCATCCACCGCGGATTGCAGCCCCTCGCCGCCCTTCTCCTCCGCCTCGTGGCTTATGAATTTCTTCGCCACGTAGCCCACCACGTCCTTCCCGGTCACTATCCCCAGCACCCTCCCGCCCTCCACTACCGGGATAACGTTCGTCTCCCTGCGCGCCATGTCTATTATCGCATCCACGAGCTCCATGCCTGGCTCGAGCGTGAGGAAATGCCTGTTCAGTATGTCCCGTGCCCTTATGTTTTTCGCCTTTTCCGCGGAAAGCAGCTCCCTGCCCCTCAGGAAAGGAAGCGCCCTCTTTTTCAGGAGGGCATCCGCAATCTCCCTGTCGGACACGAGCCCCCTCAGCTCCCCCCTGCTCAGCACCGGCGCCTCGTGGATGCCGTATTTTGCGAACTTCTCTATTATCGCGTCCAGCTTCTCCTCCTCATCAAGGTATATGAAGTCCTTCCGCATGATGTCCCTTACCTTCATTTCCCCGTTCATGTCAGTTCCCCGTTGCCAGTTTCCGGAAACCCGAAACAGGGAACCGGAAACATCTACCCTACCACCACCCTCCCGTCCCTTCTCGCCTCTCCGATGCTTATGTTCAGCACACCCGGCATCTCAACCCTCGCGCTGCCATTCACCTCTACCGCCAAATTTAAATAAGTGGGGGGCTTGTTTTTCTCCAGCTCCATCTTCGCGGGCGAGTAAACCCTCACCGTGAGCAGGGGGGTGAACGCATTCTCCTGCAGCACGAGCTCGCTGTACCCATACTTATTGAGCTGCCTGAAATCGTTGTAGGTGTAATTGCTGCACGTGAAATTGATGGTGAAATTCACCGCGCCCGGCCCGCTCCCGAGCGAGAGGTTGTTCCACTGCGCGGAGAGGTTTGCGCAGGTTGTTATCTCATAAACGGAATACGCCTCTACCTGCCCGGCGCTCTCCGGAGCATCCTGGGGCAGCACCGTTGTCTTCCCCGGCTTTATCTCCACGCTTATGTTCTGCGGCATAATCCAGAAGAGCGGCGTCTTCGCATCGTTGGGTATTTCCAGGGTTATGTTCGCACTCCTGCTTGCATCCCACCACGCCTCAAGCGCCCCCAGGTTCTGCGAGAGCTTCCCGGACGCGGAGCGGTCCTCGCTTATGTTCACCTCCCCGCCCGCGCCCGCAATCACGAATCCCGACTGCGAGTACACCTCCCGGGCCATCCCGCCTATGTTCGTATCTATGCTGTTTATTATCCCGAGCCGCGCGATGTCCAGGTTCTCCTTATCCGCCCTCCCTTCCACCTGCAGTATGAGCATGAGCAGCAGCACAACCGATGAGAGGAGCAGCAGCGTGGAAAGCGTGGCGGTAAAACCTTTCCGGTTTCGGCCTGCCTGCCCCTGCTTCCCCCTCATCTCCATATATACAGCCTCACAATAGTTAAGTTCGCGAACTGCGGCCCCTTCCCCGGCTCGTAGCTTGCCGCGCTCCTCTCGCTCACGCTCACTTCATCAAATTCCGCCGGCACCTCCCCCGCGCTCCCGTTCCCCACCAGGACGAAACTGCCCCCGTGGTATTCGTAGTCGCTGGTTTCCACCCCGTAGTGCCTGGTCCCGTCCAGGATGTTGTAAAGCGTCGCATTGAGGTAGGTGGCGTTCCTTGTGAGCAGCCCGTTCTCGTCCAGAACCACGAGCACGTCCTCTGCGAGCTTCTCATCGTGCATGCTGCTGCGCACAAACCTCCCGCTCACCGAAAATCCAACAAGTGCGGAGATGAAAAGCAGGAGGACCGTGACCGAGAGAAGGGCATCGATGGTGAATACCTGCCCTTTCCTGTTTAGTCCCCGCGTCTTTGGGGTCTTCGTGTCTTGCATGGTCCTCAAGTCTCGGGAGACATGGAGACTACTCAAGACTCCAAGACGATCCTTATCCATAAACATCCAAAGTCACCCATGCGTACGTCCCGTTGTACAGCGCCATCCTCCTCACCGAGATGACGCTCGCGTTCTCCATCCGCACCCCCTTCTCCATCACTGTAATCCCGCCCACGGTTGTTATGTAGAGGAAATAATCCGCCCCAATCCCAAGCACTTCCCTGGAATAATTATAGTCCATCATATCCAGCGCGAAGACCTTCGCCGGCTCGAGCACATTCGCCCTCCGCACAAGCCCTATGGATTCCAGGCCCGTGGGAATCCACTCCTCTTCCTCCTCCTCTTCCTCCATCCATTCCTCCCAATCCGCGGCCGCCTCCCAGTCTCCCGGAATCCCCGGGCTTTTGAGCAGCGTGTCCGTAAGCGCAAGCGCCGAAACCTCAAGGTTCTTCCTCGCTTCCACCGCCCGGTATTCCCCAAGATAGTAGTAATACGAGCCAATGGAGTATGCAAGCACTATCGAGAATATGAGTATTGAGAGCACGAAGTCCACGCCCGTCGCGTAACCTTTCCTGTTTCCAGTTTCCCGTTTCCGGTTTCCAGTGCCCAGCACTCTCCCTACCTCCCGAATACAACTACCCCTTCATCATTCCTCAGCGTATCGTTCGCCCCGGCGAAAAATGCATACGAAGTCCCGTTCGAAACCCCCCTCGTTTTCAGGTAGCACCCGACCGATGAAACCTCCCCAAGCGCGTCCGTCCTTATGACCTTCACTATGCTCTCGTTTCCCTGCACCCATATTGAATAGTTGTCCCCATACAATTTCTCGGGGTAATCCAGCTTCACACTCGCCCCGCTTCCAGCCATCACAAGCCCGGAGACCCGCGCGGAGAGCGAGGAGCAGATGGAGCGCATCTCCGAGAAAGTGCGCGCCTCCGCAATCTCCGCGCTCTGCCAGGAGTAGATGAATGTTGCCGCCAGCAGGAGCATGAGCGAAAAGAAGGCCATTATTGTAAACTCAATACTTGCCTGCGCTTTCCGGCTTCCGAAAACTGGCAACTGGGAACTGAAAACCATCTAAGTCCGCCTCAGGCTTGCATCATCTATCCATATGTACCCCGGAGGCGTGTCCATCCTGTAGTATATCCTGACCGCGTTCGCCCCCGCCCTCGTTACGAACGTGGTGCTGAACTGCGTCCATGAGGAACTCACATATTGCGTGAAATAATACGTGCTCGTTGCCCATCCTCCGCCAGGCTGCAGCCACCTTCCGCTGTTGTCCCTCGCCCCCCATTTCATCGGCACCGAGAGCGGCCTGCTGCTCTTCACCCACACCCTCATCGTATAATTCGTAGACCCGCTGATGCTAACTCCCTGCCATATCTGCGCATTTGCCATAAGCACCGATGTCCCGAATATCGTCCTCCCATCGTCCGGGGCGAGAATCCCTCCGCTAAACCTGTCCTCGTTCCAGAACTGCCAGTTCGCATTGTTCACCGAGCCGGTATAGGTGTCGAATCCGGGGTTCATGAAAAGCTCGGGGTTGCATGTGGGAATGGCCACCACCTGGCTTGCAGGGGTTCCTGTATTGTTGTACTGGTCCGTGCACCTCACCCACAATGTATGGTTCCCCGCAGTGAAGCCGGAGGTCTGGTAGTATCTCACCAGTTCCGTCTGCTCATCATACGCCCCATCATCCGCCTCCATGTTGCTCCATCCGCCCGCATCCAGCCTGAACTGGCACATGCTCACTATCCCACCCGTATCCGTCGCGGTCGCATACACGGTTGCGGTCTCCAGGTTGCACACCCCCGCAGGGTCTATGAATATGTTGCTCACGCTCGGGCCCGAAGTATCCGTAACGAAGAACGTGGTGCTCGAAACCGGCCCCCAGTTGTTGTAGTAATCCTGGCACTGCACGTATATCGTATGGTTTCCCGAGGAATAATTCCCTATATTTTTTGTGACCGGCTCCACAACCTCGTCATAGCTCCCGTCCACGGCATCCATGTTCATCCATGTTCCCGAGTCCACGTTCACCCTGCACATCTTTATGGTGGAGCCGCCGGTGGTGCTATCGTCGCCCGTAGCATTCACGGTTATGTTCGCGGTTGCATTGAGCGGAGAAGGTGGATAGTAGGTAAGATTGGCCACAAGAGGCCCGTTCGCATCCGGATAATTCAGCGAAGCGCTGCAAGTGAAAGAGCCTGAGGTCGCATTAACCAGGGTCCCATACGTATTCACATAGAGAGTGCTTCCCGTAGGAGAAGTGGATGGAATCATGTCCCCCGCATCTGAATACCAGTTCAGGTTCTGGCACGTTGTCTCGTAGCTCCCGGAATCATAGCACGTGCTCGTGAAATCCTGCGTGAACCCTATCGAAACGTTCGCAACGGCCGGGGAGAGCGCGCATGAAACAGCCGCCCCCCCGCTCACCACAATCTTTACCGCAGTCTCGTCCCAGCTCCCTTCCGTTGAGTTTGCATACACGCTCCCGTAATAGGTTCCGAAAGGCTTCGCAGCAGGAATAAGGACAGAAACAGAAATGCTCGAGTTCTGCCCGGGCGCAAGCGTCGCAGAGGGCTGGGTTATCGTCACCATGTCCAGTATGTCCCCGAGCACGTACGCAGCAATCCCGGTAAGGTTCCTCTCCCCCCCATTCGTTACGTTTATCTGACCGCTGTCGCCCTGCCCCCTCTGGAGGTAGAATTCAAGCACTTCCGGGGAAAGGGAAAGCTCCTTGTTCCCAACCAGCACGTTTCCCGATTCGGTATGCTTCACCACCACCCTCGCGGGCCCGGGGTTCAGGTCAATTGCCCCCACAAGCTCAGCCTGCGTGTTCGCATAGAAATCAGTCAGCCCGCTGGAGAGCTGCACCTGCATGTGCACCCTCCTCCCGCTTATCTCAATCAGCTCCGTCCCGCGCGGGATTGTGAAATCCACATACCTCGTCGTCCCTGGCGCGAGCGCGTATACGTAATCCGCCTCCTGCGCAATCCTGTTCACCGCGTCCTTCGCCTGCGAAGCGGCTATGCTGTCGTCCAGCATCGTGAGCGCAAAATAGAAGAATACTGTCGCGACCGCGAGCCCTATGCCGAGCATTATCAAATTCTCAAGGCTCGCCTGTCCTTTCATGCACGGTCTTGAGGCTGTCTCCAGGTCTTGGGGGTCTTGCGTAGTCCCCACGTTTCTCAAGACTCTCGAGACTCCAGGACTCCGAGACCGCACAACCGTGGTCTCCAGGTCTTGGGGGTCTTGCGTAGTCCCCACGTTTCTCAAGACTCTCGAGACTCCAGGACTCCGAGACCGCACAACCGTGGTCTCCAGGTCTTGCGGTGGTCTTCTGGTCTTGGGTGCCTTCACGTCTTGTTTCTGCATTTTTCTTCTCATGCCTTCCTACCCTCTTTTCCGATGTCCTCTTTTACCGAGCCAAGCAGGTTGAAGAGCATTACCCGTACCTTCCTGAGCTTGCCGGTGAATTCCCCATGCTCCTTCTCCCCAAGCAAGCCGACCTCCCTGCACAAATCAAACCAATACTCAGCTTCGTTACATTCCCCCACGCAGGTTATGAGTTTCTGCTTCTGCTGCGTCTTGCTCTCAAAGGCGCCCATCTCGGCCAGGTTTGCGCAGACAGAAGACACAGACCCGAAAAGCTGGTCCTTGAGCCTGAGACTTGTTTTGATATCCCGGAAACGGTTGTAAACATCAGCGGACAGCATGAATGCCTGCCCGTAGACACGCAGGTTCTTTGGATTTTGGACCAACTCATCACCAACCGGTAGTCTCCGTGTCTTGCATAGTCTTCAGCTCCCGTAGACCATTCAAGACCCCCGGGACCCGTAGACCATTCAAGACCCCCGGGACCCGTAGACCATTCAAGACCCCCGGGACCCGTAGACCATTCAAGACCCCCGGGACCCGTAGACCATTCAAGACCCCAAGACCTTCAATACCCCACCGAACAGGGCTTCTGGAGCAAGCTTTATAAACTTTTTAACCTATTCACCCCAAGGTGATACCAGTATGTATTCGGGAAAAAGCCAAGAGAGAGAGGTTTCCGGGAACCGGAAACCCGAAACAGGAAACAGGAAGGGCCAGGCGGCTTTGGATTTCCTGATGACCTACGGATGGGCCATACTGCTGATTGTCCTGATTGCAGCGGCACTCTTCGTGCTCGGGATATTCGACATCGGCTCCTTCGTAGGGAACAGGGCAGTGGGTTTCACGCAGGTGGCGGTCCCGGCGTTCAAAATCGCGTCAAACGGGACGCTAACGCTGCAGCTCCAGAACCAGGTCGGGAACCCGATAAGGATAGATTCCATAAACGCGACCTACACCAACCAGACGGTGAGCGTCGCGCCTTCCACGAACCTTGGCATCGGGCGGACCTCCAGCACCATAAACGTGGGCGCGTTCACCGGGCTGAGCAGCGGCGACTCCTACGTGGTTACTATGAGGGTTGGCTACACCGACCGCACAACGAGCTTCACTTACGTGGAGACCGGGACGCTGAACGGAATCGTGGAATAGCAAGCAATTCCTTTATTTTTCTTTTCTTCCTTTATCTTCTCAATGTCCGTAATGCATTCCGGAAACCGAAGACCGGAAACAGGAAACCATAAAGGCCAGGCGCTTGATTTCCTGATGACCTACGGATGGGCGGTTGTGCTGCTCATCCTCATAGGCGCATCCCTCTTTTCCCTGGGCATACTTGACGTCGGCTCGTTCATAGGCAACAGGGCGGCAGGGTTTAGCGAGGTCTCAGTCCCGGCTTTCAGGGTTTCGCCCTCTGGCCTGCTTCTCCTGAAGCTCAGGAACGATGCGGGAAGGCCGATAAGGATAAACTACATAAATGCAACGTACCAGAACCAGACCATAACCGCCTGGTGCACAAATACACGGCTGGGCATTGGCGAAGTATCGAACATAATCCCGGTGGGAAACCTCACCGGCATCAGCCCGGACATGCGCTATGCAATCGCGATAAAGATAGGGTACGAAGACCGCGCAACCGGGTTTGCTTATGCTTCGAAGGGAACGGTTTTCGGGGAGGTGAGCTGAGATGGAGAAAATACGCGCCGCATTCCTGCTGCTCTTCCTCGCGCTCCTGCTGCTCGGCTGCGTGTGCCCGCCATCCTGCGACGACGGCGACCCATGCACCTACGACCACTGCGGGCCCGACACCGGCTACGTGTGCGCGTACGACCAGATACAGGGATGCTCCTACGGCTCGTGCTAACTTTTATAATCCGTATTATCATTATTCACCCGGTGAAAAAAATGAAAAAAGGCCAGGCTGCAAGCCGGTTTCCAGTTGCCGGCCCCCGGTTTCCGGAAGCGGGAAACGGAAAACAGGAAACCCGAAACCGAAGGGGCCAAGCCGCCCTGGATTTCCTCATTACATACGGATGGGCGCTCCTCATTGTTCTTCTTGTAGCCGCTGCCCTTTTCGTGCTGGGAATATTCGACATCGGCTCCTTCATCGGCAACAGGCCGGTCGCTTTCACGCAGGTCGCGGTCCCCGCCTTCATCCTTAATTCGGGCGGCGACCTTTCGGTGAAGCTCCAGAACCAGGTGGGAGTACCAATCTCCGTGAATTCCATAAACGCTACATACGCGGGCGACATGATAGACTCCGGAGACCTCAACATCTCGCTCGGCGTGGGCGAGATATCCGACACCATCCCGGTGGGCGCGTTCAACTACACGACCGGCGCAGGCACGTCCTTCCAGGTCGTAATGAGGATAAATTACACGGACCGTGTAACCGGCTTCTCATATATAGAGGCGGGCACGCTTAACGGGGTTGTGCAGTAATCAGTGCTCCAGAGCCGCGTAGAGGAATGCGCCAAACGCAAGAAGCTTGAACACATGCCCGATTACCATGAAGGAATCGTAGGGGCTTGAGTAAAGCATAAGGGCGAGCCCGCTGTAAGCCATGAACACGAGCCCAGCTGCAAACATGATTGCAATCTCTTCCCCGTTCTTCTGCCAAATCCTGAATGCCGCAAAGGCGCACAGCGCATAGAGAGCGGCGGCAAAGGCCTCCAGCGCAACCTTGAGCTGCGTAAGCCCCTGCCCGTAAACAAACATCTGCGGCAGGAAAGGCTCTGTTGCGTTCTCAAGGATTGCGAATGCCGCAAGCGGAATTAGCACGAGGGTTGCGGCAAACACCGCCTTCCCGAACCTTTCGCCCAGTGTTCTGCCAGGCAGCAGGAACGCCATCCCCAGCAGGATTGCCCCGCCCACCCTCGCCGCCAGCCAGAAGTATATTGAGGTATTGATGGCCGTTATGGTGTGCGGGCGGTCTATCTCAGTAAAGGCATATGTATGGAAAATATCAAAAACAGCCATCGCCAGGAAGGCGAGCGCTATCAGAAGCACGCGCACATTCTTCTCCGCCGCGTAGCTTGTGTAGGCGAAATAGAAAACTGCCAGCCCCGCGAGCACTGTGAGCATCTCCACTGCAACATGGAATTCCCTGAATTCATCTGCCCCCAGCTCAGAATACCATACAAATCCGGCTGCCAGCAGGATTGCCGAAAGCACCAGCGCTGCCCCAAGGGCGGCCTTACCTGCTTCCATATCCTTCCCTCCCTGGTTTAGCAAGCCAGGATGCTGCAAACGCCGCTATTGCGGCAAACACGAAAAGCAGCGGCATCCATATGAGCGCAAACCGCATGTGGTTTTTCCTGCCCGAAGCCTCCTCCGCGAGCATGGCAGCCGTGTCATCCGAGTACCCTGTGCCTCCCCTGTCTATCACCACGGGGCCGCCTTCAGCATCCATATACGCAACCCATTCCACTTCCACGTCCACCACACTGCCCGTTCTGGGCTCCACCCATATCCTGCCCTCCATATCCCTGGTTATGCGCGCATCGGGATAGTCCGGGTATTTCCCCGAGGCATCCATCCTCCCCTCAAACCCGAACACATACGCCTCCAGCCCCTCCACTTCTTCCACCCCTTCGAATTCGTAGTCCGCCACAGGCAGGGCGGAGGAGTAGTAGACGTCCTCATACGCCCTCTTCTCCACGTTTCTCGGGAACCAGTTGTAAGCGCTCCCGTCCTTTGTGAATGAAAATGTGCGCCTGTTGTAATCCAGCACCTCGCTTGCGTGAAATATGGGGGCCCCGGTTGCCAGCTCCCTGCTTTCCACTTCAAAAGCCATTCTGGCTTCGTCCCCGCGGCTCTCCACAATCCTCTTGGTGATGATGGTTATAACCTGCATCTCCCTGGTTTCATTCGCCCCGGGCGCGAGGTATTCCCTTTCCCCGAACCCCTCCGCATAGAAATAGAAATCCTCCCCGGTTTTGTACAATTCCTCAGCCACAAGCATATGCCAGAGAGGGATGAGCAGAAGGACGGCAATCCCGGCTTTCGCGAGAGCCTTGTGCGCTTCCATTCACACCGCCTCCTCCTTTGCGATGCGGGAGAGCAGGCCCATCAGGAGCGCGAGCCCGGCCAGCATCGCTGGAACTATCCATTCAACAATAAATATGAAGCTTTTCCGCTCCGCCGCCTCCCCGGCCCGCGCCATGATGGTGCTCCTGTAGAACGCCCCGGTCCATACATCTATGAGTTCCCTCCCCCCATCCTTTATCACGTACCCCTCCCACCTTTCTACCCAATTAACAACCATTCCAGAGGCCGGCTCCACCTCCATCTCGCCCGTATCCTCGACTACCACTTCATGGGGCGCCCACTCGGGGTATTCCTTTGTCGCATTGGAAACCACTTTGTAGCTGAACACATAAACCGGAAGGCCTTCCCGCACACTCTCCCGTTCAAAATGCCAGACGCCCTTCCCGAGAAGGTGCCTGTACCATATCTCATAATCCCTCTTTCCCACATGCAGGGGGAAGGCCGCATATCCGCTCCTCTCCACATCCCCTCCCGATGTATGCATCCTTGTTGCCTTGCCTATCGCCACTATTTCTTCGTGCCCCCAGGAGAGCTCGCCGGTAAGCGGGTCTATCTCAATATACGTGGAATTTATCACAACCTTCTCCGGGGCCTCCTCCACTATCGTCTCCACCTGCCTCACATCCACAAAGTACGGCCCTTCCTCCCCTTCCGGGAAAACCCAGAGCTCCTGCACCCCGCCAGATACCTGCTGGTCCCTCAGGTCCATATTCATAAGCAGGAATGGCGCCGCCCACAGCTCCCAGAGCAGAAAAAGCACCACAAGCGCCGCACCGGCGGCAAGGAACTTCTTCTGCATTTCGTTCATCAGGCACCCCTCAGCGCCTTCAGCATGGTCCACAGGCCCGAGAGAAGAAGCGCGAAGCCCAGCGCAGTAACCGCCCCAAGGAGGGGCCACCAGGGCGTCGGGCTGAGCGGGTCTATTGCTCCGGTGAGGGTCCCTGCATATGTAAGGAAAATTCCCAGCGCAAGCACCATAAGCCCGAAGGCAATCATCCTCGTGGAGCGCGCCGTTGCGCCGCCCTTTGTCATGTCCGCTATTATAAACGCCAGCCCTGCCGCAAGGAACGCAAGGAAAACCCCGGCCAGCTGAAGGGCGTAACCCAGAAGTTCAAACATTCATCCCACCTCAAAAGCTTTGGAGAACTTTTCCTCCCGTCCAGCGCCCGCCCCAAAAATGCCCGCCACATCCGCCCTAAGCCACTCATTTTCCCGCAGAACCGCCTCCGCTCCCTTTCTCATCATGTTGAGGGCAGCCTTCCCGTATACTTCCTCGTACTTCTTCACAAGCTCCTCCAGCGCCTTCTTCCTGTTCCCTCTGATTTCAACAACCCTCATCTCCTCATCAACCTTCAGCCCCTTCACGGAATTCGCATGCACGATTGCTTCAGCGCCTTCAAGCCCGTATACGGAGCGCACCACTGATTCCATAAGCGCATACCAGGGGTCCTTCCCAAGCTCCACCCCTGCAAACCCGTATGCCCTGGAGAACCGCATTATGAGCCTCCCGGACTGGAGCGCACACAGAACCGCTGCCAGGAATAATAGGTATGCAGGGAGTTCCAGGCCCCCCGGGAAAAAGTCATTCCAGAGAAGCACGGCAAGATGCATGAGAGCGAAGAAATACGCATAGAAAACCCATTCCAGCATCCCTTTAAGCTCGCCTTTTTCCAGCCTCTGTATGGCGTAGTACACGTACACCAGGCCTGCCGCACCCAGCAGAAGGGTGGCAGCGCCCAAAATCAAATCAATCCACATCATACCCACACACCAGTTCCCCGGTTCCCAGTTTTCGGTTTGTAATCATACCCATTTTACTTTCCCTCCCTTTATGTGCACGGTCCTGCTGCAGAACTGGCTTAGCTGCGAAACAAGCATCGGATCTGTCCCGTCTTCCAGGCTCACGAGCACCCCTTCTGCATCCCACGACGCCATCTTCGCGGTGAAGAAATGCACGAATTTGCCGACCGCGCCCGCGTTGTTGTACATCAGGAGCGTGGAAACGCTGTCCAGCAATATGACCTTCCCCTTCTGCGGCAATGCGGCAACCGCGCTGTTCAGCGCAATCGTCAGCTCGGTCAGCGAGTCCGGGGACGCTATGTAAAGGCAGTCCTTCTCGCGCACGGATGCCCCAGCCGCCTTCTTCGTTATCATGTCTATGAAGAACATCTTATCTGTCTTTGCGCTGCCCCTCTCCAGCTCCTTCCTGAGCACCGCATACGGCTTGTTCGCCGTTACATATATGAGCGGGAGCCCCCTCCTGTTCGCGAAATACTTTACGATATCAATGATTGCCTTCCCGTACTCGTCGGGAGACGCCATAACCAGAACCACGAAGCCTTCGTGAAGGCCCTCGAACGCTTTTCCGATGTCCACGGCTTTTACACTCCGCGCGTGTTTTTATAGGTTTCTGCTGGAAATGGTTGCATGGAGGCCGCCAGGCTGAAGAGGTACAAGGACAAGCTTGACCTGCTGCGGAAAAGGAAGGCGGAGATAGAGGAATGGGAGGGCGACTTCCTCGGGGATGAAAAAACCGCCCTCGCCTGCTACAAGGCTTTTCAGGAGATGGTCGAGGCGGCGATGGACATCCTTGCGATGGTTCTCCGCGATGAGAACACGCCCCCGAAGGACGACTACTCAAACATAGACTCCGCACTCGGGAAGAAAGTCATAAGCGGAAGGCTGGGGAAGGCGCTCAAGGAGGCGAACGGCCTCAGGAACAGGGTCGTCCACGAATACAACGGGCTTGATGAGAACACGGCATACGAATCAATGCTCGGGCTGCTGCCGTTCTTCGAAGAGCTCGCGCAGGCGGTGGGGGAATGGCTGGGGAAAAAATGATGCGGGCGCTCAGGAAAGAGTTCTCATTCCTGAAAAAGGACGCGCTTGCGGTCCTCCTCTTCGGCTCCGCAGCAAAGGGCGAAGCCGGAGCGAGGGATGTAGACATCTGCATAGTCGCTCCAGGGAAGAAAAGCGCGGGCATTATGAAAAGAGTATACCACAATGTGGATGTATACGGAAAGGGCTACGACGTTTACTGCTTCGAAGAGCTCCCCCTCTATCTCAAATGGGAGGTGATGGACAGCCATAGGGTTATATGGGCGGAGGACGAGGGCAGCCTTTACGAGTATTTCTACTTTTTCAGGAAGCTCCAGGCGGAGCAGAGGCACAGGCAGGAGATATCCCGGGAGGAGATTCTCCGGATGCTGCACGCACAGCCAAGGCCGGCCGGCTGACCGCCGTCAGAAAAGCTCCGCCTCGGGGTAGAGCTTTATTCCCTCCCTCTCAATCTTGAACGGAACCATCTTCAGCGAATGCGACGTCGCCCTCATCTTCCTCACGAGCAGCGCGCGCGTGTACGCCCCGGTCGTGCCCGCCTGCGCAAGGGACAGCACGACCACGCCGTCGGAGACGAACTCCTCGAACCCGTTTATGGAGTAGGATGCGCCGCCCTCCGGCATGTCCGAGATGGAGAGGGTGGTGCAGTTCAGCTTCTTTATCTCCCTGCTTATGTCGAAAATCATCTTCCTTATGTCGAAGGGATTCTCCAGGTAGGAGCTGAGCAGCGTGAAGGAGTCTATCACCAGCCTCCTCGCGCCGGTCCTTTCCACGGAATCCACTATCATCCTCTTTATCGCGTCGCTCTCGTAAATCTCCGGCTTGGCTATCGCCAGCCGCCCCTCGTCCACCTGCTTCCTTATATCCCAGTCGAAGCCGGACATGTCCTTAATGATCCTCTCCGGCTCCTCCTCCATGGAGAGGAACACTCCCGGCTCGCCCCTCTCCGCGCCCCGGCAAACGAACTGCATCCCGAAGATGGACTTGCCCGTGCCGCACGTTCCCGAGAGAAGGACGAAGCTCCCTTCCGGGAACCCTCCCTCAAGCAAATCATCCAGCCCGGATATCCCGGTGGGCGTGCGGCCGCCGGCTTCCAGTTTCCAGCTTCCGGTTTCCGGTTTCGGTTCTGCCCGCCTTGCCGATGCGGGAACGCGCGATGATTTTTTCATGCGCTTCCTTTCAGAACGATTCTTTATAATCATTTACTCCGCAATTACTATCATATCCCGCCGAGGGCCCGTAGTCGAATGGCACCAAGAGGAAGGGGGAAGGCGTTCCCCCCTCTCTTTAGGGTAATCATACCCCCTTTCCACTTCGCTTCGCAACTCTTCGCTCGCACTCCTTACGCACGCACGGGGGTGTGCTATCCTTTTTAAGGACTTATGCGCCTTTATTTGTCAACACGTTATCCGGAAACTGAAAACTCTAAACCGGCAATTGTTCTGGGCCCGTAGTCGAATGGCAAGACGCTACCCTGACATGGTAGAGACCAGGGGTTCGATTCCCTTCGGGCCCAAATCATTGATTTCGTTCCCAGTTTCGGGTTTCCAGTTGCTACGTCTGCAAAATCAGGTTCCGTGGTGCTTTTGGCCTGCTATTTCACCGCCTCAAAAGCGTTTTCCTTCAGCCAGTAGTACATCTTGATGGTTGCAGCAATGCCCAGCACTGCCGCGAGCAGCCCGGTGAGGAACCACGCCCACTGGAAGAGCAGCGTGCCTGTAAATTCATATCCCATTGCGGTCATCGAGCCTCCCGCCCACCTGAATGCGGAAAAGAGGAAGGCGAACGCATAAATCATGATGATGTCCCGGAAAACATGCTTTCTCATCCTTGAAACTATGTAGAACAAAATCAGCGGCGTGGCGATTGCTATTGCAAACAGCGTGAGATGCAGAATTCCTTCCAGCCCAGTCAGGTGCGCCATGCTGCAATTCGGGGGGGGGGAAAATTTATAAGGTTTGTGAGCGCGTTTCTCCCATCCCAAGTTGATGCGTTATGGGTGAAAAGAAAAGGATAAGGTCCTGGTTCATGAAGAACATAATACTTCCCAATAATGAGATAATAGACAAGCCCGGGTACATCGTATACCGCTTCGGCTCGAAAAAGAAAAACTGCTACTTGCGCGAGGTGCTGATGCCGGAGTCGATGCTGGCCGGCATAGAGACCGCATTCGCAGAGAAATACGGAAAGGAGGGAAGGAAGGCGGTCTATGTTGCGGGAAAGATGTGGGGCTACAGGTTCGCGGCGACATCCGCGCTTCCGAAGCGCGGCTCGATGCCGGATGAGGCGCTGCTTGAGGTCATAGAGGCGATAATGCGCCTGCTGGAGTCCGAATACTCCTCAAAAGTAGAATACAGGGTCGACCTTGCAAAAAGCGAGCTGGAGTTTGCCGCAAAGGATTTGCTTGTGTGCAAGGAGAGCGGGCTCGGCGATTTCCTCACCGGCACGCTCAACGGGACCTGGGAATATATGATGGGCGTGCAGACCGAGGGGGTCAAGCTCGCCTGCCAGAAGCGCGGGGAGAAGTGCGTAATACTATGCGCGCCGCCGGAGAGCCACAAAAAGGGAATCGCGCACGTGGTCAAGGTTCCCCCCGGCCTGGGGCTAGAAGCCGAATACTTCCTGATGAACCAGCCGAAGAGGGCACATTATGCGAAGAATTCGCTCAGGGACCTCCTGGAGAACAGGGTCATTGCATACGAAGGCGGCTTTTTCAGGTACGGAAAGAGCAGGCTCGTACTAAACGAAGCAAGCTCCGTCTACTTCTTGGAGACGGTCTTGGAGAAGCTGAAAGGCGGCGAGCGGCTTCTTTTCGAAGTCGCGTTCAAGCACTGCAGGAGATGCGTTCCAGGCGGGGCCAGCTCCGAAAATTTCCTCACGGACATCCTTCCCCCGTTCGGATGGGGCGACATCCATTTTGATGGTTCAAAGGCAGTCTGCTTCGGCTATCCGTGGACCAGATATCACAGGGAAACGACGTTCCCGCTGATGCGCGGGATGGTTTCCGGAATACTCTCCGCCGGCCCGAGGGATGTGGAGCTGAAAAACTCCGAGCCGGTCATTTCGCGCGGTTCGCTCGACCTTATGCTCCGGAGCTAGTCCTATGCGCCTTGGCAAATTCCTGCACCTACTGGTAGTAACTGACATCTACGCCTCGCTGATAGCGGTTGCGGTACCGGTCATTTCCGCAGCGGTGCTCGGCCTTTCGCTTGAGCCGGCGGTTGCCTTTGCGGTATTCTTCGAATCCCTTGCGATATACGCGCTCAACAGGGCGGTGGACAGGGACATAGACCGCATAAACAACCCGGAGCGCACGGAATTTGTCGTCAGGAACGGCGGCCTCGTCCTCGTTTTCTCGCTCCTCGGCCTGCTCGCCTCGCTCGCATATTTCGCAGCTGCAAGCCTGCCCGCCTTCCTCCTGCTCTCCGCGAATTTCATCGCGAGCATGCTATACAGCTTTCCCGTCCTGCCCGGTTTCCTCGGCTTCACAAGGCTCAAGGAGCTTTTTGTAGGGAAGAACATCTGCGTTGGCGTAATGTACGCGGCATTCGCCCTCATCCCCGTTTTATATGCAGGCGCACCGCTGTCTCCCGCCGCATGGATAGTGTTCGTCTTCATAGCCGCACGCCTCTTCCTAGTGAGCGCCGTATTCGACATGCGGGATGTCGAAGGCGATGCGAGGCTGGGGATACCAACCATACCCGTTGCAATAGGCGCGGGCAGCGCTCTCCTCCTGCTCAATATGATAAATGCAGGCACATTCATTCTGGCATTGGTTTCCTGGGCCTACGGGGCGCTGCCCTACGCATTCGTATTCATGTCCGCAGCCACGTCGCTCTTCGGGCTCTACTACCTTCTCGAATCCCAGAAAAATAACGCCGACCTGCGTTTCATATGCGGCGTTGTGGCAGAGGCGGACATCGTACCGGCGGCCCTGGTCGCCGCCCTCCTTCTCATACACTAATTTTTACCCCGCTCTTCGTGAATTCGAAATTGTAAATCCCGCCCCTTATGGGCGTGTTCCTCATCTTCACAAGCTCCAGCGTCCTCTGCGTCTCCTCCCCTATGGAGACCGCCTTCAGGAGCATCACGCCGTCGCAAGCGAACTCGCTTATGGTGTCCCGGCTGTACCATTCGCTTTCCTTTGAAACTTCCGAAGTAAGGAGCGCGGTTATGCGGTGGCTCTGGAGGATTTTCACAAGGTCGACCATCATCTTCTTCACTATAATCCCATCCCAGTCAAGCGGAGTCCCCACATTATTCCCCTCCCCGTAAATCATCTCATCTATGTCCGCCTTGTCCAGGTCAAAGAGCTTCGTCCTCACATGCGCGGCGAGGCACATGTTCGTGATGGAATCCACCACGAGCCTCCTGGGCTTATACGTGCGTATGGCGCTGCTCAGTTCCCTGAATATCTCGCCTATGGTGAATTTGGAGATGTTCAGTATCTTCAGCATCCTCTTCTTTTCCAGCCCCGTGAAATCCCATCCGAACTGCTCCGCCTGCTCCCTTATCTTGTCCTCCCTCTCCTCAAAGGTTATGTACAATCCCCTCTCCCCGTATTTCCTTGCCCCTTCCGCAAGGAACTGCAGCCCGAATATGGTCTTCCCCGTGCCCGTGCATCCCGAGAGAAGCACAACTGATTCCTCAGGTATCCCCCCGTCCATGAGCCTGTCCAGCCCCGAAATGCCGGTTTTCACTTTCATCATACCACTCAGGCATATCGGGACTTTTGTGTTTTTAACGGTTTCCACAGCAAAGCATAGATATTTAAACATAAATTAACACATTTATATGCGAATACCCATGCCCGAGCGCAGAGACTTCAAAGAAACCATCAGGGGGCCCGTTGCCGGGGATGCGCCCAGGAGGAGCGCGCTTCCCCCGAAGCCGCCCATCTCTTCCGATGTGCGCGGATACCGCGTGAGGGACGTGGCCGAGGAGCCGCTGCAGGCGCCCCAAAGAATCCAGGCGAGAATGGACATGGACGGCCTGGAGGGCAAATCAAGGCTTTCGCCGGATGTTTTCGCCGCCCTCGGGGCGCCAAACGCGAAGCTCATCAAATACATAAGAACGGTTATCGATTCGTACCCCGCGCCCCCGAAGGAGGACGACCGGATCGGCGGGAGGGTAAAAACAGAGTCCGGGCAGCCCGCTGCAAAGGGCTGCATAGCCGGCTCCATCGCATTTGTGAGGAATTTCCTCCAGTCCGCGACCTTCGCAGGGGAGTTCGGGGAGGAGCGCCTGGAGGCGCTCCTGCTTTATTGCGGCGGGGAGCTCAACCGCCTCTTCCTCCTCACCAACGCCCCCCTCCCGCGGCTCGGGGACATAGACCTGGATTTCTACGGCCAGCTCACGGCCGCGAGGAGCATAAAGCTCTCCGCGCCCGGCAGGAAGGACCGGAGGGACATCTACATATTCCTCGCCCCGCTCGGCATCGAGAGGACGCTGATGGGCATCTGCAGGAAAAACCCTGCAACCGATTTCGTCCTCACCCGCGTGGGGGAGCTTAAGCCGCTTTCAGGCGATTCATCCCCGAGCGGGGTAGACCTTCCCGCGGTTTCCGCAAGGCAGCCGAGGGAGCCGGAGTTCCTCCGCGGCACCTCGCCTTTCCCGGAGCGCGCGGAAGACGCCGCCTCCGGGCTGCACAACAGCCTGGAGATAAAGCCGGGCGTGAAGTTAAAGCCGGAAGATTTGCGCGGAATGAGGAAAGTGGACAACCATAAAGCGGTGGAATTGTTCGGGGGCTATGAGGTAGTCCTCACCCGCCCCGGTGTGGAAGGAGTAAGGCTTATCGCAACCCCAAGGCACCCGAACGACCTCGTGAATATCGGGGCGGAGCAGATAGGCTACATAGACCCAACTGCGTATATGGAAGTCGTAGACCGGAAGGGAAGAGCACTCTATTACATAAAAGTAAGGGAAGGCCATACTGATTTTACCGCCGGCAGCCTCGATAATACCGCCCGGATACTTGATGGCCGGCCGGAGGAGCCAAAACCGGTCCCGGAGCCCGCAAGGGAGGATGCACCCGCCTCAGAAAGAAGAACAAGCGAAGCCCATGATGCTGTGAGGGAGTACGTGGCACGCTTCCCCGGAGCAAAATGGGGGCCGGACGATGAGGTGGCCTTTGGCGGGGGCGGCAGGCACATAGCGGTTCTCTTTTCGAGCGGGGGGAAGAGCTACCTCGTAACCGATGGCGACTGGGACGAAGCGCACAGGAGGATGGAGGAGCACCTTTACGCAAACGGGCGGGCTGTACGCCTGATGGAAGCGTTGTCCGGCTCCGGAAGGCCGACCGCAAGCCTTCCCTCCGGCGGGCAGATAACCCTCACGGTAAAGTCCGTAAGGAAGGCCGGGGAAAACGGGGAGCCGACCCCCCATACGCTCCCGATGATTCCTAGGCATGTTCTTGCTGCGGCAGGCGTGCCCGCGCCGAAGAAGGAAGACTCCGAGGCCGCAGCGATGCGCAAGAACACGGTGGAGCTTATCCGCGGCGCCGAGCTTTGCCTGACGGCCGGGGAGGGGCTGGACGGGCTGGACGGGCTGGCGGATGTTTTCATGGAGCCGGATTCCATAGAGGAGGTGAAGCCGGCCGAGAAGCGCTGGTACCTGATTATGAAAACCTCGGAGGGAAAGGAGTATGCGCTTTTCAGGTTCAAGTGCGGTCTGGAAGACCTCAACCCGGAGCTTACATCCATGTCGGCTGCCGCGGTTTTCACCAACAGGGCGCATCCCGGCTTTTCCTTCGTGCTGATAGATGCGAAGTTCCTCACCCCGGTGCTCATCGAATGGCTCCTTGGGAACTGGCGCACATAATTATCTGCTTATAAAATTTTCCTCTTAATATAGAATAATCTGTTCTGGGGTGCTTTTGATGAGGGTAGGAGTTTCAGGATTCGGAAGGATAGGCAGGATGTTCGTCCGCGCCGCGTTCGGGCGCGGGCTTGTCGGGAAGGAGATTGAGCTTTCGCTGATAAACAACCGCAGCGACCAGTTCGTGAACGCGCACCTCTTCAAGTACGATTCGGTGATGGGGCCTTTCGAAGGCACGGTGAAGGCAACGGACAAATCCATCGTAATAGACGGATACGAAATCCCGTGGGCAAAGGAGACCGAGCCCTCAGGAATCGCGTGGAAGGCGCACGGCGTGGACGTGGTGATTGAGTCCACAGGCATATTCAAGGACGCTTCCGAGGCGTCAAAGCATCTGGAGGCGGGCGCGAAGCGCGTCCTCATCTCCGCTCCCGCAAAGGGCTGCCCCTCCGTAGTTCCAGGGGTGAACATGGAGCATGCGGACAGGAATGCGAAGGTGTTCTCGCTCGCATCCTGCACCACCAACTGCCTTGCGCCGGTCCTTAAGGTGCTCGTGGATTCCTTCGGGGTGAGGCGCGGCTACATGACCACGGTCCACGCATACACCAACGACCAGAACATAGTGGACGGAAGCCACAAGGACTGGAGGCGCGCGCGGGCAGCCGCCGTCTCCATAATCCCCACCACGACCGGCGCCGCGAAAGCAATCGGGGAAGTGATTCCCCAGATGAAGGGGAGGATGGACGGCATCGCCCTCCGCGTCCCGGTTCCCGACGGCTCCCTAGTTGATCTGTCCGTTGAGCTGGAGCGGGAATCAACAAGGGAGCAGGTGAACGCGGCGCTAAAGGCGGCCGCGGAAGGGAAGATGAAGGGGATACTGCAGTATACCGAGGACCCCATAGTCTCATGCGACATAATCGGGAACCCGCACTCCTCGATAGTGGATTCCCAGCTCACGAGCGCAACCGGGAATTTCGCCAAGGTGTTTGCGTGGTACGACAACGAGTGGGGCTACTCGAACAGGCTCATAGATTTCGTATTGCACATGAAGAAGTGGTAATGGAATATGGAAAACAAGAAGCCGAACCATATCGCCATCATCCCTGACGGAAATACCAGTTTTCAGTTTCCAGTTCCCCGTTGCCGGTAACGGTGCTGGAAACCCGAAACAGGAAACCGGAAACAGGAGATGGGGCGAGCTTCACGGCATAAGCAGGGAGGAGGCATACCGCATAGGGATAGAGAAGATAGCGGACGCCGCGAAATGGTGCAGGGACGGGGGCATCCGCATGCTCACCATGTGGGGCTTCAGCATGGAGAATTTCCAGCGTGACCAGGAAGAGGTAGGGAAGCTGTTCGGGCTTTTCCAGAAAAACCTGCACGAGGCGCTGGGCAGGAAGGAAGAGGGGACGAAGTACGACGTGCGCGTCCGCTTCCTCGGGAGGACGCACCTCTTCCCGCCGCACATACAGAAGATGTTCAGGGAGGTGGAGAAGCTCAGCGAGGAAAAGAAGGCATACCAGCTCAATCTCCTCCTCGCATACGGGGGGAGGGCGGAGATTGTCGATGCCGTGAACGCAATCATAAGGGAGGGGATAAAGGAAGTTGATGAGCAGGCCATCGCCTCCCATCTCTACACCGCCGGCATCCCGGACCCCGACCTCGTAATCCGCACCTCCGGAGAGCAGAGGCTGAGCGGCCTCCTTCCCTGGCAGACCGCATACAGCGAGCTGTATTTCTCAAGGAAGCTCTGGCCGGATTTCGCGAAAGAGGATTTCCTGGATGCGCTGAAATTCTACGAAAACACGAAGAGAAGGTTTGGGAAATGATTGTGCGGAACAAAACCCGCAGGATGCAGACAGAAGCTCTTACTGCTTTCTCCGCCTTCCGGAAAATCCGGGGCCTCATGTTCCGCCCGGGGCCGGTCTCCATCCTTTTTGATTTCGGGGCTGAAGGAATCCACCCCATCCATTCCCTCTTCGTCTTCTTCCCCTTCTGCGCGGTCTATATGGACTCCGGCGGGAGGGTGACGGAAAAATTCCGCGTGGGCCCGTTCTCCCTTCTCTGCAAAAACTCGTGGCCCGCGCGTTATCTTCTCGAAACGGACCTGGAAACCGGAGAGTCTTTCTCCCCGGGCGATGAGGTTGATTTTGATGCTGGGATGGAAAATCACTGAAGGAGGCGAATACAGGGTTCCCCTGCCGCGCCTGGGCGAAGAGGAGGAGGAGCTCGTTTCCGCGGTGGAGGGGCATTTCCGCAACGAGGCCCGCTCGAAGGATTTCTCCTCCCGCGGGGAGGTGCTCAATTCCATAAAATCCATCGTGCTCAGGACCGCGCAGTCCGAAGGGATATTCCTTGACAGGGACCAGGTCTCCTATCTCCCGGAGGTGTGCTTCCTGCACATCTACGGCTTCGCTTTCATAGAGAAGCTCCTGGAGGACCCGTCAATAGAGGAGATAAGCGTGGTAGGGACAAGCCAGCCCGCGTATGTATACGTAAGGAGGGAGGGCTGGAAGCGCACCAACGCGCAGTTCACCTCCCTTGACGCCCTCACCGATGTGATAAACAAGATGGGGAAGAACATAGGCCGCCGCATTACCCTCCAGCGCCCCAAGCTCAATGCCATCCTTCCGGACGGTTCCCGGCTCCACGCATCGCTTCCGCCTCTTTCCGCGGGCGAGCTCACCATCCGCAGGTTCACGGAAAACCCTTTCTCTCCCCAGGAGCTCGTGGAGAGCGGCGCCTTCCCTGCCCGCGCAGTCGCGCTACTCTCCCTGCTGATGCAGGCGGACATGTCCCTCATAATCTCAGGGAACACCGCGAGCGGAAAAACCACCACGCTCAATTCTGTCTTCTCATTCGTCCCGGAGGACGAGCGCATAGTAATCACGGAGGAGAGCCCGGAGATAAACATACCCCATGCGCATAAGGCCCGCCTCATCGCAAATGAGGAGATGGGCGTCTCCCTCCGCGAGCTGGTCTATGATACGCTGCGCATGCGCCCGGACCGCCTCATAGTGGGGGAGGTGAGGAACGCCGAGGAGGTCAGTGCGCTCTTCGATGCGCTCCTCGGAGGGCAGGCGCGCGGCTGCTACGCGACCTTCCACGCAAACAGCGCGGAGGAAACCCTCCGGCGCCTGAAGTTCTTCGGGGTTAGCGAAGCGGATTTCGGCAGCATGGATGCAATCGTCGTGCAGAGGAGGATGCTCCACTACGACCCTAAGAAGAGAAAGAACGCCGAGGTGCGCAGGATGGTCGAATTCTGCTCAGGCCCCTCCTGCAGGCCCGTGGTGTCCTACGATGCGGGTTCGGATTCCTGGAAGGATAAGGGCGCGGAGGAGTTCCTCTCCTCCCTCTCCACCTCCCTTGGCCTGAGCGTGAAGGAGCTTTCGCACGAGCTGAAGGAGAGGGAATCGTTCCTCAAAAAGAAGCGCGGCTTCCGGGATTTCTTCGAGGAATACCAGAGGAAATTCTATGGGAAATGAGTTCCTGCGCAGCGCCGTTTCCGCCTTTCCTCCTCTTCCGCTTTCCGGCGCTGCCCTCAGGTTTGCAGAGCGCATCGGCATGGAGCCTGGAAGGTACGCGTCCTTCTCGCTCTTTTTATCACTCTTCCTTTCCGCCCTCATCTCATTGCTTTTCCTTCCCGAAATCCTCCTTGCCTCCGCGGCTTTCTTCCTCTCCTTTGCATTAATTTTCTTCATCCTCCTCCGCATCCCGCGCATCCTCTTCATGCAGCGCGTCTCCCAGATGGAGGCGGAGCTGCCCTTCTCACTGCGCATGCTCGGCATGCTGCTGGAGCTCAACATCCCATTCACGGAATCGCTCTCCATACTCTCGAAAGGGAACACGCCCCTTTCCGAGGAATTCCGGGCGATGGAAAAGGAGGTGAAGAGGGGCGCCGGAATCCCGGCCTCGCTCTCCCATCTCGCGGAAACGCTGCAGTCCCTTCCGATAAAGAGGGCGCTCCTGGGGGTCTCCTCCACTTATGAAAAAGGCCGCGCCGGCGCGGAGCTCATCCGCGCATCCGGGGACCTGCTCTCCCTGCAGAAGCATGCGATGAAGGACGCCGCGTCGAAGCAGGCGCTCCTCTCCCTGGTTTTCATGGCGGTCGCGGTGGTGCTCCCTTCGTTCCTGATACTCTTCTCAACGCTCGGGGGCTTCTCCCCGCTCCCGGCGCTCACCCCGGGAACCGCCCCGGTGCTGCTGCTCCTCGCCCTCCCCGCGCTCTCCGCCCTCGTTCTCATGGTCTCGGCATCCCTCTTCCCACCATCTTTCTTCTCCGCAAGAATCCGCCTCCCCGCCCTTGCGCCGATGTTTGCGGCGCTCCTGCTCTTCGCCCTGCTCCAGTTCTCGTCCCTGCCCCGCCTCCCCATCTTCGCCCTTCTGCTTGCGGCAGGCGCGGCATACACGTGGCCGCTTTACGCGCAGGAGAGGAAGAGGGAAAGGCTTGAGCAGTCCCTGCCCGATGCCGCCCTTGCGCTCTCCTCCCAGCCCCCCGGCAGGGGGCTTGAGCCGCTGCTCTCTTCCATGGCCAGGTATTCCGTCCCGCCCCTCCGCGATGAGTTCCTCACCTCCCTGAAGCAGGCAAAGGCCAACGTGAGGCAGGATGCGGTGCTGGACGATTTGTGGAGGAGGAACCGCTCCCCGCTGCTGAAGCGCTTCTCCCTTTTCCTGAACCATGCGCTCGGCGCCGGCCACGACATATCCCGCTACCTCCCCCTCATCGCGGAGGACATACTCTCCGCCCTTGAGATGAGGCGCGAGAGGGAGTCCCTCCTCTCGATGCAGAAATACACGCTCATTTCCGGCGCGTTCCTCATCCCGTTCATAATCGGCTCGACGCTGTCGCTCTCCGCCGAAATCGCCTCCCTCGGCGGCTCCGCACCCCCGGAGCTCGGCGGCACTGCCATCTCCTACCTCGCCATCTACTCCTTCCTCTCAGCGGCATTCGTCTCCTACGCAGAAGGCCGCTCCTCGTCCTTCGTGGCATATTTTGCGCTCCTCTCCCTCGCCAGCATGGCGCTTTTTTATACTTTCTCAGGGATAGCCCTGTGGTGAGATGATGCTGGAAGCGCTTTCGCAGGCGTTTTTCTTCGCCGCAGCGGCGCTGGACAATTCCTTCGTGTTCATCGCGCTCGTCCTGGCCGCGCTCTTCCTCACCGAGAAGAAGCCGGAGAAGAGGAACAAGGTGTTGCTCGCCCTCGCAGCCGCATACCTGCTCGTTTTTGCCGCAAAAAACATCGTCATGCAGCCGAGGCCGTGCTGGTCCGCAAGCGCGCTCATCGAATGCCCGCCTGACTATTCAATGCCCAGCGGGCATGCGGCCATCGCGTTCACGCTGATGATAGCTTTCCTCGGCACGCCGTACTTCCCGCTCTACTGGGTGTTCGCGGTGCTCGTCGCGTACACACGCATCTACCTCGGCGTGCACACGTTCGGGGACGTGGCCGCGGGCCTTGTCGTGGCTCCGGTCGCATACCACATAACCGACCTTTTCTGGGGTGCTTTTGTTGAGAGAAACAGGTAGGCAGATAGTGCACATGCTGATAGGGCTTGCATTCCTCCTAATCCTCCAGCTCTACGGAAGGCACACGCTGGAGGTCCTTCTTTTCGGCGCAATCCTCGCCGGCTTTTTTGCGATGCACATCGTCCTCTCCGGCTTCCGCGTGCCGTTCGTGAGCTGGTTCGTGGAGAGCTTCGAGCGCGAGGGCGTGCGTGTGCCCGGCTTCGGCTCCGCCTGGTATGCGGTGGGCGCGCTGCTTGCAGCCGTCTCAATCCAGGAGACGGCCATGCTATCGGCAGTGATAGCGATACTCGCATTCGGGGATTCCCTCTCAACCATTTTCGGGCGGAAGGGGAAATGGCGCATCCCGTACAACAGGAACAAGACGCTGGAGGGGAGCATCGCCTTCTTTGCGGGCTCCCTCTCCGCATACTATTTTATCGGGCCTGCCGCAGTCCCGCTGGCCCTCTTCTGCGCGGCCGTGGAATCCATCCCCCTCCCATTCGATGACAACATCGCCATCCCGGCGGCGGCCATACTTTTCCTCACGGCTTCCGGAGCCGCGGCATAGCAAAACATTTATCTATTTTTCATGGGTAAGCAAACCGGTGTTCGGATGAAGCTGAGGTTCGATGCGGATTCCCTTGCATGGATGGGGAGCCAGGGGCTGGGGGTGAAGGAGGTTTCTGAGCTTGCGGAAATACTCGGCGCGATGAAAAGGAGCGCGGAGAGCGGCGGGAAGTTCCTTGTGCCGCTGAAGGCGGATGAGAGGGTTTCCGCGCTCGTTTCAATCCTTTATGCGATAACGGACGTTTCGGGGATGCCCACCTGCTTCGGCGGCGAGTGCGTTTCCATACCTGCGGAGGCGAGGCAAAGGTTCGGCGAGGCACTCCAGATAAGCAGGGAGGAGAGGCTGGCCGGCGGGGAGGAAAGCGAGATTCTTGGCGAGCACCTCTCCAAGGCGAGGAGAAGGACCGGCCTCAGGGGGAAGAAGGGGCGATAATCAGTTTTCCGTTTCCGGTTCCCTGTTTCCAGTTTCTTCCCGGGCCCAAACCCGGGCGCAAGCGAACCATCAAGAAAATATAAGAAACCTAACTTCGCCAGATTAGTATAAACCTAACTTCGCCAGATTAGTATAAAGGTTACGTCTGCCTAATCAGTTTGATACCCATGAAAAGGCAAAACGTAACCTTCGGAATAGGTAGCGTAGCCCTGATTGATAAAGCTGACGCCCAGACAG
>JBFMEZ010000024.1:0-35104 GCA_040753215.1 Microcaldota archaeon | reverse complement strand
TACAAGGTGTGAGGAAGCCTCGGCATTTATGCCGGGGAGGAGAGCCGAGGCTTCCTCTAAAGGCAGCAGGAATACATTTGCCCTTTATCTACGAAGAAGCCACGGCCTTTAGGCCGTGGAGGTTCACGTGGCGAGAGGCGCGGCATTTAAAATCCTAATCTGCCAAACGCCACCCATGTTCGTGGTGGTGGAGGGGATAGACGGCTCTGGCAAGGACACCCAGATAGAGCTATTGAGGAAAGAAATGGAATTCTCCTATTTCAAGCACCCCACAAGGACCTTCCCAACCATGAGGGATTATCTGGACGGGAAGCTCCTCCTCGAGCCCAAGGCCCTTTTCCTTCTTTTTCTCTCCGATATTGCGAACACGCAGCGCAGCATCGCGAATTCCAACGGGATGACGATAGTGGACAGGTACGTGTTCTCCACAATAGCATACGAAATAGAGGGGATATCCTATTATGACGCCAAATCAATAGTTGAGAAGGTCGGCTATTTTGCCCCGGACAAGGTAATCCTGTTTGACATCCCGGCATCCGTTGCCGCGCAACGCAAAAAAAGCCAGAAGGAGCCGGACAGGTACGAGAGCAACCCCGGATACCTGGAGAGGGTGCGGGAGCGCTTCCTCCAATTGGCCGAGGATAAGTTCATGACGCCCAACTGGACGATAATAGATGCGTCCAAGGGCGTGGATGAGGTGCATAAGGAATTCGTCCACGCACTGAAGAGATAGTCATATCTCCTTTTTCGCCAGCTCAAGGAACTTCTTAGCGTCCAATATCGCTTCCTTCGCCGCATTCTCGGAGCAGAGGGAACCCTCATACTGCACCATCCTTCTCGTCTCCCTGTAATTCTGCCCAATCTCCGCCATCCGCACCATCTCCGGCTTCACTTTGAACTCTTGCCTCACGAACTCGAAAAGGCAGTAGGGGCTCCTCTCCTTGTAGCCCTTATTGTAAAGAAGCGCACGCGCGGAGTGGAATATGCTTATGTAGGCGGTAAGGAAGGAGATGTCGTAAAGCTCCTTATCCATCACTGAACCTCCACGGCTCGGTCACACCTTGTAGTCGCCTGCGTGGCGGCGATAGGTCTGCCTAGCCATTGGGTGCGGCTACAAGGTGTGAGGAAGCCTCGGCATTTATGCCGGGGAGGAGAGCCGAGGCTTCCTCTAAAGGCAGCAGGAATACATTTGCCCTTTTATCTACGAAGAAGCTACGGCCTTTAGGCCGTGGAGGTTCACCTTCTCGGCCTTTTTCGCATAGCTCTCCGCAATCCTGATCTGCTCGAGCGTTTCCTCCCTTGTGTTCTGCGCCTTCCTCAGCTGCCCCCTCTCAAAGCACTCTTCGTAGCTCATACCGGATTACCCCACGCAAGCACGCTCTTCTTTTTTATCGAAAGGAAGAAATTATCCTTCTTCCTCTCCATCTCCCCCCATTTTGCGAGGCTTATTGGAGTTATTCCTATTTCCCTCCCCAGCCGCAACTCTATCTTTGCGAGATCCGAAGTGTCCGGCCGCTTCTCATCCGCAATCAATACCAGAATATCCAGGTCGCTTTTATCCCCATATTCTCCGGTTGCGAAGCTGCCGTATATCGCCACGGAGAGGATGTTTTTGTTCTTCTCCAAAAATGGCTTCAGGTACATGGAATCCGAAACGAGGTAAGGGCCGATGAATTTCTTCAGCGCCTGCACCCGTGCATCCTTCTCGTTGAGGGAAAATAAGTGCGCATTGCCCACAACTTCCCTGTCCAGCATGCCTTCCGCATGGTAGAGGCTGCAGAAGTGGTTCGCAGTGCCGGGCGCCACCTTCAGCCTCCTCCGCAGCTCGTTTATGTGTATTTTTGAATTCGGAAAAAGCAGGAAGTGCTCCAGCACAGCCCAGCCCTTAAATTTCTCCCACTCGCTTATCATACAATAGGATGAATAATCATATAATTTATAATATAATCGTTCAATAAAATGAATAATAGCTCAAACCTCGACAAACTCGTCCCCGCCCTCATGATACAGCCCCTTCCCCTCCCTTCTCTTCACCACGTTCACCGCCTCGCCCACAAAGAGCACATGGTCGCCCAAATCCATCTCCTTTACGAGCCTGCACTCAATGCTCGCGGGCGAATCCTTCAGCAAAGGAATTCCGAGCTTTCCATATTCCTTCCCGATGCAAAGCTCCGCAAACTTGTCCCTTTCCTTTCCGCTTGTGCGCCCCGCGCCCAGCACATCTCCCTTCATTTTCCCGTCCGCAAGGTTTATCCCGAATGCCTTCCCCTTTGAAATCAATTCGTGCGAATACCTCTTCCTGCTTATTGAAACCCCGAACAACGGAGGGTCCATTGAGAGCGGGAAGCACCACGCCACGGTCATTACGTTCTCCTTCTCCCCGTATTTTGAGGTGATGAGCACAACCCTCATCGGGTAAAGAATTCGGTATAATTTTTCCATGGGCAGAAATCGGAAGTTAGCTATAAAAATCCATACCGGTGTTATTTACTAACTCATCAGCTCCCATCGTCTAGACCGGTCAAGGATACTGGCCTTTCAAGCCAGCGGCCCGGGTTCAAATCCCGGTGGGAGCAAGCTACTCTTATCTAAATGCTCTCCCTGTCCACTGATGGGGTTTCCCGTTTCCGGTTTCGGGTTTCCGGTTTCCCCGCATCCGGCTCCCCGGCAACCAGCTATTCCTCTTCGGTCTGTTGCTCCTCTTCCGGCAATACCTCAACCATCTCCTCGCCGCAGCAGGAAGGGATCTCCACCTCATCGCCGCACACAACGCACGTGAGCTTGTTGCCCTCCCTCTCCATCTTCTCGCTGCAGCACTCATCGTCCACTTCGTATTTCTTCCCGCACTTGGGGCATTCGTAAACGGACATGCGTAGAACTGCGCAGGAAAGAATAAATACCGTGCCGATATGAGCTCCATAATATTTATATATACTAATTCACATATATTACAACAGATAAAATGAACTACATGCAAGCCCGCAAAATGGGCTATTCCATAGGGGATTCGCTCAAGGTCGATTGGGAGCAGACGAGGAATGATTTCAGAAAGATGAAGCCCCTTGTCGCCAATATGCGGAGACCCGTGGTTTCCGATACCTTTTCTGGCATCACCTTCTCCATAGGCGTCGGCATGGCGAACGAGCTTCTCATAGCGGGGCTTACCTTTGAACAGTCGCTCAAATCCCGGCTTATGTCCATCCCGGCAAATGCCGTTTTCTCCCGCCCTTATGGGATGTATCGGGACTGGATATACAAAATTACAAAAACAAAGGCGGATTCAGGCCAGCTCAAGAAGTTCTTCGTGGACCTCGGCACATTCATCACGGGCCAGATAACATTCTATGCAGGGATACTCGCGCTTTCGGGCGCGAACCTGAAACAGATAGCCGTCGCATGCACATCCGTGACAGTAATGTCGCCGTTCATGGGCAGAGCCATGGGCGCATGGTATGATTTAATACGCACGAAGCTGTTCCATCTCCCGCCCGCGGGAAGCACAGAAACCGAAAAGAAGGAATAGCTACTCCTTCCCAACCACGCCCATCTGCGCCAATAAAGCTTCTACCTGTATCCTTTCGTTCGCCCCCTCCACCAGCCTGAAATTGTATTCCCCTATCCTGTCCACCAGTTTCACCTTCATCTTCTCCGGGATGTCCAGCCCCACCACCTCCCGGTAAAGCTGGAGCATCACATCCTCGCCCGAAAGCCCCTGCTCAATCATCAATACGTTCAATTTCTCCCGCGCATTGGTGAACTCTCCCTTCAGGGCCAGCTCCATCATCTCCCTTATCTCCTTCGGCCTCGCCCTGCTCGAAACCCTGTACACGAGCTCCGGGGTGATCTTTTTCGAATGTATGGAAGCGCCCTGCAGGGTGTTTATCGCCCTCCTCATGTCCCCTTCAGAAACGTAGAATATCGCGTCCAGCGCCTCCTTCCCGGCATCCAGCCCCTCGTGCCTCGCGACCTTCTCAAGCATCTTGCGCACATCCGCATCTTTAAGCGGAACGAAGCGGAATATTGCGCACCTGCTCTGTATCGGCTCGATAATTTTGCTGGAATAGTTGCAACTTAGAATAAATCTCGTCTGCCCGGAATAGATTTCCATAGTCCTGCGCAGTGCATGCTGCGCCTCCGGGGTCAGCGCGTCCGCCTCATCCAGGAATACGATTTTGAACGGCACATCGCGGAGGGAAACGCTCCTCGCGAAATCCTTTATCTTTCCCCTCACCACATCTATTCCGCGCTCGTCGCTGTTGTGCAGCAGAACCGGAGTAGTCCCTCCCCAAAAGACCTGGGACCCGGGCACGGACACGTCGTAAACGTAATCGTCATAATCCGCCGCCTTTGCCTCTTTTACCTTGACTACATAGAGGTCGGACTCAACAAGCTTCCTGAGTTCTTTCACATCCTCCCCATTCTGTTCTGCAATCTCCAATACCTGCCTTGCGGTCTTCTTCAAGACCCTGCTGGATTTTTTAGAATAAAGAGCATGCCTCATGATGTATTTTGCCTTCTTGGGAAGTTTTTTCGCAAGCGCGGTGAAAAGCGAGGAAGGCAACAGATCAGATTTGACATAGCTAAACCTAGCATTCTTTCTTATTGCGCGTACTTCTCGCGGGAATATGCTCGTTTCCAGTCCGGAAATTCTTCCAAGCCACGCAACATCCACCAATCCCTCTTGGGAAACCGAACATATGCGTGCGACCGAATCCCAATCGCCAGCGCCATCCCCATTCCAATTCCCCTTTATGAAATCAAGGCGCCTCCCGAGGGGCATTTCGAAAACGAAATCAGGAACCCGCTTCTCCCTTGCTGTATGTCCGTTTTTGCTTTCCCCGTAGAAATTGTCATAGAAAAAGCCTGCAAGCTGCGTGTTGCACGCCCTTACCTGTATTGAACTCATTTTGCTCCTGTCAAATCCGGATGAATGGAGCGCCGTGCTGGCTCTTACCCCTATACGCCCGAGTTTTCCAAGAAGGCGCTCAACGTGTTTAGCATCCCTGGGATTTGGATACCCTAGCGTGTATATCGCCTGCCCCGCAGTTTCGCCGCGGAAAGACGTGCATCCTTCCGCCATGTACAATCCGAGCGACCATGCCAAATCATCGTCTGCTTCTATAGTGTCGAATGAGGCGTAGACCTTCGGATTAGGGCTGGCGCCGCCCCCATGTTTTATGGTTTCCTGCGGCTTATACGCACTGATGTCAATACCAGCCAGTTCTCCTCCCATTTCACTCTTGAACGTTATAAGCAAATCCCCTTTCTGTATGTCCGAAGCCATCTTACTCACAACGTTTCCGGCTTCATCAAGCACCATAATCGAATGGTTAAGGCTGGTTTTTACTTTCCCGCCCTCGTATGTTATCTCCACTATTTTCTCAACCCGGTGCCTGAATATGTAGCCCACTTCCGAGAAACCGGCCTTGTAATTTTTGGTATCCAGCGAGAGCACTTCCAGCCCACGGACGGGTTTTCTGGTCTCATCACCGTCGAAGTATTTGTCTGCGAGCCAGCCGAATGTCGTCCTCCTCATTTTTCCGCCAATCTTCACCAGTATGGGCGTGTCTGGAGTAACCGACGCATTAAGCTCGCTTAATTTCCCTTCAAGCTCATTCCCGTACAATTCGTGCGCAAGCGCAAGCGCAGCGGTTGTCTTCCCGACGCCCGGAGGCCCCGCAAAAAGGAGGTTCGGCATGTCCTTCTTCTCCACGAATGCCTCAAGCGTCTTTATATTGTTCTCCTGCCCGGCCACATCCTTGAGCTTTTTCGGGCGGTATTTTTCAGTCCAGGGAAGAAGTTCATCAGCCATCCAAAAACCCAATAGCATTTGTAAGAAGTAGTATTTAAAGCATTTCCAGCCGAATATGCCACCAAAGTGATGATTATGGACAGGGTAAAGACCGGGATTTCCGGATTGGATGAGATACTGAATGGCGGAATACCTCTCAGGAGGCACGTAGCGGTTTACGGCGGCCCGGGCGCGGGGAAGTCCTCCTTCTGCTTCGAATACCTCTACAGGGGGGCACAGATGGGCGAGAACGGAGTGTACATAACCCTTGAGGAAACCCCGGAGGATTTCCTCTCCAACATGTCCAGCGCATTCGCCGGCTTCACGGACATGGACAAGCTGGTGAAGAAGGGGAACCTGGACGTCGTGAAGCCGGACAAGCTGGAGATAGAATCCGTTGCGGAAGTCCTGGAGGAGAGCATCTCCAAGAACGAAGTGAAGCGCGCGGTGGTGGACTCCGCCACCATGATAAGGATGTCCTTCAAGGACGTGAGCGACTACAGGCAGACGATTTTCGAGTTCTTCTCCCTGCTGCGCAACCTGGACTGCACGGCCATGATGACCGTGGAGGCGCCCGGGCAGGACCTCGCCGCCTCCGGGTTCGAGATAGAGCATTATGTGATGGACGGCATAATAAACCTCTACAACCTCGGCAAGGCGGAGACCCGCATAAAGGCGCTGGAGGTCTACAAGATGAGGGGCACCGACCATGTGCGGGACAAGGTCCCGTACAAGATAACCCCTGACGGCATAAAGATTTACGTCGGAGAGAAGATTTTCTGAGTGGAGGCCATGGACGACAAGCAGAGGGAGGCGTTCTTCGCCCTTTTCCTTTCAGCCCTCTTTGCCGCTGCGGCGGTGTTCCTCAACCTTTTCGGGCTCGGTGAGCAGCCGCTCTACTCGTTCCTCGCGCTCCTCTCCTCAGCAGCCCTGGGCTACCTCATTTCGCTGAAGGGCGGCGATGTGGGGCTCACGCCCCTGCACGCGGCACTCCTCCTTCTCGCAGCCCTCTTCATCTCTGCGGTCAGGACCGGGCTGGGGCTCCTGATAGTCCCGACGCTCGCATTCCCGGCCGCAGCGGTCCTCCTGCTCTCCTTCCTGGGCCCGCTCAGGGCCTCCCTGTTCAGAAAGAGCGCGTAGGTGCATGCATGTACGACCACAGGAAAGTGGAATCAGAGATTCTTCGTTTCTGGGAGAAGGAGAAGATATACGAAAAGGTGAAGGAGCGCCGGTCCAAAGGCGAGCACTATTATTTCTGCGACGGCCCCCCATACGCGACCGGCCAGATACATCCCGGAACCGGATGGAACAAGTGCGCGAAGGACGCGGTGTGCAGGTACTGGAGGGGGAAGGGCAGGAACGTGCGCGTGCAGCCCGGCTACGACACCCACGGCCTGCCTATTGAGGTGCGAGTGGAGAAGGAGATGGGCATAAAGAACAAGCGGCAGATAGAGGAGAAGGGGATAGGGAAATTCGTGGAGCACTGCAGGGAATTCGCGACAAAGTACATGGGGGTGATGAGCGGCCAGTTCCAGTCGCTCGGGGTATGGATGGACTGGGGCAATCCGTACATAACCTACCGCGATTCCTATATAGAGGCCTCCTGGGCGACGATTGCGAGGGCGCAGGAGAAGGGCCTTCTCAAGGAAGGGGCGTACGTGCTCCCGTACTGCTTCAGGTGCGAGACCACGATGGCCAACTACGAGCTTGAGTACGGGGAGGAGACGGACCCGAGCATCTTCGTGAAGTTCCGCATAAAGGGCAGGGACAACGAATTCCTGGTGATATGGACCACCACCCCATGGACGCTGGTGTCCAACATGGCGGTGATGGTGCACCCGAACCTCTACTATGTGCGCGTAAAGGTCGGGGACGAGGTCTGGACAGTCGCGAAGGATAGGATGGATCACCTCCTCAATCTTCTCGGATTGAGCGGAACGGCCCTCGAGGAATTCATAGGAAAGAAGCTGAACGGGGTGCAGTACGAGCACCCGTTCCAGGACATCATCGCGAAGGAATACGACCGGAAGGTGGTCCTGAGCGACGAGTTCGTGACCCTTGAGGAGGGCTCCGGGCTTGTGCACTGCGCGCCGGGCCACGGCCCCGAAGACTTCATAATAGGGAAGCGGTTCGGCATAGAGGCCTTCTCGCCCGCGGACGGGGCGGGCTGCTATACGGAAGAGGCGGGGCAGCTGAAGGGGAAGAACGTCCGCGCGGCGAACCCGGAAATAATAGGGCTGCTGAATGAGCGCGGCGCCCTACTGCACGAATCGCGCGTGAAGCACCGCTACCCCCACTGCTGGAGGTGCAAGACGCCGCTCATATTCCTCACGACCAGCCAGTGGTTCATAGAAGTCTCCAAGATGAAGGACAAGATGCTTGCCGAGATAGACAACTCGCGGTGGCACCCGGACTTTGCGCAGACGCGCTTCAGGGAATTCGTTGCCAACGCGCCTGACTGGTGCATCTCCAGGCAGAGGTACTGGGGCATCCCGCTCCCGATATGGAAATGCGAATCCTGCGGGGAGGTGAAGGTGCTTGCCGACGCTTCAGAGCTCAGGGGGATAAAGGAGCTGCACCGCCCGTACATAGATTCCTACACGTTCGCGTGCGGCAAATGCGGCGGGAAGATGAGCCGCGTGAAGGACGTGCTGGACGTGTGGTTCGATTCCGGGAATGCGGTGTGGGCTTCCCTTTCCGATGAGGAGAGGAAGGTCTATGGCCAGGCCGATGCCATACTGGAAGGGCAGGACCAGATAAGGGGATGGTTCTACTCGCTCCTCGGCTCCGGCATTGTGAAGGAGGACCGCGCTCCCTACAAGAGGGTTGTTATGCACGGCTTCTTCGTGGACGAGCACGGGGACAAGATGAGCAAATCCGTAGGCAATTTCATACCGCTGGAGGAGATCCTGGAGAAGGGCGGGGCGGACGCATTCCGCCTCTGGGGCCTTTCCAACACCCTCTGGGAGGAGCAGAAATTCAGCTGGAAGGAGATAAACGAGGCCCACGGCACGCTGGACATACTTATGAACCTCCACGTCTATCTCACACGCTTCCACCCGCAGGGAAAATTATCCGCAGCCGAGCCAGCGGTGGAGGACAGGTGGCTGCTCTCCAGGCTGCACTCCGCGCTGAAGGAGTACAATTCCGCATTCCAGGAATACGAGATGAGCAGGGCTGTGAAGGCGCTGAGGGCATTCCTCGTGGAGGACGTAAGCAAGTTCTACATGAAGGTTGCGAAGGAAAGGGTTGCGAGGGGGGAAGGCGATGCCGCGCTTTCCGCCCTGTATGAATCCGTCTTCTCCCTGCTCAGGGCGCTCTCCCCCATATGCCCCTTTGTTTCGGAATACGTATACCAGGAGTTCTTCAGGGAAGCGGAAGGGGAGGAAAGCGTATCGCTTTTCCCTATCCCGGACGGGGATGCGGCGCGCATAGACCTCGTGCTTGAGAAGAAATTCGAGCTTGCGCGCTCAACCCTCCCCGCCTTCCTCGAACTCAGGCAGAAGAGCGGCGTGAAGCTCCGCTGGCCGCTTTCAGAGGCATACGTGAAAACCTCCTCCCACGAGCTGGCGGAGGCGGTGGATTCACTCGCGCCGGTGCTCTGCAGGCTCCTGAACGTAAAAAGCATATCGGCCGGGGAGGAGGACAGGCAGTTCCCATCGGCGGATATCCCTCTCGGCAAAATCTTCATAGATTCCGCGATGCACGAAGAGCTCTACGAAGAGGCTATGCGCAACGAGGTTGTGCGCAGGATACAGCTCCTGCGCAAGGAGATGAACCTGGTTGAGAAGGACCGCATTTCCGTGAAGATAGACGCTGAGAAGGAGCTCGAGGAAATCCTGAAGCGGAATGAAGGGAAGATAGGCGGGGCGACCAATGCAAAGGAGCTCTCGTTCGGCCCGCTCCCTGACAAGGAGAGGAGCTGGGAGATAGACGGCAGGGAAGTCAGGATAAAAGCGAAGAAAATCTGATCAGCGCCTTCCGCGCGGCCTTCTGAACGCCCTCGGCTCGTACTCCTCCTCCACTTTCTTTTCCACCGCCTTGTACTTTTTCCTGGTCTCCATCCTGCTCCAGCAGTCCTTGCATATGCACAGCCTTTCTGTCCTGGAAGGTTTCCGGCAGCTCTTTATGCACCTTATGCAGAGGCTCCTGCTGCAGTACCCGCACTGCTCAAACTTCGCGGACTTTTCGCCGCATCTCACGCAAACTTCGATGGCCATTAATACACCTAAAAGAGCGTTGTGGATTTCTTTATCCCGGGAAGTATTTATAAATTCATCCCCCGGCCCAGAGGAAAACCTTCGCGAGCAGCTTCGCATTCAGCGCAACCGCCTTTATGCCGGTCGCTATCGCGAACGCGAGTATGAATTCCCCGCCTCCTACGAAATACAGCGCAAGCCAGAGGAAGGGGAATGCGAGGTTCTTTGCCGCTGTCCCCGGGAATTCACGCAGCGCCTTCATCTCCTCCCTGTCCGGCTTCTCCTGCGCCGCCAGCCCCTCAAACAGGAATACCATCAGCGCACCCATACCCGCGAGCAGCCATTCCCCTGAGCCGATGAGCGCGAACACGCCGAAGAAGAGGAGAAGCTCCCCGAACCAGGAGCCCAGCCCCGTTGCCCAACTCATATCAGTTTCCCGTTCCCGGTTTCGGGTTTCCAGTTCCCGCCCGCCATCAAAACACCTTAGCGTATGTATTCCCCACTTTCTCCTCTATCCTCAGCAATTGATTATACTTGGAAGTGCGCTCCCCCCTCGCAGGGGCGCCGGTTTTTATCTGCCCGGCATCTATCCCCACCGCGAAATCCGCGATGAAATTGTCCTCCGTCTCTCCCGAGCGGTGGCTCACCACCACCTTCCAACCGGCTTTCCTGGCGAGCTTGGCTGCGCTTATCGCTTCCGTAACAGTCCCTATCTGATTAATCTTAAGCAATAATGCATTGCAGGCCTTCTTCCTTATCGCCGTCTTTATGCGCGCCGCATTGGTACAAAGCAAATCATCCCCCACAACCTGCATCTTTCCCGAATGCTTTTTAGTGAATTCCGCGAACCCGTCAAAATCATCTTCTTGAAGAGGGTCCTCCACGCTCACAACAGGATATGAAGAAATAAGCCCGCCAAGGTGGTCGATCAATCCGCCCGCATCCAAACTCTTCCCGTCTATCGCATACTTCCCATCCGCATAGAATGAGGAAGACGCACAATCCACCCCTATCCTCATCTCCTTTGCATATCCCGCCTCCCCAATTGCCTGCACAAGTGCCTCCAGCGCCTCCCTCGTCTCTTTCATGGGCGGCGCAAACCCTCCCTCATCCCCCACATTGATTGCACCCTTCCCGTATTTCCTTTCCAGAATCTTCTTCAGCGCATGGTAGGTTTCCGCGGAGTAGCGGAGCCCCTCCTTAAAGGAAGGCGCATGGGCCGGTATAATCATGAACTCCTGGATTGCAAGCGCCCCTCCCGCATGCTTTCCCCCGTTAATCACGTTCAGCATGGGCACAGGAAGCGTCTTCCCGCCCAAATACTCATGCACTTCCTTCTTTTTCCCGTTCGCGGCAGCCCCCATCACAGCCATGGAAGTAGCAACCATTGCGTTTGCGCCTAATTTTCCCTTGTTCGGCGTCCCGTCCAGCTCAACCATCTTCGCATCTATTTTCTTCTGATTAGTATTCATCCCAATCAGCGCCGGCCCGATATGCTTATTCACATTCTCCACGGCTTTGAGGACTCCCTTTCCCCCATACCTTTTCTCCCCATCCCGCAGCTCCAGCGCCTCATGCACGCCCGTGGAAGCCCCGGAAGGCGCGGTCCCCCTCCCAAACCCCCTTCCCGCGGAAACATCCACCTGCACAGTCGGGTTTCCCCGCGAGTCCAGGACCTCCCTCGCAAAAACAGAAGCGATTTTCATACGGGAGAATAGGAAGGGAAAAAATAAAAAGCGGGCGTCTTTCCCGGCATGCAAAATTTTTTCGATATATATCCCTGGTATGCCAATATTAGGAGGTGAACATATGCCGAACCCACAGGTAAAACCCGTAGAAAATGTGCAGGAGAGAACTGTTCAGATTGGAGGTTCACAGCATTCTTAGGGAGAAATAATCAGCTTCCGGTTTTTCCAATTTTTTGCGGAAGCAGCTTCCGGTAAATTATCAAAAAACCGGAAGTTATAAAAATTCGTCCGGCGTAAGAAAATAATGCTTTTTGACGTCCAGGCAAAGGAGAGGAAGGGGGACTTCTACAACTATTCCGAGGAGATGGCCAGCCTGGCCTCCGCCATAAATTCCGGCGAGCGCCTCATCGTGGTGAAGGGGCCGCGGCGGGTGGGCAAGACCTCCCTCATGAAGGTGGCGTTCAATTCGCTCCAATCGCCGAAAGCGTGGATTGACGCGAGGAAGGTTTTCGCTGGTGTGCAGGCGGAAAGCGTCTTCCACGAGGCATTTGTTTCCATCCTCAGGCAGATAAAGGTGGAAGAGCGCCTGCTTGCGCGCATAGAATCCGTCTCGCTGGAGGGAGTGGGCGCGGGGTTGCGGGCGCCGCTGCCCAGCGCAGCCGCGGAGGAGGCGCAGAAGGAACTCGCCAGAAGAAAAATCCGCGCGGTTATTTTCATAGACGAGGCCCAGCTGCTAAAGAGGTACGATGCCGACAGGTTCCTGGCGTATCTGTACGACAACCTTGGCATGGTGCAGATGGTCATGGCCGGCTCCCAGGTCGGGCTGCTTGAGGAGTTTGTCGGGCAGTCCGCCGAGGCTCCGCTTTTCGGGAGGGCAAAAACCGAGATAGAACTGAAAAGGCTCGCAGGAAGGAAAGCTGCGGAATTCCTCGCGAAGGGCTTTGCAGAAGCCGGCGCGAAAGTGCCTGAAAACGATATTTTGGCGGCGATAGGCTCGCTCGACGGCCTGATCGGCTGGCTGACCTATTACGGCCACTACCGCATATCCCATCCGCACGAAAAGGCCCTGGAACTTGTGAGGAGGGATGCCGCCGAGATAACCTCTTCGGAGCTAAACGCATTCCTGTCGCTTAGAAAAGGCATGAAAGGGCGTTACAAAACACTGCTGAAGGCGCTTGGGCAGGGCCCGCTTTCCTGGGAGGAGATGAAGATACACTTGGGGCTGAAGGAGAAAAAAGAGATAAGCGACAGCAGGATGACAGAATACCTCTCTAAACTCGTCGCATACGGTTTCGTGGAGAGGGTTAATGGCAGGTATGCCCTCTCAGACCCGCTGATGAAAGAAGCGCTTTCGTAGGGTTTTGCCTATGGTGCCAAAAGCAGTGCAGTTTCCGGAAGAAAAGCTCTCCGATGCGGAGAGGAAGGAGCTTGAGAAGGACCTGAAGGAAGCGCTTTCCAAGAAGTCCAAGAACTTCAGGAAAATCCAGGAGCTGGTGCTTCTGCGCTCCATAACCTCCAAGGGCAAGCTGACCGAAAAGGATGTGGAAAACATAGGCAGGAAGATAAAGGCCGCAATAGCAGAGAAGCACAGGTAGTCCGATGCAACTTAAACTGAAGTCCAATACTTCCATCCAGAACCTTCTCAAGGAGTATGGAATCTGCTCCCAGGAGGTACTCGTATTCACAGATGGCAAGCTCGTCCCCGAAACCTCCATCGCGAAAAAGGGGCAGGAGGTATCCATAATCTATTTCAAGCACGGCGCGCCCCAGTCCGGAAGCGCCCTGCACAAGCAAAGAAAATATGAGGAATGCGAGTGCGGCGGGATTCCAGTATATTATGCGCCGCACATTGGAAGGCACTTCTGCAAAAAGCATTTCCTGGAATATTTCGAGAAGAAGGCGAAATTGGAGATAAGGCAGAAAAATCTGATTAAGAAAAATGAGAAGATCGCGCTCGCCCTCTCCGGAGGGAAGGATTCCTTTTCAATGCTTCATTTCCTTTCCCATCTTAAGGAAGCCCTGCCCTTCCAGTTTTTCGCAATCACAATAGATGAGGGAGTGCGCGGATACCGCGAGCACACAATCAACCGCGCGAAGAAGTTCTGCAAAAAATTGAAGGTGAAGCATTACATTTACACGTTTGGGAAAGAAGAAGGCGTCACCCTCGATTCCCTAGCAAAAGAAGGGAAGGCGAACTGCTCAGTTTGCGCCGTTCTTCGCCGCAGATTGCTCAATTCAAAAGCAAGGAAGCTCGGAGCCTCCAAACTAATTATTGCACATAATCTGGATGACACTGCGCAAACCATTCTCCTAAACGTAATCCGGAATGAGCCCCTCCGCTTTGCGCGTATGGAGGAGCCTCTCGTCCAAAGCAAATCATTCGTCCCGCGCATAAAGCCCTTCGCCACACTCCCCGAAAGGGAAGTCGCAACCTATGCAAACCTCCATGGATACGATTATGGGGAAGGCGCGTGCTGCTGCCCCTACGTCCAGCATGCAATAAGGAGATTCATCCGCCACCAGCTGAATCTTATGGAGGAGGCATACCCCAGCACAAAGCTAAGGATAGCCGCGAGCGGAAATGCGATTATGGGCGCGATACGTAAATCAATCCCGAAGGAAAAGCTCCGCATAAACTCCTGCGGAATATGCGGCGAGCCGAGCGCGCGCGAAATCTGCAAATCCTGTGGATTCCTCTACTGAACCTCCACGGGTGCGCGAAAGCCGTGGTCTTAAGACCGTGGATGAGCGCACCCACATCCTAGTGGCTTCCCAAACTGCATGGCCGCCTGCATGGTGGAAACCGCACCGGAAGGCAAAGCTGAAAGCTGCAGTGGCTTACGAGAAGCTCCCAAACAGGAGGAGGGACTTTCTGCATAAAACAAGCAGGAAATTAGTGGAGAAATATTCTTTCATTGCATTGGAAAACCTGGATACAAAAGGAATGGCAAGGGGTTTCCTTGCAAAATCCATACTGGACTGCGGCTGGGCAGAGTTCTCAGGCATGCTTCGTTACAAAGCGGAGGAAGCTGGTTGCGAAGTTGTGCTTGTGGAGCCCGCCCACACTACACAGATGTGCAGTAACTGCGGTTCGGTGCAGAAGAAATCGCTTGCGGAAAGGTGGCATAGCTGTGCATGTGGAGCATCAATGCACAGGGACCTCAATGCGGCGATAAACATACTCAGACGAGCTACCTCAGGAATTTGGGGAAGTAACGCCTGTGAAGAAGAGACCTCTACCCATTATAAGCATAATGGGCAAGTATCTTCAATGAAGCAGGAAGCCCAGCACTTTAGTGCTGGGTAATTCACAAAGCTGATTTGAGCATTATTTGCGGGATTCTGATGGTCGACCTGGGCATATCCCAAAGGCAGCAGGAGAGGGTGCCTTCAACCCTTGCCGAGGCGGACCGGCTCGGCTGGCAGATAAGGGGCTTTCCGCAGGTCTCAAAGGACGGAAACACCCTGGTCGCGCTGCTGCCGCCAGGGGAGAGGTTTGAAAACGACGCGCAGGCAGCCGAGTTTGCGCGGCAGAACCCGCAGAGGGTTGCGATGCTCTGGCTCATCCCGGATGGCGCGACGATATCCCTGACGGCGGAGGAAAGAAGCGACGCACTTGCGGCGCTCACCACGCAGGCAACCTTCCGGGAGCTGGAGGCGGCGAGGGCCGAAGAGAGAAATGTGGAGGAATTCGCGGCTAGGCTGGATGAGATCACCGCAAGGAGCCCGTTCAACCCCGAGCGCGTTCTTTACGAGATGTTTAAGGAGAGGATTTTCTCAGGGGTTTCGGAAGAGCGGGATGAGGGCCTGCGCGAGGCATACCAGAAAGCCCTCACGGACAAGATGAAGGGCCTTTTCGGGGAGAGTTTCAGCTTTGAAAGCACGCTGGAGCAGGAACAGACCTTCGGCCAGTTCATCGGCTCCTTCCTATCGAGCCTTTCGGGCGGCCATTACCTTGAGGCGTGCTCTTACGGGCTGCCCCTGATAACAAGCCTCTACACGGCAGACAGGGAGAGCATGCTGGCGGGCATGGTTATCGCCGCATTCGAGGAATTTGCCGGCATACCATCTGAAGTCATAGCCGAATGGCACCAGGCGGGGAAGCTGACCGGGGCATTGTCCGAGCAGCAGTTGTGGGCGATGCTGAACGACCCGCGGGTGGAGTCGTTCGTTGGCATGTACGCATCGCTTCCCAGGGATTACGAAGACCCGAGCACGGAGCACCGCATGATGAGGTTCTTTTCCTATCCGCTCCGGGAGCTTGTCAGCGACTGGCCGCGGCTCTCGGGCCAGGAGAAGGGCAGGCTTTATGCCGAAATTTATGACAACTGGCAGGCGGCAAGGAGCGAGCCCTCAGTTGCATATGCGATGGCGATGGAGTTCTTCCGCGCCACGGGGATGGATATAAGTTCGCCGGCGGTGAGGGGAGCAAGCCGCCAGGCAAGGCTCGAATAAGGCTACTCCTTCGCGTTTTTCCAGAAAAATTCAAACTGCCTGCGATAAGCATCAGCAATTCTCGCATTCCTTATCAGGACTAGCCTGCTCTGCCCGCCCCACTCAAAGAGCGCAAGCCGGTCTTTATACACCTCAAACGCGACATCGCCAAAATATTTCCCATCCAAAAAGCGGTACCTGGTTGTTTTCGCTTCCTTCAGCTTCCTCGCACCCATTCTTACGATAGCCCTTTCCTTCACTCCCGCTTCCTTTAGGAATGCAAAATAGTAGTCCAGGTAGTGGGGGTAATATTCATCCAGCCGCATTATCCTTTCATCATCAATTCCGAAAATCAGCACCTCTTCCTCTGCCTTCATAGTGCCGGTTATGTCCCGGAGCAATTGTTTGTAGATATATGCCCCTTCGTAAACCGAAACTTCAGAAGGCGCAATGCTTGCTTCCATTGCTTTTGCAAGAACCGGCACAATCTTCTGCGCCTTGGCAAGCTGCTCCTTAGCTGCCTCTTCCAGATGCTTCGGGTCGGATGCGGTATAGTGCCTCTTACCATTCTTCATCTGCATGCCAACGAGTCCCTTCGCTTTCAGGGTTTCCAGCGCATCATACACGTAGGAGCGCGACAGGCCGGTTTCCCTCGCTACCTGTGCAGGCGTAGCAGTCCCAATCCTGAGCAGCGCAGAATAGATTTTTGCCTCGTTGGGCCTCAGCCCGACCTCTTCCAATTCCTTTTCAAGCATGCGTTAAATACACGGCGCTAAAATAAAAATGTTGTTGTTATGACTACGACAAAATTATTTATGCAAATTCTGCGTAAATGAAAACATGAAAATCCGTGAAACGGCGCTCGCGCCGCATGCCAGTGCTCCAAAAACGCGTTTCAGCAGGTGGTTTGCGCCTTCAATACTGGCCGCAGGGCTGGCGCTGGGTGCAGCCGGAGGCTGCAGGAAGGAGATTCAGGCAGAGCCGCCAACTCCAGCGGATGTCAGGGAGTTTGAGGGGTATAGAAAAGCAGCCGAAGAGGCAAGAAGGGCGGGAAAAGAGGAAGAAGCCAGAAGAGTGGAGAAAGTCTGGGCGAATAGGTGTATTGCCCGCTTAGGAGAAGAAATCTCAGAAGCGAGGGAAAAAGCAAGAGAGAATGTACCACCCACTAGTATATTGTGGATTCCCACCGGCATTGCATTGGCTACTGCAATTTCTGCGCTCATAGTAACTTACTTAGATCGCAAAGATCGCAAAAAAGACGATGCCGGAAACAAAAAGTGAGAGATATGCATGGACGGAGTTCAAGCCAAAAATTGCCAGAAGAAAAGAGTCTGGTCCAATCTCGCCAGCAAAGAAGAATGAAATGGAGAAATCGCTTGGCTATTGCTATTATAGTTGCCGGGATGACGCCCATGTCTGGCACACTTATAAGGGACTGTACATTGGGTCCATCGCCAGGTTGCAATCCGTCCTATAGGCGGGATTATGATAGAATACGTGCGGAATGCACACTTGAAAATTTGGATGACATCAAAGCCAGAAACAATTGTGTCGAAGAAGAGGAGGAGAAAAATCCTCTGATAAGAGAGAATGAGCGTCGGGAATGGCAGCTTTTTGGCCTTCTTCTTCCTTCATTGGCAGCATTTTTTCTTGCTCTATGGGCCGCATGCCGCATTACTAAAAATGAAGAGAAGCAGCCCCCCAAGAAAGATTAAATATTTTCCTTTCCCTTCTCCATCCATGGAACTCTTTTTCATCGGGACCGGCGGAGGGAGGATAAACCTTCTCCGGAGGCTCCGCAGCACAGGGGGCTTCCGTATAAACGGCTCCCTGAACATCCACGTGGACCCAGGCCCCGGCGCATTGACTGATGGGCTGAGATGCAAGCAGGACCCGCTCAAACTGGATGCGGTAATAGTTACGCACCACCACATAGACCACTGCAACGACGCCTCCCTCATGGTTGAGGGGATGAGCCACTTCGGGCTGAGGAAGGGCGGCATCCTCATCGGCTCAAAGCATGTGATAAACGGGAACGAAAAGGGAGACCGCGGAGTTGATCTCTACCACCAGAACCTGTGCGATGAAGTATTTGTTGCAGTCCCCGGAGCCAGAAAAACCTTCAAAACAAAAAACGGGGATTTCTCCGCAGAATTCGTAAAGGCGCAGCACGATTCCATTGATGCGTTCGGCTTCAGGCTTGCAATGGACGGAAAAACCGTGGGTTACACGAGCGATACGGAGCATTACAAGGGAATTAGCAGCAACTACATGGGCTGCGATGCGCTGATTGTAAATACGCTCAAGCCTTCCGAAGACCCCTACGAAGGCCACATGACCGCGAAGGAGGCGAAAGAACTGATCGGAAAGGCAGGTCCGGACATCGCAATCCTCAACCACCTCGGGATGAAGATGATTTTCGGGAAGGCGAACGAGGTCGCAAAGGAAATAGAAGAGGAAACCGGGATAAGGACAATAGCCGCAAGGGACGGGATGAGCGTGAAGCTCTAGACCATCCGCCTGTTCCAGTTCCCAGTCCTCATCTCCCACCAGGCCATCAGGGACCTGCGGGCGGCCTCTTCCGGAATCCCGCTGCATTCCACCTCGGCACGCGCCTCCCGCCCGACCATAAGCTCAAGCAGTTCCTGGGAAAAATTCAAAACAAGTATGCGCGTCACCGGCATGGAGCCCGGCATTATGTATGCCCCCCCGTCTTTCATTTCAAATTTCCTTGCCGCCCTTAGCAGCGGCATCGCAAGCAGAAGGCTCTCGTTGTATGCGAACCTCAGCCCTTTCCTCCTCAGGTATTCGGCATCGCCCATGACGCTGCCAGAATCCGGCTCGTCCATGCCCTTTATCGCGGCCATGAGCCGCGGCCCCATCCTCAGCGCAGGGACCAGCGACCCCCCGGCCTCGACCATCATGTTGTGGTATGCGTGCCTGCCCTCCCGCTCCGCCATCTCCGCAATCCTGCGCAGGTATGTCACGGACTGCTCGGGTGCGTATGCCATCCTCCGGAGCAGCCTGCCCGCGCGCACGGGCCGCTCCACCACCCTTTTCATCGCGCGGAGACTGTGGAACAGCTTATCCGCCCCTTCTTTTCTTTCCGCGGTGAATGCAGGGACATGGACATTCCGCCCTATGCTGAATTTCATGCTACCATCTCCCCCCGGGCATTTCAACAGAATTATCCATGCCCCTCACCCTCTCCGCCATCTCCTCCACGAGCTTTCCCATTTCCAGCCCGCCGCCCCTGACCATGTTCTCCGCCGGCGCGTCCGCGATGCAGAATTCCAGGAGCACGTCCGGGTTGCAGTCGTTCAGCACCACGAGGTCGTGCAGCGGCACCGGAGAGGGCACCGCGTACGTGCGCCTCATCCCGGCCATCAGCATCGCCGCATCACACGGCAGCGCGAGGACTACCTCCCGCATCGAGAATTCCGCGCCGAAAAGCAGGCGCAGCGTTTCCTTTATAGCCGCATGGTGCGCCCTGTCAAGGGGCTCGCGCAGCGCGGAAACGAGCGTGCTGCTCCCGGTTGTTATCTCAATCCTGCTGCCGCTTCTCATCGCCGCGGATGAATGGTACGCCGGCTCAGCGTCCAGGAGCACGGTCCCTCCGTCCCCGGCGCAAGATATGCTCCCAAGGACCCTCCAGAAAAGCTCCGCGTTCGTGGTCTTCCTGTACAGGTGCCCGGAGCCCAGCTGCAGCCTTCTGACCGAGCCGTCTGTTCTTGCCACCCTGTAGCCCTCCTCGTCGGTTTCCACGCTCAAGGCTATTTCAAGGCTCCTCTCTTCTATGCGCGTCTTCTTCCCCTTTTCTATTGCGGCCCTTATCTTCCTCGCCGCCCGTGCGCCGAAGTCGCCTGGGAGGCCGAGCATCGGCAGCCTGCCGGGGTGGTGGATAACAGTGGACTTCAGGGATCGCATGTCAATAATCCTGTGAAATACTGTTTTAAAGACATACGGACACATTTCGGGCGGGATAATATCTATTTATTCCTTTCTTACTAATTCATTCTCTCTGCGGTGCAACTTATGCTCCAGAAATCATTCGACAGCAGAATAGAAGAGAAGTGGCAGAAATACTGGCTGGAAAACAACACATACGCGTTCCAGCCGTCCAGCGATAAGCCGCTCTACTCCCTGGACACCCCGCCGCCCTTCACGAGCGGCGAGCTTCACATGGGCCACGTTCTTTCCTATGCATACTTCGATTTCGTCGCCCGCTATAAACGGATGAACGGCTTCAACGTCTTCTACCCGCAGGGCTGGGACACGCAGGGCTTCCCCACCGAGACCAGGGTGGAGAAGAAATATGGGCGCCTTCCCCCCCAGGAATTCCGCAAAAGATGCGTGGAATGGACGGAGGAGATGGTAGCAAAAATGCGGGACTCCATGGTGAGGATGGGCTATTCCCCGGACTGGAATTACCAGTACAGGACGATGGACCCGGAATACCACAGGAAGGTGCAGCTCTCCCTTCTGCAGATGCATGGCAAGAAGATGGTCTACAGGGCAAAGCACCCGGTCTACTGGTGCACCAGGTGCAGGAGCGCACTCGCGAAAACCGACACAGAGGATGTGGAAAGGGGCACCCTCCTGAATTATTTCATCTTCACCGGCCCGAAGGGCGAACCACTGGAGATAGCGACCACCCGCCCCGAACTGATGCCCGCATGCGTCGCGGTGATGTTCCACCCTGAGGATGGGAGGTACAGGCACCTCGCTGGAAAGACGGTGGCCACCGCACTCGGGAAGAAGGTGCCCGCAATCGCGGACAAGGACGTCCTGAAGGATTTCGGAACAGGGCTGCTGATGGTCTGCACTTTCGGGGACAAGATGGACGTCATCTGGGCGTACAGGCACAAGCTCCCCGCCATAGATACCATAAGCCCCACAGGAAAAATGCAGAACACCGGGCTGGTAGACAACATGACGGTGGAGGATGCAAAAAAGGCAATCATAGAGATGCTCAGGGAAAAAGGAAAACTGGTGAAGCAGGAGCAGCTCCAGCAGACCGTCAAATTGCACGACAGGTGCAAGCATCCCGTGGAATTCCTCCCTTCCTACCAGTGGTTCGCGGACATCACGAAGCACAGGGATGCCATAAAGAAACTGGCGGAGAAAATAGAGTGGATTCCATCCTTCGGCATCCATTATCTATATGGCTGGGCGGATTCCGTTGAATGGGACTGGGTCATCTCAAGGCAGAGGGTTTTCGGCACGCCCCTCCCCTTCTACTATTGCGAAAAGTGCGGGGAAACGAGGGCGTGCGATGAGGACGAGCTGCCATTCTCCCCGGAGCGCGCGAGGGAGCACAGATGCCCCAGGTGCGGGGAGAAGATGAGGGCCGAAACCAGCACCTGTGACGTGTGGGTGGATTCCTCCATCACCCCGCTGGTTATTGCGGACTGGCCGGAAATAAAGAACCCCGGGCTTTACCCGTCTTCCCTGCGCCCGCAGGGAGTGGAGATAGTACGCACCTGGGCCTTCTATACGATTTACAGGAGCGGCCTCGCGCTCACGGGCAAGCCGCCCTGGAAAACCATCCTCCTGAACGGGAACGTGCTCGCGCCTGACGGAAGGAAGATGAGCAAATCCCTCGGGAACGTGGTACAGCCCACCGAGCTTTTGAAGGACTACCAGACCGATGCGCTGAGGCAGTGGGCCGCGATGAGCGGTGCGATGGCAAAAGACCGCCCATTCTCCTTTGAGGACATCAAATTCGCAAAAACTTTCCTCAATAAATGGTGGAACGGTGCGCGGTTCATCGAGACGGCACTGGCGGGGTATTCCGGCGGGAAGAAGCCGCACCTTAAGAGAGTGGACAGGTGGATGCTGGAGCAGCTGAACAAATCCATAGAGCAGGCAACGGAATTCATGGAGAAGTATGAGTTCCATGCTGCGATAAAGCTCCTCCAGAACTTCTTCTGGCACGATGTGTGCGATGATTACCTTGAGTATGTGAAGTACAGGATTTACGGGGAGGATGCGGAGGGCAGGAAGGCGGCGCAGTATGTATTGCACACTATTCTCTATGATTTCATCAAGTTGATGGCGCCCTTCACCCCGCACATATCCGAGGAATTGTATGCGGAAATGTTCGGCGGGAAAGAGGGGAAATCCGTCCATCTCGCTTCCTGGCCGAAGGTTGGGGAGCGCTTCCCCGGGGAAAACATAGAAGTGGAGGAGCTCCGCGCCCTTGTCTCAACAGTCCGGCAGCACAAGGCATCCGGCAAGCTCTCCCAGGCAGCATGGCTCTCCAGGGTGAAAGTCTCCCTTCCCAGGCCCCTGCACCACGAGCTGCAGGAAGAGCTGAAGAATATCGCGAGGATAAAGGAGCTGGAACTGAAGGAAGGGGAATTCGGAATGGACTTTTCTGAAGCAAAGCCAGAAGAAACCGCAAATACGAAACCGGAAAGCTAGCCCCTCACGACCCGCGCGGTAATCCTGCCGCTCACGGTGTGCTTCGCTTCAGCCGCCTCCTCGCAGAGCCGATTTACTTCCCTTGCGCACGAATAGTATGTGAGGGAAATGCCCATCCTCTCCACGGAACCCTCGGGCGGCTGCGCATCCCCCCTGAATACGTATGTGAGGTTTATGCTCCTCCCCTGCCCGAGAACGCCGACGCTCTCCTGCGGGTTCCATTCCCCGCGCCCTTCAGCCCCCACATCCGTGGTTGCCACCTTCACGTCCTCAAGCCGGATGTCGTACCCAAGCCGGTTCTCTATCCTTACCTTCAGGGTGGTGTCGCCGTCCCCGCCCGCCCTGTACAGCTGGAAGCCCGTGCATGCGATATCCGGCTGCAGCACGCACTCCTCGGATATGAAATAGGAGGGGTTGAAGACCCCGGACGCGAGAATCAGTGCGATGACCGCCACCAGCATGAGCAGCGCCCACCCGTAGGTCATGAGGTACTCTGCGGCTGCCTGGCCCCTCCGGCAAACCAAACCTCCAGAGCCAGAGTGGGACGAAGAGGGCGGAGGTTTGGTTCGGTTCCCGGTTTCCGGCTGCCCGTTTCGCGTCTTGTGCTGCATGCTTCCCTCTCCACGTAAAAATTTAAAAAGGGGTGAGGATATACTTCTCCCGTATGGCGGAGAAGAAGCCCCAGCTCGTGGACGCGATGAGCTACTACCAGATCGCGAACGACTATTTCGAGAAGGGCGACTACGAGAAGGCGATTGAGAACTACAACATGGCCATACTGCTGAACCCGGTTTTCTCGGAGGCGTACTTCAACCGCGCCCTCTGCTATTACCAGCTCAAGAATTACGACAAGTCCATCGCGGACTACTCAAAGGCGGCTGAGCTGGACCCGAAGAACCCAAATATATACAATAATAAGGGGGACGCGTTCTACCGGAAGCAGGAGTATGCGAGCGCCATAAAGGATTACGACAAGGCGGTGATGCTCAACCCGAATTACCTCAAGGCGTTATACAACCGCGCCCTTTCCTACGCCTCCCTTGAGGATTACGACAAGGCGGTTGAGGATTTCACAAAAGTGGTAAAGCTCAAGCCGGATTTCGCGGAAGCCTTCCACCTCCGGGGGCTTGCGTATGAGTATGCGGGGGACCTGGACTCTTCAATAAAGGACTATGAGAAGGCGCTCGAGCTGAACCCCGGGCTTGCGGAGGCGCGCTCGCACATGGAATCCGCGAAGAGCAAGCAGAAGAGCGGGGCCGGCGGGGAGGGCACCTCGGAGATAAAGGTCCTCAAGAAGCCCACCATGAACTTCAACGACGTCGCCGGGATGGAGAAGATGAAGGAGGAGATACGCGAGGCGGTAATCTACCCGATGGCGAAGCCGGACCTCGCCCGCAAGTACGGGAAGCTCGGGGGCGGTGGCATAATGATGTACGGGCCGCCGGGGTGCGGAAAGACGTTCATCGTGAAGGCGGCGGCGGGCGAGTGCGAGGCCTCTTTCATAAACGCGAAGCTCTCCGACCTCCTGGACATGTACGTGGGCAACACGGAAAAGAACATCCACAAGGTCTTCGAGACCGCGCGCAAGAACACGCCGTGCATACTCTTCTTCGACGAGGTGGACGCGATAGGCGGGAGGAGGGACCAGCAGGAGGGCGCCCAGTACATGAAGATGGCGGTCAACCAGATGCTGTACGAGATGGACGGGATAGAGGCGCACAACGAGAACGTGCTAGTGATTGCGGCAACGAACGCGCCGTGGGACGTGGACCCGGCCCTGAGGAGGAGCGGAAGGTTCGGGAAGACGATTTACGTCCCTGAGCCGGACCTCGTGTCCAGGTATGCGATCCTGCGCATGCATTCGAAGAAGCTGCCGGTTGCGAGCTTCATACAGTACTGGCGGCTTGCGCTGGCCACCTCCGGCTACGCCTCATCGGACCTGAAGGCGGTGGTGGAGGAGGCGGCCGCGGTTCCGTGGAGGGAGGCATTCAAGAGCGGGAAGGAGAGGAACATAACCAACGCGGACTTCCTTGCCGCGATAAGGAAGAAGAAATCCTCGCTGCCGCCGTGGTACGAGCAGGCGAAGAAGCAGATAGGCAAGCAGGAAGAGATAACCGTGATAGACGGGAAGGAGCACAAGAAAATAACCGAGAGCAAGATGGGGCCGGGCGAGAAGGAGGCGTTCAGGGACCTCCTGAAGCTGATTGAGGAGAGGAACAAGTGGCACAGCAAATTCTGGCACAAGTTCATACGGCAGTTCTCGCTGCTGCCGCTCGGCGTAATCGGGGAGGCCGTCCTTTCGCCCTTCGGCGTCTTCTTCCAGAAGAAAAAATGATAAATGATATCTTTTTATATTTCCCCGGCGCCGGATAAGCGATGCTGGTCAAGAATGCGAAATTCATCCTGGGCGGGAGAGCAATAGAAAAGGACATACTCATTGAAGGCGGCAGGATAAAGGCCCTCGGCCATTTCCCTGGGAACGGGATGGATGCATCAGGGTACTTTGTCCTCCCGGGGCTCATAGACGCGCACGTGCACCTCCGCGACCCGGGCGCGACGCACAAGGAGGACTTCCAGACCGGCACGCGCGCCGCAATCGCGGGCGGAATAACAACCGTCCTGGACATGCCGAACAACAGCCCGCCCACCACGACCCTCGCCCGCCTTGAAGAAAAACGCGCAATCGCTTCCAGAAAAGCGGTATGCGACTACGGCTTCCATTTCGGGGCAGGCGCAGGCAATTTTGAAGAGGTGAAAAAGGCGAAGCCCGGCTCGCTGAAAGTTTATATGGGAAAAACCACCGGCGACCTCTTCCTTCCGGACGAGAAGCTCATCTTCCTGCATTTCCGGAATTTCCCGAAGGCAAAACCGATAGTGGTGCATGCGGAAGACCAAACCATAATAGAATTGGAAGGGCGCACCCCCCTGGCGGCGCAGGTGGCGGCCGCAAAAGCGGCGATGCTCGCGGAGAAGGCGGACAGAGTCGTATGCATCGCGCACGCAAGCACCGCCAGCGAGGCGGAGATTGCGAAGGGATGGAAAAAGGCCTTCGTTGAAACCTGCCCGCATTACCTTTTCCTGGACGAAGGCAGAATAGCGCATCTCGGGAATTTTGCGCGGGTGAATCCGCCCGTGAGAAGCGAGGCGGAGAGGCTCGCCTTATGGAAGATGCTCCCGCAGATTGATTACCTCTCCACGGACCACGCGCCGCACCTTCCTGAAGAAAAAGAGAAGGGCGCGGCCGGCTTCCCCGGGCTTGAGACATCGCTCGCCCTCATGCTTGATGCGTACAGCAAAAAACAGGTTGGGATGGAATGGATACTCTCAAGGATGTGCAAAAACCCTGCCCGCATCTTCGGCATAAAAGGGAAGGGTAAAATAGCCCCTGGCTTCCAGGCGGACCTTGTTTTCGTGGATTTGAAAAAGGAATGGAAGGTGCGGCCGGAGGAGATGCAGAGCAGGTGCGGATGGACGCCCTATGAGGGGATGGCGCTTAAAGGAAAGGCGGAGAAAGTGATATTCAGGGGCGAGCTCGTTTTTGACGGCGGGTTTGAGAAGGAAGTTCGCGGCACGGAGGTCATGCGCTGAGCCTCTGCTCGACCTCGACGCTCACGCTGCCGCCCATGTTCGTTATCTCAAGCCGGTACCTTCCCGGCCCGGTTATCCCCTCCCCCCTGCTGATGGGGAAGCTGGTGGGCCGGGAGACGTCGCTCTCGCGCCCCCCCGAAACCGATGTGAAGACAACTTCGTTGGCCCTGAAGCTTACCCGCTTCACGTTCTCCGGCACGTAAACCTCCGTGATTATCGAAGAGCCCTCGCCCATGTACCCTATCGCATTCACCAGGTATGCGATGCGCGCGACCGAGAAATGCACCTGCAGGGTGGAGAGGTCCGTTGTGGCGTCACCAAGCTTCAGGTACATCACGAACATGAGCGGTATGAAAAGCAGCAGTATGAACGCGACCACGACCAGCAGCTCGTTGCTGACCTGGCCTTTCCGGCAAACCAAACCTCCGCTCTCTTTGCCCATTCCCTGCTCTGGAGGTTTGGTTTGGTTTCCTGTCCCCGGTTTCCGCATCGCTTCGCGATGGCTCCATGTTGCCTCGGCAACAACTGGCGAAGTTCTGCGGAACTTCACCATGGCAGAAACCTTCCGGGTTTCCGCCATCCAGTTTCCGCTTTTCATGTCAGCTCTCCTCTGCGTAGAACGGCCGCTTCCTCATCGTCCTGTATGCTTTCCTTTTGGTCAGAAGCCTTTTTATTTCCGAGGCAGTGCCGTCCACCGCGCTCTTTAGGTCGAACGCCTCCACCCTAAGCGGAAGCGTCTCCTGCTCCATCGCCACGTGCGTGGCCACAAGGTAGGTGGTCTTGCCCTTCTTCACCCTCACGCTGATGCTGTTTATGCCGAAGGTGTCCGTGAATTTCCTCACAGCAGCCCTTAGCGCGTTCCTTATGGCGTCGTAGTGCTGCACGTCCTCCTCGCCCAGCCCGCTTATGAAAACCTCTGGCCTTTCCGCGTGCAGGCCCATTATGAATTTCATCACGTCCCTCGCCGTTACCACTCCGACCGCCTTGCTCCCCTCCATCACGAGCACCGCGGAAACGTTGTGGGCGGCCATCCTCTCGGCCGCCGCGTGCAGCGTTTCGTCCCTGCCCACGCTCACGAACCTGTCGCGCATGAATTCGCGCACCTGCTTCTGGTCCACGGCGTCCACGTCCCGCACGAACAGGAAGTCCCTGCCTTTCGGCTTGAGCAGCACGCGCGAGAAATCCATCGTGGATACGGTCCCGATGACCTTCCTGTTTTCGGTTATCGCCAGCCTGTGCACGCCCGCGCCCTTCATAATCCTCTTCGCGACGCCGACCGTCTCGTTCGCATCCACGGTGTAGATGGGTGAGCTCATGATTATATCCACGCCTATCTTCGGGATGGCCCTTTCCTGCAGCAGCCGCTGCATGAGCTTAGCCCTCCCCACCAGCCCGACGACCCTTCCTCCCCGCACCACCGGCAGCGCCTTGAAGTGCCCCGCCAGGAACCTGCCCATCATCCCGTAGGCGTCCATCCCCTCCTCTATCGCCGGCGCGCGCACCGCGGCGGTTATGCATTTCGCCCTGCTGGAATCGGATATGCCGCCCCGCATCTCCCTGTCGTCTATGATTCCGTAGTATTTCCCCTTCTCCGTGACCACCGCGATGGTCCCGCTCGTGAGTATTTCATTCAATGCTTTTGAGAGCGGCTCGCCCCCGTCAAAAACAGCTGCCTCTTCGTATTCCATGGCCACACCTTCGCTGCCGAAAAGGATATAAAAACGAAACCTTTTATATACTCTTAGTATGGACCTCCCCGAACCTCGACGGCCCGTAAGCCCCGGCGTGGAACGCCGCGGCGACGAGCCGGGGCTTCCTCCAAAGGCATCCGAAATGCCTGTGCCCTCTGCCGTAGGTGAACCTGCGGCCTTTGGGCCGTCAAGGTTCGCCCTAACGACCATCGTCGCGAAGCCGAGCTGGAAGCAGGTTCTGGCAGAGCTCGTCATAAGCGAGAAGCTGGACCCCTGGAACATAGACATAGTGGTGGTTGCGGATTCCTTCTTCGGCTATGTGAAAAGGATGGAGAAGTTCGATTTCCACATCCCCGCGAACATAATCCTTGCGTGCGCAATACTCCTCAGGTACAAGAGCAACGCGCTGCGCTTCTTCGAGGAGCCGCAGCCGGCCGGGCCCGCCCCGGATGAGCAGGCCGCGGACCCCATGCCCGAGCTCTCCCTCTCCATCAGGATTCCGCCCAGGAGGCAGATTACGCTCAACGAGCTGATGGAGGAGATGGAGCGGGTGATAAAATACGATTCGCGGGAGAGGCCGAAGAACGTGGCGGCGCAGCTCCCCACGCTTGAGCTTGACCTTGACAATTACGACATGGAGAGCGAGATAGACAAGATGTACGCGAGGCTGAAGGGGGGCGCGGATTCCGAAGGCATAATCGTTTTCTCTTCCCTCGTCAATGGCGGTGGCGCAGAAGGCATCGTCTCCGCCCTCACCCCCCTGCTGCACCTCGCGCAGAGGAAGAGCGTATGCCTCCGCCAGGACAGGTTTTTCGGGGAGATTTTCATAAACGTTAATGGGCATGAAACCAATGGGAATGGAAAAGAAGGGAACGGCAACCAGCAAACAGCAGAGAACGAACAGCATCCGGTAAATTAGGGTTTTCCATGGCAGAAGAGAAAAAGCTCATAGAGGCCGCCCTCTTCATAAGCGGGAAGGAGCTTTCGCTGAATGATTTCTGCAGGCTCACCGGCATCGCCGCCCCCGGCCACGTGAAGTCCATGGTCGAGGAGCTCAGGGCGGATTACGACAATTCGGGAAGCTCGCTGGAGATTTTCCAGATAGGGGAGAAGTATGTGATGAGGGTGCGGGATTCCTACCTTGAGAAGGTCAAATCCTTTGCCCAGGAGGCCGAGCTTTCCCGCGGCGCGCTGCGTTCCCTTTCCTATATCGCGGCGCACGACGGCGTACTCAAGTCCGAGATGAGCAGGAAAATCGGCCCGATGATTTACGACGAAGTGAGGGAGCTCATAGAAAAGGGTTTCGTGTCCGCGAAAGCGGAGGGGAGGAGCTCACGTTTATTCCTTACGGAGAAGTTCCATGCCTATTTCAACAGATAGAGAGTAGCGATTTCTGTAAAGGAATGGTTTTTATACATTTTGCATGTATTTTAGCTGTATGAGAAATGATTTTGTTCTCTCCGCCGCAACCGAAGACCATTCCAGAATAGAAGCGGCGCTGGGCAATGCGCTGAAAGACAGCCGCAATCCCGCGCTCCTGAAGGAGCTTTTTGGATGCCTTAAGCTTGTGGTTGATGACGCGCATCTCAGCGACAGGTATTCGCTCAGCATCATCGCAGCCATAGCCAGTGTATGCAGGAACTGCTCGGGCGACAGGAAAAGGGCAGAAGCCGCACTCGGGTTTCTGGAAAAGGTTTTCCGTGATGGGGACGCCAACATAAGGGCTTACACAGCAGATGCCGCATGCCTGCTTAAGACTCCTGCTGCCCTCCGCTTCGTACTTAATGCGGCGAAGGATGCGCATGTCCTAAGGAGATGCCCGGATATCGATGACCGCATAGATGAGATGGTCGGGCTGGTTTATTTCGCGGACCCGGCTGCGGCGCTGCATGAACTGGGAATGATGCTCGCCCATCCCGCACAGGAGATACGCACATACGCAACGCACCGCCTCCTTCTTTTCGGGGAGCCCGGGCAGCCCAAGCGCCTCGCGGAGCTTGCGCACATCCTGCTTGCAAAAGGCGCGAGGGATGGATGCGGCGAGGCACGCCTGCTGCTCCGCCGCGGCTATGAATTGCGTGAACTCAGCCAGGAATGGCCCCGGGGCTTCAGGGCGCAGAGGGTTGCGCGCGCCGCATGCAGCTTTTATGAGAGGGTTAGGGAGGGCGGGAGATGCGCGGTCCCGGAGGAACTCTGGCGCAGGATACGCCCGGAGGTCATTGGTGGCGGGGGCCTTCAGCGCCCCTCGCGCGAATTCGCCGCAGGGCCGAAAAGGCCGGAGCTCCGCCTGGTGAGGGCGGAAAACACCGGCGCACGGGGATAGCATTTTAAAAACACGAATGGGTAAAAGATAGCAGGCAAACAAAGACGTGATTGCATGGGACTCAGGCCGGCAAGGTGCATAAGGACTACGAAGAAAAGGTCATGGACCAGGTTCTCGCAGAGCAAGCCGAGGAAATCCTACATAAAGGCGATGCCGCACAAGGACCTGAACGTTTACAGGATGGGCGCCCCAAGGCAGGATTTCAACTACACCGCGAGCCTGGTTGCCGACGTCCCGGTCGTACTCAGGGACAACGCGATAGAGAGCGCGAGGCAGAGCGCGAACAAGGAGCTCGAGTCGAAGGCGGCGGGCAACTATTTCTTCCTGGTGCGCGTTTATCCGCACGAGGTGCTGAGGGAAAACAAGATGGTCGCAGGCGCAGGCGCGGACAGGATACAGAAGGGGATGAGGCAGTCCTTCGGGAAGCCCACCGACCGCGCGGCCAGGCTGGGGAAGGGCCAGGCGCTGTTCACGGTCTCGACGTATGCCGCAAATGAAGAGTTTGTGGCGAGGGCATTCAGGAAGGCGACGATGAAGCTTTCGGGCAGGTTTCGCGTGGTACGCGAGGTAGGAGCATGAAGGCGGGCTTGAGGTTTTCGGGCTCCTTTTTGCTGGATGGAAAACAGAGCGGAACCGAGCTTGTGGCGAGGCGTAGCGAGAAAAAAGGAGGGGCCTGATGATAGAAGTGGACGAAGAGAATTTCTTCATAGTAACCGACATCGACAGGCTGATGCACCTTGTCGCCACCCACAGGAAGGTCGAGCTGGGCAGGCTTGCAAGGGAGCTGAAGATGAACCCAAAGGAAGTGGAGAAATGGCTCCACATCCTTGAGGACGAGGGGCTCATAAAGATAGAGCACAGCCTGACCAAGATTTATGCGGTGTGGGCGGGCGAGGCGGCCCCGAGGCCCGAGAGGAGGAAGGAGGCACCGGCTGAGGCGAGGGCGGAGAAGGCCCGGCCCCCGCTGGTTGTGGAAAGCAAGGAGGAGGAAGAGGAGAAGTTCAGGCCATTCACAACCGAAGAGCTCGCACCGCTTGAGGAGGAATATATGGATTTCACCCCGCCCGCCCCGGAGGAGCCGCGTAGGCACGGGGAGGAGAAGCCGAAAAAGCTCCTGTTCAAAGGAAAGCCGAAAGAAGAGAAGAAGCCCGCGAAGGAGGAGCCGAGAGCGAAGAGAAAGGAAGAGGCGCGCGAAGCGCCGCGGCCGGCGGAACTGAAGAAGAGCGGATTCCTGGAGCTGCCGCCCGTGGAGGCGGAGAGCCTCAGGGAAAGGCTTGACGAATATCTCGAGCTTATAAGGAAGAGCAAGAAGGAGCTGAAGGACCTCGAGGCGGAGAAGGAGAGGCTTTACAGGGAGGGCTACCTCCCGCTGGAGAAGGAGTTCGAATCCAGCCTTGAGAGCATCCAGCTCGCAATCCTTGAGAAGGAAAAGAGGATAATGGAGGCGAAGGAAAAGGTCGCGGGCCTGCCGGAGCAGGTGGAGGAGCTGGAGAAGCTCCAGCAGGCGGTCCGGCAGGTGGAGGGCAAGGCGCACTCCATACTCTCGCGCACAAAGGGCCAGATCGAGGAGAGGGCGGGCACGCTCCAGGAGGCGGCCGAGGAGCTGGGAGAGCAGATTTCCCGCGGAGAGGACGAGGCGATGCGCGAGCGCGCCAAGATGTTCGAGCTCAAGGAGCTGCTCGGCTCCATACAGTCCAACGAGGAGGGCATAAGGAACGCGATAGAGGAGAACAGGAGGCAGATGGAGGAGGCGAAGAAGAAGACCGAAGAGCTCGAGGACGCGCTGGGCGAGGTTGTGGATGCGCGCACGCTCCTCGCGGAGAGGATAGACACGATACAGGCAGGCCTAGACAGGAAGGTGAGGACGCTTGAGGAGCTGAGGCACGACCTGGATGAGATCGAGAAGGTGGAGGGCTGGTTCAGGGAATACAGCAGGGACTACTCAAAGAAGATATCCGACCTCGAGTCTTACGTTGCCCAGAACCAGCAGGAGATATCCGAGCTCATGAAGGCGGCGGAGCTGGAGTACGTGAAGAAGTACCTTGAGGAGCTCTCAAGGGCCGAAGAGAAATACCGCGACAGGCTGCGCGGGCTCGAGCTGCAGGATGCCGGGCTGGAGGAGAGGATTGCGGATGCGAAGGCGCGCATAAGGCAGCTCCTCGCGGAGAGCACGCAGCTCATGGAGGCGAGCAGGAGGAAGGCCGCTTCATCCTCTTTCGACACTTCCGCGGCCAGGAGAAGCGTCGAGCAGAAGGCCGCGGTGATTGAGGAGAAGGCGAAGGAGAGGAAGGGGCTTTTCGAGGTGCTCACCAAGGGGAAGGAGAAGAAAAAGAAATAGCTATTTTTTCATCCTCGCCTCGTCCACAATCGCAAGCCACGAGTCCCCGATTTTGTAGAAGCAGTTCCCAAAGGTCTTGCTGAGGCTTATCCTCATGGGGCGGAATTTCCTCCTGCTCTCCACCGCCACTATGGTTTCCCGCTCCACCTTTATCATGCCCACGCGCCTGAGCCGCGGCAGCACGCGGTTGTAGAATGTCGCCTTCGATATGGTGTTCTCCGAGACGAATTTCCCTATCTCCGCCCCGTCCATCTGGTTTCTTGCGGCGAGCGCATTCAGGAATCTCATTGCGGTCTCATAGTAGGTGGGCTGGAACTTCCTTGAGAAGATTATGTTGACGACGTCCTCCATCCGCCACAGGTTCCTTGTCTGGCTCTCGTTCGAATCCTGGAAGGGCCTGAACTCATCGGAGTTGTGCGCAGGGAAGTACAACGATTCGGAAGAAGGTATTCCCCTCGGGATTTTCTTTTCCCCAGCCATCGCATCATTCCCTGGTGCGGAACATGGTTCCGCCTATTCTCCGAATATCGCGCCGAAGCCGCCCTCTGCCGCCTCTTCCTCCTCTTCTATCTTTTTCCGCACGCGCTCATCCTCTCCCTTCTCCATCCCGCGCATCAGGGGCTTAAGCTTCTCCCCTGCCTTTTTCATGAACGCCTCGTCCGCACTGATATATAGATATATAGTATCCGCCTTCTCCCCGAGGCTCGCGCCATCCCTTAATTTGTACCCTGCCCTTGCGAAGCTGTCCGGCGCGTAAGGGTCCGCCTCAAGCAATGCAGTAAGGTCCTTCTTTTTCCCCGCAGGAAACGCAAATACCGCTTTCATGCGGGAAAATTGGCAGGTAAAATATAAAAGGAGATTGCTAGGCGATGAGGCCCGCGTACCTGTTGCCGTCTATCTCAACAGAAAACGCAAGCGGGTTCTCCGCCGCATTTACGAATTTCGGGCCGAGGTCCGTGAGATTTTCAATCCCGCCCCTTATGAGGAACGCATTCAAAGCGCCCTTCACGCGAAGCGCGTCCACGAGCTTCACCTTCCCGCCGCAGCCCACTTTTATGCAGCCCGGGGCGGCATCTGCATTCCCGCCGAACAGCACGGAGCCCTTCACCTCGCTCCCGTCGCTGAACCTGAAAACGGCATCCATAACCTGCCTCAGCGTGAGCGCGCTCGCCTTTCCCTCGAGCGCATTCCTCAGCTCCTGCGTTTCCTCGCCCAGAACGTCCGCCCAGCTGAACGGGTCCTCCCTCACTTCACCGCCCACCTGCATGGCGCTTGCTATATTCAGCCCGCACTCCAGGCGGTCCGGAGAATAGCGCACATCGAACTCGTCTCCCTTTCCGCCCCTGACCTTTGCAAGCGTGAGGAGATAGGCCTTCCTTCCTGCCTGCGCCAGCACGGTGTCCCCGTCCGGAAGCACCCCCCTGAGCACAAGCCTCTTCGGCTTCCCGTCCGCGTCCATCACCATCCTCGCATTCTGCGAAACCTCGGTGCCGTCAAGCTCGGCAACCCTCACCCTGGCTATCCTTATGCTGGAGTAGGCCCCTTCGCCGCGCACATCCGGCCTGGGCCTCATTTTTTTGCCCAGTGAATCAACTGCACCAGCCGCAACGGCTGTACCGAACATTATTTTGTGGTTATTCATGGTTCTATATATGTAATAGGTTATATTTAAATGTTTTGGTTGTAGGTGGTTTTATGTGTAAATGCATATTTATATAAACACCGCCGCAGTTTTTCCTTCGTGAGCAACATGAAATGGACTGCACTGGTTTTCGCGGCTCTGGTCATCTTCGCGGGATGCGTTTCCGTGGAATACACCCACGCGCAGAAGGAGATAGCAGTTTCCAGTCAAACCATGAAGCCACCCAATCGTTCCTCTCGCTTTCCCATGACTTCATGGTTTGAGTTGCCCGTTTCCAGTTTTCAGTTTCGGGAAACCGGAAACCTCCGAATATCCGAACATTTATATTTCTTATCTCCGGATTACCTTCCATGAGGGGGGTTTTCTTTCTTCTCCATATGCTGCTTTTCGTTTCGCTGGTTTCAGCAGAGATAACCGTTTATGTTTCCCAGATTCCGGATTCCTCCGCTGTAAGGTATTCGGTGCAGCAGAGGGACGTGAGCAACGGCCGCCTCCAGCTCGTCCTGAAGAAGGACAGCACCCAGCTCACGGTGACGGACGTGCAGAATTTCAACGGAGTTGCCAGCGGCTACTTCTCCCTGCAGGAGGGCGGCACGTATAAGCTTGCGGCCCTGGAAGAGACGACCGGGGAATACGGCGAGGCGGAATTCGAATTCATCCCGCCACGGCCTGCCGCCCCTCCGGAAGAAGGGCCCGGCCCCATAGTCCCGGGCGTCCCGGACTACCTTTTCTGGCTCGCCATGGCCGTCGCGATAGCCATAGTCTTCCTGCTGATTTTCGGCAACCCGCTGGTGCAGAAAACGAAGTAACATTTTTCCTCACTCCGTAAAAATACAATTTTCCTCACCAGGAACCTTTATCTATAGTTTTGCGAATTTTTGGTCGACGCAGATTTCTATTAGCTCCCCAAAACTTATCCCGTAATTTTGCGAAAGTTTTTGGAGTGTTTTTCTAAGTTTGGTTATGGCATCACCTATCGTTTTG
>JBFMEZ010000023.1:0-31097 GCA_040753215.1 Microcaldota archaeon | reverse complement strand
CGGTAAATGCTTGGAACCAGATACTCAAAACCGGGAAGTGGAAACCGGTTTCCTCCTTGGCGGATGGCCGGGCCCGGTTCCCCATTTCCTTCCGAGCGATTCCACAATCATGCGGACGCAGGTGAGGCAATCATCTGCGGTTTCGCGGATGCAGGCCTTGTTTGGGTAGAGGGAATAGAGGGGGCGGTATTTCTGCGGGGTAATGTTGGGCATGAGGAGATTTGCGCCTGCGCGGAGGGCTTTTTGCCTCCCGAACGGGTCGATGGTCTGGAGGGCGGTGGTTGCTGAGATGAAAATATCCGGGCAGAGGAGGCGGATGCAGGAGTATGCGTCTATCGTTTTTTCCGCGAGCCGCATCCTGTCTGCTGTGGTCTGCTGCATGCCGGATGCTGTGTGCCGAGTGCCGGAAACCGGAAACAGGGAACTGAAAACCGGAAACCGGTCGCTGTCTGCAAGTGGGGTATGTGGATGCAGTATAAACGGGCCTGTGCCGGCCATCTCTATCCCTAATTTATTGAAAAGGAGAAGGTCGCGGGCGAGGTGGAGGGGGGTCTGGCCGGGCAGGCCTATGAGGGGGCCGGAGCCGATGAAATAGCCCATTCTTTTGAGGTCGGAGAGGAGGCGGAGGCGCGCGGATAAATTGTTCTTTGTGGGCGAGGAGGGGGGATGGAATTTTTTAAATAGCTTTGGGTCCGAGGTTTCGAATCGGATGAGGACTCTCTCTGCGCCAGCCTCGTAGAATTGTTCGTACTCCTCCAGAGGGCGCTCGCCTATGCTCAGGGAAACGACGAGGCCGGGCTTTCTTATTTTTGAGATTATGGAGCAGAGGGTGCGAGCGGGGTAGGAGAGGTCTTCCCCGGATTGCAGGAGGACGGTTCCGTAGCCGGCGGAGGCGGCTTTCTTTGCGGTGGAAAGTATTTCCTCCGGGCTCATCCGGTAGCGGGGAAGATTTTTGTTTCCGCACCTTATGCCGCAGTAGAGGCAGTTATTCCGGCAGGTGTTGGAGAACTCTATAAGTGCGCGCGCGTGGATTGTATCGCCTATGGACTTTTTCCTCACCTCATCAGCTTTGGAATGGAGGAGGGCCCTTGCTTTTTTTGTGCGGAGGGAGAGGAGGAAGCAGAGGTCACGCTCGGAGAGGCGCTCCTTCTGCACAATCTCCCTCACTTCTTCTGTTTCAGAAGAACAGGTCTCTTTTTCCATTTTTTATTACCTCTAATTTTTCGCGGGCGTGCGCCCTGCGCTTCGTGTTTTTTATTCTGCCCAGTTCTTCTTTTATTCTTTCTTTCCAGAGATTTTTCACGCGCGCTGAGCCGTAGTCCGAGACGTATTCCTGGAAAGTGAGGATTGCGTTGGGCTGGCAGAAATCCTGGATGAGGCCCTTTTTGGCGAGGGCCATGAATGCATCGCCGGTGCGGCCGGAGCGGTAGCACGAGGTGCAGAAGCTGGGGAGGAAGCCGTCCTTAAGGAGGGAGGCAACCACCTCATCGGTTGTGCGGGAGTCGGAAACCTCAAATTGGGAACCGGCTGCTGGATGTTGGGAACTGGAAACCGGTAACTGGGAACCGGAATAGCCTCCGGGGTTTGTTCTGGAATGGGAGCTTATCTGGGAGATTCCAAGGTGGAAGCATTCGTTCCTCATTTCCGCGGATTCCCTTGTGCTGAGAATCATCCCTGTGTAGGGCATTGAGAGCCGGAAGACTGCGATTAGCCTTTTGAAATCCTGGTCGGGGAGAGAGTGGGGCGGGCGGAGGGAGAGGGGGGCGTTCTCCGCGGGCTCTATCCTCGGGACGGAGAGCGTGTGGGGGCCCACTCCGTATTCCTTATCAAAATAGAAGCCGTGGGAGAGGAGGGCGAGCGCATCGAAGCGCCAGTCCGCAAGGCCGAAGAGCGCACCGAAGCCCAAATCATCGATGCCTGCGCTGAAGGCGCGCTCCATCGCATCTATCCTGTTGCGGAAATCCCTCTTCGGGCCGGAGGGGTGGGCGGATGCGTAGATGTTTTCATCGTAGGTTTCCTGGAAGCACTGGTAGGTGCCTATTCCCGCGGATTTAAGCTCTTTGAAATCTTCTGTGGGCATGGGGGCTGCATTCACGTTTATGCGGCGGATGTTGCTCTTTCCGGAGCGGGCTTCGTATGCTGCGCGGATGTATTCTGCAAGGGCTTTTCCGTTCAGGCGTGGGTCCTCGGATGCGACGAGGAGGATGCGCTTGTGGCCTTCGGAAAGGATTGCCTCGGCCTCCTTTGCAACCTCCTCCTTTGTGAGAAGGATGCGGCGGAGGGAGGGATTTCCCGAGCGGAAGCCGCAGTAGAGGCAGTTGTTTATGCAGGAATTGGAGATGTAGAGGGGGGCAAAGAGCACGATGCGGCGGCCGTAAATCTTTTCTTTTACTCTTTTTGCTGCGGAGAAGATTGGGAGGTTAAGGGAAGCCGGGGCGTGGATGAGGGCGGCAGACTCGAAGGGCTCCAGCCCCTTTGCCTCAAGGGCTTTTTCAAGGATATCTTCTATAGATTTTGGATTTTTGGCGGATTTTTTTCCTTCTTTCAGGGATTTCTTTAATGAGCCGGAATCCGGGCGGAAAGGCATAGAAGGGGTTTGGTGGATTGCGAATAAAAAGGTATATGGGTAGGTTAATCAAAGTAATGTCCCCTGGATAACCGGGAACCGAAAACAGGAAACTGGGAACTTAGATCAGACCGCCTATCATTCTTCATTGCCTTTCGGCTCAGCGATCACCTTTGTCATCATGCAAGAATATTACGCTTCGGCTGTTATTAAACCTATCTTTAAAATCTTATTCTTTGAATATCTGCACATGAGAGCTCTTCTTGTAATTGCGGTGGTTTTGGGGATTATTCTTTCAGGATGCACCTTCTTTGGGGCGCCGGAGGAGTGCGGGACGGAGCGCGCGTATGTGTGCGGGAGCGATGGGAACACTTATACGAACGCGTGCTTTGCGAGGCAGGTGAACGTGAGCGTCGCGTATGAGGGTGCATGCGCGGGGAATGTGACTTCTGCGCAGTGCACGGATTCGGACAGCGGGAAGAATGCCCTGGAGGCGGGCACCACCGCGAAGGGGGAGCAGGTGTTCAACGACTCGTGCGCCACCACGGGCAGCGTATATGAGTATTATTGCGTAGATAATGAGATACAGAGCGAGAGGGTTTCCTGCCCGGAGGGGACGGAATGCTCCGGGGGCGCTTGCATAACCCAGCAGTGCAGGGACAGCGATAACGGGCAGGCGGCGGATGAGAGGGGGACAACGAGCAGGGGGGATGCGAGCAGCATGGACGAGTGCTTGGATTCCGCAACCCTTACCGAATACTACTGCTCGGAAAACAGGATAGCGAGCATAGCGCTGGCATGCACCGGGGGAAGGACGTGCCTCAACGGGGAGTGCGTGCTCCTTCCGTGTTCGGACACGGATGCGGGCTTCAACGTCTATGAGAGGGGGACGGTGAGGGAGGACAATGCGACTTATACGGATTACTGCTCAGGGACCTCGAGCGTGAGGGAATACTACTGCTCCGGGGACAACATGGCGCAGGCGCTGGCCAGTTGCGGGGACGGATTCTACTGCAGCAACGGGGCGTGCCTCGAGTACATTTGCAGGGACACGGACGGGGGGAGGGACGAGGACGAGTTCGGGACCGTGAGCAAGGGGAGCGGCGAGTGGGAGGACGAGTGCTACGACGAGGATACGGTGAAGGAATACTATTGCGACGGCAATGAGGCGCAGAGCACGAGGATGGACTGCAGCAGCACCGAGGTCTGCGAGGGAGGGGAGTGCGTAAGGATAACATGCTCGGACACGGACGGGGGGAACGTGAGGGGGACCTACGGGACAGTTACTGCCGGCTCAGGCAGGAATTCCGATTCCTGCACCGACCTTTATTATCTGACAGAGTATTTCTGCAGCGGGTCCAGGATAATGAACACGAGCATCAGGTGCACGGACTACAGCGAGCTCTGCTACGGCAACGAGTGCTCGCCCGCCTACTGCGAGGACAGCGACGGGGGAAGGGACAAGGACACCTACGGGACCGCGCGGCTCTGGACCGAGAACGGCTACAGCTACAGCGAGAGCGACAGCTGCACCGCGGACGGGCGCAGCGTGAGGGAGAAATACTGCAGCGATCTCAAGATAAATACGCAGACCATCGCCTGCGGCGCGGAGCAGGTATGCAGCGGAGACAGGTGCATAGAGGCGACTTGCAGCGACAGCGACGGGGGGAGGAATTACATAGTGCCGGGGATTGCTTCCAAGGGGACGGTTTCCCAGCCGGACAGCTGCGACCCGATGGACCCTATAGACCTCTACGAGTATTACTGCTCGGGAAATGAGATAGTGTACGAGATACGCACATGCCCGGACGGATGTGTGGAGGATGCGGACGGAGTAGGGTACTGCAATCCGCTATGAGCTCAGGGGCTGAGCTCTATCCTTATACCCTTATAATAGACGGAGTACTCCAGGTTGGAATCGTAGAAGCCCGGGAGCCTGAACCAGACCATGCCCGTGTTTATGTCTCCGGGCATTGTGTAGGTCCAGGCGAATTGGTTTGGCTCGGCGCAGAGGCCATCGTGGGATGGATATCCGACACTAATCCAGGTGCCTGTCTGGGAGCCGTGCGCAATCTGGAGGAGGCGGAACTCGGAAGGATAAATCCCGTATGGGGAATCGCCTTCTGAGTTGTCTATCTGCAGGCGCAGGCGGATGTAATCCCCTGTGGCGCATTCCACCCATTCTGCCTCATCTATGCGCATGTAAGCGTCCCCGAAAACCTTGAATGTGTCGCCTTCTTCATAGACAAGGGCATCGGGGTCTAGACACTGGGATTCGTCCTCGCTCAGGATTTCATCTGCAAGGCAGCCGCACACGCGCGGGTTGCGGACCAGGGTGAGGGTTTCATCGCAGTACATCGGGAGCATGTTTGCGGAGCAGCCGCCTACCGGAGTGTCATCGATGCATTTTGCAGCCTTGCACTCTCCTTCACTGAGAACTGTGCCTGAGGGGCAGCCGCACCTCTCCGGGTCGGGGGTGAGGGTGAGGGATTCGGTGCAATAGTAAGGCTTTGTGGAGGAGCACTGGCTGGGAAGAGTGCCATCGGAACATGCGGGGATGCAGCTTTCTCCGGAGCGGATTGCATTGGAGGGGCATCCGCACTCCGAGGCCTTTTCCACTATTGAGCCATACTGGTTGCAATAGAACGGGCGGGTGGGAGAGCAGGAGTTGAGTGGGGTTTCATCCTCACAGGAGGAGATGCACTCTTCTCCGCGGAGGACGGAGCCGGAGGGGCAGCCGCAGAGGGAGGGGCGGGATTCGAGAACGCCTGAGGCGGTGCAGAAGAAGGGCTTGCTGGAAGAGCAGGCGCCAAGAGAAGTGCCATCGGAGCAGGTTGCTTCTGCTCCGGAAACCGGGTACTGGGAACCGGAAACCGGGGGCTGGGGGCCGGATAGCGCGGGGGGAAGGGTGCAGCCGAAAAGCAGAAGCAGCAGTACAAGGGATGCGATTGCGTATCTCATGGAAAAAGAGTAAGGAAAGAAATCTTATAAAGATAGGCATGAATGCCCGGGAACGGGAAACAGGAAACCGGCTACTCCATGGGGCCGAGCCTCACGCGCTTTGCTGTTTTGTAATATACGTAATAGGCGCCGTACCTGTCGAATTCTACGAGCCTGTACCATACGATGCCCGCATCTGTGGAGCCCGGCTCTATGGAACGCCCGAACGGGAATGGCGCGACCTCATCGCAATAGGAATCGTTTTCCGGGTACCGGACCGGCAGCCATTTCCAGCCGTCGTTTTCAGCGACGAAGAGGAGCGGCACGTCGCCTTCGGATACTGATAACGGGGAGGCGCCTTCGTTCTCCATGCTGAGGTCGACGCTTATGTAATCGGCGTTCTCGCACTCGATGTGCTCGGAATTCCTCACCCGCATGGAAACGCCGGGAGCAACCTCAGAATATTCGTCCTCGCGCTGGGAGGAACTGCGCAGGCCTACGCAGGTTGAATTGTCCGCGCTGAGTATGGTGTCATCGGTGCAGCCGCAGGCCGCGGGGTTCAGCACCAGTTCAAGCTCCTCGTTGCAATAGTTGGGGGGGAAGGAGGCGCAGGTGCCGACCGGCGTCCCGTCAATGCATTTTGCCTCGGCGCACGCGCCGCCGATTTCAATCGTCCCGGGCGGGCAGCCGCACCTTCCGGGGTCCGGGTAGAGGGCGAGGGTTTCGGTGCAGTAATAGGGCTGGGAGGGGGAGCATTCCCCTGCGGGCGTTCTATCGGAGCATAAGAATGCGCAGGTGTCCCCTGAGCGCGTTGCGCCGGAGGGGCAGCCGCACCTCGATGCCATCTCAACAAGCGTGGAGTTATCGGTGCAGAAGAACGGCCGGTCCTGCGAGCACCTTCCGGGCAGGGTGCCGTCGGAGCAGAGCGAAACGCAGTCCTCATCCTGGAGCGCAGTGCCTGAGGGGCAGCCGCAGAACTCCGGGTCCTCTATAAGGGCGCCGGAATTCGTGCAATAGAAGGGCTTGGCTGGGGAACAGGAATCCGCGGGGGTGCCGTCGGAGCAGAACACTTCGCGGGGCGGCTCCTGCTGCGGCGGGGCCTCCTGCTGCGGGGGCTGCTCGGGCTGCAGCACGCAGCCGAGAAACAGAAACATTGCGCCAAGGAATAATAATGCAATCATTCTCATGGGGGAAGAATGGAGGATAAATATTATAAGGGCTGCTGGATGCCGAAAACCGAGCCTGTTGCAAATTACGAATGCGGCATAATCCCTGTGGTCTCCTAGTCTTGGGGGTCTTGGAGTCTGGTGAACCTCCACGGCGTGAAGTCTTGAGTTGTCCTGAGGGTCCTGAAAGTCACACAAGACCTGAAGACCATGCAAGACCTGGAGACCATGCAAGACCTGGAGACAACTGCAAGACCGGGTGGCAACAGCTAACGGGCATCGGTTTTAAATTTGCAACACCCTAGGAAACCGGATGGCGCTGCGTTCTTAATATTTATTTGATAAATAGGGGCGATGATAACGTCCCTGGAACTGAAAAACTGGAGGTCGCATGAGCACACGAAGCTCCAGTTCGGGAAAGGGACGAACCTTATTGTGGGCATAATGGGAAGCGGAAAATCAGCTATTCTGGACGGGATATGCTATGCCCTGTATGGCACTTTCCCCGCGCTCAGGAGGAAAAGCGTAGGCATGGAAGACGTGCTGAGGCATGGCGGGAAGGAGGCGCAGGTCGCACTGGAGTTTGTGCACGGCGGGAAGAATTACCGGGTGGTGAGGGCGCTGAGGCTCGGAAGGGAGGTTGAGGCCGCTGCGAAGATGTATGAGGACGGGAAGGTCCTTGAGTCCGGCCAGAGCAGGGTGAGCGCGGCGGTGGAGGAGAGGCTGGGGTTCGGCTTCGACCTTTTCAGCAGGGCGGTGTATTCGGAGCAGAACAATATCGGCTACTTCCTTGAGCTGGATGCGGGGCGAAGGAAGAGGGAGATGGACGGGCTGATGGGGCTGGACAGGTTTGAGGAAGCGAGGGCGAACATAGTGCGGGTGATGAACCGGCTTGAGGGCGAGCGGAAAGCGCTTATGCAGAAATATGACGGGGCGAGGCATGCGGAGATTGCGGGGAGCCTGGGGGAGAAGAGGAGGCTGCTGAGGGAAGCGGAGAGGAAGGCGGAGAGGGCGGAGCTGGAGCTGGAGGGGAAGAGGAAGGAGGCACGGGCAGCGGAAAAAGAACTGATAGAGATGAAGAGAAAAAAAGAGAGGAAGGAGAGGGCGGGCGAGGCGCTTGGGAGGGAGAAGGCGAGGGTGGAGGCGCTGGAAGCGGACCTGGAAGGAAAGGAGGCGGGCGCAGAGAGGGTCGCGGAGAAGAAGGCGGAGCTGGGGGAGGCCGAGGCGGAACTGGAGGGGGCGGGAAGGGAAATCGCTGCGCTTGAGAAGGAAGAATCATCCCTGTTGAAGGAGTCCGGGGAGCTTGAGGGCAGGATGAAGAATGCGGAGAAGGCCCGGAGGGAGAAGGAGGAAGCCGTGAAAGCGCTGGAAAGGATTCTTGGCGGGAAGAGCGCAAGGGAATGGGAGGAGAGGGAGAAGGGGCTGGAACTGGAGATGGTGGAGCTGGGCTCGCAGGCGAAATCGCTGCTCGCGGAAGCAGAAGATATGGAGAAGTACCTTGGCGGGCTGGAAGGCAAGGCGTGCTGCCCGGTGTGCGGCTCGGAGCTTGGGAAGGACAGGGCCGCACATATAAGGAAGGAGAGGGCGGAGCTTGCGAAGGGGAAGAGGGCGAAGGCGTCTGGGCTGCGCAGGAAGGTATCGGAGCTGGAAAGGGAGCTCCTGTATGCGAAAAAAACACTGAGGGAGGCCGCAGGCGCCGGGCAGAAGGCCAGGGCGGAGATTGAGGATGCCGGAGTGATTGCGGCCGGGCTGGGGGAGGCTAGGAAAAGGATTGAGGGGCGTGCAAGGAAGATTGCGGAGCTGAAGGAGAAGAGGAGGAGACTGGAGGGAAGGGCGCGGGAGCTGCTGCTGGCGCTCAGGGAGATGGAGGGGCTGCTTGAGAAGAGGAAAAACCTGGAGAAAGCGCGTGGAAGGGCTTCGGAGCTGGAGGAGGAGTGGAAAAGCATAGCGTTCAGCGTGAAAGAGTATGAAAGGCTGGATTACAGGGCAAGGGAACTTATGGTCGAACTGGAAAGGGCCGAAGGCAAGGCGCGGGAGGCGAGGGGGGAAATCATATCGATTGGAGAGATTGTCGGGGTCCTGGAAAAGGAAGCGGCGGCGCTGGAGGCGATGGGCGCGGAGATAAGGAAGAGGGGCGGGATGCTGGAGCAGCTTGCGATAATGAAAAACGCCATCAGCGGGGCGCAGGCGGAGCTGAGGGGCGAACTGGTGGAGGCGATAAACGCGGCGATGAACGGGATATGGCCCATCCTCTATCCCTACGCGGATTACAGGCAGCTCAGGATTGCGGCCGGCGAGGAGGATTACGCCTTCGAGGTTTATGATGGCGAGTGGAGGCGGCTGGAAAAGGTGGCGAGCGGCGGGGAGAGGGCGTGCCTTTCGCTGACACTTAGGATTGCGCTGGCAACCGTGCTGGCGCCAGGAGCCGGATTGCTCATGCTGGACGAGCCGACGCACAACCTTGACGGCGGGTCGGTGCAGGCGCTTGCAGAAGCGCTGGAGAGCAGGGTCCCGCAGCTCGTGGAGCAGGCGTTCGTGATTACGCACGAAGAGAACCTGATGAACTCGGAATTCGCGAGGAGCTACAGGTTTACGAGGGACAAGGAAACAGGCGGTGCGACGGCCGTTGAGGAGCTTTAGCTCCGGAAACGGGGAAACCGGAAACAGTCAGGCGGTTATGTGTCGCTCCAGTTCCTGCGCAATTCCAAAAAGGTCTGCAGGCCCGGAGTTGCCATTCTTCCTGTGCCAGCCGCGGCATTCTTCTTCCATCGAATTTGCGTACAGCGAGAGGCAATAGAAGAGGGTGCCGCTGCAAGTGAAGCCGCGGAGGAAGAGGCCGCGCATCATCAGTATGAAATTGTCCACCGCATCGCTGGTGCGCTTCATGGGCCTGAGGTCGCGCGGGTCGGCGACCAGCGCCCCGCCGGAATCGAGCATGAAGCCTGAGGGGACGGGATTGGCAAAAACGTAGCCGCTCCTGTGGAGCTTCACCATCATCTCGGTTGCGAGCTCGGCAAAGCGGCTGCGGTGGGACGGGCCCAGGTAGTCCCAGGAAGTGCTCTGAAGGTGGGGGGCCGAGAGCTGCTCATCAAGGCTCCATGTGGATTTGTCCACGCGGGAAACGATGTACACGCTGCCGGCAAGGGTTTTGAACCAGGCGACTATTCTTGAAATGCAGCCACGGATTGCATTAGCGCATGCGAAGAGGCGCTTTGCGGCCCTCAAGGCGGTCCTGCGCATTATGTAGGTCGCGCCCGAATGCGTGAACACGGCCGTATCAGCGCCTTCCTTTGCATCTACGGAATGGAGATAGCGGAGGTTCCCGTCGGAATATCTTATCGATTCGATGCGGACCTGGGCGGATGGGGTTTCGTTCCATTTGTATCTGATGCATGTGACGCCATTCTTTCTCCTGAGTGAAACGGGCTCGGGCGCCCCCACGGGGTGGCGCGGGTTTTCCTCGCCCCTCTCGAAGCCCTCCATCAGCTCTTCCAGTACCTCATGGGTCTGGGTCCAGCTGAGCATCCTGTTTCTTTCCATTTATACCCCCTGCTAAACGCCTCGAATTGTACATAAATCCCTCAATTGTTTTATAAATATTTGTCCGGGGGTGCAAAAATCAGAAGAAATCGTTCATCCCTTTCTGCCTCCCCCCATGGGTGAGCTCGTATTCGTCAGCGCCCAGCTCCTTGAGTATCTTCATCACCGCGGGGAGGACCTGGTTGTTTATGTAATAGTCCGGGTCGTAATCGGAAGCGAATTCGAGAAGCTCGGATTTTTCGGAGATGCTTTTGCCTTTCCTGGTGATTACGAAGCCCACGATGCTGCCGCGCTCCATCCGCTTTCCGCGCCTGCGCGCCTTCTGGGCGGCGGAGAGTTCCGGGCTTATTACCTCGTACCTTCCGGGCTCCTTCTTCAGCTGGGTGTAGATTGCAAGCTGTGGGAGCGGAACCCTGCCCGAGCGGAGTGATTCCACGACTTCGCGCACTATGGAAACCGCCTTGTCCTTGCTGCCTTCGCGGAGTATCGCCTCGAGGACGCGGCGCTGGGTGTCTTTTGCGATTCCGGACCAGTCGCGGCGCACCAGCTCGAACCCGCGGATTTTTATCCTTCCGTCCTCCCCGAGAAGGGCATATTTTTTCTTCGCCCCCCGCTCCTCGGCTTTTTTGCTCACGAAAACGCCCCGCGTGTAAAAACCCTCGAGCTCGAGCTCCATCTTCTCCGGCAGTTCCCTGTTCACTTTTTCCAAGAAGGCGAGGGCATCCTCCCTCTTCTTTTCCCCAAGAAGCAAGAACAGACTATCCGTATCCATATAGAGCACGTCAAAGCCGGCCGCCTTCGCCTTCTCTTCCGCATCAAGTATGTGCATCCTTCCCCATGCGGTTACGCTCTCCGCGCATCTGCGGTTGTACCAGCGCGACCGCGCGTACCCGAGGTAGCCGTAGAAGGAGTTGGCGAGAATCTTCAGGGCGTGTGAGCGCGCGGACAGCTTCCTGTATTCTTCCGTATCCTTTTCCGCGGCCCTGAGCTGGCGCTTGATTGCGGCGCGGCGCTCGATGAGGCCTTCCAGCACGACGGGTATGAGGCCTTTGGGGGATTTCAGGAACCTTGCGCCCGTGGGGGATGTGTGAGAATCCAAACCAAACGCCCGCTCTTTCTGCCCTTCTGCTGCCCTGGGCGTTTGGTTTGTGCCTTCGCGGCCCATCGTGAACGGGTCTATGTTGTAGGAGCAGATTATGGAGGGGTACAGGCCGCGGAAGTCGAATACCGCTATATTGTCGTATATGCCCGGGGCCGGAAGCTTTACGTACGCCCCCTGGATGGGGTTCTCCATTCGTGCGGATACCGCCGCGCCGCCCGGCTTGGGGGGTATTACCATGTTCCGGGAGGCCGCTTCGCTCATCAGCAGGCTTTCGACAAGCTGGCCCGAGGTGGCGTATGAGGCATCAAAGAGCGGGAGCCGGGTGATTGCCGAGAGCTCGGTGAGCAGCGGGAAGGCCAGCTCGCCGAGCTCCATCGTCGCGAGGGAATCCGCGAGAGCGTATTCCGTGAGGGCGGATATGCTGCCGCTGTCCCAGAGCTTCCATATGTCAAGGCGCTCTATCCTGGTCGCGCTCTTTCCGGTCACTGCAGAGTAAACGTTCTTAAGGGTGTAGTCGTCGGTGCGGATGAGGCCGGTGAAGCCGAAGAACTTCATCACCGGGTAGAGGTCTATGTGGACGCGGCCCCTTATCTCAAGCGGGTTTATGAGCCCCTTCTTCACCAGGCGGTAGGGGCTTCCGTCGCGGCCCAGCGCGAGCGGGATGCCGAGCTTTTTTGCGCGCTCGGCCATGTACGGGAGGTCGAAATTTGTGGTGTTGTACCCGTAGAGGACATCCGCGCCCCTCTCATCGATTGTGGAGAAGAAGCGCTCAAGGAGCTCCTTCTCGTTCTGGACCATCTCTATGTAATCCTTGTGGTCGGCCTTGTACGTGACCACCCCTTTTCCCCCCGCGGAATCGCAGAAGCTGAACATTATTATGGGGTCGCGGGAGGGGCGGGGTGCGCCCGCCGGGTTGTACACCTCCGTGTCGAATGCCAGGCGGCGCAGCATCGACGGGTCCCCGCCCCTGCTTCCCAGGAATTTTTTTATGATGCGGCCCTCGCGCTCGTAGGAGATTACGGAGAAGGGGACCAGGCCGAAATCCATCATGAAGCGCCTGCCGAAATGGATTTCGGCCTCGTAGCACGGGAACGGGACCGCTTCGCGCAGGACCGGGACATGGCGCGGCTCGTGGCAGAAAACGCGGAGCAGGCGCTTCTTCTCCCCGGCGAGGATTTTTTCGGCGAATTCCGTGCGCCTGGGGCGGACCTCCCTGCCGTCCCTGGTTTTTACAGAGAGGGACTCCACCGCGGCCCGCTCATCCTCGTCCGCATCCACATAAAAATACGGGTCGTAGGGGAAAAGGAGGCGCGTGGCCTTCTTTCCCTTCACAAGGAGGCGGGCGTAGGTCTGGCCGTCCCGGATGGCATAATCGGCATCTATGAAAAGCGCTCTCCTCGCGGGCATGAATAGGATTGGAAAAGGAAGGGTTATTTAGACTTGCTGAGGGCGAGCTCCTTGTCCGCCAGCTCGTCTATGACGTCGTGGGGGATGAAGCGCCTCCCGCCTATCTTCACGTGGGGGATGCGGTTCCTGTCGAGCCTCCTCTCAAAGGCGTTCCTCTTTATCTCAACGCCCCTGCCGTGCAGCTCGCGTATCGCCTCGCTTACCGAATGGTACTTGCGCGCGATGTGCGAAAGGCTGTCTATCGCGTCCCTCGGGATGAGCCTCTTCGTCCCTATCTTCAGCGAGGGAATTGAGTTCTTCTCCACCCTGCCGATGAAAGCGCGGTAGTTTATGGTGCGGTTGTATTTCCTGTAGAGCTCGAACGCCTCGCGTATCGTGTAGAAGTCCTTGGTGACCGAGAGGATGTCCTCGAGGGCCTGGACGGGGATGTACCTCTTCTTGCCCACCTTTACGGAAGGGACGCTCCTGCGCTCTATCCTGCCGCCGAATGCCCTGAAGGAGATGTCCATGCCCTTTGAGCGGAGGTACTCGTAGGAATCCTGTATGGAGAGCAGGCCGGTCCTTTTCAGCTCGCTGTCGCCGGTCCTTGCGCGCTCGTAGGCGCGCTGTGCCGCTTCCATCACTGTGGTTATGGATGAGGATAGGCTGCGCTCGACCGCCCCACGCCTCTTCCTTATTTCATCAAGGTCGAGGGAGGTCAGGCGATCTATTTTGTCGTCGTTGATTTTTCTGTTTATGACAATTCTCCTTCCTCTTGGCATTTTGTCACCTTTTCACACAACTTATATACGAAGAAATGATTTATAAATCTATCATCGGGGGAGGCGCGAGCCTGTTGCAAATTACAAATGCGGCATAATCTCTGTGGTCTCCTAGTCTTGGGGGTCTTGGAGTCTGGTGAACCTCCACGGCGTGAAGTCTTGAGTTGTCCTGAGGGTCCTGAAAGTCACACAAGACCTGAAGACCATGCAAGACATGGAGACAACTGCAAGACCGGGTGACAACAGCTAACGGGCATTGGTTTTAAATTTGCAACACCCTAGAGGCGCACGCTACTCCGGTGAGGAGAGGCCGCGTATGTAATTGTAGACGACCCACAGGAGCGCGAGCCCTATTATGGCGGCCGCGGCCAGCAGCAGGGGATTCTCGGCCGGGATTATCGCGGGTGGCTGCACGGGGGGCTGTTCGGGCGGCTGCTCCGGAGGCTGCTCCGGCTGTGCGGGCTGCACGAGGTACTCGCCTTCAACCGTCTTCGTGTTGCCCTCCGCATCCTTTGCGATTATCCTGAAGCGGATCAGCGAGTTTGCTGGAGGCCTCGGTATCTCTGCTACGTATCTGCCGCCTTCAACAAACGGGGCGGCGGTGTACGTGGTGCCGCCTATCGTGTAGGAGACGAGAGTGTCCTCAAGCGACGGCCCGCTTGCCAGGGCGTTCGGGTCCACGACGTCAAACGCTATCCTGGCGTCGCCCTGCGGGGTCATCGCAACCTGCACGTTTTCTATATCCGGGGGGGTGAGGTCGAACACGGCGGTGTACGATTCGCGCTCTGAAAGGTCTATCTCAAGTGCCTTCGTAAGGAGGCCGTAGGTGACCGACACCGAGGGCCTTGCGAGCGGGGTGTCAGCCAGCGAAACGTTGGCGGACGAATAGGTCTGGTCCTCTATGAGGATTGTTGCCGTGAGCGGGTTCCCGCTGTCGTCAACCACGTTGAGGATGAAATTGTAGAGCAGCGCCTGCAGGGTGTAGTACGTGTCGTTCTGCACCGCTATCGACCTGGAAATCACGCTGCCGCGGTAGATGATGGCCACTTCCACATCCTCCTTTTTGTTTGCCTGGAAATAGGCGAACCCGCGGCCGTCCGTCGTGCCCTCCATCCTGTTCACGCGCACAGGAACGCCGGCGAGGGGGGCGCCGTATTTGTCGATTGCCCTCAGCGTGAGGAGATAGGCGTCGAACTGCACCTGCTCGTCCGCGAGATGTTGCTGCGCGTTAATCGTCTTTATCATGGTGACGCCGTCGAAGGTCACGTTTATCCTTATGTCGCACCTGACCTGGCTCTCCACCTGCTCCGTGTTGCGGAGCGTCGTGGAAACGCGGCCATCCGCATCGGTGTAGAGCGGCGCGGTTGTTATGTAGCCCTTCCCGGTCGTGAAATCCTTCTGGTAGGTGAATGTCACGGTCGCGTTGGGTATGGGCCTCCATTTCGCGCCAAGGACCTGGAGGCGCACCTGGTCGGTGAAGCCCGGCTCGCACGTTGCGGCAAAAATGCCGGACACCAGGATGATGAGAAAAAGCGCGTTCTTCAGCATGGCATAACCCGCAATGTTGTGGATGCCGAGGTGTTAAAAACTATGCGGATTCCGGCATGACCGTTGTGAACGAGGTTACCTTCTCGCCTTCCTTCAGCTTTATCACGCGCACGCCGAGCGTATTCCTGCCGACCGTGGAAATCTCGCGCACAGGGACGCGGAGGAGCATCCCGCTTGCGGTGGTGATTATGGCGTCTTCATCGTCGCCGACGCACCGGAGGTTGACAACGTCCCCGTTGCGCGCCCCGGTTTTCATGTTTATGACGCCGAAGCCGCCCCTCCCCTGCAGGCGGTATTCGGACACCGGGGTTTTCTTGCCGTACCCGTTTTCGGTGATGGTGAGGATGAACTGGCGGTCGGTCACCGCGGAGCTCACCACCTCGTCGCCCCTGCGGAGCTTTATGCCGCGCACCCCCGCGGCTGAGCGGCCCACATCGCGCACATCCTGCTCGGAGAAGTGGATTGCGAACCCTTTCTTTGTGCCGAGGATGATGTTCCTGCTGCCGTCGGTTTTGCGGACGGAGATGAGGGAATCGCCCTCGTGCAGGGTGATTGCAATTATGCCGCCCTTGCGCGGATTGCTGAAATCCGTTGCCTGCACGCGCTTCACCGTGCCGAGCCTAGTCGTCATGAAGAAATATTCGTTCTCGCGGAATTCGTCCACCGCGATGGAGGCAGTTACAGTTTCGCCTTCGGTGCCCAGGAGATTCACTATGGGTTTCCCGCGGGAATAGCGGCCGGCCTCGGGAATGCGGTAGGCCTTGAGCCAGTGCACCTTCCCCTTGTCGGTGAAGAAGAGCATGTACTTGTGGCTGGTCGTCACGATGACGTCCTCGATCACGTCCTCTTCCACGGTCTCCGCGCCCACCTTGCCCACCCCGCCGCGGCGCTGCGCGCGGTATTCTGCGAGCGGGACGCGCTTTATGTAGCCCTTCCTCGAGATTGTTATTACCACGGGCTCGTCCGGGATGAGCTCCTCTATCTCCATCTCCGCCCCGCCCTCTTCCAGCAGCGTGCGGCGCGGCTGGCCGTATTTCCTCCGCAGCTCAAGCGTTTCCTCCTTTACCACGCCTAGGATTTTCTTCTCGTCCCCGAGCAGCTCCTGCAATCCCCTTATCTCGTCCTGCTTTTCCCTGTGCTCCGTTTCTATCCCGTGCCTCTCCAGCCCGGTGAGCTTCTGCAGTTTCATGTCCAGGATTGCGGCGCCCTGCTTGTCGGAGAGCTTGTACGCCGAAGAGAGTTTCCCGCGCGCCTCATCGGGGCTCTTCGAGCCGCGTATGAGCCGGACCACCGCGTCTATGTTCGCCAGCGCGACCAGGAAGCCCTCGAGGATGTGCAGGCGCTCCTGCGCCCGCGCGAGGTCGAACCTGCTGCGGGCCGTTATGACCTCCCTGCGGAAATCTATGAACTCCCTCACCATCTCATAAAGGGAGAGGGTTCTCGGCTCGCCGCCCACAAGGGCGAGGTTGAGTATGCCGAAGCTCTTCTGGAGGTCGCTGAATGAGTAGAGCTGGTTGAGGACTATCTGCGGGTCCTCGCCGCGCTTCACTTCTATCACGAGGGCCATGCCGTTCCTGTCCGAGCGGTCGCTGATTCCGCCGATGCCCTCTATCCTTTTCTCCTTGACCGCCGAAACGATCTGCTCGATGAGCGCGGTCTTGTTCACCTGGTACGGGATTTCGGTTATCGTGATTTCGTTCCCTTCTATTGCCGCCTTTCCGCGGACGGTGATTATTCCGCGGCCGGTTTTGTATGCGTTTATCACTTGGGCGCGGCCGATTATCGAGCCGCCCGTGGGGAAGTCGGGGCCCTGCACGATGCGGAGGATGTCCTCTTCGCTGCCGCCGTCTATTACGGAGATTATCGCGTCCGCGATTTCGTTCAGGTTGTGGGGGGGAATGTTGGTGGCCATTCCCACCGCGATGCCCGCGGAGCCGTTGAGGAGGAGGTTGGGGAGGCGGGATGGTAGAACAGTGGGCTCCTGGAGGGTCCCGTCGAAATTCGGGGAGAATTTTACGGTTTCCTTCTCTATATCCTTGAGCATTTCGCCTGCGAGCTCGGCCATGCGCACCTCCGTGTATCTCATTGCGGCTGGTGAATCTGCGTCAATAGAACCAAAATTGCCCTGCCCGTCAACAAGAGGGGCGCGGAGCGAGAAATCCTGCGCCATGCGGACGAGCGCATCGTATATCGCCATGTCCCCGTGGGGATGGTACTTGCCTAAGACTTCCCCAACCACCCTCGCGCTCTTCTTGTAGGGCTTGCCGTGGGTGTTGCCCAGCTCGTGCATCGCGAAGAGTATCCTCCTCTGCACGGGCTTGAGGCCGTCGCGCACGTCCGGGAGTGCGCGGCTGGTGATGACGCTCATCGCGTAGTCCAGGTAGGAGGACTTCATGTCGTCCTCAATCGGTATGTCGGTTATCATGGCCTACACGTCCAGGTTCCTGACGAATCTTGCATTCTCTTCTATGAATTTCCTGCGCGGCTCCACGGCATCGCCCATCAGGATGGTGAACATCTCGTCCGCGAGCATCGCGTCCTCTATCGTCACGCGCTTCATGGAGCGGGATTCGGGGTTGAGGGTTGTGTCCCAGAGCTGCTCCGGGTTCATCTCACCGAGCCCCTTGTAGCGCTGGATGTGCGCGCCCTCGCCCGCTTCCTGCACAACGCGGGGAAGGTCGGCGTCACTGAACGCGTAGCGCATCGCCTTCCCCTTCCTCACCCCGTAGAGGGGGGGCTGGGCGATGTAGAGGTGACCCTTCTCTATAACGGGGCGCAGGTAGCGGTAGAAGAGCGTAAGGAGGAGGGTGCGTATGTGGCTCCCGTCGACATCCGCATCCGTCATGATTGCGATTTTTCCGTAGCGCAGTTTGGAGACGTCGAAGTCATCCCCGAACCCTGTGCCGAGGGCGGTGATGAGGGTGCGTATCTCGTCGTTCTGCAGGATTTTGTGGATGGGCGATTTTTCCACATTCAGGATTTTTCCCTTGAGCGGGAGTATCGCCTGGAAGCGGCGGTCCCTTCCCATTTTGCTGCTTCCGCCGGCACTATCGCCTTCGACGATGAACAGCTCGGACTTCGAAGGGTCGCGCTCTATGCAGTCCGCCAGCTTCCCCGGAAGGACGCTCGTTTCGAAAACGCCTTTCCTGCGTATAAGCTCCTTCGCCTTCTGGGCCGCCTCGCGGGCGCGCATGGATTTTATGACCTTTTCGATTATGGAGCGCGCATCGGAGGGGTTCTCGGCGAGGAAGCGGGTGAGGCTTTCGTACACTATGCTGCTCACTATCCCCTTGACTTCGCTGTTGCCGAGCTTTGTCTTTGTCTGGCCCTCAAATTGCGGCTCGGGGACCTTCACGCTCACTACCGCGGTGAGCCCCTCGGCTGCGTCGTCTCCAGTCACTGCCTCCTCCCCTTTCAGCAGCCTGCTTTCCTTTATGTATTCGTTAAGCGCGCGGGTGAGCGCGGTGCGGAAGCCGATGAGGTGGGTGCCGCCTTCTATGGTCGCGATGTCGTTCGCAAAAGTGTGGATTAGCGGTATGTAGCTCTGGGTGTACTGCAGCGCGTATTCGACCTCCACGTTCTCCGACTTCTTTGAATAGAAGAAGGGCTCGTGCAGCTTCTCGCGCGAGCGGTTGAGCCACGCCACGAATTCAGAAAGCCCGCCATCGTATTTGAACGCCTCCTCGCGGTTGGCGCGCTCGTCCCTGAGGAGTATGCGTATGCCGGGGTTGAGGAAGGCGAGCTCGCGCAGCCTGTCGCGCAGGTAGTCGAATTCGAAATCGCCCGTGAATATCGACCGGTCCGGGAGGAAGTGCACCGTTGTGCCGCGGTGGGCGGTGTCGCCGATGTCTTCCACCTTCGTCTGCGGAAGGCCACGCGCGTACCTCTGCCTGAAAATCCTGCCGCCACGGTGCACCTCTATCTCCATCCAGTCGCTGAGCGCGTTCACCACGGAAAGGCCGACCCCGTGCAGGCCGCCGCTCACCTGGTAGGCCTTCTTCTCGAACTTTCCTCCAGCGTGCAGGACGGTGGAGACCAGCTCCAGGGCGGACTTGCCGGTCTTGGGATGGATTTCTGTCGGAACCCCCCTGCCGTCGTCCCGCACAGAGGCCGAGCCGTCGGCCTTGAGTATTATCTCTATGTTCCTGCAGAAGCCGGCCAGGGCCTCGTCTATCGAGTTGTCCACTATCTCGAACACGAGGTGGTGGAGGCCGCGCCTTGAAGTGTCGCCTATGTACATCGCGGGGCGGCGGCGCACGCCCTCGAGCCCTTCCAGTACTTTTATGCTTTCTGCGGTGTATTCGTCCATCTTCTCAGCCAGGTTCGCTTATCCTCTTTCTCCATTCGTCTATTAGCTCCCTTATCCTTGAGCGTTCCGCGAAAAGGAGCAGGCTGAATTTTCCCTCAGGGAGGTAGACGGCCGCGCTGCCCCTGCCCATCACCACCACCCTTTTCGGCTCCTCCTCGCCGAATTTCCTGGAGATGGCCTTCGCGTAGTCTATGAGCTTAAGGAACAGCACGGCGCCGGCTGTTGCGTTGCCCCTGGAGAACGTGTTCGCAACGACCTTGCCTTCGTGTATTATTATGGAGGTCTGCACGAGCCCCTCGCGGCGTATGTCGCCCAGCGCGGTGGAGATGAGGCTCTCCATGGACACCTTCTTGCGCTTTATACGGTTCTCCTCGAAAACGAGCGCCTTCCCGCGGTGCTCGCTTATGAACTTGCTCACCGCCCATTCCCTCCACTGCATCGGGATGGAGACGAGCGTCTCTATGGGCACCTCCTCGCTGGTCTCGACCGCCTTCTCTATCTCGGAATTCCAGACCGGCCAGTTCTCCTCCATTATGCGGACCTTCTGCTCCAGCGCCTTGTCCATCGCCTCCATCCTTTCCATGTGGAAATCTATCAGGCTCTTCGCTGTGTTCTGCTTGCCCATTTCCATCAGCTGCTCGAGCCGCTCGGTGGGGACCGCGATGAGGACCGCGTATTCCTCCTTCACGTCCATGCCGAGGCGGGAGAGCGTTTCAACGCGGGCCTTCAGGCTGCCGGTGAGCGCCTTGAGCCGGGATATTGCGGCGATGTTTTCCTCCTTAGTTGCGCCCTTTATGCGGTAATAGCCCTCGCCGAGGAGCAGGCCCTTCAGGCGGTCCTCTGCGGCTATGTACAGGGTGTACGCGCCGAAAACGAACAGGAGGGCGGAGATGGAGCCGGGGATGTCGGATGCGAGCCTGACCTGGATTGTGGCGAGGTCCAGCTGGCCCATTTCCGCCGGGCGGATGTACAGCGCGCCGAGCAGGAAGCAGATTAGGATGAGGATTGCGCCCATCCCCACGTAGGTCTTCCAGTCCGTGATTGGCGGGCCCATCTGCTCTATAAGGTATTCCCTTACCGCCTTGCGGTCTATGTATGCGCGGAGCGCGTGGTAGCCAAGGGCAAGTAAGAAGAATGCCAGGAAAGCCACGCAGAGGAGGAACGATGCGGCCGCGCCGAGGGCCGTATAGTAGCCGAGGCCGGATGAATAGAACAGCCGGAACACCCCTCCGGAGACCCCGAGCAGGAGGGAGACGGGCGGGAAGGAGACGAATGCATCGAATATGCCCAGGAACTTTATGTTCCTCTCATTGACCTGGGGGTTGCTCCAGCGGGACATGAGAGTCTCTTCCGGGCGGTCGGGGGAGGTGAAATCGTAGGTGAGCACCTTGCGCGGGAAATCAACCTGCACGTTCTCCCAGCCGAGGCGCAGGGGTGCCCTCTGGTACATCACGCCGTTGTCTATGTCTATCGAGAGCTCGTCTATGGTGAGGACTATGGGGGGAGTGTCCTGTATGAAGAGGAATACGTACCCGTCTTCCCTCCCGCCCGTGATTATTTCCGCGACCCTGTAGCGGTAGCGGTCAGGCGCTATTTCCACGACGCCTATTTTCTGCGCCGCCTCCTCGAGCCTGCCGAGGCGGAGGTCGGGAGGGGCGCACAGGTTGTATGTGCGGGAGTTGAAGACGTTGTTGTAGGAAAGGTCGCTGGAAAGAGCCATAAGGCGGACTATTTTGCGTATATACTGCTCTTTTTCGTCCTGTGAAGGCAGCGACTGGGTTGCGAGGAGCTCCGCGACCGTGCGGTCCATCTCCTCGCTCTTTTCCTTGAAATCCAGGAGTTCCCTCCCGAACGCGCTCCCGGCGCTTTTTTCGGCGGCCGTGCAGTAATCAGAGCGGCAGTTCTGCATGCAGGAGGAGGGGTCCGCGCATGATGCGAGCGGCAGCTGCAGGCGGGCAGCGCAGGAGCTTTCGCCCTGCTTCCTTGCGGAGTCGAACTCCTGTATTGCGGCCTTTGCGGCCGCCAGGTCCGCGGGCTCGTTGAAAGAGGAGATTACGAATGAGTAGGAGAACGGGGCCACGGAGACCACGCGCACCATATTTATTCCCGCCGGCTGGTCTATGGGGATCGGGCGGTAGGAGTATGAGAGCACATCGTTTATCCCGTCACCCGTGAGGTCCATTCCGCCTATGCTCTCTATGGTTTCGTAGCCGGTCACGCTGATGGCCCTTTCCTCCACGCAGCCGAACAGCAAAAATACTAGGAAAATGGCTAGGAACAACTGCTTCCTCATGCCTATGTTGTATGAGGTCAGTATTATAAAGCTTCCCCTCGGTTTATCGACGTAAAAGTGCATGGATTCTGAGGGTATGGATTTTTTAAGAGAAAAGTAGAAGTTTGGGGGCGTAAAAAGGTGCGGTTGATGGCTGCGGAAAGCATGGAAAAAACGCTACAAAACGTGCTCAGAAAGATCACTCCGGACGAAAAAGAACAGGGTGAAGTGGAAGGGATTGCGCGGGAGGTTGAGGTGAAGATAGGGGAACTGCTGCCTTCCGGAGTGCGCACGATGCTTACCGGCTCTGTGGCGAAGGGGACTTTTCTTTCCGGGGAGGGGGACGTGGATTTGTTTGCATTGTTTCCGCATTCCTATTCCAAAGAACTGATGTTTGAGGAGGTGAAGGAGGCGGTGGACGGGGCTTATCCGAAAGCGAAGATTGAGGTTGCGTATGCGGAGCATCCGTATGTGAAATTCTATCTTGATGGGAAGAAGATAGATGTGGTCCCTGCTTACCTGATGGCGGAGGGAGAGCGGGTAAGGAGCGCGGTGGACAGGTCGCAATTGCATACTAGATATGTATTGGAAGAGATGCGGGATGAGCAGAAGGATGAGGTAAGGTTGTTGAAGAGATTCTTGAAAGCGAATGGGCTGTATGGGGCGGAGATAAAGACGCTGGGGTTTTCGGGGTATCTTTGTGAGCTTTTGGTAATTGCATATGGGAATTTTGAAGGGGTTTTGAAGGCAGCTGCCGGATGGAAAACAAGAGTGGTTTTGGATCCAGAGAAATACTACGTTAAGCCGGAAGAGGCGCTTGCAAGATTTCCGGAGCAATTGGTTGTTGTTGACCCGGTGGATGCGGAGAGGAATGTGGCGGCCCCTGTGAGTGTGGAGAACTTTGCGAGGTTCGTGGAGGTTTGCAATAGGTTCCTGAAGAATCCATCTGAGGAGTTCTTCTTTCCTAAGAAGATTAGTGATGCGAATATCGGGAAATGGATGAAGGAAAGGAACTTCTATGGAATAGAATTTACTAATGAAAAAATAGTGGATGATGTGCTCTGGGGGCAGATAAGGAGGGTGAGCTCTGCGCTCGGAGTTTTTCTGGAGCAGAGCGGGTTTACGGTGCTTGGTTCGCATTATTATTCGGACGGAAAGAAGACGGTTCTGTTTTTTGAATTGAAGGAGAAGGAACTCCCAAAAGAGAGGGAGATGCGCGGGCCCCTTTTGAAAATGAACGAGGATTGCGGGAAATTCAGGAGTAAGCACAAGGGAGCGAAATTTGTGGAGAGGGAAGGGAGAATCTTTGCGGTGGAGAAGAGGAGATGGAGGGACTTCCTTGGGGCGTTTAAGGAATATGCGAAGAGGGGGTTTGTGCCTTCGCACCTCGGTGGGTTGAGGAAAGGGAAGGTGCTGGAAGGGAAGGGATTAATTAGATATAAGGATGGAATAGAGGAATACATCAGGTACAGGTGAGAAAATGGTATTTATATCCACTTTGGGGAGCCACTCGGCTCTGGATGTGTGCGAAGGGGCAAAATATGAGGGGATGAACACACTAGTTGTGTGCCAGAAGGGAAGGGAGAAGGTTTATGCGAAGCATTATCGTACGCACGGGATTAAGGGATGTGTGGATGAGGTGCTTGTGCTCGGGAAGTTTGCGGAGATTGTGAGACAGGAGAACCAGAAGAGGTTGGAGGGGTCTGTGTTTGTACCGAACCGTTCCTTTTCTGTGTATGTGGGGTATGATGCGATAGAGAAGGATTTCCATATTCCGGTGTTTGGGAACAAGTTTTTGCTTAGGGCGGAGGAGAGGGATGCGCAGAAGAACCAGTATTTCCTTTTGGAGAAGGCGGGCATAAGTATTGCGCGGACCTTTACTCCGAAAAATATAGATTCGCTTGCGCTGGTGAAGGTGCAGGAGAAGAAGAGGCACTATGAAAGGGCGTTCTTCTTTGCCGGCTCCTCTGAGGAGTATGAGAGAAAGGGGAGGGAGCTTATTGAGAAGGGGATTGTTGCGGAGGAGGATTTGAAGAAGGCAAGAATAGAAGAGTTCATACTGGGGGCGCAGTTCAACTTCAATTTCTTTTATTCTCCGCTCTCTGGGGAATTGGAATTGCTGGGAATAGATACGAGGAGGCAGACCAATCTGGATGGATTGCTCAGATTGCCAGCTTACCAGCAGAATGAGGTGCTGAAGTATAGGAGGCTTACCACGATTGAGGCTGGGCATATTGCTTGCACTTTGCGCGAGTCTTTGCTTGAAGAAGTATTCGAAGCCGGGGAGAAATTCGTGGCGGAAGTGAAGAAGCACTACAAGAAGGGGTTGATTGGTCCTTTCGCGCTGCAGTGCGCGATTGAGGAGAGGGATGGGAAGGAGAGCCTGGTAGTGTTCGATGTTTCCTTCAGGATGCCGGGGAGCCCTGGGACGAGGTTCACTCCATATTCGTATTATCTATATGGGGAGGGCATATCCTTTGGGAGGCGCGTAGCAATAGAAATCAAGGAAGCGAGGAAGCAGAACAGGATGGATGAGATTACAAGCTAAATACAATAGCGGCTGAAATTTCCCAAATGAATATCAATTCCACATCCTGGCTTCTTTTTGTAATCACGTTCACTCAGGGCCGACGTATTCCATATCGATGTGTGGAGTGCCATACATGTCAAATGGCCCTGAAACCTCCTTAAACCCGCATTTGTTGAAGAATTCTTTTGTCCGGACCTGGCTTCTCAGCCATAGTCTCTTTGGCTTAAGGCGAAAAGTATATTGGAGAATGTAATCAGTCAGGCCTTTGCCAATGCTCTTTTTTCTATATTCTTTTGCTACAACCATTCGCTCGATTTTATACTCGTCTTTTGATGTCTCTCTTAATCTTGCAGTCGCTACTATTTTGCCCTCGCTGAGTGCTATAAAATGGGTTGACTCCTTGTCGCCCTCATCCGGCTCCCATCCTGCCCTGAAGCCCTGCTCTATAATAAAAACATCAACACGCAGCCTGATAGCATCTATGAATTCCGGAATGGTGGTCACTTCTTTGTAGACAAATATCATCTTTAATAATCTCCGGACAAGCGCTTAAAAATTTACCCCAACAATGCCAAAAATTTTCATTGGTTTTTTGGTCAACTATAGCGAACCAAAACTGATTTGACGTATGAAATGAACCTCTTTATATCTGAAACGGTGGTATCAAAGCTCGTCATCAACCTCGCCTCGCCGTCGCCCCAAGTGTAAAAGAAATATCTTTTACGAATCTTTCTTATCAAGTCTTTTGGAGCTTTGACGAAAACAGCGTTTGCTTCAACCGGATGAGTTATCCTTATTCCATCGATTTGCTGGATTTCACGGGCCAGGATCCTGGCCATATCATTGGCATGCTGCGCGTTTCTCAGCCACAGGTCATTTGAAAGGAGAGCTTCGTATTGTGCCGCTATGAACTGCATTTTCGACGCCAGTTGCATTCCCTGTTTTCTGACGTATTCAAAGTCATTGGCAAGGCCGTTATTAAAGAACACAACTGCTGCTCCGTACATCACGCCATTCTTTGTCCCGTCAAAAGAAAGGACATCGACTCCAACATCCGCGGTTATCTCCCTCAGCCCGAGACGAAGGCTTGCAGCGGCGTTCGCCAGTCTGGCTCCGTCAACATGCAGGAGCAGACCATTTTCATGCGCAAATTCGGCAAGCTGCCTTAGCTCTGCTGCTGTGTAAACAGTGCCGAGTTCGGTTGACTGCGCTATTGACACGACTTTGGGCTGCACGTGATGCTGGTCACCGGCGCCATGGATCCGCTGGCGCACCAATTCTGGTGTAAGCTTTCCATGAGGCGCATGGATCGGGATGAGTTTGCAGCCTGTGAATCTTTCTGGAGCACCGCATTCATCTACGCTCAGATGGGCCAAGTCAGCGCATAAGACTGCATTGTACGGTCTAAGTACGGCACTTAGGCCAAGAACATTCGCCGCTGTACCATTGAAAACTAGGAATGCAGTGGAGTTCTTCCCGAAATGCTTCCTGAACCTTGCTAGAGCCGACCTTGTGTGGGGATCATCGCCATAGTTGATGGTATGTCCTTTATTTACTCTAACCATGGCACGAATGATATCCGGATGCACCCGTGCATTGTTGTCCGAACCGAAACCTCTTTTTGAAGCTGTTTGCATTTGATCACCCCTTCTATATTAATGGCGCAGACAGGATGAGGAATGCTGGAGGCCGCTTCCATCTTTTATAAACATGCCTTCAAAGAAACCATCTGCATCCACATCGTAGCCAAATGACCCATCCTTCTTTTGGTGGAATGGATCTACGTAACTCTTCCCATACGCAGGAGAACAGACCACAAGGCGGGGAAGATAATGACCCGGGATTGCAGCGGATAGCTCGCGCATTATCCTCATCCCATCCTCAAGGGCGACCATGAGTGAAGGCGGGGTATGGCCTGGCATGGAAAGTATCAGGTCGCGCGGGACGACCCTTGCTTCTGCAAAAAGGTGCAGATAAAGCGCCTTGAGGGTTTCGACCCTGTCGTTGATGCCTGCAAGAAGGGGATGTATAGTTCTAAGCGAGATGCCTGGGAAATCCCTGCATAGGGTCCTGCATATTGAGACAAATTCTTCCGTAATCTCATCCGGATGGATTATATGGAAATCCATATTTGCCGGGGCAAGCTTCCTTAGTGCAGATAAAACATCCTCCGTGAATAGAAGTGGCGCTACAACAGGCAATCTGGTGTGGATGGTCAGCATGATGGGGAGGTTCCTGTTCCTATTTGCATTCGCCGTTTTTTCAGCGATGAAACCCAAAAGCCGCGGGCTTACGAAAAGGGGGTCTCCGCCCGAAAGGATGACTTCTACGAGCGAATCTGCCCTTGCGATATTGCTGAATATTCGCTCCAGCTCTTCCTGTGGGATTGTTGTATCTTTACCGCTTTTCCTGAAGCAGTAGGAGCACTTCTGTGGGCAGGCGGTTGTGGTTATTATGATTGCATTTGAGCTGTATTTCTGCACAAGGAAAGGCGATTTGACAACTTTTGCCTCGGGCCTGGAAACATGCTTCTGGCCTTCGGCGCTTGTCCCCACGATGGTTTCTATAAGCGGGTGGTCCGGATTTCTTCTGAGTATATTCTCTATGTAGAAGTCAGTGACCCTTATGTTTTTTCTCCTAACTTTTTCTTCCAATGCTGGCGACCTGGGAAACCGTGCGATGAACTCATCCGCGCTTCTGATTGTCCTCATCTTTCATCACCTGTGAATCTCCCAAGCAGCTCGATGCAATCTTCTAAAGAGTTTCCGTGCAGGATCAGGCCATGCCCTTGGACATATACGATATTGCTATCCATGCAGGCATCTGCGACCGATTCTGCCAGCGCTACTGACGCGTATTCTTCTGGCGGAACAACTTCGATGCCCAGCCTTCTGATTTCCTCATCTGATGGCATGTAGTGGGTATGCACAACAAAATTTGACTTCGTATTCAGGTAAATGAGATTGTGCATATACGCTTCGGAGGATGGCTGTGCGTGGCCCTTGCATCTGATGGCAGAGCCATCATGACCTGTGATTTCAACAAGATCTTTTTCTTCAATTTTCTTGATGTAGCATCCGGTGGCGGTTATGAAGACCCTTCCGGAGATCCTTGTGCTCACATTCCCTGCGCTATCTGTCTGCTGTTTGAAGGTGCTTGCAGCAGCCCCGAGGGTCCGGATGGATTCCAATGTTTCCAGATCTGGATTGGAGTCGCCCCTTTCCAGACTAATACTAATCCATCTGGGTTTATCACTCGGTGTATCATGACTTACTTCTATCGGCTGTTCATCTGGAGCTTTGTCCTCGCAGAATAGGACCTTTGTTTTTGACCTAACGAAATTGGATACTTCTTCCTTGACGCTTGCCAGGTCCCGTCCCCTCAGGAGAATCTCTTCGAACCAGCCTGCAATCCTGTCAAGGTCAGGCCTGCCATACCCAAGCCTTGTGATTTCCTGGACGCCGATTCTCAGGGCATCCACATGTTCAAATGGAATAGTCCTGTTTACGGCTATGTTGGCCTGAAGCAGTTTTTGGAGAAGAGAGGGGCCTGGCCCGAGCTCTGTGACATCGATAAAGAACTGGTGGTTTCTGGTGAAACCATGGTCTGCTGCGACTATCCTGAATCCTCTCCTGTGCAGCTGCTCTGCGAGATACTTCGCATTTTCCACAGTCTTCTCTGCATATTCCTTGCCATAGAGAAACATCTCATGCAGCGCTATGAACAGAGCAAGAGTGGAAGCTGTGTGCTGGCTTGAAACGAGCCCCTGTGAAAGGTTGTAACTGATTTTTTCCATTAGTGCCCTGTTGTTGCCCAGGATTATGCCTTTCTGCGGGCCAGGAAATGTCTTGTGGGTGTTGCCCTGCAGGATGTCAGCTCCTTCTGCGAGAGGATTTTGGAATTGGCCCCCGGCTATCAATCCAAGAGTATGGGATGCGTCATACACTATCGGCACATCACCTGCTATTCTCCTCAGTTCCGCAAGCGGAAACGGAAAAAGGTAATTCATTGCATCTATGTATAATACTACTGGTTTCTCCTCATCAAAGACCCGCCGGGTCTGTTCGAGATCCAGTTGGAACCGGCTCCTGTCAAATACATAGCAGCAGTCCTGTCTCCCAAATAGTCTAACGATGTTCTGGGTTGCGAAATGCCCGCCATCTTTAGTGGCAACCCTCATTATTTTGTCTCCAGGTTTTGTCAGCGAGACAAGTGTGACCTGCATCGCATGCAGGCCTGATAAGCATCTGAACTCAACATAGTCTGCACCAAAGAGTTGTCTGCATACTTCTATAGCGGATTTCTCTATTGCATTGACACCATCGAGCCCTCGGAACATAAAGCCATTTAGCCGAGAAGGCGAATCACCCCTCATGCTTATATGCTCAAGCAGGTATCTGCTGCCAAGCGGGCTGGATAAAACACGCCGCGCTTCTGGAGAAAGCTGGGGTTCGTTTGCGGTTAGGTATAATATATCTGCAGATGAGCGCTCTTCCTGTTCGATGAGACCTTTTATTTGGGACAGCGTAAGTACTCTGGGGCGAAGAGTTCTCTCTTCTAGAGGTTTGCTGGCGGCTTTTGTTCTATGTTTAGATTTATGTAAAATGGTAGGGCCAGTATGCCCAAGTTGCCTGCTCACGTTTTCATCCATTACAATCACCTCTGTGAGATAGTGTGGTTTTTCTTGTATAATAAAATTTAGTTGAGAAAATGGACAAAAGGAGCATATTTATATTAATTTTCGTTCAATATGCAAAATATATGGTAGAGATTACGAAAATAAAGTTGGATAAGGCAGACAGGATAATCCTGGCGGAATTGGACAGGAATTGCAGGGTTCCGACGAGCAGGCTGGCGAAGCTTGCAAGGAAGTCAAGGCAGAGCGTGGAATACAGGATAAGGCGACTGGTTGGGGATGGAATTATAACCGGCTTCAATGTGGCGATAAACCCGCACAAGATGGGCTACAAGCTGTACAAGTTCTACCTTCAGCTGAGGAATGTGCCGGAGGAGAGGAAGAGGCTGCTCACCTACCTGCGTACCTCCGGGATTGTGTACTGGATGGGCGAGTGCGATGGGGTGTGGGACCTCATCTTTGAGGTTTTTGCAAAATCCGATTATGAGTTCTATGGGCTGAAGAATGAATTGATTTCGGAGTTCGGGGACATAATAGTGAGTAGTTATTGGGACCTTCTCATAGATGTGAAGCAGTATCCGAAGATGTATTTTACGAATGAGGTGGCTGAGCCGGTGATTTTTGCAGGGGAGATTGTGCATAATGAGATGGATTCTTTGGACCATGCGATTCTTGCGGAGATGGTAAATAATGCGAGGATTCCGCTCACGGAGCTGGCTGTGAAGGTGAAATCTACTTCTACGAGGGTTTCGAACAGGCTGAGGAGGATGGAGAAGCTGGGGATAATCATACAGTATAGGATTGGGGTGGATTTGAACAAGTTGGGGCTGGAGATGTACAAAGCTATATTCCATATAGAGAAATATACGAAAAATGATGAGAAAAAGCTGCTCACTTATATGTCATTTATTCCGAATATACAGTATTTCATACGGAATGCGTGGAACATTGAGCCTGAGCTGGTGGTGAGTAATTATCATGAGTATTACGAGATAATAAACAAGGTGAAGATGGAGTTTCCGCACGTAATAAGGAACGTGGAGTCCGTGCTTATGAAGACGGATGAGTGGACGCCGGGGTATAGGAATCTGCTGAAGGCAAAGATCTGATCTGCATAGGTACAAAGTTAACTAATTAGTTAACTTTCTGGTCGGCAAATCAACCATATGGTTGGAAAAGCAACCTCGCTTCTGGCGCATGCAAAAGCACTCGGCTTCTCATTTGCTGCCCCTTCTCTTGGTTATCCTCCAGTAGCCGCCCTTGTCAGGGCCGATGCGCTGCAGCAGCCCTTTTTTCTTGAGGTTCCTGAGGTGCTTCTTGACAGCGCTGCCGCTTATGCCCAAGAGACCGGCGATCCCATCGCGCGTGATGTTGTTGTTCTTCTTTATTATTTCAATAATCTTCTGGGCACTTTTCTGGGTACCTTTCTGGGCATCTTCCTCAAAAGGTTCTGTGTTGATGTCCCTGCGGTAAAATACCACCTGGAAACCGGTCTTTAGCTTTTGGAAATCAATCCTGACTCCATTAGCCCTGCACTCATCAAAAATCCTCTTCAGCCCGGAGCCCCATTTCTCTATGTCTCTTGTGCGGAAAAGGGCATCGGCAATCAGCGGGTTCCTGAGAATGGATTTGCAATGGCCACGTATGAAATCAGAAGGAGCAAAACCTTCCGGAAAGGCTCCGGGGCTGTATATTTCTATCCGGTCTTTGTAAAATGCGACCTGGTTTGCTTCCGGAGCGGAATAATCGCGGTGGCAGAGCGAATTTACAATCGCTTCCCTGATTGCCTTAAGCGGAACCTCGGGGATTTCCTCACGCTCTAATCTCCCGAATTCGACCCTCCAGTTCATCCTCTCTTTTATGTAATCTTCTGCCCTTTCGAGAAGATTGAACAGGTTGCCTTCAAACTGGCGTATGTCCAGAAAGGTAAGCCTGTCCTTCCCGGCAAAAACCGCCGCCTGAACTTTTATGGGGTTCCTGCGTGAGAAGAGGGCGTCTGCAGCTCGCAGAACCTTTCCATCCTGCATAAGGCCGAGCTTGTTGAGTGTAGGTTTCACCCCGCCGAACTTGAAATCTATCCTTCCAGCCTCATTTGCCCTGCGAACAAACTTCCGCACCTCCTGTTTATCAATATCTCCAACTGGAATGCTGGACGGCTGTGACTCCCACCTGAACCGGTCTTTGTTTTTATTAACTTAACTTCGCCACTTTCGCCTAGCTTACGCTGATTTCTGGCACAAATAGGATTCGCCACTTTGGGATTACCAGCCTACTTTTGCCTCCAAATCGCCATATTTCTTTACAGAATCCCCTAAAAGCG
>JBFMEZ010000022.1:0-8221 GCA_040753215.1 Microcaldota archaeon | reverse complement strand
GCTTTTAGGGGATTCTGTAAAGAAATATGGCGATTTGGAGGCAAAAGTAGGCTGGTAATCCCAAAGTGGCGAATCCTATTTGTGCCAGAAATCAGCGTAAGCTAGGCGAAAGTGGCGAAGTTAAGTAAGAAAAATAGGGGTTGTAAAACCTGATTTTGCAGACGTAAATACTGGAAACCGGGAACTCGGAACGGGAAACAAAATAGAAAGATTGGGCCCACCCGGATTCCAGGACATGGTTTTCAGTTGCCTGTTTCCGGTTTCCCGAAGTGAAACGAACGGGTTTTCCGTTCCGGGTTTCCAGTTCCCGGCTTGTGGTGAAGCGAACCCTGATTGGACAGCAAGGGAAATCTCAAGGCAGCTAACCCGAAAGTGGCCGCAGGTAAAGGAGCAAATGTTTTTCCTTGGGCGCCACTTAACTAAGTGGAACCTTGTGAAGGCGATTGGAATACTCTCCGAGGCGCGCAAAAGCCGTTTCCTTCGCAGGAAAACTCCAAAATACGGCTCCATGAACAAGGGATTTACGGAAGAGGAATTGGAGCGGTTTTTCCGCGTTGTGGATAATGCGAAGATGCATCTCCTATTTTCTTTTCAGGCAATCCTTGGTTTGAGAATAGGGGAAGTCATTAGAGTGAATGTGAAGGACATAAACCTCACCACAAGGGAGCTTCGCATCTTCACCGAAAAGAGTGGCAAGACAGATTATCTCCTCATCTCTGAGAAGCTCTTTGAGGCGGCGCTGCGCTACATAAGCGACTACGAGAATGAGATTGCCGCCTCAAAAGGATACCTCTTCTTTTCCATCCAGGACGGCAACAGAAAGAAGGGAGCCGAGCCGCACATCACCAGCAATACGGTGAGGACGATTTTCAGGGAATACGCGAAGAAGGCAAGGATGGAAGAGATTTACGGGTACAGTTCCAGCGCGCACCCCTACGCGCTGCGCCGCCTCAGCCCGCATAGCTTGCGGCACTACGCAATTACAAACTTCGCAAGGAAAAACAACGGAAACGTGATGCTGGCCTCCAAGTTTGCGAGGCACACAGACCTGAAGGCGACAATGGTCTATATCCACACGGAGAAGGAGGAACTTTACGGAGGCATAGAAAGGGCGCACGACAACAGGATTCTGGAGAGGGTGAGGAAGATGCAAGAAGGGATGTGAAAATTACTTACTGAACAATAGCCGTGCTACCGCAGGATTCACAGTCGCACCATACATGCGCCTCAATGAAGCGCTTTCATGGCCGTTGAGTTCTTCCCAGATTGCATAAAATCTGTCCAGAAGGGTGCGGAACTCGCTTGGGCTTCTGCACTGGAAGGCAGGGCTGGCGAAGTTCTCGCCAAATGCATACAGTTTAGCGATTTGCATGGCGGCTTTATCATCCTCCAGCATTTCCGGATTAATCCTCTCCCCAAATATGTGGAATGGAGTAAGGCTCAGCGCAGTGCCGGGAAAAACCTGGGTGAAGAACGGGGCCAAAGCGCAGTTCTCTCCCAGCGCATCCCTGAATGTTCCCCAGCCTCTTTTCAGGTACGCGAGGTATCTGTTGAATGCCGCTTCTTCAGCAAGCGTTCCATCCATGCCAGCACAGGTGCCGATATAATCAAAGAGGGAAAGGACATCCCTCAAACTGCCTTCATTAAGCGCATCATAGGTTTCGCTTTTGTTTTCGTAGAACTTCACATCGCCATAACCCCAATTCTCTGCTGGAAAATAGGCGCCGATTTTGACCGCGACCCCGAGGGCGCCCATTCTTTCCCTGAATCTCCCTGCTCCGTCACGAAGTTCTCCGATGCGTTCCAACCACAGCTTAGGGTAGAAACCATCCGTGAATTCCACTTGAAAAGAGCGTTCTTTTCTTTCGCCCAAGGTGGTGGAGGCGATTTGGGAAAACCTGTCAAAGAATTTTAGTATGTCGCGAGGTCTTGGGTTCTCATCCCATATAGTTATCCTTAGCCTCATTTTATCATTTAGAATGCGTACCAAGCTCTGCACAAGTTTCTCCACGCCATCTTCAGACATTTTCGTTTGGCCCCTTCTCATAACTGGTGAGGTACAATACTCGCAGGTATGCGGGCAGCCATATGTGAGATAGAGGTAAACTAACGGCGCAGTTTCAAGAAGAGAGTGATCTCCTTCCGTGAATTCAAACCTAGAAAGCATATCTACAAGTTCGCCGCCCGCCATATTTCCGCCGAGATAGGGAAACAGGCTGTTGCCTGATGCGCGATATGCTCTGTTGAGATTCAGGTAGTTCTCATGTGCCTGACCTTTACTGGAGAGCTTTCTCAGTGCGGACAACGCAACCTGGCTTTCATCCGCGCCCACAAGCTGCAGGACGGCTCCGCGCCCACCTGAGTAAATCATATCCGGCGCAGAGGGCTTTCCATCCCTTAGAAGCTCATAAAGGCGCTGGTCAATGCCATTCTCTCCGAAACCTGGGCCGAGAACTACGAATGTGTCATCATGATGCGAGAGCATTTTTGCGAAACCCGGAAACAGCCCCGAACCCCCCATAACAAGCCTGCGGCTCGGAATAAGCTTACGGAGTTCGGCGATATCACAAAGGCCAGAGGTCCATGGGCTGGAGACAGCTACCGAATCAGTTCCTATGTCCTTAACCATTTCTGCAAGCCGTTTCAGGTCAACTGTCGTCCTTTCAACAGTTATCTCCCCATCAAAGAATCTTGAAACCTCTTTTTCCGCAGGAAGATTGTCGTGAAGCAACACCTTTCCATCTGAGGCATTCACAACTAATGTTTCGAATTCCTTCTCCCCACGGTCGCCCCGTGGGCCCCTGAGGGCTATCAGCAACACTTCGGCGTCTCCTCTTGATTCGGCTTGCTTCCTAAGGCTTTCAGTAAGCACCAATGCAGAAAAAGGCGGCGAGGTGTTCCTTCTGGAGGCTGGCATGCCTTCCATCACGGTGGTTGGCGGCTGGATTCCAACTACGGCGATTTTTCTGCCCGGCATGTCAATAACCTCCTCGTATAGCTGACGGAGGAAATGCGTAAGCCCATGGCTCAACGTGTGGTTGCAGCACATTCAAGCGCCTGTACGCTTCCAAAACAGTGCGATTTACCTCATCGAATGTTGCCTGACCGGTCGAGGCATGCGGAACAAAAATTGAGAAACCCTCCCAATCTGTGGGGTCAACAATCAGGTGCCGAAACATTTCCCAGTACTTTGTCTCAGGGAGATAGGAAAGGCCGAATATTATTGCCTGGTCGATGAATCCGCCGCTAAGAAGCTCTTCGCAGCTGTGTATGTCTGCCCTCATGTCCTCTACGCTTTGCCCTGCCCGCCCCCATATCCCGGAACTGAAGGTGTATATACCGCTATTCTTCAGCCTTCTGAGGAGTTCCAGCGTCTTTGGCCTCTCGCCTGCCTGCGTTTCAACAGCCCTCAAATCTTCCACATATCTCGGGTTGAAGGGGACATAGAGCGCCGTGCAATTCCCCGGGCCGGATTTCTCGTTCTCTCTTATGACGGAATCCACTACGCGCTCATCCAGCCTCTCGAATTCCACGCCGCCGTTGTCGTGCCAGAACATTCCGTATTTCTTGAAGAGTTTTACGACTTCAAGGAAGAAATCCTTTCCGTCATTCCTCGGACCCCCAAGCAGGCTGTCGTCCTGCAGGATCAGTTCCTCATACCCGTATTCTTTGAAGAGCTTCAATTGCGCCTCCACATGGGCGAGGGAAAAATGGCGGTATGGCTGCTGGTTGCAGCAGAACGGGCATCTCCTGTGGCAGCCGAAAGAGGCCATCCAGTCTGAATATTTCCTGCCATTTGTTCCAAATGAGTGCGTTGCTGGCAGAGGGTAATGCACATGGCTTAGCAATCCGGGGTCCAGCAACGGAATGCCCTCCAAAGGCACCGGGCCAGAAGCTTCCTGTTCGACAAATTCCCCATTTTGCATATACGCAAGGCCTTTGTCGGGTTTCCTTCCCTCCAGAAGAACCTCGAACGCCAATTCGCCTTTTCCTTTTACAACGAAGTCTATGCTGCCTTCTGAATCCTTCAAAACCGTCTTTGCCATTGCAGTGGCGTGCTGCCCTCCCGCGACTATTTTTGCCTCCGGGAACTCACGCCTAAGCCTCTTCGCCAGGTCTATGGCGCCACGATGCTCGCAGGTGGCTATGATGGAAATACCGATCCAGCCCGGGTTGAAATCCCGAATTCTCTCTACAATTTTATCTGCGGATAAACCGGTCCGCACAAGAGTCCGCTTTATGCTGCCGTTCTGGTCCGTTACGGGATATTTTTTCAGGAATTCCTCGGGAGAATTTCCCTTTAGGAACCTTACTTTCTCCTCCAGAAATGACCTGAAATCAAACGGGGCGCCGCTCTCGAGGTAGGTTTTGTTTTCCCAGCCCTCGATGACGCTGTCTATTATCCTGATTTCATAGCCTTTGGCCTGGAGATAACTGCCCAACTGCCAGATGCCCAAAGGCTGCGCGGACCTTATCGGAGCGAAAGTGCTGCAGGTATAAAGAGGGGGTTTAACCAGAACCACGCGCATATCTGCCTCACTCTGCTTATGCGGCATAGTTCTGCAGCCGGGGCTGTCCGTGGCAAGAAGCTGCCGGTTGCCGAAAGAATCTCCGGCAGGCTGCGGTTTTGTCCTTTCTCCCAGCACTCTATTACACATGTTCTCTTATTCTATAACTTCTAATTATTAATTATTGCTTTCTAATTTTTTAACAAAAACGTATAGATTAATAAATTATTACATGGATATTAAAAATGATGAAAGAGCAGGACTTGGACAAGACCGACCGGAAGATACTCTATCACCTCGACCGCAACGCGAGGGCCACGCTCAGCACCCTTGCGAGGAAGGTTGGGATAAGCAAGGAATCCCTCCATTATCGGATAAAGCGGCTCCGGAAGAAGAACTATATCACGAAGTTTTATACGATAATAAACACGGCAAAACTCGGGTATTATCTCTTCAAGATGTACGTGCAGCTCCAGAACACGACGGAGGACACGGAGAAAAAGATGATTGATTATCTTTACGCCCATCCCCGCTATGCATGGTCCTGCTTCTCCTCCGGGAGATGGGACATGCTGATAGCCGTATGGTGCGAGGATCCGCTGGATTTCGAGGAATCTTTCCTGATGGGCTTCATGAACCGTTTCAGCGACTATATACTGGCGCGGGAGGTAAGCATAACCAAGCACAACATAAACCAGAACCGCCGCTGGTTTTACCAGACTGATGAGGAACCCATATCTTCAGATGTGGGCGGGAAGGCGGAGAAAATCGGGCTTGATGAAACGGACCGGGAGATACTGAGAATAATCGCGAACAATGCCAGAATGCCGCTGATACGCATCGCGGAAATGGCCAAAACCACCCCAACGGTCGTCCGCCATCGCCTAAAATCGCTCGAGAAGAAAGGTGTCATCCTGGCGTACAAGATAAGCTTTGACCTGGACGTATATGATTACGAGTTCTGCAAGTCGTTCATCTATCTCAAGAATGTGAACAAGAAGCGGCTGGGTGAGTTTCTCGGGTATTGCAGGCATAATGCGAATATACTGAACATGGTAACAACGTTCGGAAGCTGGGACACGGAATTAGAATTCGAAGTTCCTAATTTTGAGTATTTCCATAGCGAAATGAAGAAAATCCGGAACCAATTCAGCGACATAATCCAAAGCTACGAATCCATACTTATTTCTAAAGAGTATAAGGTTGATTACATGCCGGGATGCTACCCGCCCATGGAAAGTTGATTAGACTAATTTGTGCTCCGTTTTAATCATTTACCCTTCGCTCAGGCGGAAAAGGAGTTAATGCTCAAGCCCCCTGGGTTCGGCGCTGGCGCGCCGAAAGCAATAATCTCCTTTTCGCCCTCGCTTCGGGTCGCAGTTTGCTAATCCCATGCCCAATTCCGCACGCAAACTGCTAAATGAATAAAAACTCCGCACACCTCCTGCCAGCGAACGACGACATTGGGAAGTTTTGCTCGCTTCACTCCTTTCAGCCCGTAAAACGTGAAATCGCGGGCTTCGGAGTGAAGCTCGCCGTAAAACTTCCCCGAAAGGAGAAGCCGGGGAAGGTTTCGTTCTAAGCCCGATGTATGGGCGCAGAACGAAAGAGGTGGTGAAAAACATGGAAGAAAATGGGAAAATTGAGGTTGATGAAAGGAAATGGGCGCTCTACGAACAGAGCCACGAAATCGGAAAATGGTGATGTTATGCAGAATTTCAAGAATTTGAAGGTTTATGAAGAGGCCTTCCGCCTGTCAAAGGATGTTTTTGAATTCATGGAGGACAAGCAGATGAGCCGAAGGGCGAAGGAGCAGCTCCTTGCCTCCGCGTCTTCTATCTGCGCGAACCTGGCGGAGATGGGCGCGATTGATTCCAGGAAGGCACAGAACCAGAAGCTAGTTACTTGTATCGGGGAGGCCAACGAGACCGAATACTGGCTGGATTTGTGCAACTCCTTGAAGATAATCCCGCAGAGGGAGCATCTCAATTTCATGTCTTGCCTAGTGCGCGTCCGTTCAATGCTGTGCAAGCTGAAAAAGTCAATTGAAGGGGGTGATTGATGGCTGACTAGAAAATTGAAATTTGAGGGCATAGAGGCTGAAATAAGCCCCTAAAACCGGCAACTGGGAACCGATAACAGGGAACTGGTCGCTGGCTGCGGCTTTTTCGGCCGATTGCTGACGCGTCTCGTGCAAGAGGCGTGCCTAGCGGAGCATGTGTTCGGAAACATGCTCCCCAAAAATATAAAAATCAAGAAAAAAATAAACAAAAATGAGGTGAAAAATATGGACAAAAACAAAGAAATCGCTTTTTCCCGGGCCCAAACCCGGGTGCAAGCGAACCATCCGAAAAACGGCAGGAAAACAGGAGTCGTAAAACCTGATTTTGCAGACGTAGTAACTGGAAACAGGGAACCCAAAACGGGGAACAAAACTGATGATTTGGGCCCGCCCGGATTCGAACCGGGGATCCCTACCGTGTGAGGGTAGTGTCTTGACCGCTCGACTACGGGCCCGCGCAGTTTTCCGTTCCGGTTCCCAGTTTCCGGAACGAAAAGGAGAAGATAATAACGCTCGGAAGTCCTTAAAAACAGTTTCCCTACTGAATTATGTTACTCTCTTCCGCCAGGGTTTGAAGTGGAGGGGGATCAGAATGACACCTAAAAATGAGGGGGACGCTTCCCCCGCGTTTTTGGTAGCCAAGGTAGCTCAGCCTGGCTGGAGCGCCAGACTCATAGGAATAAGTCTTGTGAGTGCTGAGGCAAAGTGCCTATGAATTAAATGGGCGTTCTGGGAGATCTGGAGGCCGGGGGTTCAAATCCCCCCCTTGGCAAATCGGTTTTCGGTTTCCACGCCGCTGCCGATTTTCGCTGTTGCGAAAATGGGCGCCATTTTCCCTCGGGAAAATTCGCGCGGCGATGACTCCGCTTCTCTGCGGAGAAGACTGGCAGAATCCTTCGGGATTCCGCCATGGCGGAAACCTGCTGGTTCCCGCCATCCTGTTTCCGGTGTCCGGAGGGGGATTGAGCTAACCTGGTATGCTGCCAGCTTTGGGAGCTGGTTGTCAGAGTTCAAATCTCTGATCCCCCAATCAGTTCGCCCTCTTCCGTTCCAGTATGTACACATCCCCGGATTTTTTCAGCGTGAAGCCTTTTTTGTTATACAGGTTCAGCGCGGCATTGGCCGGCTTCACCTTCAAAAATATATCCATCCCCTTCCTGTCGCAAAACCTCACCGCGGCATCCAGCAGCCTTCCGCCAGCCCCCCGCTCCCTCCACTCCGGTTTTACCCCTATCCCCTGCAGGAGGATTTTCTTCTCTTTCAGGATCAGGTGCACGAACCCCACGATGGTTCCCCCCTCTTCCGCGACAAAATACACGTCCTTGTCGGTGAAAAGCGGCTCGGCCTTCGGGAAAAGCTTCCTGATAAGGGAAGCAAGCTCCTCAGAGAATCCCGCCCTCTTCACGAGCATTGAATCACCTTGTCATCGCAAGGAAGCCCATCTCTTCAGAGATGGAAGGAATTGCGACACCCTTTATTAGTGGAAATACACCTATGAAAAGCTTATAAATGAACTTTGCGGCGGTAAGAACTGTCTCGTGATTGCCATGCTGGTGCAGGCCACAATGCGGCTCAAAGTCCCTGCTTCCGACCAGCTTATAGAAACAATGAGGGAATTCTCCAGAGTGGCCCAGTTCGCCTACGATTATGC
>JBFMEZ010000021.1:0-60053 GCA_040753215.1 Microcaldota archaeon | reverse complement strand
TCTGCCTCCGCATCGCCCGCATCCTCACCAGGTGTTTCAGCATCCGCCTCTTCCACAGCTTCCCCATCCGCCCCAGGGTCCGCAACATCGGAATCGCCATCAGCGCCCGCATCCTCGCCCCTTCCCTCTACCACATCAGCATCCGGGGCGGCATCCCCCTCCCGCGCATCCGCATCTTCCTCATGCACGTCGGTTTCCGGTCCCGCGCCCTCCTCAACAGAATCGGCATCCTCTTCCACAATAGGATGGGCGCTCTCCCCCATGCATTTCGCATTCCCCGCGGGAATTAGCGCTAGCCCCGCGACCATCAGCGCCCTCGCCCAGAAAGAGTTTGCCTTTTTTCCGGCATGGCCTTCCGCCGCGGGAACTTCCTTCAGCCCGCGCACCGGGGATGCTTCAGCGCATTTTACAGGGGCTTTCTCTTCCGCCATTTTCTCACTCGCGCCTGAACCTCGCCGCGGCAAGGTCCGCGCCAGATGCAACGGTCCCCAGCCTGAACGTCCCGCCATCATGCGCAACGGTTCCCCCGTCCGGCACATTCACCGGCGCCTCCAGTATGGTAAGGTAGCATGTGCTGCCCAGCGGGTCCATCGGGTCAAATGCAAGCGAAGTCATATGGACCACATTTCCGTCCGGGAACGCCGCATAGCCGCCTTCAGGCACTTCAATAAAGCTTCCGGCGACGTTCATTATCACCGACCCTGCCATGAAATCGTGCGGAAAGGCATCATGCACTCCATCGCTGATTCTTTCCTCTGCGCGGAACCGGCCTTCCGCACCGGGAACCTTGCGCGCATATTCAATCCCGCCCAGCCCCGCGGCCGTGAGCCTCACCCTCTCCCCGAAAATAACAGTATCCGAGCCCTGCCTTATGGCATTTGCGAGCTGCTCCGGGGAAGCCGGTGCCGCGAGCCCTATATCCAGCTCCAGGAGCGCCCCCCTCGTTTCCGTGCCGTCGCATTCCCTTGTGAGCTCGTAGGTTTCAGTTATGGCCTGCCCAATCTCGCCTATCGGGCCGGGCGCAGGAATGTCTTCGGAAACAGTCGTGTGCTCGGGGCAGGCGGCCTCGGCTTCAGCATCGCCCGCATCCTCACCAGGTGTTTCAGCATCCGCCTCTTCCACAGCTTCAGGGCCCGCATCCGCTTCCGGCCCGACATCAGAGTCCGGAGCGCCCCCGTCCTCCCTTTCCCCATCCGTTTCCGGCCCAACGACATCAGAATCATTTTCAGCTTCCGCCTCGGCATCAGGCGCCTCAGTCCCCGCATCCTCCCTTTCCGTGTCCGCAGAATCAGAAGCCCCGTCCTCTTCCTGCGCCTCTGCATCTGCCACAGGGTCCGCATCAGCATCTTCGTCCGCCATAAGGCGTGAAGTTTCACCCATGCACGCTGCCTTTGCGGCCGGCACCAGTGCGAGGCCGGCGACTATAAGGGCCTTTCCCCAGAACGAAGCCGCCTTTTTTTCGGAAGGGCTCACGCTTGTAGTGTCCGGGCCTCCGCGGGTGCGCGCTTCAGCCCCTGCATTTTTACCGGGAATCTTTGCGCCGGATGTGCAGTCTGCCATTTTCTCACTCGCGCCTGAATCTCGCCGAGGCGAGGTCTGTACCCGATGCGATGGTCCCGAGCCTGAATGTCCCGCCGTCGTGGGCTATCGCCCCTCCGTTTGGCACATTCACCGGCGCCTCCAGCATGGTAAGGCTGCATGTGCTAAGCCCAGGGTCCGCGGGGTTGTAGTCAAAAGCGGTCGCCATAAAGACCCATCCCTCCGTACCCTGCGAATTTACGTATGCCCCCTCAGGCGCATCGGCATAGCGGTCCGTGTAGCCGGGCCTCTCCGTGCCCAGCGATGCGTAAATAATCCCCCCGGATTCGTAAAATCCGATAAGCCTGCCCGTAACTATTCCGTTGCTCACGGTCCCGTTTATGCCGACGCGGCCTTCCGCACCGGGAACCTTGCGCGCATATCCAATCCCGTCCAGCCCCGCGGCCGTGAGCCTCACCGTCCCCCCGGGAATTATGGTATCCGAGCCCTGCCTTACCGCATCGCCCAGCTGCTCCGGGGAAGCCGCAGGCGTGAGTGAAATATCAACCCTGTTCAGCGTCCTGGCCTCCGTCCCGTCACATTCAACCCGGCGGCCGTATTCCTCCACAATTATCTGGTCGCTTGTGCCTATCGGCCCGGGCACTTCCGGGTATTCAAGGACCGTATCGCTCACGGGGCAGGATGCTTCTGCCTCCGCATCGCCCGCATCCTCACCAGGTGTTTCAGCATCCGCCTCTTCCACAGCTTCCCCATCCGCCCCAGGGTCCGCAACATCGGAATCGCCATCAGCGCCCGCATCCTCGCCCCTTCCCTCTACCACATCAGCATCCGGGGCGGCATCCCCCTCCCGCGCATCCGCATCTTCCTCATGCACATCCGTTTCCGGCCCTGCATCCTCATCATGCGCTTCCGCATCTGCCTCGGGGTCCACGTCCTGCTGCGCATCCGCATCCTCTTCCACAATAGGATGGGCGCTCTCCCCCATGCATTTCGCATTCCCCGCGGGAATTAGCGCTAGCCCCGCGACCATCAGCGCCCTCGCCCAGAAAGAGTTTGCCTTTTTTCCGGCATGGCCTTCCGCCGCGGCGGTTCCTGCCCTGCGCACTGCGGGAAGCCCGTCCGCTGCACCATCTGTTGCAACCAACTGCTGTGCAGCCCCCTTTTTTCCGCCGTCCATGTTACTATATATGGTTGATAATGTTTATAAATATGCCCCCTGTTCGCAATATTTTCCGTACTGCCACAGAACGCATATGCAGAACTCTACGCGCCCGCGCGCGTTCGGAGGGCGCAAATCTCTTTTTAAACCTAATCTCCCATATCTGCGCGATGAAAAGGGGGTCATTCAATTACCCAGTTCTACTGCTAGCCCTGTCCATCAGCTCGCTCGCGGCTTTCGTCTCCCCCCTCTTCTTTTTCCTCTCGGAGCAGGTTTCGGACCTTTCCCCGCTTTTTGGAAACGGCAACCACACATCGCTCCAGGGCGGGCTGGTGAACATAGAAATCTTCGTGAACGATTCGCAGAACGGCCTCGTCCCAATAGAATCCATCGCCGGCAACGGCACATATATGCCTTCCCAGCCGGTTTCCAGCCTCCAGTTTCCGGCTTCCGGCATGCCGGCGCAGGTTGCCGGGAATCCTGGAGCCGGGAACGGGCCGCAGGCAGCCGAATCCGTAATCGTGCCAATCGAGTCCCTTTTCCAGGCCCCTGCCTCGATCACGGTGACGTCCCCTGTGCAGGATTTCAGGTATGAGGCGGAAGTCGCGGGCGGCGCAGCGACGATACGCCTGTCCGGCGTCCCTGTCTCGCAAATGAGGGTCACCGGCTGGCAGGAAGGCGCGGCCATCGGGCTGGATTCCTTTTCCTACCCCGGCTTCATCCAGGCGTATGCGATAAACCCCTCGGGGATAGATTCCGCAACCGCAACAATTACCGCGGTGGGCGATTCCCTCTACAAATGCGCGGGCTGGGACTTCGCCTCACGCACCTGCAATGGCGGGTGGGCTTTCCAGAGGAGCATAAACCCCGGCGCAGCCTACACAATCACCATCTCACCCGGAGACCCTGCATACGGGGAGAACGCCTCCGGCCGCCCGGTCCCCCCTGGGCTGGCAAACGGCACCCTCGCAATGATAAACTCGCGGGGTGAAGTATACGAGACCAGCATAAACATATCAGACTCCCGCGGCCGCGGGGTTTCCGCGGGCGTGAGGCAGGCGGGCACCGGCGCCATCCCGCCCGGCCTTTACAGGGTGTCTTTCGTGCGCAACGCAGCAGCCGTGAGCAGGGAAAACCCGTCGCCACTCCTCCCGCCCGTGGAAGAGATTGTTTTTGAAGACCTGCGCCTCCCCCCCGACGGGAACCCGTTCCTCAGGGTGGAGAGCCTGGATTCTTCCGTTACGCCTTTCGGCATTTATGCGAAGAAGGCGTATGCGATAGACCCAACCGCCCTCAACTTCACCACTGCGACGCTGAAGGTGATGGCGCGCGGGACCGAACTGTACAAGTGCAGGGACTGGGTTTTCGACGCAAGCACCTGCACGGGCGGCTGGGTGAAGATAATGGACATAACGCCCGGCGAATATTATTACCTCAACATCACGCCAGCGGACCCTGCGTATGTGGAGTACAGCCCCTCGCTTGGCGCACCCGTCTGCTTCACCGCAGATTCCCCCTGCATTGCCGGCTCGGACCTCCTCCGGTCCAGGGACAGCATAACAGGCACGCAGGAGCCGAACCAGCCGAACACCATAGACACGTGCACGGACGGGACAAGCGGGGCATACGGGACCGATGAGCACGCGGAGAACATCACCATAACCGACCTAAACAACTCCTTCTTCCGGCCACTGGACACCGTGAACGTAACGGTGTGGATACACCCGTACTCCGGCGGCGGGGACTACCTGGACATATGGTACTCGAACACCACCTATCCCATCGCATGGAATCTCAAGGCCACCCTCGGCCCCTTCTCGGGCACTTACCAGGACACGAGCGCCGTGTTCGTGCTGGACAACGTGGCCGGCCAGCACGCGGTCAGGGGCAACTTCAGGTTGGGGGGGGCCAACACGAGCAACTGCACCACGAGCGGATACGATGACAGGGACGACGTCGCCTTCCAGGTAACGAGCGGGGACGTGGCCTCCTGCCAGCTGATAACTTCCCCGGGAAGCTACCGCCTGGCGAACAACGTCCAGGGCAACACCTCATACAGCGGATACAGCTTCTGCATAGGCATAGCGTCTTCCAACGTCAACTTCGACTGCGCCGGATACAACGTGACCGGCAACATCACGGCCACCGCCTACGGCGTCCTTGTAAAGACCGATACAATCCAGAACGTGACAGTAATCAACTGCAGGGTGAGCAACTACACCTACGGGTTTTCGGTGGACTACACCAGCGGCTACAACCGCTTCTACAACAACTATGCCTTCAACAACACGTACGGCTTCTACATCAACCTCAGCTCCAACGACACCCTCGCAAACAACATCGCCCTCAACAATTCCCAGCACGGCTTCTACATGCAGAACAGCCCGTCCACAATCCTCAGGAACAATACTGCCGGCTTCAACGTCCAGAGGGGCTTTTACCTGTACAGCTCGAACTACAGCAACCTCACCGGCAACACCGCCTACCGCGGCACCTACGGCTTCTACGCGGATTCAACGACCTCCCCGTACCTTTCATACAACCTCGCCCACAACAACTCCAACAACGGCTTCGACTTTGAAAGCTCCAACAGCATGGAGCTAATCTACAACAACGCGACCCGCAACTCCAACTACGGCTTCTACATCTTCTCCGGCTCGGGCCACAGGGTCCACAACAACACCGCCTGGGACAACAACGGCACGAACAGCGACGGCTTCGCCCTGTCCTCGCCTTCGGACATGGTGTTCATGGACAACACCGCCTACCTGAACAAGAGGTACGGGGTGGCGTTCTTCTACTCCTCCAGCAACAACACCATCGCGAACAACTTCGCCTACAACAACTCGCAGCGCGAATTCGCGCTCGTGGGGACCAGCGGCGCCCGCCTCAACCGCTACAACGTCTCCAGCAACCGCGGCTGGAACGACACCCAGTACGGCTTCTACCTTGATTACGTGGAGAACTCCACATTCACGAACAACACCGCATACCTGAATACGTTCTACGGCTTCTATGTCTCCAACTCCCGCTGGAACCTCTTCACGCGGAACAACCTGAGCAACTCCACCAGCACAGCCTCCGGGTACGGCTTCTATGTGGTGGACTCGGACTACAACAATTTCACCAGCAACTCCGTCTACTGGAACGGTCAGATGGGCTTCTACATATTCAACGGCGCGGATTACAACATCGTGGAAAACAACACAATCTACATCCTTGCCGCAGGCGGCTACGGGATTACGGCCGGCAGCTTAAGCACGAACACCAACATCACCGGCAACTACGTCTCCTCGGCATCAGGAAGCAACCGCAACGCCATCGATGTCTATGGAACGAACACAATCGCCAGGAACAACATCGCAAACAGGACGGGCAGGTGCTACACCGCGGGCGGGACGACAGTTTCGCTGATAAACAACACCGGTGCGAACTGCAACGAAGTCGGGATATACATAATCGCAGCCAATGCGCAGATAATAAACAATACCATAACCAATACCACCAACACCGGCTTAAGCATGGGCGGTTCGTATTCCGGGGAGACGATCACGGGCAACAACATCAGCATAGGTGGAAGCCGGTGCTACGTCCTCAACACGGTCAGTTCCACGATAAGGGATAACTACGCCTTCAACTGCACGTCCGACTGCTACCTGCTCCAGTACGGGAGCAACAACATAACCAACATCACCGGGGAGCTCTGCACCGGCTCCGGCATCTGGGTGGACAATTTCGCCTCGAACAACGTCATCGCAAATTCCACGATGTCCAGGGCATCTTCCGGCTTCAGGATAGGGTCCTCTTCCCGCAACAACTACACAAACGTAGTTGCGTACAACAACACAAACTACGGCTTCTACTTCTCCAGCGGGTCCGCCTCAAACAACAGCCTCGTGAATGCGACCTCATACGGGAACTCCCGCGGCTTCTACGCGGACAGTGGCTACGACAACAGCGTGATAAACGGTAGCGCCTACAACAACTCCCAGTACGGATTCCATTTCACAAGCGGCGGCGCGAGCATAAACGCCACCAACATGCACGCCTTCAACAACACCGTCGCGGAGCTTTACATAGCCGTGAACGGCGCAGCGCCCGCGCTGAAGGTATTCTTCAAGAACCTGACGATAGACAGCCCGGCTGCCAACTTCACGAATTACACGGCCATAGACCTCATACAGTCCGTAAACGGAAATTTCGCATACTCCGTAAAATGGGTCTCAAACAACTCCGCGCTGCCCCCGGACGCATCCCGCTCCTTCGCGCAGAAATTCATAAACATAACCACCGCGACCGGCACCCCGTCCATAGACCAGGCGAACTTCACCTGGCTGGACTCCGAGCTCTCCGGCTACCAGGAGGGCAGGTTCCAGCTCTGGAAGTACAACGCCTCGGGATGGGCGCTGCAGAACGGCAGCCCGGACACAACGAACAACATCCTATCCATCGGCAGCTTCAGCCCCGGCTCCACATACGGGATACTGCAGCCCCCGTGCGTGAACCTCTCGGACCCCACGACCTATGACGGCAGGGTGGTGAACGTCTCCGGCACCTTCTACATAAACAGCAACGCGACCATCTGCACCGGCACCTACAGCGTGAACGTCGCATACGGGGACGCGGCCCTGTACATGAACCGCTCCAACATATGGCTCAACTGCGACGGCGCGGTGATTGACGGGGTGGACGATGACGGCTACGGCATCTACCTGAACTATAAGGAGAACGACACTGTGGAGAACTGCACGGCCAGGAACTACGAGGTTGGCCTGTACGCAACGAACAGCTCCCGCTACGGCCGTTTTGCCCACAACGCCTTTTACAGCAATTCCATGGCCGGCATGACGGCGGATTCCGCCTCGAACAACAACACCTTCCTCAACAACACCGCATACAACAACATTGAGGCGGGCATCTACCACAACTCCGCCCACGGCGGCGTCTTCACGAACAACACGCTGTACAGCAACGGCGGCTACGGCATCTCCACCAGCACCTCGCAGAACGGCACGTTTTCCGGAAACAGGGCCTACAACAATACGCTGTCCGGCTTCGACCTCGCCACAAATTCAAACTACAACAGCCTCACCGGCAACTACGCATACAACAACACCCAGGCGGGCTTCCGCATAGCCTCATCAGGCAACAACACAATCTCCGGCAGCCTTTCCTACAACAACACCTGGAACGGCTTCCTGCTGTACTTCTCCGCGGCGCAGAACAACCTCACCAGCAATACCGCGTACAACAACTCAGCCGGCTTCAACATCTCATCTTCTTCCAGCGGCAACAGGATAACGAATAGCAACGCGTACAACAACACGGTGGGCTTCTACCTGGGCGCCGCCTCAACATACAACACGCTCCTGAACAACTCCGCGACCGATTCGGTGGGCAGCACGGTTGCCTCCGGCTTCTGGGCGGATGCCTCCAGCTCCAACAACCTCACGAACAACTCCGCATACGACGTGCGCAGGGGCTTCATGCTCACCTACGCCGCGGAGAACAACACGCTCCTCAACAACAGCGCATACAACATCTCCCTGCAGCCCTTCTACATATACCAGGCGAGCAGGAACACCCTAACCAACAACACCGCATACGACGCGCTTTCGGCCAGCTCCTACGGCTTCTACGTATACAGCTCCAACTACACCACCCTTGCCGGCAACACGGCGAGGAACGCGAGCGGCGGCTTCCTGCTCATCGGATGGTCGTGGCAGGGCACGCTTTCCGGCAACACCGCATACAACACGTCCGGCATCGGCTTCGCCCTTGAGGAGAACGCATCCTACAACAACCTCACGGGCAACACCGCATACAACAACTCCCAGTACGGCTTCCGCGTGCTATACCCGGACTCCACCAACAACCTTTTCACGAACAACACCGCATACCGCAATTCGTATGACGGCTTCTACACGGGCGAGACCTCACTCATAACATTCGCCAACAACTCCGCCTACAACAACTCCCAGTCCGGCTTCAAGCTCTACATCACGGAGAACAGCACAGTCGCCAACAACTCCGCCTTCAACAACTCCTTCTACGGCTTCAATGTGGACAGCTCGAAAAGGAACAACCTGACCGGCAACGCCGCATACATCAACGCGCTCAGCGGCTTCCGCGTCTACCTCTCCAACTACACCCTCCTGGCCAACAGCTCGGCGTACAACAACTCCCAGTCCGGCTTCACGTTCGATTCCGCAGGCAACAGCACCGCCATAAACCTCAGCGCATACAACAACTCCGCCTACGGCGTCTTCCTCGAGAACAGCAATTCCAACAACCTCACCGGAATCTCCATCTACATGAACACGCAGTATGGAGTATACATGAAAAACACCGCCGGCCGCAACGTCTTCAACAACAGCGTCGTACGCAACCAGAGCTACTACATCTTCCAGGAGGCGGCCGCATCTGCACAGAACAATTTCACGAACCTCACCCTGGGCTACAATTCATCCATAGGGCTCGTCAATTACCCGCTCCTGAACGTCACCGACATAAACCTCTGGACGAACGAGGCGTCCCCCGGCTCCGGCACGGTGATACTCCGCGACTACTGGGTTTCGCTCAACGACTCCGCCGCTGTGCAGGCGAACCGCTCCGCGAACATAACCATCTACACGGACGACTGCAGCGCGCCGGTGCGGAAAAAGGCCGGATTTCCCGTCTCCCTCAACGACATTCTTGCAAACGGCACCGAGTACCCCACCTCCAAATCCTGCTCAGCCGGGGTAGCGACCTTCAACGTCTCCTCCTTCTCGGGCTATGCCGCGAGCTTCTACGCCACGCCCTTCGACAACTGCACCGCGATAGGCTCCCCGGGCAGCTACCGCCTGAGCGCCAACCTGGAAGGCGCGCCGGTGAGCATTCCCAGCTTCGGCTCGGCATGCATATGGATTTACTCCTCGGACGTCTCGCTGAGCTGCGCGGGATACAGCATCACGAACAACGGCACCGCCGGAAACGTGTACGGGATATTCCTGAACAGCACCGTGGCCCGCGTGAACATAACCAACTGCCCGAGCATCTCCCAGTATGATTACGGGATTTACGTATACCAGGCCAACGACAGCGATTTCATAAACGTAACCCTGCACAACAACACCCTGAACGGAATGTATATGTCATCCGCGAATTACAACACCTTCACCAACGCAACCTCCTACAACAACACCAATGCCGGCTTCGCCCTCTATGCCGGCTCCAATTACAACAATTTCACAAGGAGCGTCGCCTTCAACAACTCCGGCTACGGCTGGCTCTTCTCCTCCTCCGGCTACAATATCCTCCTGAACAACTCCGCATACGACAACGTATATGTGGGCTTCTACGTTTATTCCGCCTCGGACCAGAACCAGCTCATAAACAACACCGCCTACTCCGCCTCGAACAGCGGCACCGGCTTCCTCGTGGACGTGTATTCCAACTACAACAACCTCACCGGCAACACCGCCTGGAACAACACCTTCGGCTTCTACGTAAACAGGTCTGCCAACTACACCACCCTGCGCGGCAACTACGCATACAACAACACGCAGGAGGGCTTCTACGTGTTCAATTCCAACTTCAGCTCGCTGATTGGCAACAACGCCACGGACAACCAGGAATACGGGTTCTTCTTCCAGAATGCGGTTTACAACACCATAGCGAACAACACCGCCATGAACAACTCGGCAAGCAACTTCTACGTGTATGCGATCATCCGCACTGGCTACAACAGCATCATAAACAACACCGCGAGCAGGGGCGTCCGCGGCTTCAAATTATACGGCGTGGACCTGAGCAACGTGACGAACAACACCGCCTTCAACACCACATACGGGTTCGACATCAACCCTGTGAATTTCACCATATTCAGGGACAACGTCGCGTACAACGACACCTACGGCTTCCTGAGCAGCAACTCCCCGGACAATGTGTTCACGAACAACACCGCGCACCATAACACCTACGAAGGGTTCTATGTTTATTCCTCCTCGCACCGCACCAACCTCACCAACAACACCGCATACAACAACAGCTTCGGCTTCCGCCTGGACTATTCGATGAACCTCACGCTCAGCGGCAACACCGCATACAACAGCTCGTACAGCGGCATCGCGCTGCGCCACAGCAACGGGACAAGCCTGCTGGGCAACACAGCCTACAACAACTCGCCGCTCGGCTTCGAGATAAACTATTCCAACGGCACCACCATTGCAAACAACATCGCATACAACAACTCGGACAACGGCTTCCAGCTCTATTACTCCGATGCCGCAACCATGACAAACAACTCCGCGTACGAGAACCTGAACGACGGCTTCCAGCTGTTCAATTCCGGTTACGCAACCATCTCATCCAGCCGCGCCTACAGGAACGCCAGGTTCGGCATCTCCTCTTACTATGTGGACGGCAACAACATGTCCCATAACACCGCCTACAACAATACCGATGGCGGCTTCTACATATTCTCGCAGTACAATTACCTCCTCAACAACTCCGCATACAACAATTCAGGATACGGCTTCCGGCTCCTGAACCCCTTCAACAACCTCACCAACAACTCCGCGTACGGGAACAATCTGGGCGGCTTCTACCTCGTGTCCACCGCATACAACAACTCCCTCACCAACAATTCCGCCTACAACAATTCCCAGTCCGGCTTCTACATTTTAGGCTCCCGCAACAACTCCCTCGCCAACAACACCGCGTACAACAACTCTTACGGCTTCCACCTCTACCTCGCCCACCAGAACGACCTGGACGGCAACAACGCATACTACAATTTCCGCGGCTTCGTAATCAACGACACGAACATCAGCACCGGCACCGGTAACACCGCGCACGACAACACCGAATTCGGGTTTTACCTCACCAGCACCGCAGCATCGAATTATTTCACAAATACGCTCGTGTACAGCCAGACCGATTTCCTGCGGCAGGAGGCAACAGCCACCGCGCCGAACAACTTCACCTACCTCGCGATAGGCAAGAAGCAGAATGCCGGCGTGATAAACTTCTCCTTCCTCAACATCACTGACCTGCAGCTGAAGAACGCAACCACCGTGATACTCTACGAGTACTGGGTCTCCCTGAACGATTCCGCGGCCCCGCAGGCCAACAAGTCCGCAAAAATCACGGTCTATAGCGAGAGCTGCCTGTACATGATTTACAGGAAGGCCGGCTTCCCGGACTCACGCGGGGACATACAGCTAAACGGCACCATCTACACGCCGGTCCCCGGCTCCAGGAGCTGCACCCCCGGCTCCCCGGCCACGCTCAAATTCGGCGTCACAGGCTTCTCCGGCTACACCTCAGGGAACAATTTCACCGGCTGCATAAACCTCAGCGAGGCGGGCGCGTACAGCCCCTACATCACGGATTACTACGGCCAGTACGAGATAATAAGCAACGTTACGCTCTGCCCGGGCGACTATTACATCAACAGCACCATGAACCTCTTCCGCTTCGCGTCCGACAACCTGTTCCTTGACTGCAACGGCTCCAACATAACCGGGAACCGCCTCGCCGGCGCGTTCCACATCCCCACAAACAGCACCATCGTGCGCAACTGCACCCTGAACGGCTTCGGGCAGGCGTTCAAAATCCACGCCTCCAAGGCGGAAATCCAGGCCAACTGGAGCAGGAACATAAGCAACAGCGGCACCGACTCCGCGTACGCGGTGGCCGCGGACAGGGTGAACAACTACGTCATCGTGGGCTCCATGTACAACTCCACCTCCACCACCACGGAATGGGCGGTTTTCCAGTACGGCCAGGAGGGCGCGCACCTCGACAACTGGACCGGCTCCCTCGGCGGCGGCGCGGGCAGCAGCGAGGAGGCGTACGACGTTGCGGTGGACAACAGCAACGCATACGTGGTCGTAGGCGAGGTGCTCGACCCGGGCCTCCCCGCAACCTCGGAGTTCGGGCTCAGGAAATTCTACGCGTCGCCCTTCACGCTCCTGAACACCTATACGTGGAAGAACGCCAACGGCCAGAACGAGCTGAGGGCGGCCGCGGTGGACGCCTACAATTATTACGTGGTGGCAGGCACATACCAGACCTTCGCCCCCACGCTGTGGCATGCGTACTTGGCCAAGACCACCTCCTCCGCCTCCATCGTATGGGACTTCAACGGCTCCTCCAGCAACGTTTCCGTGCTTTACGACGTTGCGGTGGACGGGCTGAATGATTATATCGCGGTAGGAGTCGAAGAGACCAGCACAGGAAACAACGACTGGGTGCTGTACAAATTCAACTCCTCAGGCACGCAGCTCTGGAATGCGACATATGATTTCGGCTACGCTACCGAATCCGCTGTTGCGGTTACGGTTGACCTCGAAGGCAACTATATCGTACTTGGGTATTCTGGCTACTCTTTTGGTTCCGGCACCGCCTACATCTGGAGGGTGATGAAGCTCTCGCCGGACGGCACGCAGCAGTGGGTGAAGAACTACGCCTTCGGCGGCTCTGACGAAAGGCCCGGGGACATCTCAGTAGATGCGAGGAACAGGTACATAGCAGCCGGCTCCATAGACACGAAGTTCGGCTTCCTCCTGCTGAATTCCGACGGCGACCAGCTCAGCAACGTGACAATCAACCTCACTTCCGGCACGGACACAATAAGGGGCATGCTGGTGGATTCCACGGACTCGCTGGTTGCGGTGGGCGACAACACCTCATCCGGGGACTGGCATTTCCTGAAGATGGGCAGGAACTACTCCAAGGTGAGCAGCGGCTTCCTGGGGTACAACACCATGAACTACATCTCCAGATACCTTGATGCGGCGTATGTTGCCGAATCCACCGCGAACGACACCCTGATGAACTTCTCCTCCGAGGGCGCCCCGTACCGCTACTCCCCGTACATAAACGTGAGGAACGCAACCCAGTCCGACAACATCCGCTTCAGCAACGTAACGCTCGCCTCAGTAGACGGCTCCATCTGGTACGGGACCCTGGACCTGAACAATTCCAACACCTGGAACAACCTCTTCATAAAGAGCAACAACATAACCGTGCTCTCCGAGAACATAGGCAACTACAACAGGAGCGCGACGCTGGATTTCTTCGAGCTCTTCTACGCCTCCACCCCGCAGCTCTTCGGGGTGCGGAACAGCGCCTACTGCCCGGCCTCCATCTGCTCCGGGCAGGTGCAGACGCAGGTTTCTGCTACATCGTACAATTTCAGGATGAACGTGACCAAATTCACGGAGTACAGCACCGAGAACGCCGCGGACTGCGTGAACCTGAGCGACGAGTCAACATTCGGCGCGAAGATAAGCACGCGCACAATCCCCTACTGGGTGGCGACGAACGTCACGCTCTGCAGGGACACATATTACATAAACACGACCAGGCCGCTCCTCATCACCGAATACGGCTCGGACACGGACCCCGGATACGGCGGCCGCTGGCTGGACTGCAACGGCTCCACGATAATAGGCAACAGCATCGGGGAGTTCTACCTCAACACCCGCCAGGGAAACCGCCTGCTCAACTGCATCATAACGGACTGGAGGGACGGCATCCGCAGCATAACCTCCGTTGAGACCTATTCCCAGGACTGGAACGGCACCTACTACCCGCCCGCCACGTACGACAAGGGCGTGCTCACGGCTGCGGATGTGGACGAATACGACAGGGTGGTTTCCGCGGGCTATGCCTGGAATTCCACCTCCTCCAGAAATGCGTGGTATGTGCTGAAAACGAATGCGAGCGGCGCGCACCTCTGGAACAAAACCTTCACCTTCTTTTCCGGCGACCCCGGATACGCGAACGCCCTCAGGGGCGTGGCGGTGGATGCGGGCAACAATTACATCGTTGCTGGGCGCCGCGCAAACGCCGCCGGCTCCACCCAGTGGGACAGGGTGATAATGAAGATTGACGAGAACGGGACTGAGCTCTGGAACGTTTCCTATACGACCTCCCCGAACGAGACGTACGTGGACGTCGTCGTGGACGGCAACGGCTATTACATCGCCTCCGGCTACAACGACACGAACGTCGGCGGGAACCCGGAGATAAGGGGCGTCGTTGAAAGGTATTCGCCCTCCGGCTCCCTGCAGTGGCTCCGCGTAATCAGTTTCGACAGCGGAGACGTCACGAACAGGACGTACGTGCAGGACAGCGACGTGGACGGGGAGGGTTATTCCCTGCACTACGGGAAGAGCTACGAGAAGGTGGTCGGGTACGACTGCTACCTGCGCAAATACAATACGAGCGGGGACACGGAATGGACGGTGGCCAGCATGGCCGGCGCGGACACGGCGCGCACCTGCCCTGCGATGGCTGTTGACCTGAAGAACAACTACATCGTGGTCAATTACAGGACCGGCACCGCGGCGCTCAATGTGCTGAAGTATGATTTCGACGGCACGTCCGTGTGGTCCACGTCCTTCACCTGGCCCAGCAGCCTCGCCGGCGAGGAGGCGGCCGTGGAGGTGGATTCCCAGAACAATTACATAATCATATTCAATGACGCCTCTTCCAACGAGAGGATACTCAAAATAGACGAGAACGGGAACCAGGTATGGAACATCACCTACGTATCGGGCGACGGCGGCTCCACGGGCACCGCCTACGACATCGCGATAAACAAGCACGATGACTACATATTTGCGGGCATGGAGCTCGTCTCCGGCAGCGAGAGGCCGCACCTCTACCAGTTCGGCCAGGGCTTCAACAAGACGATACTCAAGCTGTACAACCACACCATAAACAACGTCTCCAGGAACCTGGATTACCACCGGCCCTCGAGCTCGACCGGCCTGAACATAAGCATCAACTTCCTGGGCGAAAGCCCCTACGTTTACAGCGAAGTGTCGGAGACGGGCAACAGGCAGAACAACCTCAGCTTCGACAACTCGGAGGGGAGGATAAGATACCCTGAGATAAACCTCACCAATTCACTCACCTACACGAACATGTACATACTGAACAACCTCATAGGGGTGAGGTCCGAAAACATAGGCGACTACAACAAGACCGCGGAGCTGCTCTTCAGGAACCTTCCCGCATACCTGATTTCCGATGCCCCGTTCCCGATGAGGGACAACGCGGACTGCGGCTCCTACTGCTACAACAGGACGCCGAACGCGATAGCCCGCACCTACCTCATGAACGTGACCTCCTTCACGAACTACTCCCTCAACTACTCCTGCATCAACCTCACCGCGTTCGAGGCCGCGAACGGGACCTACCCGATAACCCTCACGGAGGACGCGGCCCTGTGCAGGGACACCTACTACGTGAATGCGGTCACCCCCACGTTCGTGATGAGGGACAACGACGTTGGTCTCGACTGCAACGCATCCACCGTAATCGGGAACAAACTCAACGAATTCCTCCTCAGCAACTACAACGGCACCGTCCTTGAGAACTGCTCCATCTACTACTACCGGGACGCTGTGCGCTTCCTGAACGGCGACCCGGCAGCCCTTGATTATGAATACAACATAACCTACAACTGGAGCACCCGGCCCGACTACCTCTACGATTCCATGGTGGACGCGTTCGGGGACTACGTCTTCGTGGGCTACTACAACACGAGCGGCGCAAGCCCGCCGGAAGTGGGATGGAAAATAATGAAGGTCCTTTCCAACGTCACTACGGGCGGGACTTTCCTTGAAACCGAATGGACCGCGGAGTTCAATTTCAGCAGCAACCACAGCGAGGCGTACAGCGTGGTTTCCGACGCGGACAACAATTACGTCATCGTGGGCAGGACGATGATGGAGTCGGGCGACTCCAACGTGACCATCCTCAAGCTCAACTCCAGCGGCTCGCACCTGTGGAACAGGACTTTTGACTGGAGCGGAAAGAACGACGCGGCTTTCGACATCGCGGTCGATACGGACAACAACTATGTCATAGCCGGGCAATCGCAGGACGCCGGCGGGGACTACGACGTGATGACCGCAAAGGTGAGCTCCTCGGGCAGCATGCTCTGGAACTACACGTTCGGCGGCGTTACGGACGATTTGTTCGCTTCGGTGGCGGTTGACGGGCACAACGATTATGTGTTCGCCGGGTACGCCAACGGTGCGGCGGAGTGGATAATTTACAAATTAGACGAGAACGGGAACCTCCTCGCGTACAACTCAATCGACTGGGGGAGCGCCACCGAGGTGGCGATGTCCGTTGCGGTGGACCAGGAGGGATACTATGCGGTCGCGGGCTACGCGAAGGGAGACATCGCGAATTCGGAATTCAAGGTCGCCAAGCTGGACCCGGATACGCTGGCGCAGGTGTGGAACTGGACGGACGCGCCGTCTGCCCAGAACCAGCTCTACGACATCGCGATTGACGCGGAGAACAACTACTTCGTGGCCGGCGCGAACTGGAGCACAGACGCGACCTGGAAGCTGTACGCCCTCAGCCCCTCCGGCGCGGTGCTCCAAAACAGGACGCTCGCGCTCCCGAGCGCCTCGACGCTCCAGCGCCCCTACACCGTTTCAGTTGACCCGACCGATGACGTCATCTGGGCAGGGGTGCGCTATTACACCGGCTCCACGTCCATAGACTGGTACGTGGTAAAGCTGAACCGCACCTCCTATTTCAACATCACGCAGGACCGCCTCTACAACATAACAACTTACGGCGACTACCGCAACTACCACTTCATCCACGTGAACAATTCCAACTGGTATTACCTCACCATAGGCCTGTCCACGGTCACACAGAGCCCGTACATCTATTCCTACGAGCCGGCCGGCTTCTTCTCCAACGGGACCACGATACGGATATACAACGATTACATAAAGTACAACTATTCCGAAATCCTGTTCAACCGCTCCACCACGTATAGGAACATGTTCCTGGAATCCAACCTCGCAACCGTAAAATCCGAGAGGGTCCCTGACTACAACCGCTCCGCGACGATAGAGTTCTATGGCCTCCCGTATTTCAGCAGCCCCATCGCCCTCAGGAACGGCGCCGCATGCAGCGCGTCCATCTGCACGACGCCCACTTCTTATTTCACCGGCAGCACCTACAACTATTTCGTCAACGTCACCCAGTTCACGAACTACAGCATATACGACGCCGGCCCGTGCGTGAACATCTCCAACCCGCTCACCTGGCAGGATTACATAGTTAACAAGTCCGGCGTCCTGCACGTTAACAGGAACACGACGCTGTGCAGGGACACCTATTACCTGGGCAATTATACGGGCGTGTCGCAGGTCTTCGAGATGAACTCGACAGGCATCTGGCTCAACTGCAACGAGTCCGTAATAGACGGCGTGGACAGGGACGGCTGGGGGATTTACGCAACCAACAAGGAATACGACACGATAGAGAACTGCACCTTCAGGAATTACCTGTACGGCTTCTACATCCTCTCCTCCAACTACACGCGCATCGCCCAGGATGCCGCATACAACAACTCGGACACAGCGTTTGGTTTCTCCTATTCCAACTACAGCACCGTGCTGAACAGCACGGCGTACAACAACACCAATTACGGCTTCGTCTTCATCTACTCCGTGTCAGGCGCCGTAGACAACAGCACCGCATACGGGAACACCTACGGCTTCAGCACGCAGCTCTCCTCCACCTCGAACAACTTCACGAACAACACCGCCTACAACAACACCAATTACGGGTTCGCCCTCTCCTCCGCGAATTCCAACAGGCTGGAGAACAACACCGCCTACAATAACACCCAGTACGGATTCTACATCTACCAGAGCAACTACAATATACTATTCAACAACTCCGCCCTTGATACAGTCGTCGGCTCGGGCTTCTACCTCGAGTCCTCCATCGGCACAAACGTCTCCTACAGCACCGCATCCGGGAACGCGGTGTACGGCTTCGGCCTTTACCTCTCCAACAGCAGCAGCGTGCACAACAACACCGCCTTTGATGGAACCGATGGCTTCTATCTGGGCTCGGCATCTTCGGGCAACAGCCTTTCCGACAACACCGGCCGCAACAATACCGATTATGGGTTCTTCGTTTACGATACAGGCAACAATACGCTGAGGAACAACCTCGCATACAACAACTCAAAGGACGGCTTCCACATCTACTGGTATGCGATAAACAACACCCTCATCAACAATTCCGCGTACGAAAACGTGGAGAGCGGCTTTGTGGTAAGGATAGTCTCCTCGCAGAACAACCTCACGGGAAACACCGCCCGGAACAACCTCCAGTACGGCTTCTCAATCCTCACCGCCAACAACAACACGCTGCACAACAACTCGGCATACCTGAACACGCTGGATGGAATCTACCTGTCCGGCTCCCACAACAACACCATAACGGAAAACATTCCACGCAACAACTCCAGGGACGGCATCCGCCTGGACGGCTCCAGCGAAAATTCCATGAGGAACAACACCGCCTACGGCAACACGGAGATCGGCTTCCACCTGAACCTGTCCAGCGGAAACCTTCTCGCAAACAACACCGCCTACAATAATGAAGATGGCTTCTACCTCCGCAATTCCTCAAACAATTCCGCAACCGCGAACACTGCCTTCAGCAATGGCGGCCTGGGCCTGCTGGCCGCGTACTCATCAAACTCGAACAACATCACCGGCAACACCGCCTACAACAATACGTATGGCATCGTCGTATACATCAGCTCCAATTACAATGTGCTTTCCAACAACACCGCATACAGCAATAGCGTGCACGGCATGGGAGGGGTAGCAAGCTCGTACAACAACTTCACAAACAACACCGCCTACAGCAATGCGCAGAGCGGCTTCTACTTCGAAACCGACACATACGGCAATCTTGAAAACAACACCGCCTACAATAATTCAGCGCACGGCTTCCACCTGAACAATTCCGCCAATTCCAACACCCTCACCGGCAACAGCGCATACAATAATTCCCAGTATGGCTTCTACCTGCAGTCCAGCCAGTACAATTCCCTCATAAACAGCACCGCCTACTTGAACACCCAGTCCGGCTTCCAGGTTTACTTCTCAGATAACAACAACCTCACTGGCACGAACGCCAGCTCCAACAGCGTTGGCAGCACAACATATGACGGAGTATCAATTGCCTCCAGCGCCAACACCACCCTCAACAATACATTATCTTACGGAAGCGGCCGCTACGGCCTGGGAATCGGCTACTCCAACAACACAAGGGCATACGGCACGCACGTATACAACAATACAATGGATGAGGTGAGGATGACTGCCGGCGGCTCTGCGATGCTCGTAAACTTCACCAACCTCACAGTGGACAATCCCTTCGGCAACTATTCCAACTATACGACCCTGCACATAAACGACAGCGTTGAGCCAAGCACCGCCTATGGGATAAAATGGGTGGCAAATGCCTACGCGCTCCCGTCCGGCCGCATCTCCTTCAGGGAGAAGTTCGTGAACATAACCAACACGACAGGAACCGTATCCATAGACTCCATAGTGTGGAGCTGGCTGGACTCCGAGCTCACAGGATACGAGGAGGCGAAGTTCGAGCTCTGGAAGTACAACACCACCTGGGCAAGGATTAACAGCACACCGGACACCTCCGCGAATTCCCTCGGGCTCACGAACATGAACCCGGGCAGCGAATACGCGATACTGCAGAACGGCAACTGCATGCTGGTCAATGCGTCAGGCACCTACACGCAGGGCCAGGATTATTCGGGCGCGCCCTACAGCGCCTCGCCTCTCTCCGATTACGCCTGCGTGAAAATCGCCGCCTCAAACGTCCTCTACGACTGCGGCGGCTACAGCATAACCGACGACGGCACGTCCGCCTCCTACACGAGCTACGGCGTGCTCCTCAACGGCTCGCTCAGCAACGTTACCGTGCGCAACTGCCCTGGCATCTCCAACTACACCTACGGCGTTTATTCCTACCTGTCCAACGGCAGCACGTTTGGCAACATGACTGTTCGCAACAACACCGATTCGGGCATAGTCCTTTACTACGCCAACCACAGCACCATCATAAACGCCACCGCACACAACAACAGCAATTACGGATTCTACATATACGGGAGCAGCAACAACACTCTCCGCAACGATTCCGCGTACTACAACCTAGACCACGGCTTCCTCATCCGCCTTTCCGATGCCAATGCCATCGTCTCCGGCACCGCCTACAACAATACTAATGTGGGAATCGCGGTGGAGAGTTCCCTTTCCAATAACATAACCGGGAACAGCGCGTTCAACAACACCCACGGCATCGTCGCCTATTCAGGCTCCAATTACACGACAATGGCGTACAACTCCGTTTATATAAATGCCCTGTACGGGATAGCAACGGACCGCAGCGCCTACAACAACCTCACCAACAACACCGCCTACAGCAACTCCCAGCACGGCTTCTACATCAACAACAGCAACTACAGCACCCTCACGGACAACACCGCATATTCCAATTCCCAGCACGGCTTCTACCTCCAGTACAGCCACTACAATTCCCTCACCAGCAGCACCGCATACCTGAACACCCAGAACGGCTTCCAGGTATACCTTTCCAACTACAACAACCTGACCGGGACCAACGCCACGCGGAACACACTCACGGGAATCTCCTTCGCCTCCAGCGCCAACAGCACCCTGAACAACACCCTCGCCTACGGGAATGCGCAGTACGGGATTGCGGCCGCCTACGACGGCGGCCACGTGTTCTACGATACGCACGCGTTCAACAACACCCTCGCGGAACTGAGGGTGCTCACCGCGGGCGTAACCGCATTCCAGCTCAACTTCACCAACCTCACGATAGACGGCCCGTTTGGCAATTATTCCAACTACACAATCCTGCAGATAAACGACACGGTGGAATCCGGCTCGTCAAGCGAATACACGGTAAAATGGGTGGCGAACGCATACGCCCTCCCGTCCGCCCGCTTCCCGTTCCTTGAGAAGTTCGTGAACATAACCAACGTTACCGGCACGGTCTCCATAGATTCCATAGCATGGAGCTGGCTGGACTCCGAGGCCTCGGGCATATACAACGAAACGAAGTTCGAGCTCTGGAAATACAACACCACCTGGGCGCTCCTCAACTATACACCGGACACCTCCGCCAATACCTTAGGCCTCACGAACATGAACCCGGGCAGCGAATACGCGATACTGCAGAACAACTACACAGGATGCGTGAACCTCTCGGACCCCACCACCTGGCAGGGCAACATAGTGAACGATTCCGGAATCCTCCGCGTGAACTTCAACACGACGCTCTGCAGGGACACCTACTACATGGACACAGGGTTCGGCAACCCGCTCCTATACATGAACTCCTCGAACATATTCCTTGACTGCAACGAGTCCATAATAGACGGGGTAGACCAGACGGGGAATGGAATACAGGTCGGCTGCTCCGGGCTGTGCAGCGTGAGCATCCAGAACGACACAGTGGGGAACTGCACGATAAGGAACTATGCATACGGCTTCACGGTCTACGAGACCGGGCATACGCTGCGCAACAACACCGCATTCAACAATTCATTCGACGGCTTCTACCTGGAGGGCGTGACGTACGGCGTGCTGGACCGGCTCCTGAGCCGCAACAACTCCGGGTACGGGCTCTACATGTCCTCCGCATCGAACAACAACATCACGAACAGCATATCCTACGGCAATGCGGTGGACGGCTTCTCTGTGCAGTCCAATTCCAACTACAACATCCTTCTCAACAACACCGCATACGACAATCTCAACCATGGCTTTTACGTGTACCTCTCGTTCTACGGCAACCTCACAAACAATACCGCCTACAACAACTCCGCTTCGGGGATAGTGCTGGACACGGAGGCAAGCAACCCGGACAACTACCACACGCTCCTGAACAACTCCGCCTTTGACAACACCCAAAACGGCTTCTACTTCATATACAGCTCCCGGAACACGCTTGCGAACGCCACCGCATACATGAACGGGCAGTACGGGTTCTACCTCTCCGGGGCGGACAACAACACAATGTCCGATTCCTCCTCGCAGAATAATTCCAACAACGGCGTGTACCTCTATTTCAGCGCGGACTCCAACAACTTCACCAGCTTCGTATCGCGGAACAACTCCGGCAGCGGCTTCCTGGCAGAGGGCTCAAACAGCAACCTGTTCGTAAACTCCAGCGCCTACAACAACACGTTCGGCTTCCGCATAATATACGACGCATATTCCCTGCTCGCAAGCGACGGGAACAGGCTCTTCAACAGCTCCGCCTACAACAACTCCCGGTACGGGATTTTCCTGAACTCCTCCAACCTCACCAACGCAACGGACACGCACCTCTTCGGGAACGGCTACGACTTCTACGCGGAGAGCGACGCGGGCAGGGCCGTCTACCTCAACAACCTCACGATAGACAACCCCATAGGCAACTTCCAGAACTACACCTCCCTCAACATAACCGACACGGTCGATGCGGGCACCGCGTACACCATAAACTGGACGGCCAACTCCTCTGCGCTCCCCTCAGGAAGGGTCTCTTTCAGGCAGAAATTCGTGAACATATCCGCGGCAAACGGCACAGTCTCAATAGACACCATACTATGGACCTGGCAGGACTCAGAAACGGGCGGCTACACAGAGAGCCTGCTGGAGCTCTGGAAGTATAATTCAACCGGCTGGACGAGGATGAACAGCACCCCGGACACCTCCGCGAATTCCCTCGGTCTCACGAACATGAACCCGGCGAGCGACTATGGAATCCTCCAGGTGAACGACACATGCCCGGTCATAACTGCATCCGGCGCATACACGCAGCTCGCGAATCTGAGGGGCGCGCCGAATGACGGCTCTCCGACCACCCTGCAGTACGTATGCGTCAAAATCGCAGCCTCCAACGTCCTCTGGGACTGCAACGGCTACAACATCACGGACAACGGCACCTCGGCCACCTACTCCACCGGAGGAATACTCCTGAACGGCTCCCTCAACAACGTGACCGTGCGGAACTGCCCGGGCGTCAACAATTACACCCAGGGCATGCAAATCTATTATTCCCAGAACGTTTCGGTTTACAACAGCACCTTCCACAACAACACCTACGCCGGGCTCTATCTGGCAGCCGCCAACCGCACTAACATGACCTCCCTGCTTGCCTACGGGAACGGCCAGGCAGGCATATATATCAACCAGGACTCCGGAAACAATACCATCGCAAACAGCATATCCCGCGACAATACGGACGGAGTGTACCTGCTCGGCGCTTCGGACAACAACATCACCAACGTAACTTCATATAGGAATGCGAACGACGGCATATTGCTGGGCTCTTCCCACAGGAACCGCATAACGAACTGCACCGCGTACGGAAACACCAACAACGGCCTCAGGCTTGACCAGTCCCAGTACAACGTGGTGGCGGACTGCAGGGCCGAGAACAACACGGGCTACGGCTTCTACCTCAGCACAAAGGCAAGCCTGCCAGACCTGTACAACAACCTTACCAACGACTACGCATTCAACAGCTCGGCGGGCTTCTACATAACGGCCGGCTCCAACAAGGTCGTTAACGGGACTGCGCACTTAAACACAGGCTTCGGCTTCTCCCTGGGCGGCTCCGGCTTCCTGTACAACGCAATAGAGAACAGCTCCTCATACGACAACGGGAACTCGGGCTTCTACATCAGCTCCACCTCATACCACAACCTCACCAACGCCACCGCCCGCAACAACACCAACGACGGCTTCTCCCTTTATGAAGCCAGCAACATAACCATCCGCAACTCCCGGGCCTACAACAACACCAACGCAGGATTCCTTCTGGATGACCTTTTCGGCTCAGCTTCCAATGAGAATACCATACATAACAGCACCGCCCGCAACAACACCAACTACGGCTTCTACCTCTCTGACACAACTCTCAACAACATTACGAACAACTCCGCCCATTCCAACGCATACGGGATGTACGTGGACCCATCCTACAACAACTCCATAATCCAGAACAGCATCTTAAACAACTCGCTGGACGGGCTCCGCCTGGATAATTCCCACAACAACACAATAAGGAACAACACGATATACAACAATACGCGGTATGGGCTGTTCCTGAACGGAAGCACCCAGAACAACATAACCGCGAACAACATCACCCGCAACCTGGGGGACGGTGTGAATTTCCTTGCGGGAAGCGGCTCCAACAGCCTTACGAGCAACTACGTGTGCTTCAACACCCTGCTGGACATAAACAACTCCAATTCCTCCAACGCGGGCTCGCTGGACAGGTGCGACGACTGGTACAACTGGAGCGAGAACGGCCACTTCGGCTGTACGAAGACCTGCTCGGAAATCTGGCACGTCTTCTATGGGAACGTCTCCGGCTGGCTCGTGCTCGCCCAGTCCAACACCTCAGGCTGGGTGTACGGATGGGAGTGGAACGGCACAGGGAACGTGTATGTGGTGAATGCGGACGAGAGCGTGAACTGGACAGGCCTGCAGGCGCTCGGGAAGAACACGACCGGCGGGAATTCCACGGACGATTTCGAGGAGCTGGACACCCTCCTCGGCTATTCCGCGGCGCAGTACTCGAACGACAACGTCAACTACACCTTCTCCTCGGACGGCAGCAACCCGAAGGAGGTGGCCACATTCAGGGTGTATGGGAACTACATCCAGAACGTCCCGGTAGCGAACAGCACCAACAACACCGTGCACCGCACAGGGATACTGTGGGACACGAGCAACATAACCGGGCAGTTCAACACAACCAACAACCCCGCCGTGATATTCATGACCAACATTACGCAGGACATCTCGGGCAGGTATGCGGATACGCTGGACTACGAGATAAGGGTGCCCGGAACCCTGGACACATATAAAGGGACGAGCGGGCTGGTTTATTTCTACCTTGAGCTGCGCTAGGCTTATAAATATATGCTCAGCATAAACATATATGGTGATGTAAATGATAAGGACAACGGTTGCTCTAAGGGAAGATGTCTACAATATGCTGATAAGCCTGTTCGGAAAGCGCAACATCTCGGAAGGGCTGAACAAAGTGCTTGTGGAGCATCTCTTCGAAGAGAAGAAAAAGGACATGTTTGGCGTGGACAAGTGGCTGCAGAAAACAAGCATGGAAGACCTGAGGGAACACCGTGACCGTGACATTTGACAGCTATGCCTGGATTGAGTATTTCGGCGGCAGCACGCAGGGCGCAAAGGTCAGGGAGATTGTGCTGGGGCAGGAGCAGATTTATACGCCTGCGCTCGGCCTGGTTGAGATCAAGTCAGAATATATGCGTGAAAAAAAGCCATACGATGACCGTATCAATTTCATTATTTTCCGCAGCAGCGTGGTGGACCTTAATGCGGACATCGCACTTCATGCCGCGGATTTGATGCAAAAAGAAGGATTGCATATGGCAGATTCGATTATTTATGCAACAGCCAGGCATACGGGCACCGAACTTTTGACCGGGGACAAACACCTGAAAGGGAAAAAAGGAGTGATTTTTCTAGAGTGATATGCATGGAAACTCCAAAAGGGATGCGGGATTTTCTCCCGAAGGACATGATGGTAAGGGAGGAGGCCTTCCAGAAGATAAGGGAAACGTTCCGGGAATTCGGGTACGTGCCGCTGGAGACGCCCGCGCTGGAATACCTCTCCACGCTGAACGCGAAAAACCAGAGCGGGGAGGAGATTGCGGGGGAGATATTCCGCCTCGCGGACGAGAGGCTCGGGCTCCGCTTCGACCTCACGGTCCCGCTCGCCCGCGTGGCCGCCTCCACCTCCTTCCCCAAGCCCTTCAAGCGCTACCAGATAGGGAGGGCCTGGAGAAAGGAAGAGCCGCAGAAGGGGAGGTACAGGGAATTCTGGCAGGCGGACGTGGACGTTGTGGGCTGCGCGTCCATGCGCGCGGAGGCGGAGCTTCTGGAGGTGGCCTCCCTTGCCCTGCGCCGCCTCGGCTTCGGTGAGTTCAAAATCCTCCTGAACAGCAGGAAAATCCTGAATGCGGTGCTGGATGCGGCGAAGATAAAGGACAAATCCGGGGCTATGCGCATCCTGGACAAGGCGGACAAGGTCGGCGAGAATGAGGCGGAGAGTATGCTCAGGGAGGCGTACGGGGAAAAGGGGGAAGGGCTCCTGCGCCTGCTGCCCGCAAAAGGGACGAACGAGGAGAAGCTCTTATCCGCGGAAAAATATTCCCCGGAAGGGGTTGCGGAGCTCCGCGAGATAATCTCTTTCTTCCCGGACGTGGCGATAGACCTGCGCATGGTGCGCGGGCTGGGCTACTACACGGGCCCCGTATACGAGATAAAGGCGCCCGGGCTCGCCGCCACAATCGCAGCGGGCGGAAGGTACGACGGCCTCCTTTCCGTGTATGGAAAGGACGAGCCCGCGACCGGTATAAGCCTGGGGGTGGAGCGCATCGCCCTCCTCCTTGGCGAAAGGCACGGGGCAAAAACCTATACGAAAGTTTTCGTCGCCTCCCTGCCTGAGGCATATGAATATGCGCTCTCGGTTGCGCGCGCCTTCCGCGCAGAAGGCATCCCGGCGGAAACCGACCTGATGGGAAGGGCGCTCGGGAAGCAGCTGGATTATGCGAATTCGCAGGGAATCCCCTTCGTTGCAGTGGTCGGGAAGAAGGAGATGGAAGAGGGAATGGTGACGCTCCGGGACATGAAGAGCGGAACCAGCGGATACCTCTCCCCCGAAGAGGCAGCCGCGAGGCTGAAGTGAGCAGATGGAAACCCTCCGGAATAAGTTCTTCAGGCCGATTGTGTGGCTTTCCATAATCCTTCTCTTCGCCATGCTGCTCCTTTCACTCCTGCGCACCAGCATTTTCTTCGGGGGCGGGGATGTCGAAAAGCACGTAATCTTTGAGATAGTCTTCCTCCTCCTTCTCGCAATCATCGCGGAAACAATAGTGGTGTATTTCAGGCAGCCGACAGTGCTAATCCTTCTCCTCCTCGGGATAGCGATGGGGCCCAGCTTCATAGGTGAGGCGTGGGGCTTCATCCAGCCGCTCTTTCCCTTCCTTCCCCCGGAAGCCCCGCGCATAATCCTGAACACAAATCTCGTGAACATCTTCGCGCAGCTCGGCGCAATCATACTCATGTACAAGGTGGGGCTGCACTCCTCCCTCTCCGGCATATTCAACAGGAGGAATTTCACAATCGCCCTTCTGGGCGTGCTCCTCCCGTTCGCCGCCGGCTACATCTTCGCGGCTGCGGAGGGAGGGAGCTTTGTGTACGCCCTCTTCCTGGGCGCAGCCCTCACCGCAACAAGCGTTGGAGTCACAGTAGCCCTCCTGAAGGAGGCGGGGCTGGTGAAGGAGGATTTCGCGCAGGCGATAATAGGGGCAGCGGTGGTGGATGATATACTGAGCCTTCTTATCCTCTCCCTCGTGCTGAACATCCCCTCCACACCCGAGCTTTCTGCGTTCATGCCCTTTGCGGCAGTCCTCCTCTCCTCCCTGGTTTTCATCGCGGGAGGGATATACGCGGGGAGGTGGTTCATAGGCACAAGGATAGACAGCAAGGAGATGAGCGACAAGCGCTTCCTGTATGCGCTCGCGTTCGTCTTTTTCTACGCCTATTTTGCGGAATCCGTAGGCCTCTCCAGCATAGTGGGCGCCTTCCTTGCGGGCATCCTACTCGCCCAGAGCAGGCACAGGGAGGAGATCGAGGCGCGCTCCTACGCGCTGGAGGTGCTCTTCACGCCCATATTCTTCGTTTCCCTGGGGATGCTCGTGGACGTCCCTTCGCTCTACGCATACGCGGTGCCGATAATAATCATCACCATAATCGCGGTGCTCGCCAAGCTTGTGGGCTGCGGGCTCGGCGCCTTCTTCTCCGGGTTCGGGAAGAGGGATTCGGCTCTTATAGGGATTGGAATGAGCCCGAGGGGCGAGGTCGCGCTCATCGTAGCGCTCATAGGGCTCACCGCCGGCGCGCTCACCCGCTCCGAGTATTCAATAATCTCTGCGATGGCTTTCCTTACCGCCGTCCTCACCCCCCCTCTGATGGGCCCGCTGTTGAAGAAGGCATAATCTCCGTAGTCTTGGGGGTCTTGGAGTCTGGTGAACCTCCACGGCGTGAAGTCTTGAGTTGTCCTGAGGGTCCTGAAAGTCACACAAGACCTGAAGACCATGCAAGACTTGGAGACCATGCAAGACATGGAGACAACTGCAAGACCTGGGGACAACAGCTAATGGGCATCGGCTTTAAATTTGCAACAGCCTAAATGCTACCGGTGGTGGCATGCCGGGCAGAAAGGAAGTCAAAAGCAGGCAGGTGGAGGCATCGGTGGGCGGAAGGGTTGTTTCTGAATTTCCCTACGATGCGGAGGCAGACTGGATATACCTCAGCAGGGCTGGCTTCCTCCCTCCGGACGAGGCGCTCGTTTCCGTGCTTGCGCACGCAATCCATTACGGCTCCGGCTTTTTCGAGGGCATGCGCGCATACTATTCTCCTTATGGGACCGCGCTAATAGAGCCGTGGGCGAACATCGCGCGGCTCATGCACTCCGCCAGCGCCTTCCATCCGGGGCAGGCGCTCCTTCTCCACGGCCTTGCGGTGGAGAACGGATGGGCGGAGGCAGAGCGCCTCTCTCCCGGCGAATTGTATGCGCTGGCCCGCAAGTGCTATAAGGAGAGGACGGACCTAACGATGGGTGTGCGCACGGGCGACGGCAAATCAGAAGACGTTCCGCTGTCTTTCAGGGCCGTGTCCCCGGACGGCGTAAGGTATTTTTCCATGTCGGAGATGGATGCCGTGATAAAGGCGACCGTTTTCCTGAACGGGCTGGTTTCATGCGATTACTTCCCGCCCGGAATAGAGATGGTCCAGAGCGGATACATAAGGCTCTTCGGGTTTGTCGCCGGGCAGGAGGGGCTCAAGCTCCAGACCATAGTCCGCGGGGAGAAAGGGCCATCGTTCAAGGAGTTTTATTTCGGGGTCGCCACGCTCCCCTGGGGAACCTACCTCAAGGAGGAGGATTATGCGGCAGGGCTGGACGTGCTGGTAGCCCCCGTACCTCGGATTGGGGAGGACATGCCGTACGACAAGAAGGTGGCTGGCAACTACGTGAATTCCACGATGAATGCGAACTTCGCGGCAATGCTCGGGTTTGGAGAGGTGCTTGTGCTCAGGGACGGAAGAGTAGTGGAGGGCTCGGCCGAGAACCTTTTCGCATTCTTTGAAGGGAAAGGGAAGATGGTTGCATACACCCCTCCGCTCAGCGCCGGCTGCCTGCCCGGCACCACGCGGGACAGGATTATCCGCGTGCTGGAAAGGATGGGGGTGGAGCTGCACTACGAGGCCCTTCCGCTGGAAAAGCTGAAGAAGGCCGCTGCAATCCTGCTCACGGGCACCGGCGCACAGTTCATACATGTGCGCTCCATCACGGAGATTCCGGGGCTTGAGAATCTCGCGAAGGCCGGTTCGCTCAGGAGCGAGGAGGAGAAGAATGAATATGTGCGGGTTTCGCGGGAAGAGCTTGAAGGAAAAAAGGCGATGCTAAACGGCGGGAAAAGGCATCCCGTAATAGAGAGGGTGAGCCGCGGGTATTGCAGGATGGTTATGGAGGAGGGATGCCTTGTGCCGGCCCATGACATCGACTTCCATAGCCTGGCCGGCATAATGCGGCTGGGGATGGAAGAAATATCCACAAACGCGGAGAGAAGGAGCATATCCGCGGGCTATTTCACGGAAAGGATAAACGGGCTGAAGCAGCCGGACGAGCTGAAGGCGCGGGTGAAAGCCGCCGCGAAAATACTGGAGAGGGCGGTAAGAAGGCAGAACGGCGGGCAGGCAATGCGGAGGGTTTCCGGTTCCCTGTTTCCAGTTGCCAGTTCCGGAAACGGGAGACAGGTAACGGGGAACTGATATGGAAGTCCCCCTTTTTTATGTGAAGGGAAAGCAGGCGTTCAGGAAGGAGCTGGGCTCCATGCGCCTGCTTGGGAATGCTGCGCAGCTTGTTCGCTCCCTTTCCGATGAATACGCACTCTTCCACATGGTGGACCTGGACGCGCTTAAGGGAAACCGCACCAACTTCGACCTGTACGACCATTTCACCTATTTCACGCACGTGCAGGTGGAGTGCAAGCCGGACCAGAAGATGGTCAGGGACCTGCTTGCCATGGAGGCGCGGGTTGTGGTGGACCTCCCTTCAGGGCTGGATTTTGAAAAATTCGGGAAAAAGAAAACCCTTATCGTGGGGAAAGTGAAGCCCGGGTATGCGGAACCGTTCCCGCCAATCCGCGAAATCCTCCTGGATGGGAAGGACGACGAGCTCGCCCGCCGCATCCTCTCCGAAGACAAGCGCCTGTTCGTAAAGAAGGAGTTCTACCCGAAGGGATTCCGCAGGGCGTTTGGAGTCCTCTTTGAGCTCTGACCATGTTTTATAAACTATTATTCAGATAGAAAACCGATGCGTGAAGAAACAAAAGAATGGCTTGAGAGGGCAAGGCGCGACTTCAAAGCAGCCAAGTACAATTACGAAGGGGACTTGTATGAAGTTGCCGCCTTCCTGTGCCAGCAGAGCGCGGAAAAGGCTCTGAAAGCAGTGTACATAGAAAAATTCGGCGAGCTGGTCAAAACGCACGATCTGCATTTTCTCGGAAAAAAGCTCGGGGCGCCGCAGGAAATAATGGACTCCTGCAAGGAACTGAGCACATATTTCGTTGAAAGCAGATATCCGGGCGGGTACGCCAGATTTGGGGCGCAGAATATCATGGAAGCCCTGAGAAAGGCTGGAATGGTGTTGGAATGGGCAAAAGGGAAGATTTGATAGAGGCTCTTTCGGCTTTCAGGAGGAAGATTTCAGGCTTCATCCCCATAACCGAAATGATACTTTTCGGCTCAAGGGCAACCGGAAAAGAAAAGGGCGAGAGCGACGTGGACATACTGGTCGTTTCCCCGGCCTTCAAAAAGGTAAAAAGCGCAAGGGGCAAGGAGCTTTATGATTTCTGGGACCTTGATTATCCCGTCGATTTCATATGTTATGCACCCGATGAGTTCGAGAAGCAGAAGAAGCGGATTTCCCTGGTCAGCGTTGCCCTTAAGGAAGGGGTAAGAATAGCGTAACCGGACCGGTGCTTCCATGAACATTCCAAAGGAAAATTTCTCAGAATGGTACAATGAAATAATAAAGGAGGCGCACCTCTGCGACCTCCGCTACAACCTCAAGGGATTCGTGGTAATCCCGCCAAACGCCGCACAGGTTATGAAAACCATGTACCGCATCTACGAGGAGGCGCTGGAAAAGAAGGGCCACAGGCCGGCATACTTCCCGGCCCTCATCCCGGAGCGGAACCTGCAGGCGGAATCCGAGCACGTGAAGGGCTTCGTGCCCGAGGTTTTCTGGGTCACCGAGACCGGAACCGCGAAGCTGGAGGAGAGGATGGCGATGCGCCCGACCAGCGAAACCGCGATGTATCCCATGTACGCGCTCTGGATAAACGGGAAGTCAGACCTTCCCCTCAAGATTTACCAGAGCTGCCAGGTATGGAGGCACGAGACCAAGGCGACGAAGCCGTTCATCCGCACACGCGAGTTCTACTGGATTGAGGCGCACGACGCATTCGCAACCGAGGAGGAGGCGCTCATGCAGGTGCGCGAAGACATGGAGACCGCGGAGGAAATATTGCACCAGCGCTTCGGAATTCCATTCATATTTTTCAAGCGGCCCCAGTGGGACAAATTTGCAGGCGCGGTGGACACGTATGCCGCGGATACCCTCATGCCGGACGGGAAGGCGCTCCAGCTTCCCTCCACCCACATGCTCGGGCAGAACTTCTCCAAGGTATTCGATGTGAAGTATATGGATGAGGACGGCTCATACAAATTCTGCTGGCAGACCTGCTACGGCCCAGCCATTTCCCGCATCTATGCCGCCCTTTTCTCCATGCACGGGGACAATAAGGGGCTCGTGTATCCGTTCGAGCTGGCTCCGGTGCAGGTAGTGGTTATCCCGATAATTAAGAAGGATACGGAAGCGGAGGTGAGGAAGAAGGCGGAGGAGCTGGAAGCAAAGCTCTCTTCACACTTCCGCGTGGAAGCCGACTTCTCGGAAAACACCCCCGGCTTCAAATACAATAAATGGGAGCTCCTTGGGGTTCCCATACGAATAGAAATTGGGATGCGGGACATACAGAAAAGGGCGGCCGTGCTTGTGCGGAGGGATACTGGCGAGAAAAAAGAAGTGAGGATGGAGGAGCTTGCCGAGGCGGTTGCTGAGGAAGGAAAGACGCTCACCCAGAACCTGAAAAAGAAGGCGGATTCCTGGTTCTCCGGGCTCCTCCACCACGGGGATTCCGAAAAGGAGCTGGAAAAAGCAGTAGAGAAGGGCGGCTTCGTCCGCATCCCATTCTGCTCGGACCAGAAAGACGGGGAGCATTGCGCAGAGATGCTGAAGGACAGGTATTCCATAAACATAAGGGGCTCAAAATACGGGGAAAAGGAAAAGCCAAAAGGGAAAAAATGCATAGCCTGCGGGAAGCCCGCAGGCATCTATCTGTATGCGGCAAGGCAATACTAATCCTTCGAGAGCTTGTACAGCGCCAGGAGACCCACTATCGCCGCAGCAGGTGCGGTGAACGACACCAGGTACTGGAGCGCACCTACCAGCCCTGCAGCCAGCCCGAGCGGGGCGCCTACAAGGACACCGGCCACTACTGCCGCGAGGCCCGATGCGCTTACTATGAACGCAATCGAAGCCACGAGGAAGAGCTGCACTTCCTTGTCTGTAACGTTAAGCAGACCCACAATGAGCCCGAGCACACCAAGCACAAGGGCGACCAGTGCGCTCCCGGGGGCTGCAAAGCCGGCCAAGACTGCGATGATCACTCCCAGGATGTATGCCCACGGGCCAAGTTCTTTTAATTCCACCATTTAGGTTCACCTCTGCCCGGTATAGCGAACAGAAATATTAAAAATCTGCTTCTGTGTTCTTATTTGCGTATTTTTATGAGAATTCTTATAACCGGAACTCCTGGAACCGGGAAATCCGCCGTCGCATCTGAAATAGCCAGAAAGAAGGGGTGGGGAGTGCTCAGCCTCAGGGAGCTGGCCGAGAGGGCGGGCTGCATCACCGGAGAGGAGAATGGAGATAAGATAGTGGATGTGCGTAAGCTGAGAAATGCAGCCCTCCGGGAGCTTGAAGGGAAGCGGGACGCGGTGGTGGAAGGCCACCTGGGGTGCGAATTCTCCCTTCCGGTGGATTTCGTTTTCGTGCTCCGCACCCATCCATCCGAGCTGCGGAAGAGGATGGTAGCCAGGGGCTATCCCGGGAAGAAGACAGAAGAGAACCTGATGGCGGAGATGCTGGATTATTGTACGCAGGCGGCGGAGAGGAATTACGGGGCGCCCGTGCTTGAAGTGGACACGACAAAAAGCAGCGCGGAAGAAACCGCGGGCCGGATAATCTCATTCCTGGAAGGGAAGGTGAAGACTCTTGACAAAGCTGACTGGAGCAAAGAACTCAGGAAGAAAGTACTCTGGCGCTGAATTGGGAACCGGGAGCCGGGAGCTGGAAACCACAGGAGTGGGCCGGCTTTACAGAAAGCTCCTCTCCGAATTCGGGCCGCAGGGATGGTGGCCCACAATCCAGTCTCCAGTATCCAGTCTCCGGTCTCCAGTACTGGGCAAACCGCATACGGCACCCGGCAGCCAGTTAATCTATCATCCCGGGGATTATTCTTTCCCAAAAACAGAACAGCAGCGTTTTGGAATAGTTGCCGGGGCGCTCCTCACCCAGAACACAAGCTGGAAGAATGCGGAGAAGGCGCTGCTGAACCTGCATTCGGCGGGAAAGCTGAGCCCCGGAAAAATCATTTCCCTCCCGCTCCCGGAACTGGAAACCCTCATCCGCCCCTCCGGCTATTTCCGGCAGAAGGCGGAGCGGCTGAAATCCCTTTCCGAAGCATACCTTGAGGCGGATGGGGATGCGGATACAGAAACCCTTCGGGAGCATTTCCTTTCCGTGGGCGGGGTCGGGCCTGAGACGGCGGATTCCATCCTCCTCTATGCGTACAAGCGCCCTGTCTTCGTGGTGGATGCCTACACGAGAAGGATATGCTCCTCCCTGCGGCTCTTCCATGGAAAGGGATACGAGGATTACCGCCTCTTCTTCGAGAGCAGCCTTCCCCGGAAGCACGAGATTTTCAACGAATTCCATGCCCTCATAGTTGAATGGGGGAAGAGGAACCCGGACAAACGCATATAATATTTACTATATTAGTAAATCCGGTGTCCCAATGGTTGTCGGACTGATATCACCGCATGAGGAAAGGGAATTGTTCAGCAGGCTCGTCTCCTACTACAAGAAGCTCTATCCGGGCTCGAAGTTTGACACGAAGGAGATAATCCTGGACCAGAAGGCTATGGCCTCTGTCTATTACACCTACCCGGGCGAGGAGGCGGAGGCGACCGCGGAGGACAAGATGCGGGAGATACGGGATGCAATCAACTTCGGCTACGACGCCCCCATCATACTCCTCCAGAAGGGTAAGGATTACATCCTCCTGGACGGCCACAGGAGGCTGAAGGTCGCCTGGGAGAAGAAAATCAGATGGAAGGCCCTCGTGCTGGCTGCTCCCGCAAAGGAGAAATACGGGATAGAAAAGATGATTATGGGGCGTGTAGGGGATTTGTGGTAGCCCTCCGCCGTAAGCCAAAAATCCCACGTCGGTGCCGGAGAGGGGTTTTATACGTCATTCATCAAAAATGAAATCCGTCTTTTGCCGGATTCAATCGTATTTTTTATAAAGAAATCTTTAGGTATGCCGAAAACATTTATAAAAGTTACTCCTAACACTCCTTCTGCCCGCAGGGAAATCGTGCGGGCGAACCTGGGTGGAAAGGCGAACGCCCGGGCATTTGGGGCCAGGAAAGAGCCACCGGTAACCGTTATAGGAGGGCCCCATAGAAGGTGGCTCACGAGGTAGAAAAACATGAAGGGAATAAACCTGAGGAAAATCGGGGCAATCGTGGCTGGTTCGGCCATTTTGGCGAGCTCGGTTGCCTTTGCCGGCCTGGTGTATCAGAATACACCGCTGGTGGACGCCAACGGACAGCCCGTGGTGAAGATTGTTGTCGGTGAGGCGGCCAAGTCTAGCGATGGAGTGGTTGCGGCGTATATCGCATCCAAGATCGCTAACGAGGCCTACAAGTCCTCAACCCTGACCGCGCAGGTCGTGGGAGAGGGGACGTGCACCGGCGGCACCGGAACCGGGAGCTGCTCCGTAGTGGCTGGGTCAGAGAAAGTGGAGCTGCAGGTTACGGTACCCGGAGCAGGGGCGGCTGACATCGAGCAGTTCTCCGCTGCAATCGGCGACTACCTGGACAGGGAGCTGGAGAACAGGTTCCAGTCACCAACGGACACGGACGAGGCATACACGGTCCTGGACGTCTACGACGACCCGGAGACCAACCCGTACCAGAACCACCTCGGCGACTATTACCTCTCCGAGGCGGGAAGCGCAACCTCGGACTTTGACCAGGACTTCTTCAAGGAGATGGTGCTGGTTGGCGAGGACTTCGGCCCGTTCGCGGCAGTGAACGTGAAGCCCGCAGGCGCAGGGACTGAGATAAAGGAGACTCAGTACTTCACCTTCAACGGGTGGAACCACTGGGACGGGACCGACCACAAACTCTACAATGACATAGAGGGTGCGGGATACGGCATTATCTTCGACCCGGGCGGCGACTACGGACTTCCGCTCTGCCCTGGCGACGATGGCAACAGCCTCGATGACTGCGCGGACACTGATGAGCTTCCGGCCCACAAGGTCTTCATAAAGTTCCTTGGCGAGGACTGGATTATCAGCGAGGTGACCCCCGTAACCAACAACGTCACGGTTCTGGACACGGAAACCTACCGCACGGACGGCTCCAAGATGAAGCTGGCCAAGGAAGCGCGCAGCGGCATCATCAACGTCGGCGAGGTGCTTGATTCCGGAACTGGCTACAAGGTGAGGCTGGACGATATTTCGAGGGAGGTCGGCGTAGGGAACGACCACCCGGCGATTATAACCGTCCTTGACTCCAACGACAACGAGATCTGCCAGGACCAGGTATGGCCGGGCGACACCGCGGACAACCTCTGTGACACGACCGGAGTGAAGCTCCACGTCTACCAGACCGCGCCCGGTGTCCTGCTCATCGCGAAATGGGCGGAGATGGGCATCTTCTCTGACGAGATCGAGATAGAGGACGGGATGGAGTTCATAGAGGACTCGGACTCCGACTGGAATGTCGCTATCGGCTGGTCGAACAAGGCGCCATCCGGCGGCGAGGCGGCGGACCCCGAGTACCTGAGGACGATAATCCTCTATAACGACGAGGGCGTTGACGACATGGACGCGGGCGACAAGTTCGAGGTCGTGGACCTGACGGACTACCACAAGTTCGACCTGACCTACAACGGCATTGACGACGAGAACGCGCAGTACGACACGCTGAAGTACAAGTACGAGGGCAGCTTCAGGAGGCTTGCGGTCCAGAACGGCACGTCCCAGACCTGCTACGTGAACATCAGCAAGGCGTACAAGGTGACCTCCTCGGGCAACGAGATGTTCAGGAGGGACGGCACCCTTGCATTTGACGAAGCCGGCGACATAATGGGAATAAAGAGGGGCTCCGAGCTCTGGTTCCTGTACAACGACACGGCGGTCGTCACCGACACCTGTGGAACGCTTGCGCCGATGGTGGGCGACGTCATCCTCAAGGATGGCGACGGAAAGTACTGGTACTTCCCGTACTCCGGCCCGCTTGAGGTAGAGTACAGGCAGGCGGGAAGCGACGGCGGGCTCTGGTTCTACAACGCCACTGACGGGAACACCGGCACGGACCCTGAGATGTGGCTTGTTGAGAACGCGGGCGACTGGAAGAACGAGTCCGGAGGCCAGACCTTCAACATAATCGACGGCCTTGGCGTGTACGTGGACCCGGATGACGACAGGCTCTACGACCCGTTCGCCGCTGATGACGAGCGCATAGGGCTGCAGATAACCGAGGAGGGCGAGGATGTTGCCACAACGACAACACTGTTCGGCGACTCAACTCTCGGCTACGAGAGCGGCGAGGACTACGAGTCCAAGTTCGTCTCCCTCAGGGGCACGCAGTTCACCGGCGCATCCAACACCGGAAGGGACTTCAAGGTCCCGAAGAGCCTGCTGGACGCAACCTACACCTTCGCGACGACCGCGGCCGAGACGGCAGAGCCAGACACCACAACCCTTGTACTGGGTGAGGGTGACGAGGCAACCATCGGCACGACGGGCGTGAAGGTCAAGGTGGTCGAGATAACCGAGGAGCTCACACCGTGCACATTCGGCACTGGTGCGGGCGCCCCGACCTGCGACCTGAGCGGCGTCTCTGCGGTGATAATGCCCAACAACGCGCCGACGGTTACAGCGGTGGAGCGCTTCGCGCTTACCAGCAACATGGTAGTGCTGGACAGCGAGGCGACCGCGCTTGACACCGGCACCATCGTTACGGTCGGTGGCGACCAGGTGAACACCGTCACTGCGGACGCGATTGCGGGCTCCGGTGTCGACTTCCAGGCACAGCCTGTGGTGGTCAGGGCGATAGGCAACAAGATAGTGGTTGCCGGCCTTACTGCCGAAGACACCATAACCGCGGGCCAGCAGTTCGTCGCGGGCGTGACGAGGACCTGAAAGGGTTGAACAAACCCTTTCTTTTTTCTTTTTCTTCTTTCTCTTTTCTTATCCTGGTTTTTCCCTGCCCTACTGAATAATTTATATTCCTATTCCGCCAATTTTGCTCGGTGTGTTTATGCCAAACCCGAAGATAGTCCATTGCAGGGACAGGGATTTCAGGACCGTATACGCGACCGGCGCACTCGGCGGCTTCGACTCGCAGGGCGCGTTCCACATGATTTTCTACGTCCCGGGCGTCAAGCCCGAGACGCTGCAGGAGAAGAAGGGCGGCGAGGTCGTGGAAGTGACGCACATGGTAAAGATAGTCGTCACCCCCGCGACGCTAAAGCAGCTCTCCGACTGGCTGGCTAAGAACGTGCAGATGTTCGAGAAGCAGTTCGGGGAGGTCGAGGTCCCGAAGGAAGGGGAGGCCGTCATAATAGGGGCGAAGCCGCCGGAAACCATGTACGGCTAACGCCCGCTCTTCTTGCCCTTCGTCTGCTCTGGGCGTTAGGTTTGTTCGGACCCTCCCCCCCACTCCTCTTTATAACTCTCAACACGTTCTCCTTACGCACGCAGGAATCATCTTCTTTTTAAAGCTTTTTTCCTCTATATCTACCGCTATTTGGTGAAAGATATGGATACCATAACGCTGGCTTTTGCATCAGGGGTACTGGCGCTTCTTTATGCGCTGTGGCTGGCCTTTTCGGTCAGCAGGGCGCCCGCAGGGGAGAGGAGGATGCAGGAAATCTCCGCCGCGGTGAAGGAGGGCGCAAATGCCTTCCTGAAGAGGCAGTACGTGACCCTTGCGCCCATAGTGCTGGTGCTCGCGGCCGCAATCTATCTCCTCATAGGGCAGCCAACCGCAATCGCATTCCTTGCGGGTGTGGTATGCTCCGCACTTGCGGGCTACGTGGGCATGCAGGTCTCGGTGCGCGCGAACGTCCGCGTCGCGGAAGCCGCAAAGAAAGGCCTGAACCCCGCGCTCGGGCTCGCATTCCAGGGCGGCGCGGTCACGGGCATGGCGCTCGTGGGGCTCGGCCTCCTCGGCCTCGCAGGGCTTTATACGTTCTTCGGCGGGAGCCTCGCCCCGCTCATCGGCTACGGGTTCGGTGCCTCCCTAATCTCGCTTTTCGCCAGGGTGGGCGGCGGCATATACACGAAGGCCGCTGACGTTGGCGCCGACCTCGTCGGGAAAGTGGAGAAAGGGATTCCGGAGGACGACCCGCGCAACCCCGCGGTGATTGCGGACAACGTCGGGGACAACGTTGGGGATTGCGCTGGGATGGCTGCAGACGTGTTTGAGTCCTTCGTCGTAACAATGATAGCTGCAATGCTCATAGGCATCACGCTCGCGCCGGAATACGTGCTGCTGCCCCTCGCGGTCGCATCCGTGGGCGCGGTTGCGAGCATAATCGGCTCCTTATTCGTATGGGCGGGGAGGGATGGGAAGATAATGAACGCCTTCTACAGGGCGATAGTCGTAACAGGGATAGCCGCAATCCTCGGCTATTACGTGTTCGCCTACCCGCTCAGCCCCCAGATGTTCTACGTGGGAGTGGTCGGCGTAATCGTAACCGCCCTCCTGTTCGCAATCACGGACTACTATACCGCAAAGGGCCACCGCCCGGTGAAGAGCATCGCCGAGGCGGCGAAGACCGGCGCGGGCACCAACCTCATCCAGGGGCTTGCAGTGGGGATGGAATCCACCGCGTTACCGGTGCTCGTCGTGGCGGCGGCAATAATCGCCTCCTACATGCTCGGCGGCCTCTACGGAATCGCGCTTGCGGCCGCAGCCATGCTCTCGCTCAGCGGCATCATAATCGCAGTGGACAGCTACGGGCCGATTACTGACAATGCGGGCGGGATTGCGGAGATGTCCGGCCTCCCGCCAAAGGTCAGGGAGATAACGGATGCATTGGACTCGGTTGGCAATACAACAAAGGCGACCACAAAGGGCTTCGCAATAGGGGGCGCAGCGCTCGGCGCGCTCGCCCTTTTCGTTGCATTTGCGGAGGAAGCGGGCATCGGGACGGTTGACCTTCTTGATGCTTCTGTAGTTGTCGGCCTTTTCCTTGGCGCGATGCTCCCCTTCCTCTTCTCCAGCTTCCTCATGACCGCAGTAGGGAGGGCGGCCTTCCAGATAGTGGAGGAGGTGAGGAGGCAGTTCAGGGAAATCCCGGGGCTTATGGCAGGAAAGGCGAAGCCGGATTATGCAAAATGCGTTGACATAAGCACGAAGACCGCGCTCGCGGAGCTTGCGGTTCCCGGATTGATAGCGGTGCTTGCGCCAATCGTAGTGGGAATAGTGCTCGGGGTTGGCGCCCTCGCAGGCCTCCTTGCCGGAACGATTGCAAGCGGGCTCATGATGGCTTTGTTCATGTGCACCTCCGGAGCCGCATGGGACAACGGGAAAAAGCTGATTGAGGATGGAATATACGGAGGCAAGGGAAGCGATGCGCACAAGGCGGCGGTGGTCGGGGACACGGTGGGGGACCCGCTGAAGGATACTGCGGGCCCCTCCCTCAATGCGCTGATAAAGGTAGTAAACACCGTCTCGCTTGTGTTTGCCTCCGCGATTATAGCGTATGGGCTGGGGATATTTGCCTGAACCTTCTATTTTCTTCTTATCCTTTTCTATTCCATATAACCAGCAGCAGGGGTAGCAAAGCCCGGCCAACTGCGCAGGACTTAAGATCCTGTGGCCTCAGGGCCTCCGCAGGTTCAAATCCTGCCCCCTGCAAAATCAGTTTCCCGTTTCCGGTATCCAGTTTCCGGGACCGGAATTATCCGTACATCGAGCCCAGCTTCCTCTTCAGGATTTTTGAGCTTATCACGGATTCGCTCGCCGCCTGCGCGAGAAGGTCTGCTTCCTTCTCCAGCTCGCCGGTATCTATGTTCACGTCAATTATCTTGGAGAGGATGCGCAGCACATCCACAGCCGCCCCAGGGTCCGGCCTTTCGGTCTCCGCCTCCCCGAGAAGGGCGAGCACGGGCTGCTTCACCACGCCCGGGAAGAGGAGAAGGCCCACCACGCCCGTTGTTGCGCCCTCCCGCACCTTCTTCACGAGCTTCCTCTTCACCAGGTCCTCGGCAACCTTGCTGTCGGTGGAAATGGCATAAACGGCGTGCTCTTCCTCGTTCTGGGAAATGCCGCCGAGCGTGATTACGAGGGGGGAATTGACCTTGTCCGCGAGGTCCGCGATGTGCTTCGCCATCTCGGAAGAGATGGAGATGGGAACGATTATCTCGGACAGGACCACCACAAGGTGCCTCTCCTCGGACGCATACACCCTTATCGGCGGGAGGGGCCTGTACTCGTGTATCGCCGTGACGGGGGGCATCTTTTCGCTTGTGTAATAGCCGACGAATTCCATCCCCAGCTTTGCCGTGAGGTAGGAGGCCGCTATGCTGCCGACCAGCCCGGATGTGGGGAACCCGACAATCAGCGTGGCGTCTTTCGCCTTCAGCGGCTTCAGTTTTTTGAACTCTATCTTCATGCTGCTCATTTGTCCCCTCCGGTTTATAAGCGTTCTACTTCTTCTCCGCCCTTATCTTCTTTACGATGCTTTCAAGCGGGCCCGGCCTCCGGGCTTTTGCGGTCGCCACCTCCGCACCCGTGGCCTTTTGCGGAATTTCCTCTGTCTTTTCCTCCCTCACGGCCTCCGCGGTCTCCAGCGACCTCACCAGCTCCTCCTCGCTGAAGAACGTGTATGCCGCCTCGGACAGCCTCCTGTTGAAGCTTATCTCCTTCTCGAATTTCCGGGGCGCCTCCACCATGAGTTCCACCCCGCCAAACATGCCGAACCATCCGACCGGCACCAGGAGCACTTCCAGGAAATGGCTCACGCCTTTCAGCGCCTCAACCTGCGGCACGGCCGCAACAGACAGCAAAACAGCGAATCCCGCGGCAAAATAGGCAGCGCCCCTGGCCCTGTTTTTCTTTATCTCCTCCTCCCCTTCCCTCGCCTTCGCCTGGAAATAGTGCTTCAGCCTCCTCTTTATCAGCGCCTCGGTCTTCTGCGAGCGCAGCCTTCCAGGCAGCGAGAACCGCAGCTCGAGCCCGCCCTTCCGGGTCTCCGCATACCTCCTCTTCGCCTCAAGCACGAAATCTTCGGAAAGCAGCCTTTCGGAGTAGGGGGAGGGGTCGAAATCCGAGAATATGTCGTCGTAGGAATCCAGGCCTATGTGGATGAGGCTCAGTATCGCCGACGGCTTTTTCTCCCCGACCGCCTTTTCCACTTCCATGGCCACCGTGGAGAGGTCGCATTATCCATTTTTAACCTTTCCCACCCCTAATTACCCCATGACACTGAAAAGGACAAGCATGTCCATGCCCATGACGTCCGCGGGCATAGTCGGCCTCAGCGCGGACATGGAGCTCAGCGGGATAAAGATGGACCCGAGGAGCTTCATAATCGGGGTTGCCGTGCTGGTCGCAGTGATAAAAATCGCGGGCTATTTCGTGCAGTAGCCGCCTACTCCGCAAAATATTTTGCGGCCGCCTTTGCCGCTTCCTCCCTGTCCTTCTCCGGGCACATGACTATCGCATTCCTCCTCCTCTCTTCGGCCGCCAGGAGTGAGGACACGAGGTCTGACGCTTCGAATATGCTCACGCTCCCCTCCCTGCCCTTTACCATGAGGCCGGACGGAAGCGCCGGGATGTTGGGCATGCCGATTATTATGTCGCATCCGCATTTTTCCGAGAGCTCAGCCTCCGCCTCCTCCGGCTTTTTCAGGAGCGGGTGCAGGTCGCTCACTGCCAGCGCCTGCTTGTAAAACCTCCTGCGCATTATCGCTCCGGCGTACGGCGCGCTCTCCGGAATCCTCCCCAGCGCAAGCAGTATCTCCTCGTCCCCGGCGCCAAGGAAATCCTCCGGGCTGAGCCCGCCCGCGCCGACCGCCTTCCTTATCGCCCGGTCGAGCATCGCGGAGGCGATGCGCACAGTCTTGTGCATGTAAACGGTCGAGAACATGAGGAACCTGCCTATGAGGAGGGATTCCGCGGCCTCCAGCCCGCCCCTCTCCACGCATATCCTGCCCTCCTCCGCGAGCATCGTGTGTATGAGCCGGTCGGTGTCTATTATCCCGTATGCGACGCCCGTGTGGTGGGAATCCCTCTTAAGGTAGTCCATCCTATCCGCCCCCACATCGCAGGCGATTATCTCCTCCGCAATCCCGCCTTTCCCGGAAAAAACCTCTTTAGGGGAATAAGCCCCCCCTATTATTTCCGCGAGTTCGCCTTCCAGCGCCTTCCTCTCCCCCGCCTTCTCGTGCCCCCCGAGCGCGCTGCGCAGCGCCTGCTCGCTTTCGTGGGAGAACGCGACGTGCCCCACGTCGTGGAGCAGCGCCCTCACCCTTATCCTCCCCTTCTCGCCCCCCCCGATCCCGAGCACGTCGCAGATGGAGGACGCGAGATGCATCGTGCCGAGCGAGTGCTCGAACCTGGTGTGCACGGCGCCGGGATAGACCATGTACGTGAGCGCAAGCTGCTTTATCCGCCTGAGCCGCTGGAATTCGCCGCTGTCTATTATCCGCTCCTCCAGCGGGCTGATGGTTATGTTCCCGTGCACCGCATCGCGTATAACGGTCATTCATTCCACCTTCAGGAACACCTCTCCCTTCTCCACATATTCCCCGCCTTCAGCGAGTATCTTCAGCACCGCCTTCACGGAATCCGGGTGGATGCCGAATTTCGCCCCGACCGCCTTCGGGTCCGCGTGCTCTTCCCTCCACCTCGCCAGCACACGCCTTACCCTCTCCATGTGCGCCCGCGTTGCCACATAATATTTGCCGTCAAAGCTCTTGACGCCCGTGACGGCGTTCTTCTGCCTCTGCAGCATGTCCGAAAGCGCCTGCGCCGCGCGCGGGTCCGGGACAACGGCATACCCGTCCCGGAAAAGCTGCTTCTCGAGGTCCGCCCCGCTGCAGTCTTCCGCCGCCTCCTTCCTGTGCTGGGGATAGAACCCGTTCTGTATGTTGTACACCCCGCCCGGGTACTTCCCGCTCTTTATGAACGTCACCACGCCCTTCTTCTCCAGCGAGAGCAGCGCCTCCCTCTCCTGCCTGCTGAATTCCCTGCTTATGGAGGAAGCGGTCCTCCGGTTGAACTTTATGGAAGCCAGCTTCCCCAGCACCTTCTTTTCGAGCTGCGTTATTCCCCCCGCATCCTCCGGTTTCCGGTTTCCGGTTTCCTGTTTACTGTAACCAGCGGACGTTTGCCGACCGCTATTTTCCGCCTCACCGCCCAGCGGCATGGATAGGAGATAGTACCCGTCCCGCAGAAGGAAGAGCTCCACCTCCTCAGCCCTGCGCAAATCGTCCGGCACGCGTATGTAGGTGCCGCTCTCCCGCTGTATGGTCCTTATCCTCATCCTACTCCTCCCTTATTATCTCTGCCTGGAAGGATTTTATAACCGCCCCCTTCTCCCTCCAGGTCTTCGGGTGCAGCCCCGCCTTCATGCAGAGGTGGGAGAGGTATTCCTCTATCCCCCACCCCTCCTCAACCGGCACCTGGGGGAGCAGCAGCCCAGAGCACCCCATGCAGTGGATGGTGAGCCCGTCCCTGCCGATTTTTATCTTCTTTGCGTATTCCTCCGGCTTCCCGGCATCCACCAGCTCAGGGACGGTGAGGACGCTTATGGTGATGCTTATCCCGCCCAATTCTTCCCTGCGCACCTGCGGGAACCTGTAGTCCTCGAATGCGGCGCATATGGCGCTCTTCACCACCGCCTTCCCCAGCGGCATTATCGGGAGCGGGAAGCCCATGCACCCCCTCAGCTCCCGCCCCTTCTGCAGCGTGACGAAAACCCCGCGCGGCATGTCAAACTCGTCTATGTCCGCTTCCCTGAGGGCTCCCGGCTCCTCCCCCCTCTCCGCATAATACTCTATCGCCTTCCGTGCAATCAGAAGTAGTTTTTTCTTCTGTTCTGCAGAAAACCCCATGCATGTAATTCCGGTATATACGTTTATAATCACTCTCTGAGTACTATGCCGGTGAGCATTTTTACGGACATTCTTCAGGTCAAAAAGCCGGAGAAGGACCTTCTCGAATCCCTCCTCTCCGCGTACGAATCCTTAGCCAAAGCAAGGGGATTTGAGGTGCAGAGGGACGGAAGGATGCTCACAGTAAAAGGGGAGCGCATCTCCGCAATCCTGCGCATAGAGTTCGGCGGAAGGAGGGACTTTTTCGAAACAATCACCTACATGAACTCCACTCCTGCGGAATACAAAATCCTCATAGTAAGCTCCAACGCCCGCTCCCTTCCGATGGAAGCGGCTTACACTGTTTTGAAGAAGAAACTGCTCGTGAAGGAGAAATGGATGCTCATAGACATAGAGGGGAAGAAGCCGGCCATGTTCATAAACTGGTCTTTGCCAGTTCCCGGTTCCCGGTTGCCGGTTTCCAGTCAGCGAGCGGGCACAGAGTACCGGAAACCCGAAACAGGAAACCGGAAACGGGAACGCGGGCGCCCCCGGAGGAAGATTATTTACGGCTCGCCCGAAGAGAGGAAAGAACAGGATTAGCGGCGGACTGTTACATACTTTTATATACCTGTTCGGCGCAAACGAATTACAAAATTAAAGAGGTGAGCCAAATGAAAAAAACAGGAAACAAAACAGGACTCGGAACCAGAGACGCAAGACTGCGCATGGGCGAGCCTAGGCTTTGGCTCTCCGCAGATTGCTAGTTTTGGGAGAAGGCGAAAAGGGCTTGTGGATAACCGGCTCCTTAACGAGATTCTCAGGCTTTACATTTTCGAGCGGATGTCGATTAGGGAGGTCGCTGACCTGCTTGGGATGAGCCACATGACAGTTTACAGAGCCATAAGCGATCCCAGTCTAAGGGTGATGATATGAGCAGGAAAATGCGGGGCGATCTGGCTCCGAGCCCAAAACAAGCAGATGGGAGAAGGGAAGGGCCCGATAGTTTGCCGCTGCTAGAAGGTCTGGAGATGAGAGGCGAAGTGCCGAAAGACGTTCGGAGAAAACTGGAAAGACTAAGGAAATTAATCAGAGATGCTGGGAAAAAAGGAATTTCTTATGTACATGTGGCCACGGGTTTTGGAGCTTTTACTTATATTGATCGCTGCGGTGGCAAAGAAAGCTTTGTAAAAGCAGATAGAATTATAGGGGAATTGGCAAGAAGCGAAGACGGTTACATTTTGAGCGCACTGCAAAAAGTTTTGGAAGCAGAGATGGCGGTTTGCCCTGATGAGAGTACCCGTGTACTTCTGGGAGATGCAGTTTTCAATATCGGGTTGGGTTTGGAGCGCATGGAAAAAAGGAGGCATCTGAATTGAAGGTTTTGTAGTGCTAAAAAATCTTCCAAAATGCTTATAAATTTAGCACTACAAAACCAACCATGGCATTCATAAGGGCAAAGCTTGTCAGCGGCGAGTACTACTTTTACCTCGTAAAGAACGTCCGGGAGGGCGGCGCCGTCCGCCAGGAGATAATGAAATATCTCGGCAGGCGGGACGAGGCCGAGAAATACGCGAAGGAGAAGGGGCTAACGATGCCGGAGCCTGAGGAAAGGCAGGAAGAGGGAGAAAAGGAACTGGACCGGAAGATAGCGGAAAAGAAGAAACTGCTCGATTCGCTGAGGCCGTTTCCAAAGGAGATAGAGGAACGGCTCATGGAGGACCTGGTAGTGCTATGGACCTACAATTCCACCGCGATAGAGGGCAGCACCCTCTCTCTGAAGGAAACGGCTACGCTCCTCGACGAAGGAATGGTCGTCGGGAACAAGCCGCTCACTGATTATCTTGCCGCGAAGGGGCACCGGGATGCCATAAACATCATTTTCAGGTGGATGAAGGAGGGAAAGAAGGAAATCCGAGAAGCCGACATCCTTGAGCTGCACAAGGCGACTATGAAAGGAGTAGTGGAAAAGTACCTCGGCGCTTACCGCCCGGTGCAGGTCTATCCGCGCGGCTCCCCGTTCATGCCTCCGCCTCCGAACCGGGTGCCAAAACTAATGGGAGAGTTCGTGTACAAGACCAACAGGAACCCGAACGGGTACGATCCGATTGCCCTTGCAGCGGTCTCCCACCTTGAATTCGAGTCCATCCATCCTTTCGTTGACGGGAATGGGGGGGTGGGCAGGCTGCTCGCCAACTGGGTTCTTATGAAAGGCGGTTATCCGCCCATAATAATAGCGAAGAAGGAGCGCCTGCGCTACCTGCGGCTTCTGGAGCAGGCACAGACAAAGAACAGGCAATACGGGCTGGTGCTGTTCTTCAAGAGGAAGGTCAACGAGGCCCTTGATTTCTACCTTAAACGGGCGAAGCCGTATAAAATGTAGTGCTAAAATATTATGAAAATATGGATATTTTTTAGCACTACATGCCTACCCTCCCTTTTTTAATTTTCTTCCCCCCATCAATATCTATGGCAATCTCGCCCCTTGATTCACGGTACAGAACCGAAATGAGCGCTATTTTCGACGAGGAGTTTAAGCTCCGCAAGTGGATGGACGTAGAAATCGCCCTTGCGAAGGCGCACGCTGAGTTGGGCCGCATCCCAAAAGACGCCCCTAAAAGAATAGAAGAAGGGAGCAAAAAGGTGAAGCTCTCCCGCGTTCTTGAGATAGAGCACGAAATCCACCACGACCTCATGGCCATGGTGAAGGCCCTCTCCGAGCAGAGCGGGGATGCGGGCTCTTATGTGCATCTCGGCGCAACCAGCTATGATATAGAGGATACTGCGACCGCACTCATCTTCCGGGATGCGCTCGCCCTGGAGAAGAAGCGCCTTTCCGCGCTTGCGGAAATCCTGAAATCCCTCGCCCTTAAGCACAAGAAAACCGTGTGCATCGGAAGGACGCACGGCCAGCACGCGGTACCGACCACTTATGGGATGAAGTTCGCCCTCTATTATACGGAAGTAAAAAGGCACCTCCAGAGAATAGAAGAAGCGGAGAAGCGCATCCTCGTGGGAAAGATGAGCGGCGCGACAGGCACGCGCGCGGCCTTCGGCAAGGATGGCGAAAGGCTCGAAAAGAGAGTGATGGAATTGCTCGGCCTCACCCCCGCCCCGGTCTCCAGCCAGGTAATCCAGCGCGACAGGCATGCTGAAATCCTCTCCCTGCTCGCGCTAATCTCCGGAACCTGCGAAAAAATAGCCAAGGAAATCCGCAACCTCTCCCGCCCGGAGATTGGCGAGATCGCGGAGCCCTTTGGCAGGAAGCAGGTGGGCTCCTCAACGATGCCGCACAAGAGGAATCCCCACAAATCCGAGAGGGTATGTTCTCTTGCGCGTTTGGTCCGCGCCAACGTCCAGACGGCCATGGAAAATATCCCCCTTGAGCACGAGCGCGACCTCACGAACTCCGCGAACGAGCGCTTCATTTTCCCGGAATCCTTCATCATAACGGATTACATGCTCGTGCAGCTCTCGTCCATCCTCCCGGATTTGCAGTTCTTCCCGGAGAACATAAGGAAGAACCTGGAGCTCACCCGCGGGCTGATAATGGCCGAGCGGCTGATGCTCGCGCTCACGGAAAAGGGCGTGGGAAGGCAGGAGGCCCACGAATCCGTGCGGGAGCTCTCCCAGAAGGCGTTCGCTGAGAAGAAATCCCTCCGCGAAGTGCTGGAGGCCAGCCCTCCCGGGAAGAGATTCGCAAAGAAGGAGCTGGACGCCCTGTTCGATCCCTCCACCTACATCGGGGACGCCGAGCGCATAGTGGAGTCTGCTCTTCGAGAATAAGTTTATAAACCATAGAGCACTAATTCTGCCGTTGGTGGTTGCCGATGGTCACAGAAAAGCAGCTCGCCTACGGTTCGGCGGGAGTGGGCCTCTTCGGGGCGCTCATGGCGCTCGCTTCCGGAGGGGGCGCCCTGAGCATACTCGCGGCCCTCCTCGCGGGGCTTGGCAGCATTTTCGCGATATTGTTCCTGAAGTATGGCTACATCCTCGTCCCGCTCCTCACCCAGAGGACGAACACCCTCCTCATCACGGACACCGGCTACGAGATCCCGCCGTCCCAGGACGTGATAGTGAAGAAGGTGGGCAACCTGTATTACTCCAGCGCCTTCCTCGGGATAAGGGTCTTCGAGTCCGCGACAGAGAAGTCCCTCGAGCAGAACATAGCCTACAACGAGGATTTCGAGCGTGCAATCTCCAACATAAAATACGTCGCCAAGGTCTCGTACATGCTATACGCCGAGGACATAGGCGAGGAGAGGAAGAAGATAGAGACGAAGAAGGCGGAGGCGCAGCTTCGGCTCGCCCGCGAGCGGGAGAAGACCGAGCCGGACGTGCTGAGGATAGACAAGTACGAGCGGGAGGTCGCGATGTGGGACGAGCAGCTCACAAAGCTCACGAAAGGGCTCAGGCCCATGGGAGTCCTTGCATACGCGATGACCACCGCGAGCGGCGTTTCCAAGGAGGCGGCGACCGCCGCAGTGCGCGCGCAGGCGAGGGAGCTGAAGGTTACGCTCTCCAACGCGCTGAACGTGCAGGTGGAGCAGCTTGCCGCGGACCAGATGCTGAAATGCTTTGAATGGGAGAAGGCGATGCCGCCAACCCCGAGGGAGCTCGAGGCGGCCCTCATATAGCGGTGCAAAAATGGCCCTGCAGATCTCAAGGGTATCCAACCGGGAACTTGCCAAGCGGAACATACTGGTACATCCGCCAGAGCCCCCGATGGACGTTCTTTTCGCGGACCCCGCCGGCTCGATTTACATAGGGAGGACCAAGATACTCAACGTGCCGTTCTACTGGTCGTTCCAGGAAATCGCGAACCCGCACATCGCGGCCGTTGGAATAAGCGGCTCCGGCAAATCCTATTTCATAAAGACCTTCCTCACCCGCGCATCCTTCGTGTGGGGCTCCAACGCGCTCATACTCGACTGGGCGGGGGAGTACAAGGACTGGGTGAGGCTCACCGGCGGAAGGGTCGTAACGCTGGGGAAGGGCTCCTACCTCAACCTGCTTGACTTGGGCGGGATGAAGCCCTACGACCGCATAAAGCAGATAATGCGCACGCTCGCCCTCCTCACGGACATCGAGCAGTACCCGGAGCAGAAGCGGCTCACCGAGCAGGCGATAGAGCAGGCGTACGTCAACAACAAGTACAGGATGGACTCCACCGAGCAGAGGGACGAGCTGGGAAGGCCGCTCAGCCCACCCACGCTGAAGGATGTCGCGAAAATACTGGAGGAGAAGTCCTCCCTGGGCACGTACGAGTTCCCGGCCGAGCTGGAGAACGCCATCTACCGCCTCCGCGAATTCACAAAGCCGGGCGAGGACTTTTTCGCGCAGCACAGCACTGTGAGCCTGGACGAGCTCACTACCTCCGGCCTCGTCGCCTTGGACCTTTCCGGGCTGCCCGACGAGCGCTTCCGCGCGCTGGGCGCCCTGGCCGTGCTGCAGTTCGTGAAGGAGAGGATGCGCGCGATGGGATGGGCGAAGGAGAAGGGCCTCCGCCTGATAGTCGTCCTGGACGAGGCGTGGAAGATTGCCAAGGACGACAACAGCGATGCGGTCATGATTGTGAGGGAGGGGAGGAAGTACAACTTCGGGATAATAGTCGCATCGCAGAACCCCACGGACATAAGCGAGGCGATATTCAGCAACGTGGGCACCACCTTCATACTCAAGGTAAAGTTCGAGAAGTTCCTCGACTACCTCCAGGGTTCCCTGAACTTCAGCAATTTCATGAGGGACGAGATCTCCAGGTTCGGCGTGGGGCAGTGCGCAGTCAACATGGCCTTCTCCACCGCGGCGCCCTACCCCTCCACGTTCCTGATAGAAAAGATAGAGGGCGAGGAGCCGGTCAGGGAGCTGTTCCTGGAGCTGGAGGGCGTGCTTACAAAAGAACAAAGGGAGGCGATTGATGTGGCAAGGTCTGTGTCTTTCCATAAGGATGATCTGAAGAGGAGGCTGCTGGAGTTCGGGCTCGGCGAGGACAGGATTGAAGAGGTGGTGCGGCTTTTCGACCAGCACAGCAGGCACCTGGACGTAGTCTCCTTCATAATAATACTGGAGCGGTTCGGCATCGCGCGCCCGAACATCACCGGCTTCCTGAAGGAGATAGGGATTGAGGATACCACCATAATAAACATATTCACAAAGGCGGACAAGAGGAAGGCGGGCGTCAGCGACGCGGAAATAACGCAGGTTTCCATGGAGGGATAGGATGCCTAGGGTATGCTGGATTTGCGAAAGGGAGGTGGAGGAGGGCACCCCGCTCAAGACCGACGTGGTCATAAGGTTCATACGGGAGATGAAGAGGAAGCTCGGGATACTGAAGGGCAACGAGCTCGTCGTCTGCCCCGAGCACCTCGCGAAGTACGCGGAGAAGAGGAAGAAATTCGAGCGCAACCTCGTGCTGTACGCGACCGGGGCGGTGCTCATCGCGATAGGCCTGCCCATCCTTCCGCTGCTCGCAGGTGCGCCTTTCCAGCCGGCAGCCGTGTGCTTCTCCTTCCTGCTGGGCGCGATGGTCCTGGCGCTTTCAATCCTGAACTACGTCCCCGCGCTTGAGGCCGGGGAGAAGGGGGGTGCATAGCATGCCTGAGGCGGTTGCCCCACCCAGGGTTGACGGGTTCAGGCTGGAGGGGAGGATGTCGGGGAAGGCGGAAGACCTCGCGGGCGCGCTGAAGGGCATTTCTTACCTGAAGGTCGCGAAGGAGAAGAGCGCGGTAAGCGCCGCATACGTCGAGAGCAGGGACATAAGCAAGAACCCCTACACCTTTTCCATCGTGAGGTTCGACAAGGACGCCGTCGACGTGATTTATACGGTGCCCCCCTCGGCATCGCCCACGCGCAGGAGGATGGATGTCCTGCGCCACCTGCTCAACATGCTCACGCTTGTGGAAGGGCACTACGAGGTGGACCCTAAGCTGGTACTCCAGCTGCTCGAGCAGACCGTTAAGGAGATAGAGGACTATGCAACCGCAGACTACAAGCAGCTCTATGCGACTTACGACACCATGAGGAAGGAGGCCGAGACGCTGAGGCGCAATTCCGCGGTTGCGAAGAAGCAGCTCGCGGCCCTCTCCAGGGAAAATTACGAGCTCAAGAACGAGAACGACGAGCTGAAGCTCAAGCTCGAGAGCCTCCAGGGCATGTCGGAGGGCACCCTCAGGTCCAAGGTGCAGGAATGGGTCATTGACCACGGCGGCCTGATGAACGTCGCGGAATTCTCCAAGACATTCAGGGTACCGGAGGCGAGGGTAGAGCAGGTCCTGGACGAGCTTGTGAGGCAGGGGTTCTTTGAGGTTGTGCAGTGAGTTTCACACCCTCTGGATGGATTCGCAGGAGTTGGTGGTGATGTTCCGGCCATTACGCATTTATGCCTGCCGGGCCGGTTTCCGCCCGGGCGAGGGGGTGTGATATGGCCATCCCAGGCCGGGACCCGGCAAATCCGGGCGAGTACCGCTTCGGCCTGAAGAAGCGATATTCTTATGAGGTGAGGCTGAGAAAAGTCGAGCGCCCTGTCTTCGAGAAGGCAAAGGAAGCGCTTCTTTCAGCCCTTGGGAGGAAGGCCCCGCCTCAGCCCGCCGCCCCTGGAAAGGCACCCGCTCCCGGTGAGGAGAAAAAGCCGGCCCTGGAGATTTCCCCTGTGTTTGCGTTCAGGGTGGGCGGCCTCGTTGCCCTGCTACTGCTGCTTTTGCTGACCGCCTTCTTCTTCGCACAATCCGTTTATCTCCCGGGCGAGCGGGTGACCGCGGAGGTTTCCGCCGCATCCCTCTCGGCCGTGGTTGAAGACTCGGACATACTTACGGCAAGCGACCCGGAGAATTTCCGCTACCCCTACCACACCGCCTATTCGAAGACGCACATCCTCTCCTCCGGCCTCCCAAACATCACGGTTGGCGCGGCGGTCTATGATTCCGTAGTCCCCAACTCGGTTTTCGTGCTCCGCAGCAGCCGGTACCAGGCGGAAACCTACCCCGATTTCAAATCGTCCCTCTCCCTCCGCCTCTCTACCATCGGAATGGTCGCGAACGAAATATCGGTCTCGGAGCTGGACAAGCTCGGCCCCGGCGCGCTGCTCCTGCTGCCGAGCGGGTACATACCCGAGGAGCTTGTTGCCGGGGAAAAGCCCATGCTGTTTTCGCTCATGGAGAGGGGCGTAACTGTATTCTACATAGGCCAGGACTTTTCCAGGATGGTGTCAAAATCAGGCAGCATCGTCCCGACGCCGCCGTCTTTCCTCGGCTCGAGGGAGAGGAGGATAACCTTCGACCCCGGCGCAGCCCTCGCCCCCGACAGCACCGTTGCGATAAAGAACCCGCTCTACGGCGCCTCCGGCCTTGATTCGAGCTGGATGTTCGGCGGGGCCTACAGCGTCCTTTCATACAAGGGCGGCTTCATAATACTCGCGCCGCAGACGCTTGACGGCGGATGGGAAACCGGCTCGGCGGCGGGCGCGGACGTTGCCCGCATATTTTTCCAGACGCGCTGGCTCACCCCGGCCGCGGACACGGCAGGCGTGTTCAACCTTTCCGGGGACGACTCCCTGGAGTTGTTCACCCCCTCCTTCGAGGGCGATTCCGCATACCTGAAGGTATTCGGGTACAACCAGCAGCGCGGCTCCGGCTTTTATTCGGCATCCTTCCTGCAGAAGAGCGCGAAAGGCGAGATCTACTCGCGCGGCCACAGCATACTCCCCGGGAGCATCTCCCCCACCCCGATGGACCTGATAATACTCCTGCGCGAAAGCGGCGGGGAGAAGTTCCTCTTCCTCTCCGTCACGAACCTCTCCGGGGAGGTGGACCGGACGGGTATTGCAGGCACGAGAGTGAGCCTGAACTCCCAGCCCTCCATATCCCACACCTTCGACCTGCCGACCGGGGACTACATACTCAACATCGTGGACCAGGAAGGGAACAGGTACGCGCGCTCCTACCTCCGGGTGAAGGACGTGGAGTTCGTGCCCGGGCTTTTCAACACGCGCACGGACACGTACGGCTTCAGGATACTGGGCGACGGCAGCCCCGTGGTGCTCGATACCGTCACCGCAAAGGTGGACGGCGGCGCATACGGCACATACACCTTTACGGATGCGAGCGGCTTTGATGTGGACCTGAGGGCGAGCGGATACGGCCCGCTCCCGGACGGGATGCACGAAGTATCCTTCCAGAGCGGCTCCTTCACTTACACCCTGCCAATAGACAAGAGGGCGCCCACCCCGTTCTATGCGCAGCCGTTTTTCCTTGCCGCCTTCGTCCTCGCCGCGGCCGCGCTTGCAGCCGCATACGTGTTCAAGGCCTCCGAAATCCCGGTGTACGGGCTGGACATACCGGATTTCCCTCCCCAGACAACCACCAAGATACCGGTAGGCAGGGAAACCCTCCTCGGCCTCCTCGACAGGGTGAACCAGAAGTACAGGTGGAAGCACACGCCCCTGCGGCTCTCCGAGATAAAGGGGGCGTTCAAGGACATCCTGCACGAGGGCAAGCCGGTTTTCATAAGCGACTACAACCTCGAGTACCTCCTGGACCAGCTCACCGGGCTGGGCCTCCTGAGGAAGGAGGCGGGCTACTATTCGAAGTCCTCCTGGGAGAAGGAGACCGGGAAGAGCGCCAAATACCTTTCAATGTTCCGCGGCCTGCGCGACATATGCATAAACGAGGCGGTCCCCTTCACCCCGCTGGGCGCGAGCGGGGAATACGACAGCAAGATAACGGTCCTCGGGCAGGACATTTTCGTGCATCTGTACGAGGGCGCAGATGTCGTGGGCAGGGCCATCGGCTCCCTGCACCTGGGCATAAACATGATACTTGCGGAGGACGATGCAGAGGTGGAGGAGCTCAACGAGCTGCTCTCCTCCGGGGACGAGGCGGCGACCCTCCTCAAGCTGGAGGTGGAGTCCGGCTCGGTGCAGATAAAAACCCTGGACGGGCTGCAGAAGATGATAAAGGACATGAAAGTATGAGCTATCTCTTCTTGTTCTTCCTGGCTTCCGTATTCCTGGAATTCGCCTCCGCCTTGGCCTTGTAGAGCTCCTCCAGCTTAGACACCATGCCCTCCTTGTCGTAGAGCGCCGCCCTCTCCCTCGCGCTTTCGGACATCTCCCTCTTTTTCTCCATCGCAAGAAGTATCTTCTCCCTGAAGTCCACGGGCTCGGAGAAGGTGTAGCCGTTCTTCCCCTCCTCCACCAGTTCCTCTGCCGCGGATTTCTTGGGCACCACGACCGGCGTCCCGCACGCCATCGACTCCAGCACAACCAGCCCCTGCGTATCAAATTTCGATGGGAATGCGAGCACGTCCGCAGCCGCATAGTAGTCCGGGAGCTCCTTTTCCTCCACAAAGCCCGTAAATATGAAATATCCAGCGAGCCCTTTCATCTTCACCGCATTCTTATAGTATTCTTCCGATGGGCCCTTCCCCACTATGAGGAAACGCGCGTTCGGCTGCTTGTTTATTATGGAGTGAGCCTCGTTTATGAGCAAATCCAGGTTCTTCTCCATCACCAGCCTCCCCACATGCAGTATGATTTTCTTCTTCCCCAGTGAATGCTTCTTCCTCGCCGCCTCGCCGTCCCCTTTCCCGAACGCCTTCACGTCTATCCCCGAGGGCAGTATCATCGTATTTGTTATCCCCTTCTCCCTGAGCACATCCACCACGTATTTGCTCGGAACCAGCACCGTGTCGAAGAACCCATAATACCATTTGAGGTATTTCCAGGTCACGTCCTCCAGCAGCTTCTGCATCCCCTCATTCTTCGTAAGATAGTGCGTCGCCTCGGGCACCATCGTGTGGAAGGATGCGATTGCAGGCACCTTCAGCTCGTGCGCGCAGTTTATCGCCGCCAGCCCCGTGGTCGCAATCCCGTGGGAGTGCACTATGTCCGGCCTTATCTCCTTCACCCTTTTTACTGCGGAAGGGAAAGGGAAAAGCGAAATCCTGTAGTCCGGGTAGGGCTTGAAAGTAGCCGAGGTGAAATAATGCACGTTCTTGTCCCTGTTCTCCGCCTTGTCCTTCTTGCTTCCAGGCGTGAATATGTAGACCTCGTGGCCCTTCCTCTCCAGCTCCTTTCTATAATTCAGGAGGCAGGTAACCACCCCGTCCACATTCGGGAGGTACGTATCGGTAAAATAAGCGATTTTCATATTCATGCTCCCACAAGAGATTCGATTTTTCTCTTTATGGAAACCTCAGAGACCGGGGACGGTATCGAATCCGAGACAAAAACATCCCCAAGCGCCCTCAACTTCTGCAGCGAATCCTTCAGGAAGAACCCGTGCGTGGCGGCGAACGCAATCCTCCCCGCCCCCTTCTTCTTCAGAGTCTCCGCCGCCCTTATCATTGTGGAACCGGTGGAAATCATGTCATCCAGTATGAGCACATCCTTTCCCTTCACCTCAAACTCCGCCTTCATCCCTTCTATCTTCCTGTATGCCTCCCCGCCCTTCACGTATTCCCCGCGCTTCTTCTCCATGGCCTTCCCGCCAGTCCGTTCAACCATGTAGCTCGCTCCCAAATCCGGGCTCACAACCTCAAACCCGTCCCCGAACTTTTCCTTTGCCTTTTCTATGAGCTCCGCGCCCATGGAGAGGCTCGCAACCTTAAGCCCTCCATACTCCGCCTCGCCCGCCTTCTTCATGAAATGGCAGTCAAATGTAATTAAGCGGTCCGCTCCCGCCCACTTAAGCATCTCGCATACGTATTCCGCGCTCTTCGCCTCCCCTTCCTTGAATATCTTGTCCTGCCTGGAGTAAGGCAAATACGGTGCGACAAGTGCGGTCCTGTATCCTTTGTCCCGCAGGGTCTTGAGCATCAGCACCGCCTGCATCAGGGAGCGGTCCTGCTCCGGGTAGAGCCTGTGCAGGAGAAACACCGGCCCATCCCCCTTGGCCTCCGGAATCCTTACGTAATCGTCCCCGTCCGGGAACTGCTTCATCTCTATGTTCGGGGGGTACAAATCCGAACAATTGGGAGAAACAAACCTCATGCAATCAGTTTAGCCAAAACGTTTTTTAACCTCGCCGAGGGTCAGACAAGCTCTTCCGGCTTGAAAGTCCGTTCGCAGTAATCGCACCTGTACTTCTGCCCCTCCAGGTGGAAGCCGGACGTGCTCTTCTCCTGCACGCTTATGCAGTTGGGGTTCGGGCACCTTCCCACCCCGCGCAATTTATCCGGAAGCTCTGCCTGCTTCTTCTCCACCACCTTACCATCCTTGATCAGATTCACAGTCGCACGGGGGGAAACAAGCGCAATCGCATCCGTCTTCTCTTTGGATATGAGTATCCCCTCGACCTTCACGATGTCCTTCTTCCCCATTTTCTGCGACGGCACGTTCATCACGAGCGCAACCCTGTTCCCGCTCTTCTCATCTATCCCCAAGATATCCAGGACCTTCTTCCCCATCCCCTGCTTTATGTGGTCCACTACAGTCCCGTGCTCAATGATATCAACTTTCAGCATATTCTCACCCCTCCAATAGCATTTTAATGCACGCCATTCTGACAGGTATGCCGTTCCTCGCCTGCTCGAAATATTTCGCCTGCGGCATCGCATCCACCTCCTGCGGAATCTCATCCACTTTCGGCAGCGGATGCAGTATTGCCAAATCCTTCTTTCCCTTCCTTATGTAATCCGCAGAAATGGTGAATTCCTTCTTCACCTTCGCCGCTTCGTACTTGTCCGCAAACCTCTCCTCCTGCACCCTGCATACATACAGCACGTCCGCATCCGAAAGGTCTATCGCGCCCCTGCTCTCCATCCTGAAGTTGAACTTTTTCTCCGCCTCGTGTATGATGTGCTCCTCCAGTTCCAGCCCCTTGGGCGCGACCATCGTAACCTTCGCACCGAACATCCCCAGCCCATACACGAGTGAGTGCATCGTGCGCGCATGCTTCAAATCTCCCACAAGGTGCACGTTAAGCCCCGCAATCTTCCCCTTCAGTTTACGTATCGTATAAAGGTCCAGGAGCGTCTGCGTCGGGTGCTGGTTCGCCCCGTCCCCCCCGTTCAGCACCGGCGCCTCCGCCACCTCAGCCGCCAGCCGCGCCGCACCTTCCGCGGGGTGCCTCATCGCAATTATGTCGCAATACCCGTCCACCGTCCTTATTGTGTCTGTGAAAGATTCCCCTTTCTTCAAAGAGCTCCTTTCCGCAAGGAAGTCCACCACCTGCAATCCCAATCTCTCAGCCGCGGACTGGAATGACAATTTAGTCCTTGTGGAAGGCTCAAAGAAAAGAGTCGCCATTATCCCCTCCAGCTTCTCCACCTTCCTTCTCTCAAGCTGGCGGTCCATGTCCTCCGCAAGCCCAAAAATCTTCTCCACCGTCCCCTTGTCCAAATCCCTGAATGAGATTAGGTCCATCCAAAAAACCCCCGTATAATTAGGATTATATTAGGAAAGCAGGGTTATAAAAGGATGCGCCGGCTAGCGCCTCGCCACCCTTCCCACGAGCCTTTCAGACAGCCTGTCCGCAGAACTCTGCAGAGCCGCCTTCACGCCCTCGTCCTCCTCCACCTCAATACGCGCATTGAGCCTCTCCAGCGCCCTGTCCATCTCGCTCCCGTAAAAGATGATGGGCATCCGCTCAATCAGCAGCGCAGCGTCCTTCCTTTTCTCCGCATCCCCGCTTTCAAGCATCCCGTAGATGGAATTCCGCAGGTTGGTCAGCTTGGTGGGGTACATCTCATCCGCGTATTCCGCCACCTCGCCGTACTCTATGCTCTCCCCGCGCCTCTCAAGTATCCCTGCGAGCGCGGAGGCCATCTGCGCGAATCTCTCGGCGTCCGGGGAGTTCTTTCCGCCCTCATCAAACATCATGTGGTAAAGCGGCTCCATCGAGCGCTTTCCGGCAAAAGAAAGCATATACGCACAGGTTTCGTCCCCTTCCGCCGCCCTCCCGGCCAGCTCCTCCAGCCCCGCCCTGAATCCCGCATGCGAGAGCACCCTCGCGGCCGCCCTCCTCACGTCCGCATTTTCGCTGTCCAGCATCCCCATCAGGACTGGCGCATACACATTGTCAATCTGCCATCCGGAAACCGCTTCCGGAATCCCATTATCCCGTATTATCCTCGCGAGCGACCTCACCGCCCTGTTCCTGAGCCCCTCATCCTCCTCCAGAAGGAGCGAGAAGAGGGTGTTTATCGCCTCAGTGGAGCCAAGGACCCCCAGCGCATAGGCGGATGCTCTCCTCACAATGATATTTTCAGCAAACCTGGCGGAAGCAGATAGTGCAGAGTAGATCTCGGATTTGTCCTCCATCTCCCTTCCCATTTCCCCGAGCTCAAGCGCCGCGGACCTCCTTTCCTCCGCGGTCCCGGCATTGTTCAGCAGGTAGACGAGTTCCGATACTCCAGCCATTCTTATCCCTGGGAGTATTAGGATTAATGAATATAAAAATAGCCCTACTCCTCCGCCTTCTTCACCGTCTTCTTCTTCGCGCTAATCTCCTTCCCTTCCGCAAAAATGGAGAACTCCGCCTCCACTTCCGTCCCCTTCTCGCCTATTATGATTTTCTGCGTGACCTGCACATTCTCCGGCTGGGGCAATTTGTCCGCCTTCGCCCAGCCGCAAACCTGCACCCAGAGGTTTTTGTAGGTTGTGTGCACAGAATCGGATGCAAAAGCCTCTGCGAAATTCTCAGCTATAACCTTCCATTTGTCAGCCATCGCTTCCATTCCATGCCTCATATTTATAATCTTAATCCGCACCGAACCGCGGAGGGGGCGCCCCTCCTCAGTTTGAGGGTCCTCCCGACCCTCCCCCATCACTGAACCTCCACGGCTCGGTCACACCTTGTAGTCGCCTGCGTGGCGGCGATAGGTCTGCCTAGCCATTGGGTGCGGCTACAAGGTGTGAGGAAGCCTCGGCATTTATGCCGGGGAGGAGAG
>JBFMEZ010000020.1:0-11341 GCA_040753215.1 Microcaldota archaeon | reverse complement strand
AGACATGGAGACAACCACTGATGGGCATCGGCTTTAATAATCTCTGTGGTCTCCTAGTCTTGGGGGTCTTGGAGTCTGGTGAACCTCCACGGCGTGAAGTCTTGGGTTGTCCTGAGGGTCCTGAAAGCCACACAAGACCTGAAGACCATGCAAGACATGGAGACAACTGCAAGACCTGGTGACAACAGCTAACGGGCATCGGCTTTAAATTTGCAACAGCCTAACACCTGAACGGGGCTGCGGGTTTTTTAACCTTACTCTCAGAAGTGCAACCATGAGGGCGGCAGCAGTAGCAGGGTATTTCTACCCGCTGGAAGCGGATGCGCTGGAAAGGATGGTTTCGGACTGCATGCTCAGGGCGAAGCAGCATGCGAGGGAAACGAGCGCATACGGTGGGGTGTGCCCGCACGCCGGGTACCAGTATTCGGGAGTGGCTGCTGCGGCCACGTACATGAGCATAAGGGAAATGGAGAATGCGCACACGGTTGTGGTCATCGGGCCGAACCATTCGGGGGGCGGGAGCCTGCTCTCGCTCTCCCTTGATGACTGGGAAACCCCGCTCGGGGAAGTGAAGAACGATACGGAGCTTGGGAAGCTCATACAGGGGCACGCGAAATACCTGGATTTTGACGAGAGGGCGCACGTGATGGAGCACTCCGTGGAGGTGCAGGTCCCTTTCATACAGATGCGGAACCAGGGGGCAAGGATTGTGCCCATATGCATGATGGACCAGGGGCTAGAGGCGTCCCTGGACCTGGGGAAGGCCATTTTCGATGCGGTTTCGGAATACAAAAAGGAGGTGGTGGTGATTGCGAGCTCGGATTTCTCGCATTACGCGCCGCCCGAGGTTGCGAAGAAGAACGACATGTCCGCGCTATCCTTCATAACCGGGATGGACCCGGAAGGCTTCCAGAAGAGGGTTTCGGAGCGCGGATGGAGCATATGCGGGTATGGCCCTGTTACCGCGCTGCTGGAGTACGCGAAGAGGATGAAATGCAGGCAGGGAGAGCTTCTTTATTATACGAATTCGGGGGAATATGGAGGGGGCGGGGAGAGTGTTGTGGGGTATGCGAGCGTAGTATTCCCGAAGAAAGCGGGAAAGAAGAAGTGATCATATGGACAAAACAAGGGCGAGGAAGCGGGACCATCTGGAAATCTGCCTGGATGAAGGCGTGGAGTATTCAAGGAAGGCGGGCTTCGAGTGCATGGAGTTCCTGCACAATGCGCTTCCGGAAATCAATTTTGATGAGATAAGGCTGGAGGCGGAATTCTTCGGGAAGAGGATATTCCCGCTCATGATTACCGCGATGACCGGAGGGGTTGTGGAGAGCGCCAAAATCAACCTTGAGCTTGCGAGGGCTGCGGAGAAATACGGGTTTGCGCTGGGGCTGGGCAGCCAGAGGCCCATGCTTGAAGGCGGCAGCGAGAAGAGCTACATGGTAAGGAAGGAGGCCCCCTCCATCCCCATAATAGGGAACATAGGCGCCGCGCAGCTTGCGGAATACCCGATGGACAGGATTGCCGGGCTGGCCTCAAAAATCGAGGCGGACGGGCTGGCGATTCACCTGAATGTGCTGCAGGAGATGGTGCAGCCGGAGGGTGACAGGGATTTCCGCGGAGTTTTGAAGAATATCGGGAAGGCATGCGATGCGCTGGATGTGCCGGTAATGGTGAAGGAAACCGGCGCGGGAATCAGCAGGGAGGTCGCGGCGAGGCTGAGGGATGCGGGGGTGAAATGGCTCGATGTTGCGGGAAGCGGGGGCACCTCCTGGAGCAAGGTTGAGTATGAGAGGGGAGGGATGCCTCCCGGATTTGAGGAGTGGGGGATTCCCACCGCGGTCTCCATCCTTATGTGCAAGGACGTGCTTGCGCTCGTGGGGAGCGGGGGGGTGCGGAATGGGGTGGATGCGGCGAAGGCAATTGCGCTCGGGGCTTCGGTTGCAGGGGCTTCGAGGCCATTCTTGCTTGCTTACGAGGACAAGAAGCTGGATGCAGTGTGCTCCGGATGGGTGCAGCAGATGAAGATTTGCGCAATGTTGACGGGAAGCAGGGACGTGGCTGCCCTGAAGAAGGCGCCCTTTGCAGTAAGCAGGTGGCTGAAGGACTGGATGGAGTGAGCTGGAAACGGGATGGCGGAATCCGCAGATTCTGCCATGGTGAAGTTCCGCAGAACTTCGCCAGTTGTTGCCGAGGCAACATGGAGTTATCGCGAAGCGATATGGAAACTGGGAACGGTGAACCGAATGTACGTGGATATTGAGAAGATACTGAAAGGCGGGATGGAAGGGAAGAAGGTCTCAATAAGGGGGTGGGTGCACAGGCAGAGGAGCAGCGGGAACCTGAATTTCATAATCCTGAGGGACGGCACCGGGAGGATACAGTGCGCGATAAAGAAGGACAAGGCCGGGGAGAAGGCGTGGAAGGATGCGTCGGCGATTTACATAGAGAGCTCGGCGGAGATTGCGGGAACGGTAAAAAAGGATGAACGTGCGCCGGGAGGATGGGAGCTGCAGGCGGAGGATTTCCGGGTTGTGTGGAGGGGGGAGCCGTTTCCCATCTCCAAGGACCTGAGCGAGGAATTCCTCCTGGATGTGCGGCACCTCTGGCTGCGGAGCAGGAAACTGGTCGCGGCGATGAAGGCGAGGCACCATCTGGTGAATTATCTGCGCGAGTATCTGGATGGGGATGGATTCTATGAAATTGTGCCGCCGGTGATCACAAAATCGCAGTGCGAGGGCGGAAGCACCCTTTTCGCGATGGACTATTTCGGGGAGCCTGCATACCTTACGCAGAGCGGGCAGCTCTATGCCGAGGTCATGGCTTTCGGGCTGGGGAAGGTTTATGCGTTTGCGCCATCCTTCAGGGCGGAGAAGAGCAGGACGCTGAGGCACCTGGCGGAATACTGGCACCTTGAGCCGGAGATGGTGTGGTATTCGCACGAGCAGAACATGAAATTGCAGGAGGAGCTTGTTGCGTATGCGGTGCAGAAGTTCGTGAAGGAGCACCCGGATCTGCTGGAGGAGATGGAAAGGGATGCGGGCAAATTGAAGAAGGTGAAGGCGCCGTTCCCCCGCATGCTCTACGATGATGCGGTGGAGCAGGTGAACAAGCTGGGCGGGAAGATGGAGAACGGGCAGGATTTCGGGGCGGATGAGGAGGCGATACTTACAAAAGGGTATGAGAAGCCCCTGTTTGTGGAGAAGTTCCCGAAGGGGATAAAGGCATTCTACATGAGGGAGGACCCGGAGAAGCCGGGGTATGTGCTGAACAACGATTTGCTTGCGCCGGAGGGGCACGGGGAGATTATCGGGGGAAGCGAGAGGATTTGGGATTACAATGAGCTGGTTGCGCGGATGAAGGAATTCGGATTGGACCCGGACGGGGACATGAAGTGGTATGTGGATTTGAGGAGGTATGGGAGCGTCCCGCACTCAGGGTTCGGGATGGGAATAGAGAGATTGGTCAAATGGGTGCTCGGGCTTAACCATATAAGGGATGCGATACCGTTTCCAAGGACTATTACAAGATGCTATCCGTAGGTGCTGAAGTGACAAGCGTAATCAAGAACCTCTACCTGATGCAGGTGCGCGATAATGGGATTAGCGCGGGCGATTACGCGAAGCTCTACCCCGGGGAGAAGAGGATGCTGGAGAGGAGGGGAAATAAATATTTTTTGACGAAGCAGAAAAGGGAGAGATTGAAAGTGGTTTTGACGGGCGGGGTTTTCGATGTAATCCATATAGGGCATGTGCTTGCGCTTTCCGAAGCCGCGAAGCTGGGGAATGTGCTCTTGGTGGTGGTTGCGCGGGATGAGTTCATTAAAAAGAAGGGGAGGAAGCCGCTGCATAACCAGGGGTACAGGGCAGCGATGGTGGGCGCGCTCAAGATAGTGGACCTGGTGATTTTGGGGGTTAGGAATATGGAGAAGACCTTGGAGAGGGTCGGGCCGGATATTATTGCTTATGGGTATGACCAGAAGCCGATTTTTAAGCCTAAGGGGGTAAAGGTAGTGAAGCTGAAGGCGCACGCGGAGCCGGAGTCGGCTAGAACCGCTAAAATAATTGAGAAGGTGGGGATATGAACGGAGTTGAATTCAAGATTGTAGAAGTGGAAATGCCTAAGGATTCGAATGTGATCATCGGGCAGAGCCACTTCATAAAGACGGTGGAGGATTTGTACGAGACTCTCATAGAGAGCGGGATGGGGATAAAGTTCGGGCTTGCGTTCTGCGAGGCCTCCGGGAAGAGGCTCATAAGGAGCGATGGGAACGATGCGGATTTGCAGAAGTGGGCGGAGAAGGAGGCGATGAAGATTGGGGCTGGGCATACATTTGTGATATTCATAAAAAACGCCTACCCGGTGAATATAGTGAACAGGGTGCAGAATGTGAGCGAGGTGACGACCATATTTGCTGCGACCGCGAACCCGGTGCAGGTGGTGGTTGCGGAAACTGCGTATGGGAGAGGAGTGATGGGAGTGGTTGACGGGGAGAAGCCCCTTGGGGTGGAAGGGCCTGCAGACAGGAAAGAGAGGAAGGATTTCTTAAGGAAGCTTGGATATAAACGGTGAATCTTATGGTAGAACTGAGATATGCGGAAACGCCGGAGAGGAGGGAGGAGGCGAAGGGGGACCTTGCATTGTTTTTGGAGTCGAGGGAAGCGCAGCAGTTCACAGAGCAGTGGCATAAGGAAGGGTATACAAAAATAGGGATTCACGAGCTGCTCAGCGAATTGTACAGGAGGTTCAGCGGGGACGAGAAGAGGGCGCTTGAGAGGGGAGGGGAGATTCTCGCGGTGCTGAAGAATATAGATTTGAGCAAGTTCAAGATTAAGAGCGAGGGGCTTGTAAAAGCGATAAAAAAGGCTATTGGCGGGGAGTAGAAAGTATCAGGCGAGGGTTATCCCTTCCCTTTCTGCCCGGCTTTTTATGAAAGCTATCAGTTCGGGGCCCAGGCGAAACCCTGCATCGCCCTCTCCGTATATGAAATGGTCTGCTATTTTTGCATGCTCGCCCCTTCTCCTCCGGCTTGCTTCCCGCCTCTCCATAAACTGCCTGGCATCCCTCGCATCTATGCTGAAGTCTGCGAGCGTATGGGAGGCTTCGGCAAGCGGAATGCCGCGGGAATAAGCGGTCTGCACAAATCTCGCGAGCACGGTGCTTTCGAGAAAGGGGTCCTGCAGGGGGGAGCCCCTCAGAAAATGGGAGGCTACCATGCTGCCGGGCAGCAGATTCCTCAAAAGCTGCAGCTCAACCGGCCCGTACCTTTCCCCGTTCGCCCTGAAGCGGTCATCTCCATTGCGGCAGGCCAGGAGCGGAACTGGGCTTCCAAATTTAGCATTCATGCTAAGCCACCGGAATTAACACGTTCCAGCAAGAATTTATAAAAGTTTGTCGGATCCTCTAATCCTTCAGCTTCATCAGGAAGAACACAATCGAGGCGCCGGCGAGCACAAAGATGGCCCTTGCCGCGAATACGTATGAGAAGGACATTTCCGCGAGGAAGCCCCCTGCAAAGGCGGCAAAGGTTACGCCGAGCATATGGGCGAAGCCGAAGATGGAGATGTCCCTTCCTATGTTTTCTTCTTCAGGGATTATGGAGGAGAGCTTGGCGGTGCTCAGGCCGTAGAGGGGCCAGGTAAGATTGTCCAGGGCCATGATGAGGATGAAAGGCCAGAAATCCTGGAGGAAAATTGCTGCAATCCAGGCCCCTCCATTCAGAAGGGCGCCGAGAAGGATTATCCTCTTTATTCCGTGGCGGTCTATGTACGGGCCGAGAAGAAAAGAGGAAGCGGACCAGAGGATGAATGTGGCTGCGATGAAGAAGCCCGTCTGCGCGGCATCCATGCCGAAATGGTATTTGAAGAAGAGGTACATTACATAGGCGTATATGATGCTAGTGGAGCCGGTGAAGAAGGAAACGATTGCATTCAGGAGGCCGTCCCTTGTGCGGAGGATGTTGAGGGAGAGGTGGAAGCGGTGCTTCCTTCTTCCCACTTCCACGAATAGAAGGGCGAGAAGGGACATTAATATGGCTGCGAGGATTGCAAGCGCGAAGATTGCGGTGAAGCCCATGGAATTTATTACCGAGCCTGCGAGGAACTGGGAAACGGAATAGGCGAGGGCGAAGGCCGCGATGTACGTGCCCACGAGTGCGGCGCGGTTTTCTTTTTTGGAAAGGTCGGAGAGCCGGGCAAGCAGGGCATTCCAGAGGTTGTTTCCCGAGAAATCGAGGAAGGCTTTTCCGAGGACGGTTGCGGGCGCGTAAAGGATGAATGCTATTATTCCTGTGCCTATTGCGGTGACTGCGGGGTAGAGGGAGAGGAGGATTTTCCTGCCGAACCGGTCACCAAGGCCGGCGAGCACTATTCCAAGGAGGCTTGAGAGGAGGGCTGCAGCGCCCAGGAGAACGCCCATCCCGGAGAGGGAATAGCCTATAAAATCAAGGTAGAGGGGTATGGCTATTGAAAGGGAGGCGGAAACGAATCCGTAGAGCAGTGCGAATGCCAGAGTTTTCTTTATTTCCACGGAAAAGAATGGGAGGATTGGAATAAAAATCATGGGGATAAGGTTGGGGCTCCTGCAGCTTTTGCGAGAGGCGCCTTATAAGTTCCATTGCGAGTCCGGGTTTTGCAGCCGCCGCCTCTATCGCCTTTGCCTGCTTCAGGACAACCGGGCCGGAAATCTTCCCGCCCGGGCTGGAAGGGCCCCTGATTCCGCCCGAGATATCCGCTATGTATTCGAAATAAGCCGGAACAAGATTTGCTTCCGGAAAATCCTGCTTATCGGTTGCCTCAGTGTGTGAATAAGTTTATAAGACATTATCGCACACTTTCTAACCCTTAAAAGCTTTTCCCACTATAGTATAAAGCATGGATGAAGGGGGAAGCAGCCAGAAGCCCGGCGAAACAGAAGGGCTGGAGGCTGTTGTGGAATACATACTTGATGGGCGGAATGCTGATATTGGGCGCTTCGGGGAAGCCCTGGAGAAGCTGGAAGGATTGCTCAGGGAAGGCGAAAAGCCGGGCAGGGAACTGCTCAACCGTATAGAAATAGCTGCAAGGGAAGGAGGAACGGCTGTGGGCCAGCGGGCGGCAGCCATTCTGAAGATTATCAGGGCGCAGCGGGAGGCGGATGAGATTGCGCTCCTGAGGAAATTTTTGCACGACCGGAGGGTGGAGAAGGCGCAGAAAAGGGCCATGCTGGGAGACGGGCCGCATTTCGCTTCCGAAGAGAGAATGGATGTGCTTGTGGAGTACCTGCTTACGGGGGCGGACTGCGATCCGGAGCTTTATGTGGCAGGGCTGGAGACATTCACTGCTATGAATAAGGATGGCGCACTCATAAGCACGCGCCAGATTTCAATTATTGGGAAGGGCCTCAAATCAGTGGATTCGGAGCTGAGGGGGAGGGCGATAGGGCTTCTGTACATTGCTGTGGAGCATTCCCTGAGGGCCGTTCTCGAGAACCCGGATGTTCCTGAGGAGGAAAAGCTGGACCTGCTTTCGAACAAGGGCTATTTTGTTTCGCGCATGCCGAGGTCGGTGAGCATCCTCGTGGATTTTATGCTGGACAGCGATGCGGCGCAGGGCAGGATGAACTATGCGGCGAAAAGCACGTTCGGGGCGCTTATGGCGGAGGGGCTGAAGCTCACGGAGCACCATGTGAGCAGGATAGTGGGAATGATGACTGTGGACCCTTCCATGAGCAGGGTTGGGCCGAAGCAGCGTGAGAATGCGCTGTGGATGCTGGAGAGGGTTGTTTCTTCCGGAATGCCGGTTGAGAGGAAACTGCAGGGCTGGATAATGAATGCGGCAACCGGAAAATGGCAGAAGGAAGGGAAGCCTGTGCCTGCGGAGGAGGAGATGGGGGCAAGGAAGCTTTGCGGGCTGAAGGGAATACTCCTTATACTGAAGAGATGGCTGGGGGAACTGGAGAGCTGGGTTGAAAATCCGTGGGAGGGAAAGGAGCCCGAAACAAAATGGTATTTCAGGCCGGGGGACAAGAGGGATATCGAAGCGGATGCGGAGCATCCGGATGAGGAGATACGGGAGGCGGCGAAAAGGGCGGGCGGATGCATAAGGGATATAGAGCAGAAGATTTTTGAGGGGCTTGCGAAGGGAAGGATAAGCATTGCCTCTCAGCACATCCCGATAATTGTGGGGATGTTGTGCACGGAAAGCCGCGGAGATGCCCCAAAGCCCGGGCACAGGGCGCAGGCATGGAGGATGTTTAAGCAGCTTGTTTCTTCGGGAGCGGAGATTCCGGATGAGCAGCAGCTGGAGATTGTGAAAGCTGCGGTGAGCAGGATTCCGGGGAAAGATTCTGCGGGCTTTGAGAATGCAAGACTGAGAAAAATATACGGGCTGCAGGCTACCGAGCTGGTTCTTGCCTGCCTGCTTGAGAAGGCGGGGGGTGGTGAAGAGGCGGGAGGAAAGGAATGGCCCCTGCAGGCGCGATACAGAAGGGAAATCGCATTAAACACCTGCCACGATGATGCGGAGGTGAGTGGTGCTGCAGTGCGCGTGAATGAGCTTATACTCAGGATAATTGGGAAAGGGGAGGCCGGGCGCAGCTCCCCGAAGCCTGCGCAGCCCGGGATGGGAACAGATGCGGATGAAATATTGAGGGCGTACATTGGTGGGTTCCGTTCTGGGATGGAAGGAAATCCGGCAGAGGCTTCGGGAAACCGGGAAGGGGTGGGGGATGGGATTACCACAGAACGTGTGCTTGAGGAGGCATGGGCAGAAGCGGGCAAGGAGCTTGCAAACCAAGGGGATAGGTACAAACTGGCAAGGGTGGAGGCTGTGGGAAGAGCTTCAACTCATCCGCTGGTGAAGGACGACTTTCCGGAAACTGAAATAACGCCTGTTGCGCTCAACAGGCAGGTGCTTGAGGCGCTTATCGACAAGCCGGGCATCCCGCCAGCAGTGAAGCGTGCGCTGAGAAAAATCGCTGAGAGAAGAGAAGGAGGGCCTGCAAGGGAAACGGCCGGTGGCAGGCTGTGGCCTCCTCCAAACGGCGGGAAGAAGCAGTAGCCCTTTTATACCTTCTTTCCGTTAGCCATCCATGAGGAGGAAGGTCCTTATTATAGGGGCGGCGGGAAGGGATTTCCATAATTTTAATGTATTCTACAGGAGCAACCCGAATTATGAGGTGGTGGGGTTTACTGCGGCGCAGATTCCCGGGATTGAGGAGAGGGTTTATCCGAAGGAGATTGCGGGAGTGCTCTATCCGAACGGGATTCCAATCTATTCTGAGGACAGGATGGAGGAGATGATTAGGAGCAAAGGAGTGGATGAGTGCGCCTTTTCGTATTCTGATGTTTCGCATGAGCATGTGATGCACCTTGCATGCAGGAGCATGGCTGCAGGAGCGAGCTACGTATTGCTCGGGCCGCGGGAGACCATGCTTAAGAGCAGGAAGAAGGTTGTGGCTGTCTGTGCTACCAGGACCGGGGCGGGGAAGAGCCCTCTCTCAAAACTGCTTTCGAAAAAATACGGGAAGAGGCTGGGGGTTGTTCGGCACCCCATGCCTTATGGGGAGCTGGTGAAGGAAGAGGTGCAGAGGTTTGAGCGGATGGAAGACCTGGATAAGGCGCATTGTACAATTGAGGAAAGGGAGGAGTATGAGGGGCACGTGAAGAACGGGGCGGTTGTGTGGGCAGGGGTAGATTATGAGAAGATTTTGAGGAGAGCGGAGAGCGAACACTCGTATATTCTGTGGGACGGGGGAAACAATGATTTCCCTTTTTATAAGCCGGATTTGCTGATTGTGGTGGCGGATGCGCTCCGTGCGGGGAATGAGATGCTGTATTACCCGGGGGAAGTGAATTTCCGCATGGCGGATATTATTGTGATTAGCAAGTATTCCCAGAATAAGAAAGGGGCTAAATTGGTGGAAGAGAATGCGAAGAAGGTAAATCCGAAGGCGAAGATAGTGAAGGCGGACATTGTTCCGAAAATAGACGGGAGGATAAAAGGGAAGAGGGTTGCGATTATAGAGGATGGACCTACTGTGACGCATGGGGGAATGCCCTATGGGGCGGGGTATTTTGTGGCGAAGAAGGCCGGGGCGAGGATTGTTTCTCCTTTGAAATTTGCGGTGGGCTCCATAAAAGAGACTTACCGGAAGTATCCACATTGCAGGAATGTGCTGCCCGCGATGGGTTATTCGGACAGGCAGATGAAGGAGCTTGCGGATACCATAAAGAAGATGAAGGCGGATTATGTTGTGTGCGCGACTCCGATGGATCTGAAGGGGCTCCTGCATGTAAGGAAGCCGCTGGTTACGGTTACGTACTCATATAATGAGAAGGAGATTGCGCCTGTGCTCAGGGAGATTGCGAAAGTGCTGGGAGAATAGATTTTTATAGCACATGCGGTTATTTAATATCTGTGACTATGAGGGCGTGGAAAAGCGGTGGCCTTGCTGAAGTGTGGAAATACTATACCCCTCCTGCCAGGCCTTCAGCTTCAGAGATTGAAATAATCAGGAATGAGCTGGAGAAAAAAAGGGTGGCGGAGAGCTGCAAAGTGCTGATAATGGGGGTTACTGCGGAGTATCGCCTGCTCTGCAGGAAATTGGGGATTGGTCCAACCCTTGTTGATTTCAACGAAGGAAACTACGATATTCTTTCTGAAGAAATAGGAAAACGGGATGAACGGTTCGTACTCTCAGACTGGAGAGACATGCGATTCGTGGAAGAATTCGACGCTGTGCTGGGCGATAACGCCCTGAATATGGTTGGAAGAGAAGATTGTGAGAAGCTGCTCGCGAAAGTGCATTGTTCTCTCAGGAAAGGCGGGATGTTCCTTCCGCGGCTTTATACGAGAACGAAGGAAGGCCGCATAAGCAGGGAAGAAATTGTGGGCCTGTGCGAACGCCTGAAAGGAAGGCCGGGCAGATTTTTCATGTATGCGATAAGGGACCTTTTGCTCGCCTATTACAATTTTGATGAAGATTTTGTTTATACGCATGATATATGGGATGGAATCGAAGGGATTGTAAAAACCCGCAGGCACCTGGGCGGGCTTCTGGAAGCGCTTGCCAGAATGGGCTACGATCTGCCTGGGCACAGGTTGCATGTGCCTGAAGAGCGGAAGTTTGAAGAGACAGCAGGGAAGTTCTTCAGGATTGAAGGAAAGGAATGCGGAAACGAAGATTATCTAAAGTGCGAGCGGCCACTCCGGGTTTCTATCTACGTTCTTAGGAAACAATCTTGAGTTTTGCGTTTCCTGAAAAGTAGATAAATTAACGACGTGCATATGGATTTTGAAGTTGATCCCCATGCACGCCGCTAACGTCGAAGTTATCGACAACATTTTGAAGGAGTTTGGATTTT
>JBFMEZ010000019.1:0-30912 GCA_040753215.1 Microcaldota archaeon | reverse complement strand
TCGGCTCTCCTCCCCGGCATAAATGCCGAGGCTTCCTCACACCTTGTAGCCGCACCCAATGGCTAGGCAGACCTATCGCCGCCACGCAGGCGACTACAAGGTGTGACCGAGCCGTGGAGGTTCAGTGGACGATAAGGTAAGGCCGCCATCGGGCAGGGGAAAACAGGTGACGCCGGCTGAAGCCGCCCCTACCGTCATAAAGAAAATTGTTGTAAACGGGAAACCCGAAACTGGAAACTGACTAGGCCGCCGGCGGCTTCTTTTGGATTCCCAGTCTCTCCCGCAGCACATCCTCATCTATCGGGAGCTCGATGCCCAGGAGCTTGTGTATGAAAAGGAACATCTCTATTACTCTCTCGGGGTCCGTGGTGGTGAGGAATGCCATCTCCTTAAGGCTCATCTCCTTCCCGATAAGCTGGTAGAGCAGCACGCCCTCCCTTCCATACTTCTTGTAGACCGAATAGCCATCCTCGCCGTATTTGCGGCGGATGTCCTCGCGCGCGGCGGGCTTCAGCGCAAGGACCTTGAGCTCCTGCAGGAATTTCAGCAAGTCATAGAGCTTATATAGGGGAATCTTGAGTTCGGTGCACAGGTCCACCACGTCCCTCCTGCCGTCCATCAGCTCAAATGCCCTCACGCATTCCTTTCCGAATTTAAGCATTACCTTTGCCTTTGCCCGCACTTCTGCGATTATGTCCTTTGTTGTTTTTACGGGGACGTCCAGGGAGACTGCGGCGAGCTCCTTCTCGGAAATCGGCGCGGCGAGCTCAGGCGCCTCCTCGACCATGGGCGCGAACATCGTCTTGGGGGCCTCCTTTGGGGCGCCAGGCCTCGGGCCGGCTGCAGGTGCGAGGGGGGCTATTCCCGGGGGCGCGCCTGCCGGCGGGGCCATCGCCGCGCGGGGCGGCGGGGGCGGGGGTGCGCGCCTGCGCTCCGGATGCTCGAGGCGGATTATCCCCTTCTTCTCCATGAAATCCAGCATCTCTATGAGCTGGGCTTCGGTCACGCCGGTTTCCCGCATTATCTGCTCCGCGGTGCGCTGGCCGTCTATGTAGCTGTAAACCTTCAGGCCCACATCCCCATACCTTTCTTTTATTGCTTTTTCGGAGGGGGTGAGGTATTCCTCCTCTTCGGGGGGGGCCGCAGGCGGGACCGGAGGCGCACGCAGGGGTGCGCGGGGCGGGGCGGCTTCCTCCGGGGGCCTTGGAGGGGCGCGCGGAGGGGGTGCGCGCGGGGGGGCAGGGGGCTTTTCCTCCTCGAATTCTATCGGCTTTATTTCCTCCTCTTTTTCCATCTCAACCTTCTCTTCCCTCTCCTCCCTTTCCATCCCTGTTTTTTCCTTTTCTTCGGGAACCTTCTCCTCCTTCTCAAGCTCCTCCTCGCTTATGGGGCGAATCTCCTCCTCGCGGGCGCGGGGCGGGATTCTCGGCGGGGCGCGCGGGGGGACAGCTTCCGGTTTCCTGGCTCCGGTTTCCGGCAACCGGGCACCGGGAACCGGGAACTGCGGTGGCGCACGGGGCGGAGGGGCCGGAACCCTTGGAGGGGGTGCGCGGGGCGGGGCAACAGGCGGTTTTTCTTCCACAGGGATACGGGGAGGCGCGGGCGGGGCTTTTAGCGGGGGAGCGGCTTCCGCAGAAAGCTCGACCATTCCCCCCTTTTCCATGAACGAGACTATTTCGGCGAGCTCCTCCGGGGGTACGCCGGATTTTTCCGCAAGCTCGGCGCCGGAGAGGCCCTTGCGGGTGACCGCCTTGTAAACCTTAAGCCCCTTCTTCCCGAACTTCTTGAGGATTTTGTTCTGGTTCTTGAATTTCTGGACTGCGCTCTCTTCGGATTTTTTTATTATATAATCTAAACCCTCAGTTTGTCCTGCCATTCAATATCTCCGATAGAGTTTTTTACGCAACGTTTAAAAAGGTGCATTCTAAAATACGGCTCATGGAACTCGACGAGCTCCTCATCAGCACCGGTGTTGACGCTCTCATTAAGCTCATAGAGCAGAGGAAGCGCATCGAGCTGAACATGGCCGCGAAGCTGCTCGGGCTGCCTCCTGCCACAATCGAAGACTGGGCGCACGTTCTCGAGGAGGAGAAGATAATACGGATAGAGTACCGGCTGGGCGAAGTGAACCTCGTGTGGGTGGTGCCTGGAGTGGAGGAGGTGAAGGCGGAGAAGGCGGAGTTCGCGAGGAAGAAGGCGGCGCTGGAGGAGGAGCTTAAAAGGATGGAGGAGGTCCAGAGGAGGGGGAAGGAGGAGCTGCGCACGCAGGCGGAAAGCATGGAGAAGCTCTACTCGCATTTCGAGGAGAGCTTCAGGAGCCTGGAGGAGCTCTCCAGGCAGATAAAGGGCGCGGGGGCGAGGAGGGGCGAGGTCTCGAAGCAGACCGTTGAGAAGGTCGGGGAGCTCGCGGATAGGGTCGAAGGGATAAGGGAATCGGTGGAGGCGCTCGAGAAGCAGCTGCAGGAGCACAAGAAGGTGTTCGGCAGGGAGGACCTGGGCAGGAGGGTCGGGGAGATTGAGGCATACGGCAGGGGCATAGAGAAGCTCAACGAGAGGGTTGAGGAGGTGCTCCGAAGGGCGGAGGAGGCGGTGAGGAGGGCACCCAAGGGAGGCAGGGTCGAGGTAGGCGGGCTCGAGAAGGAGATGGGCCGGCTCGAGGAAGAGTACAGGAAGGTGAGGGACGAGTCTACCGCAGTGAAGGAGCTGATAGACGAGTTCAGGCAGAGCGCGGAGGTGCTGCAGACCGTGCGCGAGCTTATGAAGAACGTTTCTGCGAGCTCCGGCTCGGTGAAGGCGCAGCTGGAGGAGGAGTACGCGGCGCTGGAAAAGCTGAGGGGCGAAATACCGGGGATAGAGAAGCACCTCGAGGAGGACCTTGCGCTCGTAGCCCAGTATGAGGACGCGCTGAAGGTCGCGCATGACGTGATGGCGAAGCTCCCGGAGAAAGGCGAGCTCCTGGACCATGTGAGGGACATCGAGGAGAGGGAGGAGGAGCTGACCGCGGAGTTCAGGAAATTCGAGAAGACGCTCAGCGCGGTGACCGGGCACGTGCTGGAATTCGGGGATGTGGTCGCGGAGCTTGAGAAGCTCAGGGACGAGGTGGAGAAGGCGGGCAAGGCGATGTCGAAGGAGTCGAAGGCGGCGATGGAGGCAATCGAGGAGGAGAAGGCCACTTACGCCACGTTCCAGAAAATCAAGGCGAAGACCGCGCTTTCCATAGACCAGTACCTCGCGCAGCTCGGGAAGATAGGCGAGGAGAGCGGCGCGCTCTCAAAGCAGCTGGAGGAGCTGGGGATGGAGACCTCGGCGAGGCTGGGGGGCATAACAGAGGCGCTGGGGAGCGAGAACGTGAGGAAGGCGGTGCAGCTCCTGGAGGAGCTGGAGGAGAAGAAGAAAAGGATTGACGAGGCGAGGGCGCTCATAGGCGAGTTGAATGAGAAATCCGCACGGATAGAGAAGAATATAAGGATACTCACGAGGGAGGCGGCGCTGATTGCGCTGCGGGAGGGCGGGCCGGCGCCGAAGGAAATGGCGGAGAGGGGCGAGCGCATAAGGCTGACCGCGGAGGAGCAGGAGGAATTCGAGCGCAAGAGAAAGGAATTAAAAGAGCTGATAAAGAGGTTATGGGATATAGGATGAGCGGCATTGAAGGAGAAAAGACTGGGAACAGGAAACTGTAAACTGATGTGGTGAGGGCCATGGCGGATGGAGAAAAGAAGGAGGAAGGTATCAAGGAAATAGTCAGCAGGTTCGGGAAGGAGGAGCCGGCGGAGATAATCCCGGCGCCTGCCGCGCCAAGGGCGCCGGCCGCTGCGCGAAGGGAAGGGAAGGTGCTTGAGAAGTATTCCTTCCTCAGCGAGAACATACCGGTGGAGGTCGCAATAGAGATGAAGGAGGACTTCGTGCCGGTGTATGGCATCTCGATACCGGGCATCGCGGGCGGGACCAAGCTCCTGCTGGAGACGAAGCTCAGGGGCGAGCTGATCGCCGAAGTGAAGCTGGACATCACGGAGATACTGGACCCGAAGAAGGTCCCGGAGGTGAAGGCCAAATTCGAGGAGGCGTCCGCGAAGGTCCTGAAGAAGAATTTCCCGATGCTCCCGGACGACAAGCAGAGGATACTCGCGTCCTACCTGGTGCAGAACACGCTGGGGCTGGGGGAGCTGGAGACGCCGCTGCACGATGAATACCTCGAAGAGATTGCGGTGAACAATTCGCGCGAGCCGGTGTGGGTCTACCACAAGAAGTTCGGGTGGTGCAAGACCAGCATAAGGCTTAAGGACGAGGAGCAGATTTACGATTTCTCCTCGCTTGTGGCGAGGAAGGTGGGGCGGCAGATAAACGTGCTCACCCCGCTGCTGGATGCGCACCTTCCTACGGGGGACCGCGTGAATGCGACGCTTTTCCCGGTCTCAAGCTTCGGAAACACGCTCACGATAAGGAAGTTCTCAAGGAACCCGTGGACGATTACGAACCTCATAAGGGGCCAGAGCATCACGCCCGAGGTCGCGGCGATGGTGTGGATGTGCGTGCAGAACGAGCTTTCACTGATCGTTTCGGGCGGGACGGGGAGCGGAAAGACTTCCTTCCTGAACGCGCTCGCCGGTCTGATACCCGCGAACCAGAGGATAGTGAGCATAGAGGACACGAGGGAGCTCACGCTGCCGTCCTTCCTGCACTGGCTGCCCATGGTCACGAGGGAGCCGAACCCGGAGGGGAAGGGCGAAATCACGATGCTGGACCTGATGGTGAATGCGCTGAGGCAGAGGCCGGACCGCATAATCGTGGGAGAGGTGAGGAGGCAGAAGGAGGCGGAGATACTGTTCGAGGCGATGCACACCGGGCACAGCGTGTATGCGACGCTGCACGCGGACAACACGGAGCAGACGCTCTCCCGGCTCACGAACCCGCCGATAAACGTGCCCGCCGAGATGCTAGACGCGCTCGCGGGGATAGTCGTGCAGTTCAGGCACAGGAGGCTGAACCTGAGGAGGACGCTGGAGTTCGCGGAGGTGCTCAGGGGAGGGCAGTACAACATAGTGTACAGGTGGGACGCGAAGAGCGACAAGACGCCGAGGGTGGGGCGGCTCTCCAGAATCGCCGAGATACTCAACCTCTACGCGGGGCTGAGCGAGAGGGAGATAGAATCCGACCTCGTGGAGAAGATGAACGTGCTGAACTGGATGGTCAGGAACGGGTATGAGGCGGTAAACGAGGTGGGCGCGATAGTTTCCAGGTATTATGTCGAGCCGGCGGAAGTCATGGAGAGCGTAAGAAGGAACGCAAAGTGGGTGTTCTGAAGGCATGGAATTCGCGGAAGCTGCGGAGCTTGTGCGCATGGTCGAGGAGAAGGCGCTGGAGTACGAGCTTCCGGCTGCGCCCGCGAAGGCGAAGAAGAGGCTGGAGCTCTCCCCCGCCGAATACGCGGAGATGAGCTACGCTGAAGCGCTCGCGCTATACGGGAGGGTGGAGAAGGTGATTGCGGGCGCGGCGATGCTGCAGAGGGAGATTTACGGGGTTGCGCCCGAGGCGCCGAAACCCGAGGCGGAGGTGCCGATAGTGGTGCCTGCGAGGGTTCCGGAGAAGGCCGCACCGCCAAGGGCGGAGGCGAAGCCGCCTGCCCTGCCCGCGCCGCCTCTGGAAATGGAGATTGAGCGGAAGGAGGAGAAGCCGGCCGAGGTGGTGGAATTTGAAAAGCCGGAAGCGAAGCCCAGGGAGATAATAGAGGTGGGGCCGCCGGAGGCGCCGAGGCCCCCGGAAGCCGCGCTGCCGGGGATTCCCGGGGCCGCGCCCGAGGTATCGCTGAGGATTCCCCCGGTGCTCATGGCACCGCCTGCGGAGAGCGCGATGGAAACCGTGGAGAAGCTCGAGAGGCAGTTCGGGAGCGAGATAAAGGCCGGGGCGAAGATGGACAGGGAGAAGGCGAAAAAGAGGATGCTGGAGCTGACGCGCGAATTGTTCAGGGAGAAATCCATTGACAGGAGGGAGGAGATAAAGAAGGAAATCGTCACGCTCAAGAACATACTTGCGGAAGCGGAGGGGAAGGCGAAGCCGAAGGCGGACATCTTTATCGTGGTGAAGAACGACCAGGAATACGAGCTTTCATCAGCAAAGAAGGCGGTGAGCGAGGGATACGAGAGTGCGTTCGCGCCGCTGCTGAAGTATTTCGACGAAGAGGCGGCGCTGGGCAGGGGCGCGGAGGCGCTGCCCGCGCTTGAGGAGAAGGCATCAATGCTCAGGGGGCAGGTGGCTGCGCTTGCCGCGGATTACGGCAAGTACCTTGCGGAGAAGCATGTGGCGGAGCTGGACGAGCTGGAGAGGAAGGGGAAGGGCACGAAAGAGATGGCGGAGATGAGGGTGAGGCTGGCCTCCGCGTATGCCGCGGAATTCGGGGCGCTCCGGGATTCCATCTGGAGCGAAATCGATGCGGCGCTCGGGAAGAGGAGGGCGGGTGCCGCGCCTGCGAGGGCGGGCGCGGAGGAGATGAGCGACGAGGAGCTTCTCGCATACCTCCAGACGGAAGAGGAACTGGCTTATGAAAGGTATTCGAGGGGCGAGATGACCAGGGTTGAGGCGCTCGCCGAGGCGAGGAAGAAGCTGCGGGAGAAGCGTAAATAAAGATTATGGAGAAATAAGATGGTGAGCGGATGGATGACGGGGATGTTTTTGGGCTCCTTTTTGCGCCGAGCGAGCAGGCGCGAGCGAGGCAACCCAATGGCAGAGCGAACCGAGCCCATGGCGAGGTTTGCGGTGAAAAAAGGAGGATGGTGAGCGGATGGAGAAAAAACCAAGAGTGAGCCCCGTTGCGCTGCCGGTGAGGGAGGCGAGGAAGGGCGCGAAGCCCGTGAGGCTGGTTTCGGAGTGGCTGCTCCCGTATTACACCGGCCTGAAAAAGAAGCTCGTGATGGCGGGGATGGAGAAAACCCCGGAGGAATTCCTTGACCGGGCGGTAGGGAGCGCCGCAATCCTCACGGTCCTGCTCATGGTGGCAACCGCGCTGTTTTTCAACACAGTGAACGCGGAAATACTCTGGCTCGTCCCGCTGTTCTTCGTTTACCTTTTCCTGTCGTTCCAGTATTTCATGCTGTACCCGGACGTGAAGATAGCGAAGAGGAGGAGGGACATAGATTACGAGCTCGTGTTCGCGGGGAGGCACCTCCTCATCGCGCTAAAATCCGGGATGCCGCTGTTCGATTCGCTAGTGGGGGTCTCGAAAGGGTACGGGGCGGTCAGCGACGAGTTCAACAGGATAGTGGAGAAGGTCACGCTTGGGGTCTCTATGACGCAGGCGATAAGGGAGGTGATACAGAACTGCCCGTCCAACGATTTCAACAGGATAATGCTCCAGATCGCGAACTCGATAAGCTCCGGCTCGGACGTTGCGGATTCCCTTGAGGTCGTGCTCAACCAGGTGTTCAGGGAGCAGGTGATTGCGCTCAAGGCATACGGGCAGAAGCTGAACCCCCTGGTCATGTTCTACATGATTTTCGGGATAATATTCCCTTCGCTGGGGCTTGCGTTCGCGGTCATCCTGTTCTCGCTGCTCGGCGCCGGGAGGTTCGGGGTAACCGCATCGCTGCTGGTGCTGGTGTTTCTGCTGATTGCGATTGTGCAGTTCCTGTTCCTCGCGATGGTGGAAAGCTCCAGGCCTAAATATGTGATCTGATATGGGCCTTCATTATTTTTTTGGATTGGAACGGAAAAGGCGTGGGGGAGGGCCAGGAGGGCCCTCAAACTGGGGAGGGGGGTGTCCCCCTCCGCGGTTCGGTGTGATATGAGGGGTTTGCATGCTGATTGGCTTTTATGAAACGGTCGGAAGGCTCTTCTCCAGGGAAAGGATAAGGGAAACCGAGAAGATGGTAAGGAATGCGGGGTACGGGCAGTCTGCGGAGGCGTTCGTGGGCTTCCTCGCAATCGTGTGGGCGCTCGTATCGCTGCTTGTGTTCTTCCTCATGCTGAACTATTCTGCGCTCTACTCCTTCCTCATCGCAGTGCTCGGCCCCACGTTCAGCATGCCGGACATCGTGAACTGGGCGCTTACGCTGGCCATAGCGGCTGCCGTGGTCGGGTTTGCGGAATGGATGCTCGCATGGGTCTTCCTCCTGCTGCAGATTGAGGCGAGGAGGGCGGCCGTGGAGGCCGCGCTGCCGGATTTCCTCTCCCTGATTGCGGCGAACGTGCGCTCCGGGATGACGGTGGACCAGGCGATGTGGTATGCGGCCAAGCCCGAATTCGGCATACTCTCGATGGAAGTGAAGAGCGTGATAAAGAGCTCGTTCAGCGGGGAGCCGTTTGAAAGGGCGCTGGACAGGCTGGCGACGAGGTTCAACTCAAAGGTCCTGGAAAGGACAGTGCTGCTGGTGAAGCAGGCGATGGCAACCGGAGGGGAGGTGGCCGAAATCCTGGAGATCACCGCCGCGGATGCAAGGGAGGTGGCGATACAGAAGAAGGACATAGCATCCACGCTGCTCGTATACGTGATATTCCTCGTGTTCGCCTCCACAATCGGCACGCCGTTCCTGTTTTCGGTCGCGAACAAGCTCATCGTCGTGCTCTCGGTAGCGTTCTCCTACCTGCCCGCCGGCGGGCTGGGGGGCGAGGTGCCGCAGATGACCTTCATACAGCCGTCCGCCCCGGTCATAACCGCTGATGAGTTCCAGTGGTTCAGCATAGCGACGATATTCATCACGTGCCTTATCGCTTCCCTCATACTGGGGGTGATACAGGCCGGCTCCAAGATGCAGGGGCTCAAGTTCTTCCCGTTCATGCTTGTGGTCTCGTACATAATCTATTTCATTGTGTCGTCCTTCCTGCAGTCGGTATTCGCATCAATGCTAATATGAGGTGTATGGAATGAAAATGATGAAAGGCCAGGCAAAGCCGGTCTCCGGTTTCCAGCTTTCAGTTTCCGGAAACGGGGAACCGGGAACGGGAAACCGGAAGGGCCAGGCAGCAATGGAGTACCTGATGACGTACGGGTGGGCAATCCTCGCGATAGTGCTCGTGATTGCCGCGCTCATATTCCTGAACCCGTTCAGGGCCCCGGAGGTCTGCCTGTTCGAGCAGGCGGGCTTCACCTGCAACGAGCCGCCGCCGCAGCTTTACGTGACCGGGCAGAGCAACGACCTCAGGATGAACGTGAAGGTGTGGAACCAGGTGGGGCAGCCGATAATAGTCAGGTATGCGCTTTGCACCAATGCGCCAGGCGCCGAGCTTCCTGATGTGAGGGAACAGGTTGCAAACGACCAGGTGCCGAGCGGCGATTCGCTGACGCTCACGGGCCTGAACTGCTACAACGCGCAGGGCGACCGCATAAGCTCGCAGCCGGGGCAGGAGTTCAGGGGCAAGCTGGTCATCTGGTACAATTACGAGAATGACATAGACCCGAACGTGCAGCACCAGATAAAGGCGAACGTGATTTCAAAGGTCACGCAGCAGGCGCAATAGGTTTCCTTTTTGTTTTTATTTTTCCTTTCTATAATCTGAAGCATTGGTGCAGCAGCACGGTCTTGTCGGCAGACTTTCATGCATCTGCCAAATTAGTTAACTTTTTATAACTTGTGTGATACAATAGTATATTATGTCACGCTCAGTTTTCATACTCGCATCCGGAAAACCGGCAGTAACCTCTGCACAGCTGCGAAGGGTAAGGGACGAATTCAGGGACCAGGGGCTGAGATTGGAGGGTCCTTATTCGGACAGGAAGGATGCCCTTGGAGAGATTGTCAACAACGTAAGACAGAGACTGAAACTCAGCCCCCATGACGAACTTACTGCAACTCTGCTTACTCTTGCGCCCCAGAACCTCCCTGCGGGCTTTTCCATGGGAGAGGCCTCCTGGCTGAGGGTGCCGTTCATACTTGCGGTGAGAAAAGGCCCGGATGTGGATGAGAAACAGACCGCGGGAGAAGTGGCCTCTTCGGAACCAATCAGGCACAACGATAGCCTTGCCAGGATAACGGACAGCCAGGAGATAACGATGCTCACTGTCTCTGTCCTCAGAAGGCTTGGCATCGAAAGTTTCTATGCTGTCGCGCATCTCAGCAGGGAGTTCTTTGGGCAGGCAATCGCCGCCGCAGGCATTCCGGCAAATGTGGTTGGGCAAAGTGGCACTTTCGCCTTCCAGGAGCCCTGTGTGCTTATCCCTCAGGGAAGCGGGGCAAAAATCATGAGGTTTGCGCCGCCCGGGATATTGGGCCTGGATGGAAGCCACCCCATCACGGCTGTTGAGGTGCTTGATGGCGATGCACTTCGTTCGCTTCTTGTTCTCAAGAGAGCGGCCAGCGAGGCGAGGAATCTCATGAATAATGTGGGCAGTAGAAGCGAGGAATTCGTAAATGAGGGCGGCGTAAGGGCAGCCGCTATAGGGCATGCCATCCACGAAGGCAGCAGGTTGTGGACTCCTGATTGCGCGCACGCGGGCATCGATACGGCAAGAAGCATAATCAACCCTTCCGAAAGCCCTGCGGTTGAAAGCGTCAGGGAATCCGCTGAGAGGGAGTATGTGCACCAGATAACATGCCGCGCCTGCCACACGCTCTGGGCTGCCACGACGCTTCTCTGTGACAATGCGAAAGCAGTAATGCTTATCCTGAGCAGCATGGCACATGAGAATGCATGGATGGAAAGCGGTCCCCAGGGACTTTTAGGAAAGGTAATCGAAGGGCTGGCTGGCCACCGCAGTTGCGTTCAAAGATTTGACGCGTACATGGGGCTGGCTCGCGATATGAACGGCCATATCCATCCTGCTTCTGAATGCGAACGTGCCGAATTCGTGAACTGACTAAGTCCCTACCATCGGCGCTTTTCCGATGAGGTTCAGCATAACGTGGAACAGTTCCGTCCCGCGGAGGTGGCCGAGCCCGCCTTTTGCGCAGGCGAATTCGTCGAATTTTGTGGAATCGTCCCTGCGCACGTCCGGGCCCCAGGCGAGGAGGGGGGCGGGGTCCCCCGAATGCACCCTCCTTTTTACGGGCGTTGAATGGTCGCCGGTGATGAGTATGTGGCAGTTGCCGCGGAGAAGGATGGGGATGATTTCCTTGTCGACCTTTGCGATGAAGTTCTTCTTGCCCTCAAAATTGCCGTCGTGGGAGAAGGAGTCCGTCGCCTTTATGTGCACGAATACGAAATCGTGGGACCAGAGCGCCTGGATTGCGGCCTTGCCCTTCGCCTTCAGGTCCGTTTCCGCAGTCCCGGTCGCGCCCTTCACATCAACCACATCCATCCCCACATAGGATGAAACGCCCCTGTAGAGGGCGCCGCCGGCGATGCAGGCGCCGCGGATGCCGAACCGGTCGTACAGCGACGGGATTTTGGAATATGTGCCCGCACCACGGGCGATTATCGCGTTGACCGGCTTCCTGCGGGGCTTGTTTTCCTTCGCCTTCTCCAGCTTCTGCATGGCGAGTTTTGTGAACTTGTTCAGGGCTTCCGCGGTGCGCTTCGCATCCCTGTCCTTCGGGTCCAGGGGCATGGACTTGGGAAGGATGCCGGTTGCATGAGGGTCGGTGGGGGTTATTTTTGGGCTGAGCTTCCTGCCGCGCAGGACCAGTATGCCGCGGTGCTCGACGGTGGGCTGGAAAAGCGCATCTATGCCAGTGCCCACCTTCAGCTTCTGCACGTACCTTGCGAAGAGCTTCCCCTCATCGGATGTGATGCGGCCGGCGCGCCTGTCCTGGATTTTCCCGTTGTCAACGGTAGCGAAGTTGGCGCGCAGGGCGATATCACCCTCCTTGAGCGGGAAGCGGGCGCCCAGGGCTTCCAGCGGGCCCCTCCCCGGATAGTACCTTGAGTGGTCGTAGCCGAATATGCCCAGGTGGGAGGTGTCGCTTCCAGGCACCATCCCTTCCCCTATGGAGCAGAAAAGGCCCGTCGTGCCCTCCTCAGCCAGCCTGTCCATATTCGGCTTCAGGGCCGCCGAGAGGGGCGTGTATCCCTTTGCGTCGGGAAGGTCCCCGAGGCCGTCCATGACGAGAATGATGGCTTTGGACATGGTTTAAGGCTAAAAAGTGGAGGATTAAATAACTTTTGGTTGCCTTCCTTCCTCTATGGAGAAGGAGCGGGAGGGCAGGAAAAGCAGCCCGGAATACGGCAAACTGCAGCCTGCGGCCAGCAGCCGTAAACGGGAAACTGGAAACTGGAAAACTGCCGAAGGCACTGGATACGGGAAAGCCATACTTATCGGCGAGCACTTCGTGGTGCACGGGGCGCGGGGCATAGGGATGGGCATACCCAGAAAGACCGCCGTGAGGCTGAAGAAGGCGCCCTCCCCGAGGTTTGCGTTCGAATGCGGGGAGTTGCTGAAGGAGGCGAGCAGGAGGATTCTGGAGACGGTGGCGGGAAACGCCAATTATGAAATATTTATGGAAAGCGGGCTTCCTGCGAGCGCGGGGATGGGGTGGAGCGCTTCGTATTGCGTGGCGCTTGCGAGGGCAGCGGGCAGGGCTGCCGGGAAAGAGATGAGCGGCGGAGAGGCCGCGGCAGCCGCATACGAGGGGGAGAAGGTGTTCCACGGGAACCCTTCGGGGATAGACAATGCGCTGGCGGCGTTTGGGGGGGTTATGCTGTTCAGGAAGGGGAAGGAGCCGGAGCAGCTCAGGATTGGAGGGAAATTCCACTTCGTCATTGCGAATTCCGGGGTGAAGGGGCCGACAAGGGAACTGGTGGAGAAGGTTTCGGGGGTGAGGGCGAAGGAGCCTGCGGAATTTGCAGGGATGATGGACGAGGAGGAGCGGATAGTGGGCGGGGCTGTTATTGCGCTGGGAAGGGGGGACGCCGGGAAGCTGGGGGAACTGATGAATGAAAATAATGCGCTCCTGGAGAGGCTCGGGCTCTCTACACCTGCAATAGATGAGATAAGGAAGATTGCGCTGGAGAGCGGGGCACTGGGCGCAAAAATCACGGGCGCGGGAGGAGGAGGGTGCGTGCTCATACTTGCGCCGGACGGGAAGAAGGCAGGGGAGATTGCGAAAAAGTTAGAGAAGTACGGGGCTTTTGATTTTACTATTGCATAATCGGGGGGTTATGATTACCCTGAAGAGAAGGGGGGACACCCCCTTCCTCTTGGGGGCTTTTGACTTTACCGTGGGTTGATAACCCCTATTTTTGGGCAGGCTTTTGTGAGCGGGCATTCGGAGCACTTTGGGCGGAGGGGGGTGCATACGGTCTGCCCGAAGGCGACCATCGCCATATTCAGCTTTCTTTTGTATTTGTCCGGGATTATGCGCCCGAGCGCATCGCCTGTTTTCTCTGGGGATTTTGTTTTTACGAGGCCGAGGCGGTTGCTTATCCTGTGCACGTGGGTATCCGCCCCTATCGTGTCCTTCCCGAAAGCGGATGCGAGCACTATGTTTGCGGTTTTCGCCCCCACCCCGGGAAGGGAGGTGAGGGATTTGAAATCGGATGGGACTCTGCCCCCGAAAACAAATATGAGCCTGCAGGCAAGCGAGTGGAGATGCCTTGCCTTGGTCCTGTAGAAGCCAACCGGGTATATCAGCTTCCGGATCTGCGGGACCGGGAGGCGGGAGAGCTTTTCCGGAGACGGAGCTTTTGAAAGGAGCCTCTTTCCCGCCCTTATCGTGGTTTCGTCGCGGGTGCGGGCCGAGAGGGCTGTGAAAACAAGGATTGCGAACGGGCCCCTTCCGACTGCTGATTCTACGGAAAGGATGGGAGCCCCCCTCCAGGAGGACTCCCTCTGCATAAGAAGGAGCATCCTTCCTATTGAAAGCCCAGAACAACCGCGCAGGCTTGCGCGGCGTAGGTGCCGAATGGCCACTGGGGGCCTTCGGCACTTGTCCTGAGCTTTCACCATAAAAAATCAAAAAGAAAGGCTCAGGATGCGACCTCGTGGATTACCTTCAGCGAAACAACCACGGCGCCGGGTATCGTGAACATTATCATGTAGCTCACCGCATTGGATATCTGCTGGCCTATGTATTGTACGTTGGAAGTCAGCAGGCTTATGTACATGCCCGCAGCGAGCAGGGTGAGCACGCCTATCAGGAACTTTGTCTTCTCGATGTCCCGGATGTTCAGCAGCCCCACGATGAAACCGAGGGCCGCGAGCACCGCAATCACGTTCTGGCTCGCGGGAAACGCGAAGCCGGCAACGACCGCGAGCAACACTCCCGCGATGTAGGACCACGGCCCGATTACCTGGAGCCACTGCTTCATTTTTTTCTCAACCACATTCACACCTCGGAGAGGCTACTTCCGTGAGGAATTAAAACCTTGCGCTGGGCCTCAGGCGAGGGCCTCCGTGCCTGCGAGTGTGAACAGGTAGAGTGCATAGAGGAGCAGGAACGCGATTCCGGCTGCCTTTCCCATCTTTTTTCTCGTGACCGTAGCGTAGAAGAAGACCGCATTTGCTAATATTGCGAAAAGGAGCACTGTCAGGAATGAGGCGGGCGCCATTATTGCGATGGGATTCAGGAGGGAAGCCGTCCCGAGCACGAGCGTTATGTTCACCACTGTGCTGCCTATCGCGTCGCCCAGCGCGAGCCCGTAGCGCTTCTTTCGCACCGCAGAAAGCTCAACCGACAACTCGGGAAGAGAGGTCCCTATCGCAATGATTGTTGCGCCTATGAAGCTCCTTGAGATGCCGGCAAGCTCGGAGAGTTTTACCGCTGAATCAACCGCAATGCCCGAGCTGACGAGCACGAGAGCTATTCCTGCGCAGAAAAGGACGAAAGCCCTGAGCGCATCGCTTTTCGCAACGCTGTTTCCGTTATTGCTTGGCAGTTTTTTCCTTTTCAGCGCATAATAGATATAGGCGGCGAATGCGAGAAGGAGGATTGCGCCTTCCCAGCGGTCGATTACCGGGGAGCCGAGCACGAATGCTGAATATACAAAATAGAGGGTTATTACCGTTGTAGCGAGGAGAACCCCTCCGACCTCAACGGCATCCTCCCTCTTGAGGGCCAGCCTGTAGAAGAAGGCACACAGGCCCAGCACAAGGAAGATGTCTGCGATATTGGAGCCGAAAACGTTTCCCGCGGAAACCGCGCCCTGCCCCATAGCAGAAGCAACTACGGAGACGGAGAGCTCGGGGAGGGATGTGGAACCGGCTATGAGAAGAAAACCTATCGCCATCTGGGAGATGCCGAAGAACTCGGAGAGTACAACTGCCTTATCGGTAACAAGGTTGGCGGATTTTGCGAGGATTATGAGGGATGCGACCAGTATCGCAAGCTCCAGAAGCATGCCTCCATTTGAATTGAAAAGAAATAAAAAGAGAAGGAGCTGCTATTCCGCAGAGGGCGTGGTGTTCAGAACGAGGGTTGCAAGCGAGCGGGTGGTTCCCTCTTCCGAATAGCGCAGCTCCTCTATGGTGGGTTGGAGTGCAGATATGTCTGCCCCGTTTAGTTTTGCATACCTGACGGCCCAGAGGAGATTGTGCACGATGTCGCGGTCCCCGGAGCGGAGGGCTGCCAGGAAGGCGAGGAACGCCTCCGAGACGGATACTCCATTGCCCGCGATGTGCCTGAACTCGCGCGCCGCGGCGACCATTTCCCCGCGCCCGCCCGCGGACAGGTCCCTCAAAAGCCTTGCCAGCCTTTCATTCGCGAGGATGGGGCTGGCACGTATCGGCTTCCTGCCCGCATCCATGCTTCTCGTCGTTCCACTTGTTTCCTGTCCCATTGCTTGTACGCCCATATGTCCACCTTTTCTCAACTCACCTGCTCCGGGAGGGCGGTCTCATCATCAGCGAGGTCTATGGACAGGTCGCTCACCGAAAGGTCCTCGTCGCTTATGTCGGAGCTGCTGACCTGCCCCGTGCCTCCGCTCCCTCGCGCCCCCGCGCACCCGAATATGAGGAGGGAGAGTAGCATGAGTGCCAAGAGTATTCCCCTCATGCCTACCCCCTCGCCTCCTCGACAAGCGCGCTGAAGTCCGCCATCGCCCGGGTTACGAGCGCCTTGGACTGCCGTGCCTCCTCCAGCGTATATATCTCGTCGTCGCCTATGCCAGCCGCCTCGTCAAGTGCGGCCCTTATCGCCGCGACTTCCTCCTCGTAGCCGTCGGTCTTCTCCTCGAAGCGGTCCAGCAGGAGGTTTATCCTCTCCCTGTGGAACTGCGCCCAGAGGTAGAACTCCCTTCCCCATTTCTCCTTCCTGAGCTGGGAAAGCTCTTCTGTGCTGAGGTTCGCGTCCACTGCGGCCCCGAGCTCTTCCGCGGCATCGTCAGCCTCGTCGAGCGTCTCCCTCATATCAGAAACGGAGTAATTCCTCGCCTCCATGCTGTCCGCTATCTCACGGCCCCTCGCATGCCAGCCGGAGAACTCCTCCAGCTCCGCTTCTATCCGCTCCCTGACCGCCTCGTGCATGCAGGATACGAATGCCTCATGCGCCGCCCTGTATTGCCCCTTCATCTCATCCCTGAGCGCCGTCCTTGACCGTTCCCTCTCCCTTGCCTGTTCGCCATCGCCAGCACCAGTCTCGTCTTCACCCTCCGCTTCATCTTCCGCGGCGCGAAGCGCGTCCATCTGTGCGCCCTTTGCCTCCCGGACGGCAACGGCGAATGCGTTGCGTATCTCGTCCATGGACTGGCTGTAGGAGACGAACTCCCCGGATGCGACCGTTGCGCCGAGCTGCCCCATCACCGCCTCAACGGCTGCGCGCTCGTCCGCAAGGCTCACATTCCCATGCTCCTCAGCGCTGGCCATCATCGAGTATAGGAAGGCGGCCCTGCAGCCGAGCTGCGCATATCTCTTCTCTAATATGAGCTGCCTTACCGCCGCGGCCCTTTCTTCCGCATCATCCCCGGCGTCTTCGGTTTCGTTCTCTTCAGCATCACCGGTTTCCTGTTCCTCCAGCTCATCTGTTTCGTCTTCCCCGGAGGCCTCATTCCCGTCCTCCGCTTCCGTCTCTTCTGTTTCATTGGTGCCTGCTTCCACTTCCGTTTCAGTTTCTGCTTCTGCGGCATCATCCGCATCCGCAGCTTCGGCCTCCACGGAGGTCTCATTCCCGGAGGCCCCGCTGTCCGCGCCCATCCTCCCAAGCCAGCCGGCACTGTCATCCCCCGCATCGGAGGATGCGAAGAGCATCCCGACCAGCCCGAACAGGGCCAGCATTCCCATCAAGTTTCTCATTTTAATCACCTGCAGGGACTGCGAAGGGGGTATTTAAATAGAAATTTTCACGAAAGCTTTCGGAAGGTTTTAGAAAGCTTTTCTCCGAATAGGGATATGTGAAAGCTTTTTGGGCGGTTTTTGCGCTTTTTGCGGTTTTGCATGCTGCAGCGCTTAGCGGGAGCGTTTACAGCGCGGACAGCTTTGATGCGGTGCAGGGGGTGCTGGTGAAGGTGGAGGGTGCTTCAACTTACCAGGTTTTCTCTTCGGACGGGACGTATGCGATGGAGGTCGCGCCGGGGGCGTATAATATTACTGCATATTATTATGAGAACGGGACGCTGACGGGGTACGCGAAGGACGGGATTGCGGTCGGGGCTGAAGGCGCCTCTTACGACATAGTGCTTTTCTCGCCGGACGAGTTTGAGGGGATAGAGGGCTTCGGGATTTCGGAAATTGATGAGAACATACCGGAGCAGAAGCAGGACTGGGCGCCTTTTATTGTTGGGGGGATTTTGCTTATTGTGGTGGTTGCGGCTGCATACTTTTTCCTGAGCGGGAGAAAACAGCGGGAAACGGAAACCGGGAAACCGGAGATTAAGCCGCCTGCTGGGAAGAAGGAACTGGATGAGGAAGAGAAGAGGGTGATTGAGATACTGAAGGGAAGCGAGGGGATGAGGAACCAGAAGGAGCTGCGGGAGATCCTCAAATGCACTGATACTAAGATAAGTTTGCTTGTTTCATCCCTTGAAGCGCAGGGGCATGTGAAGAGAATAAAGAAGGGCAGGGAGAATATAGTAAAGCTGATTCAGCAGTAAGAGCACCTGTGCCCTTTCCCGTGCGCGTGCTTCACAACCTTCTTTCCCTTCTTCTTCGCCTTCTTTTTGGCTGCCATTTTTACCACGCAGGAGATAAAGCGGGAAAGGTTATAAACACTTGTGCGGCCCAATCTAGCCCATGAAGGTTCCACGGTGCATGAGCACCCAGCATCCGGACAATGCATCCATTCCATTCTTCAGCGATTCGAGCATAATGGACGGGGAGACGGAGGTGAAGGAGGCGTTTTATGCGTATTATGATTTGGGGTGCGAGGAGCAGATGTGGGACTGCGAAGGAAAGGAGGTGGATTCCTTCGTGGTCAAGAAATTGCTGGGGAGGTATGAGTATTTCTTCAGGGAGAAAACCCTCGGGGAGGATGCGTTCCTTACGCTGAGGGTTCCTAATCCGGAAGTGGAGAAGAATGAGGGGAAAGTATTATTGGAAGCGCTGGAATCCATTCCCCGGAATTTTGACGCGTGCAGGGCTTTCTACGGAAGGGATGTGGCGCCCATATTTGAGGTGATATTGCCGATGACCACGAGCGCGGAGGCGCTGAACAGGGTGTATAAGTACTATAAGGATTTTGTGGCCGGGAAGGGGGCGAAGAAGATTGCAGGCGGAAATTTGACTGTGGCGGAGTGGGTGGGCGAGCTCAAGCCGGAAAAAGTGGATATGATTCCGCTCCTGGAAGACAAGGAGACTATGGGGAAGGCGGCGGAAATCGTAGAGGAGTATATTTCGGATAAGGATTTGGAATATCAGCGGGTATTTTTGGCGAGGAGCGACCCTGCGCTGAATTACGGCTCCCTGAGCACCGTATTGATGATAAAGAATGCTGTGAGCGATTTGCATGAGCTGGAGGAGAGGAGCGGGGTGAGTATCTACCCGATTATCGGGGCAGGAAGCGCGCCGTTCAGGGGGAACCTGAAGCCTACCAATGTGGAATCCTTTATGGAAAGCTATCCGAACGTGCAGACGCTTACTCTGCAGTCTGCGTTCAAGTATGATTATAGGCCCGAGCAGGTGATTGAAGCTGTGAAGAAAATAAGGGAGGCGAAGAGGGGGAAGCCGCGGGAGGTGGACAGGGAGAGGTCGCTGGGGATAATCGTGAAGGTTTCCGAGGAGTACAGGGCGCAGATTGCGCTTCTTGCGCCTTTAATCAATGGGGTTGCGAGGTACGTGCCTGCGAGGAGGAAGAGGAAGCTGCACGTTGGGCTGTTCGGGTATTCGAGAGGCGCGGGGGAGGTAAAATTGCCGAGGGCGATTACATTCTGCGCGGCGCTATATTCAATTGGAATTCCTCCGGAGATGCTGGGGCTGAATGCGCTGGAGGAGAAGGATTACGAGTACATACATTCTGTTTACCCGGGATTTGAGGAGGATTTGAAGGATGCGCTGGTTTATTTGAATTGGGAGAATCTGAAAGTGTTCCCGGAAATAGAGAAGAAAATGCTCCCGGTGCTGGAGAGGTTTGAGTTTGAAATAGATGAGCCGCACAGGGCGCTTTCCAAGTATATACTGAGGAAAGTAGAAGCAGGTGGGCATGAGGCGCTGCAGGAAGAGATTGTGAAGGCTGCGACGATTAGGAGATTTTTGGGCTAGAGGAAACTTTTAATTATAGGCGCATATACAATATTACGGGCAAGCGCTCGTATTCTAGGCGCGATGAGGGTCGCGCCAGGGTGAAACCATGGCGCTAGAGATAATACCAGCCATCCTTGTGAAAACCAGGGAGGAACTGCTGGAGCATATCTCACGCGTCAGGAATTATGTGCGTACTATTCACATAGATATAATGGACAATAAGTTTGTGCCTAATTCTACCATCGGGGTAAAGGAATTGCAGGAGCTGCCTTCCGGGCTGAAGTATGAGATACACTGGATGGTGCGGAAGCCGGAGGAGTGGATTGCGAAGGTGAACGGGCCTTACCTGCACATCGTGCATGCGGAGGCAGCGGAGAGCTGGGAGAGGGTTGTGGCTGCGGTGAAGGCGGGCGGCGGGAGGCTGGGGATTGCGCTCAACCCTGGGACTTCCCTGGAAAAAATAAAGCCGCACCTTGAGAATGCGCAGAAGATACTTGTGATGTCCGTGAATCCGGGGTTCTATGGGCAGAAATACATCCCGGAAGTTGAGGCGAAGATAAGGGAATTAAGAAGGATGCTGCCGAAAGCGGAGATTGAGGTGGATGGAGGGATAAACCCGGAAACAGGAGTGAGGGCCGCCGGTGCCGGTGCGAACAACCTGGCTGCGGCGAGCGCAATATTTTCGATGCCGGATGCGGGGAAAGCGATTGGGGGATTGAGGGAAGCGCTGGAGAAAGGGTGGAAAGGTGGCAAATAGAATCAAGATTACGAATACAAAGCAGCTGAAGCTGATTGCGAATACCATCCGTGAAGACGTAATCAGGATGCTGTACGAGGCGAAATCAGGGCACTCCGCCGGCTCCATAGGGCTCGCGGACATATTTACGGCGCTATATTTCAACGTATTGTATCATGACCCGAAAAATCCGGATTGGGCGGACAGGGACCGGCTGGTCCTTTCAAATGGGCACGTGTGCCCGGTGATGTATGCTGCGATGGCGAACGCGGGCTATTTCCCGAAGGAGGAGCTGCTTACGCTCAGGAAACTGGGGAGCAGGCTGCAGGGGCATCCCCACCGCACCTCCCTTCCAGGGATTGAGAACTCCTCGGGGCCGCTGGGGCAGGGGCTCTCGCAGGCGGTGGGCATGGCGATTGTAGCGAAGAGCGAAAAGAAGAGGTGGAGGGTATATGCAATACTCTCGGACGGGGAGCACGGGGAGGGGCAGATATGGGAGGCAGCCATGCTTGCGGCAAAATACAAATTGGGGAATCTTACTGCAATTATAGACAGGAACAACATCCAGATTGACGGGTTTACGGAAGAGGTGCTTCCGCTCGAGCCGCTTGCGGAAAAGTACCGCTCCTTTGGATGGCATGTGATTGAGATAGATGGGCATAACATCCATGAGATAATCGATGCGTGCGAGAAGAGCAAGGCGATTTATGAGAAGCCCACGGTGATAATAGCGCACACTATTCCCGGAAAAGGGATACCGTTTATGGAATTCCTCACGGAATGGCACGGCAAGCCGCCTACACAGAAGGAGGCGGAAGAAGCGCTTAAGCTGCTGGGAGTGGAGAGGAGTGTAATAGAAGAGGAAGGGTGAGGATATGTTCTGCGCTACCATTAACTTCCCGGCGAAAAGCTCCGCATCCAGCAGGGACGGGTTTGGGAAGGCGATAGTGGAACTGGGGGAGAAGGACCCGGATGTGTGGGTGCTCACTGCGGACGTTTCGGAGTCTACGCGCACGCACTGGTTTGCGGAGAAGTTCCCGAAAAGGTTTGTGCAGGTGGGGGTGGCGGAGCAGGATATGGCGGGGGTGGCTGCGGGTATTGCGGCATGCGGGAAGAAAGCGTTTGTTTCCGCTTATGGGGTGTTTTCTCCGGGGAGGAACTGGGACCAGATAAGGGTTTCTGTCTGCTACAATGACGTGCCGGTTGTATTCCACGGCTCGCATACGGGGATTACGGTGGGGCCGGACGGTGCCTCCCACCAGGCGCTGGAGGACATCGCGATTACGAGGGTTTTGCCGAATATGGTGGTGATGGCGCCCGCGGATGCGGAGGAAGCGAGGAAGGCGACGCTCGCGGCGCACGGGCTTGGGAAGCCGGCGTACATACGCACGTGCAGGGAGAAGATGCCGGCGTTTACGACCCCGGAAACTTATTTTAAGATTGGGGAGGCGAATGTATACAGGGACGGGAGCGATGTGGCGGTGTTTGCGTGCGGGCCCATGGTCTATGAGGCGCTTCTTGCTGCGGAAAAACTGAAGGGGGAGGGGATTTCCTGCGCGGTTGTGGATTTGCATACGATTAAGCCGATAGACCGGGCAACGGTTGTGGAGTGGGCGAAGAAGACGGGGCTGGCTGTTACGGCGGAGGAGCACCAGGTGAACGGGGGGATGGGCAGCGCGGTCGCTGAGGTGCTTGCGGAGGAATATCCGGTGCCGGTGAGAAGGCATGGGATTTACGATACTTTTTGCGAATCCGGGAGCGCATTGGAGCTGCTCAAAAAGTATAAATTGGATGCGGATGGAATAGCTTCGGTTGTAAGGGAGTCCATGAAGATGAAAAAGAGGTAATGGGATGAAGCTTGGGATTGTGATAAGCACGAATGACACGGAAGCGGTATGGAATGCGTTCAGGCTTGCGAACTTTTCGAAAAAAGAAGGGAATGAGGTAAAAGTATTCCTTGTGGGAAAGGCGGTGGAATACGAGAAGAATGCTGATGGAAAGTTTGATTGTGTGGGGGAGGCGAAGAGGTTTGTGGAGGCGGGCGGGCAGGTCCTTGCGTGCGGGACGTGCATAAAGGCGAGGAACCAGGAGAGTACGAATTTGTGCCCGATTTCTTCGCTGAAGGATTTGCATGAGATTATAAAGGAAAGCGACAGGGTTGTTTCGTTCTGATGGTGGGAATATGAAATTTTTTCTGGATACGGCGGATGTTGGGAAGATAAGGGCGGCGGTGGAGATGGGGATGTGCGATGGGGTTACCACTAATCCTACAATTATAATGAAATCGGGAAGGGGGCAGAGGGAAGTTGTGCAGGAAATTGCCGCGCTCGTGCCTGGACCCGTGAGCGTTGAGGGGATTGGGGAGAGCGCAGAAGAGATTGTGAAGGAGGGGACTGAGTTCGCGAAATGGGCGAAGAACATTGTGGTGAAGGTGCCCATGACCAAGGAGGGGCTGAAGGCGGTGCGCATTCTGGAGAAGAAGGGGATAAAGACTAATGTTACGCTGGTGTTTTCGGTGAACCAGGCGCTGCTTGCGGCGAAGGCAGGGGCTTCCTATGTTTCGCCATTTGTGGGGCGGCTGGACGACATCTCCGAAGACGGGATGCAGCTAATTTATGATATAATGGAGGTGTTCTGCAATTATGAGTTCAAGACCGAGGTCATTGTGGCTTCGGTGAGGGGCCCTGTGCACGTTGTGGATGCGGCTAAGGCAGGGGCGCACATCGCGACTATTCCTCCGGACGTGTTTGAGAAGCTGTTCAGGCATCCATTAACCGACAAGGGGATTGCGCAGTTCAGGGAAGATTACGCAAAGAGCAGGAGATAAATGAGGGAGAGAAAATTGGCAAAGGCGCCGGAATATTCGGCGCTTGCATGCGCAATCATAGAAGACGGGGGAAGAGTGCTGTTTTTGAAAAGGGTGGAGGGGGAGCGGGAGCTCCTCGAGCTGCCCTGCGCGCTGGTGGAGAAAGGAAGGAACCCTGTTGCGGAACTGAAGGAATGGATGCTAAGGAAAACCGCAATAGATGCGCAGGTGCAGGAGCCGGTGATGGAAGGGAAGTACAATGCCGGCTCCAGGAAAAAGAGGAAATGGATTCCGGCGCTGGGGTTCAGGGCTTCGGCGAAGAATCTGAGCGCGCGGGTTTCGGGGGAGTATTCGGGAGTAAAGTGGATTTCTTTGGAAGAAGCGAAAAAAGAGAGATTGGGAAGGTTCGGTCGACGCCCCGTTGTCTGGAGATAGCAAGAAAGAGGGGCGGAGAGCGAAGAGGCGGAGTGGCTCGGGAAAAGATAAGTAGCTCATTAGCATTACGATTGCTTACAAAATGCCTTACGATTATTGTTCCTTTTTGTCAGGTTTTTTGTAAGGTTTTGTCGGGTCAGGCGTGCGGACGCAAAGGCTGGGAAGGAAGGCGGAATGGATTAGAAGACGATTTCCTTCCCCGGAACCTTGGCGAAAGGCGAAACCTCTTCTATGCTGGCTGCGCCGCACACATACCTCAGCATCCTCTCTATCCCGAAGCCCGCTCCTGCGGAGGGGACCAGCTTTCCCATGCACGCCGCCTCCAGATAGGGGGCGTAGGGCGCCTTGTCCATCCCCTTCTTTTCCATCCTGTAAAGGATGCGGCTGTATTCCCATTCTCGCTCCGCACCCGAGAGCCCCTCGCCGAACCCCTCCGGGTAGATTATGTCGTAGTTACGGTAGGTGCCGGGGCTGCCCGGCTCCTCGGCGTCGTAGAACTCCCTTTCGTGGTTTGTCACCCAGACGGGGTCTTTTGAAGATGAGGAGATTATGCGCTCCCAGCCGGGGCCGTATTCCCTCTCCAAATCCCGCGAATCGTATGCGCGGAACGGGGTGGAGGGGATGCGGAGCTCCCTGCCGAAAAGCTCCAGCTCATTTTTGTGGTGCAGCCTGACTTCGCAGAATGCATGGGTGAGGAGGCGCTCGCAGAAGCGCATCACTTCCCCCATCTTCCTCCCCCGCAGCTCAAAATCAAGCTGGGAAAACTCGAGGAGGTGCCTGCCGGTGGAGCCCCGCTCCGGGAGCTCAAGCCGCACGTTCGGCGAGACTATGAATATGCCGTCAAGGCCTGAGGCGAGGGCGAGCTGCTTGTGCAGGATCATGCTCTTTGTTAGCTGGAGTTCAGTAGAGCCGTACCTTATGCTGCCCTCCAGCACGGAGTGGTTGAGGGGGTCGGTTATGGGGGAGACCATGACGGGGAGCAGCTGGACCATGCCTTCTTCCCGCATGAGATTTGTGAGGGAGGAAAGCAGCGTGGTCTGTATCCTGACCGCGGCGCGCAGCTTCGGGCTGGCAAGCTTCTCCATGGCTTTGTGTACGTGTTCCATACATATCTCCAGATTAGTTTACTTTAGAACTGGTATAAATTATTTTTCGGAAAAAAGCCGAATATTTGATAAAAAATGCATAGTTTTAATAATATTTTCCGACATTTTGTATAAATGGTGTTCGTATGGACGAAAAGGATGAGATGATACTTGAGGAACTCAGGAAGGACGGGAGGCAGGGCACCAGCAGGATTTCCAGGAAGCTGCGCATACCGCGGGTGACCGTGCACGACAGGATGCAGAAGATGATGAAAGAAGGGGTGATAAGCAGGATAGTGGCTGTGCCGGATTACAAAAAAACCGGGAGGCCCCTCACAGCGTTCATACTCATGAGGTATGAGCCCGGGGCCGTGAAGCAGGCGGATGTTGCGAAAAAGGTGGCGGCGCTTCCGGGGGTTACCGAAGTGCATATACTGGCGGGGGAATGGGACCTGGTTGCGAAGGTGCGCGGGGAGAGCTTGGAAGGAATAGGGAAAATGGTCGTTGACAGGCTCAGGGAGGTGGGAGGGATAGCGAGGAGCGTCACTATGCCTGCGTTCATTACGGTTAAGGAAGAGCCCTGAACTCAGGGCCTCATCATCTTCACTATGAGGGAGGCGAGGGTGCCGCCCCCTCCCGAGTTCCATTCTTCCGCTAATTTCCGGAATTCAATAAGCTCCTTGTCGTAGAGGATTATATCATGCTCATACTCTTCCTTTTCTTTTCCTTCCGGGACCCAGGAAGAAGGGCAGGCGCGGGAACGCATGCTTTCCATGCCTTTCCTGAACGGGTAGGTGCGGCAGAGCAGCGGGCGGTAATGGTAGATTTTACATCCGGAGCTGGAGTAGAAGTAGCACACATTCTCCGCGCTTCGCTTCAGGACAAGGATTTGCTTCTTCTTATCTATGAGAAGGGCGGGCTCGGTGCGCTCCCTATCGGGATAATCCTTCACGGTGTCGATGAATTCCGAAGGCTCCATGCCGGTGGCGAGGGAGATGCGCACTATGTCTGAAGGCATGATGCAGACGCCGAAACTGGTGCAGCAGGCACCGCAGCGGGTACAGCCCATAATGGGGATATGGGGGAAACCGAATAAAAGGGTTTGGAAAAGAAGGGAAAAAGAAAGGGAGCCGGATTCAGTTCCGAAGCACGAGCAGTTCCTTCTTTGCAGAACCTATCCTCATCACGTGCGGCTTCTGGCCGGTTGCGCGGCTGTACGTCATCCCGTGCCATTCGCGCAGGCCGAAGGTCCTGTCCAGGTGGTCTATCACGCGCTGGGGGTCGAACTCCTTGCAGGAGTACAGGTCGAAGTAGATTTCGTTCGTGTCTGCGAAAAAGTGCAGCGAGGTGTGGCTCGTGGTAATCATCTGAACGAAGCTCTGCCCCGGGAAATCCAGGTCAACTGCGTCAGACCAGTTCAACGGTCCCAAAGGCTTCATGCCGGTTATGCGCATGAGCTCATTCACGAACTCCTGCGCCTTCTCCTTCGGGAGTTGGGAAAAACCCGGGTCTATTTTCGCGTTGACCGTCAAATGTAGGTGTATCAACCCCATTTTGCATCGTGATTGTATTACGAAAGGGTATATGCTTAAAAACATATTCCCGCTCCGACGTATAAAATTGGATTTTTACGGGAGCGCAAAACCGGGAGAAAGGGCGCGGGGAGGGATTACGAAGTGGCGATGCCGAGCGAGAGCGAGATTCCAGCGATTGCGAGGACCCCTGCGAACTTGGATACGAAGGAGAGGACGGCGAATTTCCATGCCTGGATGCGGCTTATGCCCAGGATGACCACGCCCACTTCGTCGGGAAGCGGGGACATCAGCACAAAGCCGCCGAGCAGATAAAGTGCGAGCCTGCCAGGGAAGGATTTTGCTTCCGGAATGCGGAAGGAGACTTTTCTGGTGATACGGAGTTCCTTTCCAACCTCACCGGAGAAGGCGCCGAGCATGAGGAGGTCGCTTGCCACCGCGCCGGAAGCGCCGAGGGCGGCAAGAAGGAAGGGATTCATGTTTCCGGCCATCATTGCGAAGACGGCAATGGCGAAAGGGGTGGTCATTCCATAGGAGTAGAAAAGCCCTGCAATGAAGGCGCCGGGATATTCGAATTCGTGGAGCGAGAGGATGAAGGACTGGAGAATTCCTGCGGAATAGAGGAAAAGAATCAGCATTATTACTATCACGTACACCACGGGCTTCTTGTGGTTGCGGAAAAGGGGGCGGTGCACGTTTTTCCCGGGCATGCCTGCATTATGCCTGGAAATGAATAAAAATACGGAAGTGGAAGTGGAGCCATGCCCAGCCCGTGCATGCTCTGCGGAGCGGAGTGCTGCAAAAACCACCTTATCACCGTAACCGCTTTTGATGTGCTGAGGATTGCAGGGGACGGATACAGGGCTTCGGATTTTGCGGGGTTTGCGCCCGCACGGAGAATCAATTACGACAATGAGATGGTGCTGGAGTTCCATGATACGGGATGCGCTGAGGATTACCTCCTGTGCATAAAATCCCATCCGTGCTATTTCCTGGAATGGGGGAGGTGCTCAATACATAAAATCGCGCCTTATGTGTGCAGGGCTTACCCGAGGAATTCCTCCGGGAAAATGATCGGGAGGATGTGCCCGGGGATTCCGAGGCTTATGTTTTCCATTTTCGGAACGGAGATTCCTCCGGAATACGGGAAGGAGATAGACGCGTACAGGAGAATAGCCGCTGAATGGAATAGAAAAAAGGGAAAGAGAAGGGAATGCTTGCAATTTCTTATGGAAAAAGCAGGAGCCGGGGTCTAGGATTCTACCTTCTTTACGTTCTCTGCCTTCGGGCCCCTCTCGCCCTGCACGACATCAAACGAGACCCTGTCCCCCTCGTTGAGGCGGGTGCCGGGCGCGATGCCGCTCTGGTGGACGAAATAGTCCGTCCCGTCGTCGCCGGCTATGAAGCCGAACCTCTTGCTTACGTTATAGAATTTCACTTTGCCTTCCATTCCGATTACCTCTGCACTGGATTTGTAAGGGAGCATATAAAAGGCTATTCAGGGACGTGTTTCCATGGAAAGTGCTGGAAAAACGGTCCCGTATCTGGGGATTTTCGCCGGTGCGACCGGGATACTGGTCACTTTATGGTTCTATCTTACTCTCGCCGGGCTTCTGGACTCCATGCGGGGGAGCGCAATTTCACAGGTGCGGAGCGTGGAAGAAATTCTTGCGGATGCGGAAGATGTCGTTGCGGCAACCGAAGGGGGCGCCGGGGCATTCTCCTCCTTTGCGGGCAATAGTTCGGAAACCCTGGGCTCTTCCGCGGAGATGCTGGACGGGATGGGGAGCGCGGTGGGGAGCCTTGCGGATGGATTGGCGCTCATACCGCTCATGCCGGGGGATGCGGTCGCCGGGCTGAGGCGGACTGCGGGGGACATGAGGGAGAGCGCAGCAAACCTTGCGCAGGCCGGGGAATTGGCGGCGCGGATGCAGGGATCTGCTGCGGAAGCATCTGCAAGCCTTGCACGGATTGGGGAGGAGATGAGGGATGCGGGGGAGGGGCTCGCAGATACGGAGAGGGAGATAGGAGAGATGCATTCAACTGCGAAGAGTGCGCTTCTTTTGTGGAGCATTTTATTGGTTGCGGTTTTCGGGATTAATATGCTCTCTTTTTATGGGCAGCTGAGATGAAGTGGCTTTATCGCCCTTTCCAGGAGGCCATGAAGCTTTGCGATGAGGATTCCGTAATTGGTGATGGGGATGCCGAGCTCTTTGGATTTGCGGACGCGGTAGAGTAGCTCGCGCCTGTTCGCCATGCAGCCTCCGCAGTGGATTATTAGTTTGTAGGAGCTTATATCTTCTGGGAAGATGTAGCCGGAGGACCAGGAATACTCCAGCTTTCCGCCAACATAATTGTTCAGCCAGTTGGGGATCTTTACCATCCCTATATCCTCTTCGCATCTTCTGTGGGTGCAGCTTTCCGCGATTAATACCTTGTCTCCGGGCTTGAGGGAATCGACGGTGCGTATTCCTTCGAGGTATGTGTGGATGTCGGAGAGGTAGCGGGCGAAGAGGATGGAGAAGGAGGTGAAGGGGATTTCCCCGGGAGTGGCCTTCGCCGCTTCCTCGAATGCCTGGGAATCGGTCACAACAAGGGCGGGGGGTTTAGAGAGGGACTGGAGGGTGCTGCGGATTTCTTCGGTCTGGACTACGATTGCCTTTCCCCCGTGGTCGAGAACGTCGCGTATTGCATTTACCTGGGGGAGAATGATGCGGCCTTTTGGAGCAGAGGAATCTATGGGGCAGTTGAGGATTATTGTGTCTCCGGGGGAGAAGAGGTCGCCGAGGATGGTGGGCGGGGTGGGCTCCAGCGGGCCGAGGGAGACTATTGCATCGAGAAGGGCCGGGATGTTTTTCCTTGTTTTTGCGGAGGCTGGGATTACGGTGAAGCCAAGGGAGGCGCAGGCAGAGGTGGATTTTTCTGTCTGCTCTGCGGTTGATGCATCTATCTTGTTCAGGACTGTGAGGGAAGGGATTTTTCTCTCCCTCAGAAAAGAGGCGGTTTCCGCATCCTTCTGGGAAGGGCCTTCAAGAGCATCGATTACAAGAAGGGCGATGTCTGCCTGCTCGATTGCGAGCCTGGTTCTTGCGACGCGGAGGGAGCCCACTTCCCCCTCATCATCAAAGCCCGCTGTATCTGTAAGAAGGATGGGGCCGATGGGGAGGATTTCCATCGCCTTGCTCACGGGGTCGGTGGTTGTGCCGGGCACGGGAGAAACGATTGCAATCTGCTGGTTTGTGATTGCGTTTATGAGGCTGGATTTTCCGGAGTTTCTTTTTCCGACTATTGCAATATGGAGTCTTTGGGATTTGGGTGCAGATAGCATTGCGATATTTTTCTAAAAGAAGGAATATAAGATTATTCGAAACGCGGTATGCTATTGCAAACTCCAGATCCGGATAACAGCATCTGCAAATCCCATGAGCCTTTCCAAATCCATGCCGGGTCTTACTGTAATGCGTATCCCGTTTATCTGGTATTTCGTTCCTTCGGAATCGGTTCCGGGGATGCATATTGATGCAACGCTGTATCCTTCCCTCTCAAGCGCTTTTACCATATGATTGGCTTCTTGAGGCGAGTCCAGTGCGATGGAGACTATCCCAGACTGCACTGGGACAATGGTGCGGATTCCGTGTTCGCCCAGGCGCTCGGCAACGAGCTTTGCCTTTGCGTGGCAATCGGATGCAATCTGCCTCAGTCCATCCAGCCCGTAAGCTTTCATCGTTGCAAGCGCTGCAGCAACCTTATCTGCAGGAATCGATGACCCTACCTTTGTGAACCTTCGCCTGAAATAGTTTCTTTCTTCCATTCCCAATCTCTCGTCCTCTGCGCTTGAGAGAAGAAGCAGGCTGCAGCCGTAGCCGCCTATGAACTTGTGGAGGTCAAAGGTTACGGAGCGGGCACAATGGCCGAAACCATGGTATAGTGGCAGCGGGTATTCGCCCTCTCTTGCGAGAAGCCCCAGCGCCATGCCCCCGTAAGCCGCATCAACGTGGACCCAGGCGCCAGTTGAAGATAGGAACTCTGGGGGGATGGAAAATTTTTCACAAACCCCCAAATCGGTTGTTCCTGCGGCAATAGCGATTATTGCTATATCGTCCCCGTAATGTTCCAAAGATTCGGCCAAGCGATTGGGATTCAGCGCAAAGCTTCCGAAAGAAGCGCCCGGGTGCGAATCTATCGGGTCGGCATCAAGAATAATCGCCCTCATTCTTAGTTTTTCTGCGGCACGCCTTACCGAACTATGGGCAAGGTTGGTCATCAGCACAGAATTTTTTCCGGTGGCGTCCCTTGAAAGCTGGAGCGCGAGCTCGTTTGAGTGCGTGCCAGAAAAGGTTGGGACTCCGCCAACATCTTCCCCGCTCCAGTGATCCATCTTGCATATGTCGCCTCCACAAATTCTAATCAGTTCCCTGAGCATTCGCTGAACTTCAAAATCATCAGCATCCGCAAGATTCCTGTGGGCATAGTGCAGCATCCTTGCCGCAATTTCTTCCGGGACGATGCCGCCCATGCTGAACAAATCCCCGCGGCGCCTTGTCTGCACTATCCTATCGGGATACCTTAGCCGGATTGTCGGTGCAGGCGGCAGGGCGGTTCTTCCGGTTGCACTGGCAAATCGCCTTCGGAAGGTTTCCCGCTGCCAGCGCAAACTCTCGGGGGTTAATGCCTCGGGTTCGCCTCTTCCCCAAATTTTCCAGTCCCGCAGATATTGCTCCCACCTCCGCAAGTCTTTTGGCGACCTGCAGAACCTGAGGTCCGGGGCATTAAGGGGTCTGGCGGTTGTGGGTGCATGCATGTGTTATATTATGTTATTTTGGTATTTAAAAGTTTACGGTAAATGC
>JBFMEZ010000018.1:0-16629 GCA_040753215.1 Microcaldota archaeon | reverse complement strand
CACCATCAAAGGACCTTGGAGTTGGAAACGACGAATGAAAGATTTTGTTGAAAACACCGAGGAATACCTTGAGGAGTACTATAAGAGAGAGCATTCAGAGGCACACTTTTCTGTTGATAAGCGGTGGCTTGGTTGGGAGGTTGCACAAAGAAGGGAAGACAGAATCGAAACCGCCATAACCTGCGCTAATCTATGGCACAACCTATTCAACCTCTATGCCGCTTAATTCTGTCCCACAGCCCCCGTTAGCGGTTGTCTCCATGTCTTGCAGTTGTCTCCATGTCTTGCATGGTCTTCAGATCTTGTGTGACTTTCAGGACCCTCAGGACAACTCAAGACCTCACCAGACTCCAAGACCTGGAGACCACAGGGATTACGCCTACGCCGTAATTTGCAACAGGCTCGGCGGGCTGATTAAGACAAGATATTATTATAGACTTTTGTCTTATTTTTGGCAGTGCCAATTGGGCAAATCCCACGCCATCGAAGGTTGGAAAGGGGAAAATTCCGCCCACCGAAACGGTTATTAACGTGTTCTGGCTGGTATAATGGGTGAGCATATGGCATCCAGAAAGCCAGAACCCAAGACTCGTGGCGAACCGCACGCTCCAGAAGAAAAGCCGGGCAGGAGAGAGGGGGAAATTAAGACGGGAAGGAGGGAATTCCTGCGCGCATTCTCCGGCAGGCACGGAGCCGGAAGAGAGGCTGCGGAAGAGCCGGCTTCAGGCCGCGGAGCAATGGGAAGGAGGGAATTCCTCGGCATAGTGGCGGGAGGCGTGGCCGCAGCAGCCCTGGGGCGCGGGAAGAAGGCGAGGGCTGATGAGTCTACACAAACTAGGAATGCTTATTATAGAAATATACCCATCGATAATGCCGAATCCGTTTCAGGAATCGACTTCAGGAGAGATTATGGGTACATGTTTGAGAATAGAAATGCACAGGTAGTTCAACTTCCAGAGACTGGAATTATTACCTTGGGCAGTTGGGAAATTAAAGTGGTCAGGGATCTGGTCCAAAATATCTATAATTATTATGTAAAAAATGATAGTTTTAGTTTTGAATTTGCCAGCAATGAATTCTTATTTTTTGTAGGAGGCGCCAAAGCAATCTTACTCGATTTCCCAGAGACACCCTATGCAAAAGGACCACTGTTAGTTATCGCAAGTTCGAATAATTTTACAGTTTCTTTCTATTTTAACAAAGTCAAAGGTAAAGTTACTGCAGACCTCGTGTACTATGATAGCTTGGGCGAATCTCCACCCGAAGTTGGGACCGATGTAGTACAAAATGAACCTTACGTGGTTGTTGCGCCAAGAGGATCTATTGCGAATGGTGATGCCGCTTTAGGGACTGGGTTTGTACAATATGCTCTTCTCGCAAGCCGACTTGGCGGAAGTGGCGACGGTCCGGGCGCTGGAGCGAGTTATCTTAAGAGGACAGATTAGATGCCACGTTTAGAGCAAGACCAGTCTGGTTCCAGAGAGGTCCAAATAGATAAAAGCCAAACTGCTTTGCGTGATGCTTTTGGTGCTAGTGCGCCCGTGGCTATGCGCGCCATAGAAACGGCCGAGGCAACGCAAGATATACATACTCTACGTGCGATAAATCGTTTCATTGAGCTCTCAAGGCTTCCCCTCTCCGACGCCCAGCAGGGCCTCCTCGCAGGCGCATCCTTCCAATTAGAACACGGGAATCTCTCTGGCTTCCAGGAATGCGTAACCGCGGCCTCCGCATTCAATTCAGAAATCTTCCGCTCAGCAACCGCCGGCTGGTCGGTGGAAGAACAGATAAGATTTGCGCATCATTTCGTGAATACTGTTGATTTTGATTACTTCGCGCAAGTATCCTACAATGAGCAGCTGCGCATCGTCCAGCAAACAGTCGACCCCTTCCTTAAGCAGGAGGGAATCGCCATGTCACAGGGCGATATATGCAACATGTCCGCAGCTATGGCCACCGCAATGGTCGGAGAACTTAGGGGCGCGGACCTGGAAACGATGGAAAAGGTGTGGGCTGCAAGGGACATGGATGAATTGCGCACGGCTGCCACATACCTGTCCTTTGCGGAGCGTAATGCGCTCTCTTCATTCCTGGAAGGTGCCGAGATGGGAGCAGGCACAGAAATAGAAAAGCTCACCCAGGAGGTAATTGCCCGCATGATTGAGGAGGTGCGCACAATCGCGGAGGACATGGAGTTCTCCAGGAAGCTGAAGGAAGACCTGGACAAGGTAATAGAAGAAGAGAATGAAAAGAATGAAGCTGAAAAATACTCCTCAATAGCGGAAGCAATACCCGAACAGTTCCTTGCAACCGTTGGATTGTCCGAGGATTCCAAAACCCTTGCCGAGATGCTGAGCGGGGTAAGGGAGTACGATGCAGGCGTAGTGAGGGAAATACTCTCATCCAACCCGGAACTCGCAGAGAACGTAGCAAGGTTCTTTGCAGAGGCCTAGAGAAAACTGGTTGCTGATTCTTTCGGAAAGTGCTATTCTTCAGTGCATTTATGGGCTTCTTACCCACTCCCATCCCTGCAGCTGGGTGCCAACAACGACTGTGTAGAATGCGAAGGGCCATCCATCCCCGGAAGTCCAGTATTCGGTGCCTCCGCTCTCCCTTGCGTTTGGCGGTCCTGTATATGCCATATCAGCAACGTTTGGATCCACCAGATTCCATGAAATCGCTCCCCTGCGGATGTCTATTGTTGCATAGCCGGTTTCATAGACATAGAAAGCTGACCTGACAGTATTCCAGTCTGCATCCAGAAGGGATGTACGTGCAATAGGTGTAGATACATCTGTAAGGTAAAGTTTATACTCCGCAGCACCTCCATCCAGTATATCCCCAGTACGCATTCCAACGGCCCTGGCAAATTCAGTTGCGCTTTCAAGGCGTGCAGGTTCAAGCGTTATGATAACCTCTTCCCCATTCAGGGCCCTTACTATCGTGCCCCTTGCGCACCCCAGGTCTCCGGTATCCAGCGGCGGCCTGATTTCCACCGCCTTTCTCACCATAGTCCTGGTCGTGCCCGGCGTTTCGCAGTCAGGCCCGGTTGTAGTGACTATCTCAGTGTATGTGGTCGTAGTCTGGGTGCTTCCGCATATCTCCATTGGGCCGGGAAGAGGAGTTGTTTCAGTGCGCGTGGTCTCAGTGCATCCTCCACCCTCCGCCTCCACTTCTATAATATCCCCGCCATCCGGCACATCAACAAATTCAAAATCAGGCGCATCCTCGGCGCCCGTCGCCTCATCCGGCCCGGCATCCTCTTCTTCAGGGGGGGCATCCTCTGTTCCTGCATCCTCCTCCGCTTCCGTAGGTGCATCTTCAACTGCCTCATCCGGGGTTTCTGCAACATCAGCTTCTCCCTGGACATCGGGTGCGTCCTCTTCCTGAGGCACATCCGTCTCTTCCTTCACATCCGGCTTCTCATCATCGCTGAAGCTGGTGGCCGCGCCGCATCTTAGAAGCGCAATCCCAGCAATTAGCGGCGCAACCGCCCTGAAGAGCCAGCTGCCGCGCTTTCCCTGCGGCTCCCTGCTTTCGGAGGGGCTCGCCTCCGGCTCTTTCTCCCTGCTTGGGGCATCAAAACGGATGACCCTCCCATTGGGCAGAACCGCAACGCTCTCATAAGCAGGAACGCCGGTTCCGGCGGTTTGCATTTTCATGTTGTTATATACGGCTATTAATGCTTATAAATGTGCTGTTGGCCGGCAGATGGCACCTTTTTAAATATTATCTCCGATTTTGGGCGCATGTTAAAGCGTCTGTTATTTCTGCTGCTGCTGACAGGTTTTATTTTTTCCCAGACGAACATAAGTACGTGCTCGAATATATCCTTACCAGGCGAATACCGTTTGAATAATACCCTGACCGGGAACGGCACATTCAACGGCATCGCCTCCTGCATATACATAAATGCATCAAATGTGCTTTTCAGTTGCGCCTTCAAAACGCTCACAGGCAATGAATCCGGAACCACAACAGGCATTTACGTAGACCAGGTCAGCAACGTTTCCATACATAACTGCAGTTCAATATCATCCTATGCTTATGGAGTGCGCTTTGCAGGCGTTGAGAACAGCACCATCGCCAATACCACGGTCTGGAATAATACCATAGACGGCTTTTACATAGGCCTCAGCTCCAGCTACAACAATATTCTTGACAGTATCACATACAATAATTCCCGTTTCGGCCTCTACCTCCTCCAGACTTCCAGGTACAACAATCTCTCAAACAATCGCGCCTTCAACAACTCCGATTCCGGCTTTTCAACAAATGATGCGCAATCCAACCGGTTTGTGAATAATACTGCGGCAAACAATACCCTTTATGGTTTCGTTCTGGGCAGCAATTCCCAATCCAATAACCTCACCAACAACCGTGCCTTCAACAACTCCGATTCCGGCTTTGCACTGGATGGCTCCACAGTACGGTATAATATACTACTTAACAACTCTGCCCTGAATAATTCCTTCTACGGTTTCTATCTCTTCACAAGCCATTTCAACACGCTCGCAGAGAACCTTGCCGTAATCAACACAAGAGACGGCTTTTACCTGCTCTCTTCCGACAACAATTCCCTTGAAAACAACACCGCATACAATAACTACCGACATGGAATCTATCTCAACAACGGTGCAGACAGGAATAACCTCACAAACAATTCGCTTTACACCAATGCCCAGAACGGAATCTATTTCCTCAATTCGAACTACAATAATCTGATAAACAACACGCTCTTCACCAACCTGCTCAGCGGCATACTTATAGACCAGACCTCCACCTACAACAATCTCTCAAATAACGATGCTTACGGAAACCTGGCGCACGGCTTCTCCGTCACAGGCGGCTCCACCAACAACCTCCTTTCAAACAACTCAGCTTACTCGAATAGCGGCTCGGGCTTCCACGCCTTCAATTCCTTCACAAACACCTGGGCAGACAATGATGCCTGGGAGAACAGGCACGGCTTCAACATGAGCGTAATCAATGAAAGCATAATCGCCAACAACACGGCATTCAACAATTCCATAGACGGCTTCCTCCTCCTGAACATAAGCTACTCGAATTTCAGCTTCAACTATGCGTTCAACAACTCCCAGCACGGCTTCGAGCTGGACGGCTATGATTACAGCGTAGTACAGTTCTTCGGAGATGTGGCATTCTTGAACACGCAGTATGGTATTTACATACACAACACAATAGGCGCGGTCGCCGGCAACACGGTTTTCAACAACACCTGGATTTACAACCAGTCCAAATACCTTTTCCAGGAGCCCATACCCGTAAAGCCGACCGTGTTCAACAACCTCACCCTGGGCTACAACCTGACCATCGGCCTGATAAATTATCTCGCCCAGATATCAACCGACGGCCTTGACCTCTGGACGAACGAAAGCGATTTCCGGAACGGCACAATTGTGATAAGGCCGACATGGGTTTCCCTCAATGATTCCGCGGCAGCCGATGCGAACCAATCCGCCAACGTAACCATTTACACGGATGATTGCAGCAATCCCATCTGGAAGAAGCTGGGCTTCCCGGTCTCATTCGAGGACATAGTCGCGAACGGCACCCTGTATTCCACAAGCAGGACCTGCTCCGGCGCATCCGCGCCATTCACCGCAACCTTCAACGTCTCCGGCTTCTCGGGCTTTGCGATGAATGACACCTCAGGATGCGTAAACCTCTCGGATTCCTCCACCTGGGGGGCGAAGATAGTAAACAAATCCGGCATCCTCCACGTTAACAGGAATACAACCCTCTGCAGGGACACCTACTTCCTGGCAAACTATACAAGCCAGGAAGAAGTCCTCCTCATGAACTCCTCCAACATCTACCTTGACTGCAACGGCTCCATACTTGACGGCATTGACGGGGACGGGTGGGCAATCTCCACAAACCCGTCCGTAGTTGAGAACGATACGATAGAGAACTGCACCGTGAGGAATTATGAATATGGCTTTGGCATATCCGGCACAAACCGCACCAGGCTCGCCCACAATACCGCCTATAACCTCTCGAACACAGGCTTCGCCTTCACCTATGCCAACTACAGCACAGTGTTCAACAACACGGCCTACAACAGCACGAGCTCCGGCTTCGGCCTCGTCTACGCGTACAGGAACAGCTTCACGAACAACTCAGCCCGTGAAAACGCTTATGGATTCGCCGCCGCAACCTTCCCCTCGAACCAGAACAACTTCACGAACAACTCAGCCAGCAACAACAGCGACAGCGGCTTCGCCTTCTCCACGGCGGGCTCCAACCGTTTCGTGGAAAACACCGCATACAGGAACGCCAATGTGGGCTTCGGCTTCTCCTCATCGAATGCCAACACCCTGATCAACAACACGGCCTACGATAATATCGCCTACGGGTTCTACCTCACTTCGTCAGACAGCAACACCCTCACGAACAACCGCGCGTTCAACAGCACCTTTGCCGGCTTTTTCATTCTTGAGTCGGACTTCAACATACTCGCCAACGACCTCGCTTACAATAACACCAACTACGGCATAGAGCTGAACAGCTCCAACTACGCCAACATCTCCAACAGCTCCGCCTACCTGAACAATGTAGGGTTCTACGTGCTGGCCTCCAACTATACGCTGGTCGTGAACGGCACCGCAAACAACAACACGTACGGCCTATGGTTCGCTTCGGGCGCGAACTACAATACCATACTCAACAGCACCGCCTATAACAACAGCCAGTTCGGCTTCCTGCTCGACTCCTCCTCGTCTTTCAACGCAATAGGCGGCTCCACGGCTTTCTACAACGATTACGGCTTTGTCATATACCCCAATGCTGAGAACAACACGCTTGAGAACAACACCGGCTATTCGAACACCGCCTACGAATTCTACATCACGACAACCCAATACAACAACCTGACAAACAACACTGCATACACAAATACCAACGGATTTGCAATATACGTCTCCAATTATACCCTGCTCAGGGACAACACCGCCTATGATGTGACAAATGCGGGTTTCGGCCTTTTCGGCTCCGGCTACAGCACCCTCACCAACAACCTTGCCTACGATGCGGATTTCGCGGGCTTCTGGATAGATAATTTCTTCGGGACCCCTGGCGAGAACAACACGCTCATCAACAACACCGCCCGCGACGGCCTGGGCTACGGCTTCTACATAGGCGACGATTATAACAATCTTACCAACAATACCGCATATAACACCAGCAGCAGCGGCTTCATCCTGGACGGGGCGCTTTACAGTAATCTCGTGAACAGCCTTTCTTACGACAACGATTACGGATTTTACGTATCCGCTTCCTCAAGCAACGTTTTCATGAACAGCACCGCATACTGGAATACCAACCCCGGCTTTTACATAAGCTCGTCCAACTACAATACCTTCGCCAACAGCACCTCGCACAGCAACGGCGCTGCTTCGGCCGGTTTCTACGTCCTAAACTCATTCCTCAACAACTTCACGGACACCCTCGCATACAACAACTCCGGCTACGGCGTATACTTCACCGAGCCATCCATCCCCACCTACAACTTCTTCAACAATACGCTCATCTACAACCAGAGCAATTACCTTTTCGCATCGACCTCAGCCCAGAACAACTTCACCAACCTCACGCTCGGCTACAACATCTCAATCGGCCTCATAAGCTACTTCTTCCTCAACGTGACCAGCGTGAACATCTGGACGAACGAGCCGGACTTCTCCGTGGGAACTGCGGTCCTCAGGGACTCCTGGGTTTCCCTTGACGATGCGAACCAGCCGCAGGGAAGCGCACCCGCCAACATAACCATCTACACATCCAACTGCAGCTACCCGGTGCTCAGGAGAACCGGCTTCCCGATCACCCTTGCGGACATCCTCGCCAACGGTACCATATACCCGACCAGCATAAACTGCACCGGAGCCTCCGCACCATTCACCGCGACCTTCAACGTCTCCGGCTTATCCGGCTTCGCGATGGGCCAGATCACAACCATCCTCAATCTCACATTCTTGCCTTCGAACCCGGTCACCTTCGGGACGGAGACAAACGTCTCCTGCAACGCAAGCAATTCCGAAGTTTTCCTCAGGCTCTACCAGAACAGCACTGAAGTAGCCAACGGAACCCTTTACATAGAACACCTCGCCAATCTCTCTGCAGGAACCTACAACTACACCTGCAACACCACCGGCACTGCGAACTATTCGGCGGCAAACATATCAGGCATACTCACGGTCAACAAGAACGCAACGCTCCTTAACCTCACCTTCCTGCCTTCCGACAATGTTACCTACAAAACCGAGACCAACGTATCCTGCAACGCAAGCAATTCAGAGGTGATATTAAATCTCTACAGGAACGGTTCCCTTGTCGGCGGCCCCGCGAACAATTATGTGGAGCACCTCGCAAACCTTTCCGCAGGTCTTTGGAACTACACCTGCAACGTTTCAGAAACCGAGAACTATACCAGTGCAGAACTCTCAGGCATCCTCACGGTTAACAAGAATACCAGCTCCTGCTCCCTTTCATTCGACCCCCTCTCCCCGCAGACCTACAACACCACGGTAAACGCCTCCTGCTCCTGCAACAACCCAGAGGCGTCCTTCACGCTCTGGAGGAACACCACCGATGTCACCGCAACAGAGAACAACCAGTTCGTAGTAATCCCTGCAGGAGTATGGAACTACACCTGCAACGTTTCAGAAACCGAGAACTACACAGCAGCCATCAACAGCTCCCTGTACACAATGAACAAGAACGCGACCTACCTCACCCTCACCTTCCTGCCATCAAACAACGTAACCTACAAGACAGAGACCAACGTCTCCTGCAACGCCAGCAACTCAGAAGCAACGCTGAACCTGTATGAGAATGGCACGCTGCGCGCAACAGGAGCCACCTACATAGATTATCTCGCCAACCTCTCCGCAGGCACCTACAACTACACCTGCAACACGACAGGCTCCCAGAACTACACTTCTGCAGAAACCTCTGGAATCCTCTCAGTAAACAAGAACACAACAATCCTTACGCTCACAGCCCTCCCCTCCAGCACGGTCAATCCAGGGACTGAGACTAATGTTTCCTGCGCCGCAAACAATGCAGAAGCGAACCTTACCCTCTTCCGCAACGGGATAGAGGCCGCAAACGGTACATTATACGTACAGGACCTGCAGAACCTCTCCATAGGCTCCTACGCATACATCTGCAACACAACCGGCTCTGAGAACTACACAGATGCATCCGTTTCCGGCACCCTCACGGTAAGAAGGCCATCTGAAGCAGGCGCACCCCCGGAGGAGATGTTCCTTGAGATAATCGCCCCTGACAATACCACAGAAGGCACTCCAACGCAGATAGAAGTCGCAAGGGAGGAGGACGGCCAGAGGCTCATAGGCGCAAGGGTTGACATCACCTGCGACGGGGAGCTCGTATTCACAGACTGGACCGATGCGTGGGGAAGGGTATTCTTCACCCCCGATGAGCCCGGCACATGCACAATCCTGGCCAGCTTCGGCGACTTCCAGGACGCTGAGAAGGACATGGATGTGCTTCCCCAGCCCCGGCTGCTGGATATAGGCTTCCAGCCTGATTGCGCAGGCAGCGTCATAACGGTCACAACCGAGGAATGCACGGGAGGGGCACTAGACGGGGGCGGATACCTCGCATGCGGCCCCGTCCCCGTGGAGGGCTCGGAAGTAAGCATATACCGCTGCCCCGAGCCTTATGTTGCGGAGGTGGTGGAGTGCGATGAGCTGATAGGCACCTACACCACAGATGCGGGCGGGCAGGTGACCACGGGCGCGAGGGACGGCTTCGTAAGGATAGTCGCCGAAGACCCGGAAAACCCATCCGTAAGCTACGAAACCTCGGGCGAGCTGCCTTCCACCGAGCAGTGCGAGGCACCGCCGCAGCTCACAATCAGCTTCGACCCATCCTGCGAGGGCAGCACAATCACCGTAACAACGACGCAGTGCTTCCAGCAGGACCTTCCTGATACGCAGCCGATATGCACGGAAACCCCGATGGAAGGGGAGCGTGTTGATGTATTCCGCTGCCCCGAACTTCCCTACCAGTCCGATGTGCAGCCCGAGTGCACCGAGTCCCTCGGCACATTCACCACCGATTCCGATGGCCAGGTAACCATAGACGAATGGGATGGGAGGATAAGGGTATACATGCCCGCCAATTCACATGCGGGCTTTGAGGGCTTCTACGACCTTTCCACAACCCAGGAATGCGCAGAATGCCTTGCAGATTCAGACTGTCCGCAGGATTACGTATGCAGGGATTACGAATGCATACCCTACGAGCAGCTGCCTCCGGATGAGAGGAGATGCACCGTGAGCGGGGAATGCCCCTCAGGGTTCGGATGCAGCCAGGGGCTGTGCTCGCGCATGCCGCCCGGAGGATGCGCCTCTGATGCTGACTGCCCGTCCGGCTTTGAATGCAGGGAGGGCTCATGCACAGAGAAGCCCACAGAGGAGGAGGTCGTAACCGGCCTTGCGGGCGTGCTCGGAGGCCTGCAGAACCTGCTGCAGAGCGTAATCAACGTAATAGTCACCTCCTCGTGGCTGATAATCCTCCTGCTGCTGCTCCTGCTGCTGTGGTGGCTGTTCTTCTGGAAGAGAAAAAAGAAAAAGAAGGCTCCGGTTGAGAGGGAGGACTAGCCCATTTCAGTTCCCGGTTTCCAGTTCCCGGTTTCGGGGTTGAACACAACTTTTAATACCTTACCAGAGTAGCCACACCCATGAGGCGGGCGCTTATTGCACTGGTGCTTCTTGCCCTGCTTTCCCCAGTGAATGCGCTCTCAAACATTAATAACTGCACAAACATCTCCTATTCGGACGATTTTGTGCTCACCGGCAATATTGCCGGCAACAGCACCTACCCGCCTTTCTTGTAGTTATCGGAATCATTGACACCTCGGTGCTTTTCAACGGCCATGTTCACACCCTCACGAACGTCCTGTCGACGTTTTTCTTGTAGTGCATCTTCCTCTGGAAGAGGAGGAAGAAGGGGGCACCGGTAGAGCCGGAAGCCTGACCTCCCTTTTTATTCTTTTCTTCACCTAGTTTATTTCCCCTGCCAGAGGGCAATATGCCTTGGTAGTGTAGTGGTCCAGCATTCCGGCCTGTCGAGCCGGTGACCCGGGTTCGAATCCCGGCCAAGGCGAGAAGAAACGCGGAGGGGAGCGCCCCTCCCCATTTCTTTCTATTTTTCTGACCCTCCCCCACTTCTCCTCATCACTCTTTGCCCGCCTCCTTACGCACATGCTCGCTCGGAAGCAAAAAGGACGCTAGTTTCGCTGCGGCGAAACTGCGCGCATTTTCCAGCAGGAAAATCGCGGACCAAAAACCTCCGACCACGTAAATACCGATGGGCATTTTCCAAATAGCCCGGCTCTAAGCGCGCAGCTCTTTCTGCCACTTTTCGCAGAAATGCCGGAAAAGCACCGGCGCCACGAGGGCCGTCGCAACCGCCATGAAGACTATCGCGGAGAACAGGCCCGCGCCTATGAGCCCGCCCTCAAGCGCGAGCACCGCCACCACAAGCTCCACATCTCCCTTCGGGGTGACCCCCAGGCCTATTGTGATGCCTTCCCTGGCGCTTCTTCCGCTCAAAAGGGCTCCGATTGTGCTTCCCCCCACAGTCCCAACTATCGCGAGGAGTGAGAGAATGATGCCCATCGCAACGCTATCCGCGCCCCCAATATCAGTATTCAGGCCCACAAACACGAAGAAGAGGGGCACAAAAAAGCCAAAAGAAACCGTATCCAGGGTTTTTGCGATCGCATGCTCCTCCCAGGGCCGCGGGTGTTCGCCGGTGAGCAGGACCTGCCTCACAATCACCCCCGCCGCAAATGCGCCTATGAGGCTGCTCATTCCCAGAAGTGTGGCAAGATAAGCCATGAGCGCGGTTATTATCAGCGCCCCCATGAACAGCGCGCGCTGGCTCTTCTCCTTTTCAAAAACCGAGAGCAGCCATGGTATTACAAAAAGCTTGAACACACCTATCGCCGCCACGAATGCAAGCACACTGATTGCAATATCCAGCACAGTAGCCTCCGCAAGCTGGATGGATGCAAGTATCACGCTCAGTATAAGGAACTCAATAACATCATCAATGGCTCCCGCTCCGATAATGAGGCTCCCAATCCTGCTTTTCAGGAGCCCGAATTCCTCAAGAAGGTCGAAGGTAACCGTCTGCGAACTCACAGCAAGTGCTATTCCGAGAATCGCCCCTACCATCAGCCCCAGCCCGAAAAATTGCCCAATGGCAAGCCCTATGAGGAACGGCACCGATGTGCTGAAAACCGAAATCAGCATCCCTTCCCTGAAGTTCTTCCTGAAGGAGCGAAGGTTCATCTCAAGCCCCACGAAAAAGAAGAGCAGTATCATCGCGATGTCCGCAAACTCGCCAAAGGCGATGAGCGCATCCCCCGGGAAGACGATTTCCTTTATCACGGGAATCCCGAGAACTATCCCCGCGCCTATCTGCCCCACCACCCTTGGTATGCCAATCTTCCTGAATGCTTCGGAGAGCAGGAATGCGAGCACAAGGGAAACGAGCAGCGCGAGCACGAACGCCATGCCTGCGCTTAGGACTCCGCAAATTTAAATAAGTTATTATCCGCAATACGCCTCATGCTCATCCTCATAGCGGGCCTTCCGGGAACCGGGAAGAGCCGCCTTGCAAGGGAGCTCGCCTCCCACACCGGCGCGGCGCACATAAGCTCGGACATGATACGGAAGGAGCTGCTGAAGGAGCGCACCTATTCCGAAGAAGAGAAGGCATTCATCTATGGGGAGATGGTCTCCCGTGTTTCCAAAGCCCTTTCCGAAGGCAGGAGCGTGATAGCGGACGCGACCTTCTACAAGGAGAGCTTGAGAAAGAAGATGAAGGAAGCCGCTGAAAACGCCGGCACGGACTTCTTCATCGTGGAATGCACCCTCCCGGAGGAGAAGGTGAAGGAACGGCTTTCAGGAAAGAGGGGCGGCGGCAGCGAGGCGAAGTTCGCGGAATACCTCATAGTGAAGAAGGCTTTTGAGCCCTTCACCGGAGAGAGGATAACGATAGACACTTCCCTTCCGGTAGAACAATCAATCCAAACTATACTCCGCTCCATTTCCGGCATCGCTCCCCTCATCCCCGAACTCCAGTCCCCCTCCTCATATCCGCATCCGGTTCCCGGTTTCCAGCATCCAGCACATCCTGCCCAGTCTCCATCATCCGGCATCAAGCTCCTCCAGACCCACATCTCCTGGGTCTTCCTCACCGGAGAATACGCATACAAGATAAAGAAGCCCGTGAAATTCTCATTCCTTGATTTCTCCACCCGCGAAAAGAGAAGATTCTATTGCGAGGAGGAAGTCCGCCTCAACCGCCGCCTCTGCCCGGAAGTATACCTAGGCGTGGTGCCCATCGCAATGAACGCGCACCCATCTTTCGGAGGCCCAGGCTTCCCCATTGATTATGCAATAAAAATGAAGCAGCTCCCCTATGAGAAAATGATGTCCTACATGCTCGTGAAGGGGCAGGTGACCGAAGCCCACATCCGCTCCATCGCAAAAATAATCTCGGACTTCCATTCCAGAATAGAAGTAATCCATGATACTAAATACAATTCCCCTGAAATGACCGCAGAGCAGTTCGCGGATTTGGGCGGGGTGAGGGAAACCGCGGAAAAAGCCTCTGGGATGGGAGGAAAAATAGATTTCATCCTGGAAAAAGCAGGCGAATTCGTCCGCAAAAACCGCTCTCTCTTCACCGGGCGCCAGAGAGACAGTTTCATCCGCGACTGCCATGGAGACCTCCACTCCGGCAACATCTTCCTCACAGAACCCATCGCAATATTTGATTGCGTAGAATTCAACAAAAGCTTCCGTTACACCGACACTTCAGCTGACATAGGTTTCATGGCGATGGATCTGGATGCATACGGAAGGAAGGATTTCTCCCATCTATTCATTTCCGAATACCTTCGCCTTTCAAAAGATGAGGGAATGTCCTCCCTCCTCGATTACTACAAATGCTACCGCGCAAACGTGCGGGCAAAAATCGCCTGCCACACATATTCCCAGCACCCTTCAAATGAAGAAAAAAGGAAAATAGAGAAATACCTCCTTCTCGCTGAAGAGTACGCCCGCAACCTGTAATATTTTTATGCCTTCGTTCCCAAAATGGTTCCATGAAAACTACATACCTCGCTTTCTTTTTGGTGCTTCTCCTCTTCGGCTGTGCAGGGCCCAGGTGGGAAACCTTTACGGACGATACGTTCAGCATGACCTATCCCGCGGGAACGGTCCAGCAGACGCAGGGCGACGAAATCTTCAAGGTCGCTTCCGAGGGCTGCCAGATAACCGCAAGCAAATTCGAGAACCAGCGCGACTTCAGCGCATTTGTAAATTACATAAAGGGCATGTGGGAAGGTGTCACCGGCCTTACAATTGAAAGCGAGTATATCGGCTCATCCATAGCCGATTTCACTGTAAGGGCCAGCGATGAGAACAACCAATACAAGGGTTCGATAAGGGCAATCTCATGCGGAGGGGATACCGCTTACATAGCGATAGTGGGCTGTGGCAGGGACCAGTACAACAACAAGAAGGAAATGGTGGACAGGATTATAGATTCTGTGGAATGCGATTGATTCGGAAAAACGCGCTCCTTACGCCGCTTCAATTCCCCTAATGCCGGAAATGCCTTATTCCGGTAAACAGCATGGCAATATTATGCTCGTCCGCCGCCTTAATCACTTCTTCATCCTTTATTGAGCCGCCCGGCTGTATAATTGCGGTAACCCCCAGCGAAGCGGCATAATCTATCCCGTCCCTGAACGGGAAGAACGCATCGCTGGCCATCGCCACGCCCTTCAAATCCTCCCCAAAGGATTTCGCAATCATGGTCCCAAGCTTAGCCGCATCTATCCTCTTCATCTGCCCTGCCCCAATCCCCACCGCTCTTTTCCCCCGCGCATATACGATAGCATTCGATTTTACATATTTCGCAATCGTCCACGCATAATAGAGGGATTCCCTTTCCGCAGGAGTGGGCGCCCTCTTCGTAACCACTTTCGGCTCGCCCTCAAACAATTTCACGTTCGCATCCTGCACCAGCAGCCCCCCCACAACCGACCTGTACTCCCTGTATGGCTGCCTCTTCACGTGCCCGTTCTTCACTTCCATCACGCGCAAATTCTTTTTCCCCTTGAATTCCGCAAGCGCTTCTTTCGAATAGGAAGGCGCCACAATGACCTCAACAAAAGTGCTCGCAACCTCTTTCGCCAATTTCCCATTCACTTCTGTATTTACCGCAATTATGCCCCCGAAGGCCGCTTCCGGGTCCACGGATTTCGCAATCCTGTATGCCTCCGCAATGTCTGGGTGCGATGCAACCCCGCACGGGTTGTTGTGCTTCACCACCACCGCGGTGGGCTCCCCAAACTCCTTCACCAGCTCAAATGCCGCATTCGCATCCAGTATATTATTGTAGGATAATTGCTTCCCCTGCAATTGTTCCGCGCTCGCCACGCAGGGCTGGAAAAACTTCGGGTCCCTGTAGAATGCAGCTTTCTGGTGCGGATTTTCCCCATACCTCAAGTCCTGCAATTTCCTGAGAGAAAGGTTGAGCACTTCCGGGAAATCCCCTCCCAGCCCAAATGCCTTCCTCAAGTAGCCCTCAATCACGATATCATAATGGGAAATGTGCTCAAACGCTTCCAGCGCCAGCGCTTCCCTCATTTTTTCGCTTATTTTCCCATCCCTCCTCATCTCTTCCATTATAGAAGCATACCTCTTTGGGCTCACGACCACCGCAACGCTCTCGTAGTTCTTCGCCGCCGCCCGCACCAATGTGGGTCCGCCAATATCAATCATCTCAATAATCTCTTCATGCGGCTTCCCTTCAGCCACCACCTTTTCGAATGGGTAAAGGTTCACCACCACCAAATCAATGAGCCCAATCCCCAGCCTCTTCGCCTCCTCCAGATGCTCCTTCTTTCCCCTGTCCGCAAGAATTCCTCCATATATTTTCGGATGGAGCGTCTTCACTCTTCCCTCCATCATCTCCGGAAAACCAGTAAGGGAAGAGACCTCCACCACAGGTATGCCTGCCTCTGAGAGCGCCTTCGCGGTCCCCCCGCTGGATACAATTTCCACTCCGCGCCCATGCAGGAATTTCGCCAGTTCCACAATCCCTTCCTTCTCAAACACGCTGAGCAGGGCTCGCTTTACCTGGACCATAAGAAACAGTTAATATCTCTAAAATGGTTGTAATTATAAAGGCGACGCACTCGGAAAAAATCAGTGTGCGGAAACATCTATGCGGAACTCCGCTAGCTCGGCATCAACTCCTTCAGGAATATGGCTTCCGTGCCGGCCAAGTTCCCGGAACCCCATCTTTACTGAACCTCCACGGCTCGGAAGCCTCGGCATTTATGCCGGGGAGGAGAGCCGAGGCTTCCTCTAAAGGCAGCAGGAATACATTTGCCCTTTATCTACGAAGAAGCCACGGCCTTTACAGACTGTCCGGCAATTGGTCTCAGAACCAGATGTAATGATGCAGACTATGAAAATTCCCACCGGCAGGCCTAATGATTGTTTCTTTTCTGCTTCGCCCACACCCTCTTGAGGTTCCTGGCTGCAC
>JBFMEZ010000017.1:0-16307 GCA_040753215.1 Microcaldota archaeon | reverse complement strand
GAGGGTGTGGGCGAAGCAGAAAAGAAACAATCATTAGGCCTGCCGGTGGGAATTTTCATAGTCTGCATCATTACATCTGGTTCTGAGACCAATTGCCGGACAGTCTGTTTAGGCCGTGGAGGTTCACAATCTGCCTTTCCCCGCCCTTCGCCCGCCCGTGCATGTCCATTAGTATTTCCAGCTTCCTTTCCCACGCCAGGTCGCCGAGCAGGTATTTGAACTCCATCTCCAGGTTTTTCCGCGTCCTTCCTTCTTCCGCGTGGAAACTCCGGAACCTTATTGCCAGCTTCCAGGCTAGCTCATCGTTCCAGAGAATAGGTGCATATTTCTGCTGGATTGCGCTGGCCGCATCAAAACCCATAATATTATACTTTATTAAACAGTTTAAATAGCTTTCCCCGTCGGAGCCGCATTCACGAAATCCGGCTCAAGCTAATCCTTTCCACCGCTTCCCATCCAGCACCCAGTTTCCAGTTCCCGGTTTCCAGTTTCCTCTCTTTCAGTTCCAGTTCCGCGAGCAATTCCTTCTTTCCCATCCCGAAAGCAACCGCAATCAATTCCCCTTTCTTCCATCCCGCTTCCTCAAACGCCCGCCGTATATCCTTCTTTCCCGCCAGCCACAGCACAAACTCTATTTCCATTTTTTTAGAAATCGCGCTCCCGTCCCCCAAACTTTTTTTCGCCAGCACATAAGCCAGTTCCAGCTCTTCCAGCGAGCCCACTTTCCCGGCATCCAGCAATACTATTCTCTTCTCTATTGCTCTCCGTAGCAATTCCTCCGCAGCCAGCCCGCTTTCCCCTCTGACGATGAGCATACTCCGAAAAACGCGGAGGGGAGTGCCCCTCCCCATTTTCCACGGTCCTTTCTGACCCTCCCCCCTGACGTTTGGCATACTCTTATAAAACATATGTTGGAATTAAATCTCTACCTATTTCGTAGGTGAATATATGGTTTACCAGTATCATGAGCCATCAAGGAAGAAGGTTTCAGCGGGAACGGGCGGAAGGAAGGCGAAGTTCCGCGACAAGAAGCTCGCCCACATGGGCGGCGGCTTCACAGCCACAAAGGTGGCCGCGGAAGAGGACCGCTACCTGAAGAGAGGGAGGGGCGGAAACTCAAAAGTAAAGGCGAGGAGGACCGGCTTCGTGAACGTTCTCATTGAGGGAAAAACGAAGAAGGCAAAAATCCTCTCCGTTGTGGAGAGCCACAACCCCCAGTACGCCCGCCAAAATATTATTACGCGCGGCGCAGTCCTCAATACCGAAGTCGGAAAGGTGCGCGTCACCAACCGCGTTGGCCAGGACGGCATGGTGAATGGGGTCCTGGTAAAGTAGGTTCCTTACTTTTCTATTTCGTAAATAGTAGTTTCGCCAGCAATGGTTAGTGCTATTTCAGTTGGGGGTCCTGTTACGCAGACATCCACCTCGTTATACGACCCATCGCTTCGATATTGCTGGGTGCCGAGCCGAATGAATTTCAACCCCTCACTAAAATGCAAGACGATATTTTTAGCTGCTTGTACACTCCTTAAGATTACTTCAACTTCTTGTGTAGGGTTGAGCAGAAGTACTGGATTATGCTCCGAATTCGCAGGCAATCCTTCGCTGGAGAATACTACTGCCGTCGTGTTGCGCGGATACCCTGGAGATGGATTTGTGAGACCATCCTCCTTTCTGAGACCGCCTCCCCGGATGAAGGACTCTGTCACCGCGCCCTCACGAAATTGCATTGTTAGCTGGGCATCCCTGAATGCAAATAAAATGGAGCTAGCATTTACTTTCACGCCAGTCCATCCATTACTGCCAATCCTATCTACCAATTCTTTCGCCACTTCCCACGTCTTTTGCTTTATTCGTGCTCCCTGTGGTGGAGCATCAGGGATTGTGCGTTTATCTAGGACTCTTAAGGTAACCATATATGTTTATTTGGCATAAAAGGGTTTATAGCACTTTTTACTCTAATTACAACTATAAGTAGTGCAAGTTTGCAAGCAGTTTGTTCTCACCAGGTTAAAGAAATTCTAACCTAGTGCAAACTCGCCACGTCTGTCACTTTTTCTCCTCAATTTTCCTAAACAGCTGCTCGGGCGTCTCCAGCTTCGCCCCCGGCTTCAGCAATTCCTTCCCCGCATCTTCCCAAAGCGCCTTCTTTATCCCGAGCGCCTTCCTCATCTTTTCCGCAGTAAAAGGAAGGAACGGCTCCGAGAGAACCGCAAGCGCGGAAAGCCCCCGCGAGCACACATAGAGTGTCTGCGCCCTCTTTCCCTCATTCTTCCAGGGCTCCCTGTCACTTAGATATTTGTTGAATAACGAGCTCAGTTCCATAACCAATTCCAGCCCGCGCCTCAGCTCATATTTCTCCAATTCCGCCGAAATCTTTCCTGAGTACTCTGCAATCCTGCCTAATTGCGCTTCGTCCTCGGCATCCAGTTTTGCTTTCGGAATCTCATTCTCATAAAATTTCTCAATCAGTTTCTGCGTCCGGTAAGCAAAATTCCCGAAGTTCGCCACCAATTCATTATCATTTTTCGCAATTAATTCCTTCTCTGAAAAGTCCCCGTCGCTGAACGTGGGCACACCCCCCAGCAGGCAATACCTCAGCGGGTCCACCCCGTACTTCTCCACGAGATAAAACGGGTCCACGATATTCCCGAGGGATTTGCTCATCTTCTGCCCCTCCACCGTAATGTACCCGTGCACAAATATCCTCTTCGGCAGCTCCAGCCCGGCAGAGAGCAGCATCGCGGGCCAGTAGACCGCATGGAAGCGCAGAATCCCCTTCCCAATCACGTGCACGTCCGCAGGCCAGAACTTCGCAAACTCCTTCCCGCCCTTCCCGTACCCGATTCCGGTGATGTAGGTCCCGAGCGCATCAAACCACACATACATTATCTGGGTCGGATCCCCGGGCACGGGCACTCCCCATCCCTTCGCCCGCGAAACCGAGCGCGAAATGCTGAAGTCCTTAAGCCCTCCCCTTATGAAAGCGAGCACCTCGTTCTTCCTCGTCTCGGGAAGTATAAGCAGCTCACCGCCCTCAATCAGCCCCTCCAGCTTTTTCCCGTATTTTGATAGTCTGAAGAAGTAGTTCTCCTCCTCCACGTCCTCCGGCTTCTTCCTGTGCTCCGGGCACACCCCCTCCGGCAGCTCCTCCTCTTCGTAGAAGGATTCGCACCCCACGCAATACAATCCCCGGTATTTCTTCTTGTAGATGTCCCCGGGCCCGCCGCACAGCTCCCACAGATTCTCCACCCCGGGCCAGTGCAGTTTCCTGTCCGAGGTCCTCATGAAATAAGTATAGGAGAGCCCGACCGCGTCCGCCATCTTCCTGAAAACGGCCGCGTTCCTCGCGCACAGGGCCTCGGTGCTTATGCCCTCAGCCTCCGCCGCATGCACGTTCTTGAGGCTGTTCTCGTCCGAGCCGGTGACCAGCCGCACCTCATCTCCCTGCGCCTTGCGGTATCTCGCAACCACGTCGGCCTGCGCAAATTCCAGCGCATGCCCGAGGTGCGGGGCCGCATTCACGTAAGGGATTGCCGTAGTCAGGTAAAACTTGTCCCTGGTAATCCGAATCACCCTGGAGAAGGGGAATATGAAGGAAAAGTAATAAAAGATGCGCTCAGAGCGAAATCTTCAGGACAAGGCGCCCCCTCTTCCTTTTCCATCTCGGCCGCCCGCCGCCGTTCCCGCCCGGCTTGAAGACGACAGCCACTTTTGAGAGGTCTTCGTTTTCCGGCTCGCCGCCCTCTTCCTTCCTGTTCTCGTCCGGCTCTTTGCCCTTCGGTTCTTCCGCCCTTTCTGGCTTCGCGGCCCGCAGAATCCCTTCCGGAGGCGGCTTGGCGGACGGGACGATGCGAAGCCTGGCTGCGGCGTCACGCATCCCGGCAAGCCCTCTCGGTTCCCGCCGCACCGCTTCAATACTCATGCATATATCCTGGAAGAAAGGGTTTTTAATTGTTAGGTATACCTAACATTTTTTGGAAAAAGAGGCCCCGCACGGATAAAAAAGCAAAATAAGGATTCCCGCCCCTGGGCACTATGTCATCCGCAGCTCCCCGAAGCCGCCGGCGCGGCCGCCGAGGACAGGGAGGCGCTGCAACCCTCCGGCGCGGAATTGAACGCCTCGCACACCGAGCTCTTGTACGCCTCCGGAGTCCTCGCCCCCGAGTACGCATACCCGTTTATCAGTATCGTGGGTGAGCCGCTCACACCGTATGCTGCGGTCTTCGCCATCTCCGCATCCAGTATTGGGAATTTGCTCGCCTCGAACTCCGCAGCCACTGCGCTCTTGTTCACGCCCACTTCATCCGCAACAGTCTCCCAGCAGGTGTCTATGTTGGAAAGGCTGCACTCCGTGTTCGCCCTGCTCACGTATTCAGCCCATTTCCTCTCCCCATACATATTGAATATTATCTTTTCCCTCGCATCCTGCCAGAGCTCCGCATTCCCGTGCAGCGAGCAGTACTGGGTGCCGTTGTTCTCCGCGCATTCCCTGCCGCTCGGGTAAACGATGTACACCGGCTCGAATTCCGCCTCCTCCGCAAGCAGCTCCACGACCGGAGCAAGCCCCCCCTCCGCCTGGTTCCCATACGGGCAGTAGCTCATCACGAACATGAGCACCTGCGGCTCGTCGCTCCTGGGAATCCCCTGCGCTTCTGCCTCTGCCTGCTGCAGCGCCTGCTCCCTGGCAACCCGCATCTGCTCGATGGTTGCCTGCGCCTCAAACACCCCTCCGTAGAAATACCTGTAATCCGGAGAGATGTATACCGGCATCTCCTGCCCTGCGACATCATAGTATAATTCTACATAGGCCCCCTTGTCAACATACCTGCTGAAGGCCGCTGTGGTGGCCTGTCCCGTGGATGCAAAATAATAGTTCTCCAGGAAGCCGCCTATCTCATCTATTTTCGCCTGGTTTGGCGTGAATCCGGTCACATTCCCCGCGGGCTGCTGCGCCGCCGGCGCCATCCCCGGGAAAACCAGGAACCCTATAATCAGCCCAATCACAAGCCCCCCAACTCCCCAGAAATAAAGCATATTCTGCGCTTCCGGGGAAGGGGCACCCCCGTCTCTCTTTTCTTCGGTCATATAGTTCACCAGCTAACTGAATTTTATATCCCTTCCGCCCCGCTCCCTTTTAACCCTTTGCAAACCCTTCGCAAAGCGCCCACTGCCTCGTCCATCCCCTCTTGTCCATCGCATCCACCACCCTTTCCCTCGCGATGCCCATCGCAGCAGCCCTCGTGTCGTGGTCGCTCATCCTTTCCATCACAAGCCTCGTGTTCTCCGAGATGCGCTCCGTGACCGCATGGAACATTTCCTTCTGCCTCCACCCCATGGTTTCGCAGTAGGAGGAAATCACCCCGCCGGAGTTCGCCACAACGTCCGGAAGCACGAGAATCCCCTTCTTCATGAGCTTCTTCTCCACCTCATAAGCTACGGGGATGTTCGCGGCCTCGGCAACGACCTTCGCCTTCACGCTGCCCACGTTCGCATCCGTAATCACGTTCGGCCTCGCCCCGGGAACAAGCACATCCACCGGAAGCCCGAACAATTCCGCCCCGCCAAGCGCCTTCCCCTTCCCGTGCGCGGTCACGCTCCCCTTCTTCTCCTTGGTCTCCATCAGCGCGTTGTACTCCAGCCCCTTCTGGTCGTAAATGGTCCCTTTCGAATCCGAGACCGCCACCACTTTTGCGCCCCATGCGGTGAGGAATTTCATCGCAAACGTGCCCACGTTCCCGAACCCCTCAATCGCAACGCTCATCCCCTCCAGGCTCTTCCCCTCAAATTCCACCGCCGTCTTTATGCAGAGCGCAACCCCGTACCCCGTGCTCCCCAATTCGTGCGGCAGACCTCCCATTGATGCGGGCTTCCCCGTCGCCGCCCCCGCGCTGTTCAGCTCATCAGCAAATACCGCCATCTCCCTCTCCGCGGTGTTCATATCCGGCCCCGTGACATAAAGCTCGGGCACGAAACTCCTCACCTTGTGCGCAAAAGCCCTCACTGCCGCCTCCTTCAGCGGGCTTTTCGGGTCGAATCTTATCCCCGCCTTCGCACCCCCGAAAGGCAGGTCCGCGAGCGCATTCTTCCACGTCATCGCGCGGGCAAGCCCCATCACCTCTTCGGTGGTCACGTCCGGCAGCATCCTTATTCCGCCCTTCCCGGTCCCGCGCGCAGTATTATCAATTACGAGAACCCCCTGCATCCCGGTTTTTGCGTCAAAAACCTCAAGCACATATTCAGGCCCGAATTCATCCTTCGCCCTCATGGAATCTACCAGTCAGCTAAATGGTGCGACTTATTTTCCGCTAGAATTTAAATCCCTTTACTTGCCCGCATCAATCTTCTCCACAAATTCCGCAACCAGCCTATTGAACTCCTCCGGCCGTTCCGCATGGGGGAAATGCGTCGCGAACCAGAATATTTTCGTCTCTATCCGCGGAATCCTTTCCCTCAATATTTCAAGTGAAGATGGGCTCACAAGGAAATCGCCGCTTCCGGTAACCGCGAGCACCGGAATCTGCAGCCCCCTCATCCTCTCCCCCACTTCATCCCCGTTCTCCACCATCGCCCTGAATGCTGTGAGGAATGTCCCGTTCTTCATGTCCAGTATGGATTCCATGAATTTCCTGTACGTCTCCAGGGAAGCCCCGCTCCATGTCGCTGCCTTGAAATACAGATAGGAAGGGAACACGAATGCATCGCTCCTGAAGTTCCTCGCGTACCACCTCGCCGCCTCCGCGCTCCACGGATTCTTCAGTGCATACTCAACGCCAGGCCCGAGCACCCATCTGTATGGCAATGCATTCAGCGGATTCCCAGGCACCGGGCTCACCATCACCATAGAATCTATCTCCGGTCCCGCAGGCAAAGAGAAGTGGTTTCCAGTTTCCATATCGCTGCCCGATTTTCGCTGTTGCGAAAATGGGCGCCATTTTCCCTCGGGAAAATTCGCGCGGCGATAACTGGCGGAAACCTGCGGGTTTCCGCCATCCTGTTCCCAGTTTCCAGTCCCGGAACTCAAAACGGGAAACCGGGAACCGCCAAGATTCGCCCTGCCTGCCGCAACCAATGTCCCTATTAATGTGCCCATCGAATGCATTACAAGCGTAACCCTTCCCAGCCCCAGGTGCGCCATCAGCTCTGCCGTATCCTGCGCGCAGTCCCCCAGGAACGTAGAGGGTGTGGAACTACCTAGTTCGCTATTCCCATGCCCGCGGAGATTGAAGAAAAGAAGGTTGCAGCCCGGAAACCTGTGCATCTGCGCCTTCCATTCCGAGTGCCTCAGGCACCACCCGTTTATGAAAACCAGCGTGCGGGGATTGCTCCTCCTTGCCTGCGGCATGTATATGTATTCCAGCTCCACCCCCTGCGAGGTGCGGAACCTCTCTTTCGGATACCACTCCTGCGCCTTCTCCGCATGCAGCGCCCGCATGCGTCTATATATGTGTGAAAAGTAATTTAATGGTGATTTTATCCTGGGTTTCCCAAACCATTGAAGCTTTTTAATGCTTGCAGGGTATGCCTGTGCGATGGCTGCAAGGGAAATCATCAGGCTGGAGAATGTGTGGAAAACCTACACGATGGGCGGTAGCCCCATCCACGCCCTGAAGGATTTCTCCGTCACGGTCCACGAGGGCGATTATATGGCAATCTTCGGCCCCAGCGGGAGCGGCAAATCAACCCTCCTGCACATGATGGGCCTGCTGGACGTGCCCACCCGCGGAAACATATACGTGGATAAGGAGAACGTCTCCCGCCTTGCAGAAAACCAGCTCGCCCGCATCCGCGGGAGGAAAATCGGCTTCATATTCCAGGTGTTCAACCTCGTCTCCTCCCTTACCGCGCTTGAGAATGTAGCCCTTCCGATGATGATTTACGGAGTCCCCGGCTACGAAAGGGAGAAGCGCGCGGAAGAGCTTCTAATCTCCCTAGGCATGGGGAACCGCCTCTCCCACCTCCCTTCCGAGCTTTCCGGAGGCCAGCGCCAGCGCGTCGCAATCGCCCGTTCGCTCGCCAACAACCCGGAGGTGATCCTCGCGGACGAGCCCACCGGGAACCTCGATTCGAAAACCGGCGAGGAAGTCGTGGAGATATTCAACCAGCTTGACCGGGAAGGCAAGACGCTCGTTGTTGTCACGCATGACCCGGACATCGCAAGGAATGCGGAGGAGATAATCCGCATAAAGGACGGGATGCTTATAGAACATGAGATGTCCAGAGAGCACATGCTCAAGACCGGGGAAAAGGCAGTGAAGGTGAAAAGATGAACATGAAATACGCGCTTCTCGCGCTTCTGGCATTTGGGTTTGCGTTTGCGGGCCTGTCCATTTCGGATTTTTCCGTTAGCCCGGAGAGCATAGAGCCCGGCGGCTCCGGCTACATCACGCTCACCATCTCCAACCCCTCAACCACGGATACGGTTGACCTCGTTACTGTAAGGGTATCTTCCACAGAATCCCTTGGCGCAAACCGTGAATTTTCCGTGGGGGATTTGGAGCAAAGCTCCTCCACGGTGCTCACCGTGCCTTTCCGCTCTTCCGAAACAATCCAGAGCGGCATCTATTCGCTGGAAGTGAGGGCGAGAGGAACGGTTGATACATTTGTATATAATGAGGTTACGGGCTCCTTCCGCACCACCAGCGAAGTGGTGGAAAAAATATCCACAATCCCGGTCAAAGTAGTAAGGGAGCCCATCCTCTCCATCTCCCTTAGCAGCGAGAACCTTGAGGACATGACCGCGGAAACAATAGCCATTTCCAATTCCGGGGGAAAGGCAACAAACCTCCGCATCTCAATAGCGAATGAGGGAATCGGTTTCCTGAACCGCGACGAGCTTTATTTCGGCACCGTTGAGGCTTCCTCATCCCAGCCCATTACGATTGATGCGCGCGGCGCATCGGACGGCGCAACCAAGCTTTCCATCCAGCTTACCTACTTAAATGAGCTTGGCGAGGAAATTACCGAAACAAAGGAAATCCCGATCACAGTAAAGAAGGCAGCCGGGGATTTCACATTCGCCCAGCAGGCGCCGGTGACCACCGGCAGGGAGGAAACTCTCACGCTCGCAGTAACCAATTCCGGCGACCCGGTGCAGGACCTGCAGCTCACTTTCGCATCCGGCTCCGGGGTCGTGCTCCGCGGAATGAACAGGGTTGAGTTCGGGAACTTGGCTGCGGGCGAATCCCGCACCGCCACGATACCGCTGGTCGCAAACCTCCAGCCCGGAACCAACAACGTGAACGTTTCCCTTTCCTGGGTGGAGAGGGGCGAGAACCGCGAGGGAACAATCACAATCCCGCTCAGCGTCAAATCTGATTCCGAGGTCGGCGTATACCTGGAAGCCAACCCGACCCCGCTCGTCTCCGGAGGGGAGCACACCCTTTCAGTTACGGTCTCCAACCTCGGCTCCTACGCAATCCAGGGGACAACCGTAGAGCTTTCCAGCGATGCGTTCCAGCTCCTCACGGTCCAGCCAGAGCAGTACATCGGCGGGCTTGAGGAGGACGATTTCTCCAGCGTGCAGTACAAGATAAGGGTGAAAGACATCGCTCCGGGAACCTACGACGCGTCCGTGCTTGTCCGCTACAAGGACGCTTCCGGGGCGCAGATTGCCGAGACCAAGCCGCTGCAGATAAGCATCGCCGGGCCGCCACAGCAGGGCAACGGCACAACCGCCCTTCTGGCGCTTGGCATAATCGTTGTTGCCGCGGGCTACTGGTATTTCAGGATGAGGAAGAAACAAAAGGCGCAGGGTTAGGCAGATGAGACTGGAGGACATGGTTTCGTATTCCCTCCGGAACCTTAGGTACCAGCATCTCCGCACCTGGCTCACAATTGTAGGCATAGTAATCGGGGTGGCCGGGGTGATTGTGCTCGTCGGGCTTGCGGACGGCCTCCGCGCCTCCGTCTCCTCCCAGCTTGCCTCCTTCGGCCCCAAGACGATTGTGATAAGCCCGGTGAGCCTTGAGGGCGGCGTCGGCGCAGGCCCCACCACCCTCCGCCCCACGCTCGGCAAATTGTTTGAGAGGGACGCGGACAAGGTTGCGCGCATAGAAGGCGTGCATCTCGCAACCAGGGTCGTAATGGCGAACGTAGACATGAGGTTCCGCGACAAGAGGATTAGCTCTTCCGTTGTGGGCGTGGAGCCGGAGGGATTTTCCGAAACCATGCCCATCAAGATAGGGGAAGGGAGGTTCATCCAGCCCGGCGACCGGCGCGCCGCGGTGATAGGATACAGCATCGCGAACGAGTATTTCGGCGATGACAGGATACGCGTCAATAACATTATAGAACTGGCAGGCCGGCAGTACCGCATTGTAGGCGTCCTCCAGAAGAGCGGCGCATCCCTTGGGCCCGGCGACAGCTCCGTATTTGTTTCTTATGAGGACAGCAGGGAACTCGCGGGCGTCGCGCTCGCGGAAAGGGAAATAAACGGCATCCGCGTAATAGTGGACGAGGGCTTCGACACGGAGGAGGTGGCGGACCGGATAGAATATGTTCTTTCCTCCCAGCACAAGGTCCCTCCCGATGACAAGGACTTCACGCTCATAACCCCCAAGTTCATAGAGGACCAGGTCAATTCCATACTTGGCACCCTCACGCTGTTCTTCGGCGCGGTCTCCGGAATCGCCCTTGTGGTCGGCGGAGTCGGCATCTCCAACACGATGTTCGTCAGCGTGATGGAACGCACCAAGGAAATAGGAGTGCTCAAATCCGTTGGCGCGGAGAACTGGCAGATTGAGCGCCTCTTCCTTGTGGAGGCGGCGATGATTGGGCTGGTGGGAGGCGTAATCGGCGTAATTTTCGGCATATCCGTGGTCCTCCTCCTGGGCATTTTCGGAATAAACGCAACCCCATCCACCCCAACAGTCCTCATATCGTTCATAATAGCGATGGGCGTCGGGATGCTCGGGGGTTTCATCCCCGCCCGCAACGCTGCAAAAATACCGGCGGTGGAAGCCATGAGGTATGATTAGATGGACTTTCTGGAGATAATCAACTACGGAATAAAGAACCTCCAGATAAGGCACCTCCGCTCCACGCTCACAATCATAGGAATCGTCCTCGGCATCGCAACGATAGTCACCCTGATGTCCATAGGGGAGGGGGTCCGCGTTGACATAGAGAGCCAGATGGAATCCTTCGGGAGCGACATCATCTTTGTGGTCCCCTTCAATCTGGAGAACCTCGCCAGCGCCTCTTCCTTATCCCTGACCACAACAGGAAAGCTCTACGACCGCGACGTGGACTACATAAAGAGGGTTCCCGCGGTGCAGGACACCGCACGCGTCAATTACGGCCGCGCCTCCTTCCGCTTCCGCGAGACCGCGATAACCGCCGCAATCTACCCAGCGGAGGAGGAGATGTTCGAGCAGTTCGCCGATTATTTCACAATAGAGGAGGGCAGGTACTACAAAGACAGCGAGACCAGGGTGCTCGTCCTCGGCAACGACGCCGCGAACCTGATGTTCGATGAGCAGAAGATAGCGCCCGGCAATGTCATCCATGTAAACGATGAGCCCTATCGCGTTGTCGGGGTCCTTAAAAGAATAGGCACTTCCCTCAGCGAGCAGGACGACTCCACCATATTCGTGCCTTACGGCCAGGGGAACAGGATCCTTGCGGACTACCTTGCGCCCGGCGAGGTCTTCGCCATATACGTCAAGCTCCGCCCGGGCTACGACCCAGAGGAGGTCGCGGTACAGGTGGAGAGGCAGGTCGCTAATGCCCATCGCGTTTCTCTGGACAAAAAAGACTTTTCCGTAATCACGCCCGCGCTCATCAAAGACACCGTGGGCACCATCCTCAACCTCCTGAACCTCTTCCTCCTCGCAATCGCCGCTGTATCCGCATTCGTGGGCGGAATAGGGATTTCCAACACCATGTTCATGAGCGTCCTCGAGCGGCGTCGCGAGATAGGCGTGCTCAAGGCGATAGGCGCAACCCGCACCACAATCCTCCTCATTTTCGTTGTTGAGAGCGCACTGATTGGGGCGGGCGGCGGCCTTGTGGGCCTTGCAATCGGCTACCTTGTCCTCCAGATGGCCGGCTCCTTCGGCATCCCGTACATGATGGGGCTCCCGCAAATCGCGTTCGCATTCTTCTTCTCCGTAGGAGTGGGGGTTGTCTCCGGCTTCATTCCGGCGCTCAACGCCTCCAGGGTCCCTGCGGTGGAAGCCCTCCGCTACGAATAGCCCTGCTCCGGCAATTTCTGTTGCAGAAGTTGTCCTCTTCAGGATAGCACAGGCATATTTATATAATTTTGCACCTAAAGCTAGGTGCTGATGCCCCTGTTTGGGGCATTTCGGTTGTCCTGGAAAGGATGTGTCCGTTGTGGCCTCTAACTGTCGGTCGCCCAATAATGTGGTGTCTGGACTATAACTCACCACAGGTAACCCCTGATGGTTATGCTCTCAATGGCGCGAAGGAGATAACCTCTAAAACGAGCGAATGGGCAAGGAACGATATCCGCATTCGTTTGAGGAACTCTTTCACCGAGTCCAGAACTCAGTGGCATCAGCTAATCAGTTTCCGGTTTTCTGTTTCCGCATCTCTGCGGAGATGACTGGCAGAAACCTCCGGGTTTCCGCCATCCAGTTCCCGGAAATATAAGGTGAAAAGATGGTCAAGAGGAAGAAAGCGGCTTCTAAAAAAGTTTCCAAAAAAACCGCCAGGAAAGCTCCGAAAAAGAAAAAGGGCGGAAGGGACCCGAGCGGCAAGGGCAAGCAATCCAAGGTTCACAAATTATTGAAGTGGCTCAGGCTCAGGAAGTAACTTATTTTTCTTCTAAAATCTCCTCAACCTTCTTCAAAAATCTTCCTGCGAAACCGACCATCTCCTCTGCTTCCATGGGGCTTGCGTTATATGCTGCGGAATACTGCACCTCATGCCTCGTTTCCCTGTATGCGTCAAGAAGTTTTACCATCTCCTTCCCCAGCACATCCCCATATTTCTCTTCAAGATAGCGCGAAATGCAGTAGTGGCTCTTTTCCCTGTATCCATCCCTGAAAAGAACCGCTCTTGCAGCATTCAGCATCGAAACATAAGCGAGCATCGCGGCAGAGTTGTATCTTTCTTCTTCAAGATTCGCTTTCGCATCCTCCAGAACCTCTTCGGCTTTCTCCATGCCCAGCAGCGCCTGCTCTTTTGACGGCGGGGTTTTCTTTATCAATCCCTTCTCCATGCATCCTTCCAGGTCAAGCAATCCCCTCACCCCCAATCAGGAAAGAATGGAACAATGTCGAATAGAATGCACCATCGCTTTCTTTTATTTTTGCCAGTTTTTCTTCTGTCAGGAATATGATGCTCGCATTCGCCACCCCCGCCCCCTCCTTCACTATTCTTCTTATCTCGGAAGCCTTAACCGCCCCTGGCTCTCGCGTAACCCTGATCCACAAATCGAGGTCGCTTTCCTCCACATTTTCCCCTCTAGCCCAGCTCCCGTACAGCCCCATGCCAGCGATCCCATATTTTTTGCGGAGTTTTTCGTATAAGGGATGGGCCCTTTCCACGTTGAAGAATAGCTTTAGCGCCCTCACCTCCGGATTTTCCAGGTTTAGTATGCCCTTTTTCACAAACCCGTCTTTTTCTAGCGCTTTCAAAAACAGCGAAACCGATGCGGGGCTTGCACCGGAGATTGTTGCCAGCTCACGCACTGCGAGCTTTCTGGTGGGGTTAAATACTATTATTTCTAATATTTTTTTCCTCTTTTTTGTCGGTATAAGTGTTCGCATTGCTTAAACATTATGTTTAATATTTTTAAACATATCGTTTAGTTTTCTTAAACGCTATTTGAGCACTTTTCCTGTCTTCATATACCACCAAGAGGAAGAGGGGGCTTGCCCCCTCCTCTCTTTAGGGTAATCATACCTCCCCCAGGCTCTACTTCAGGACCTTGCCTGTTTTCATATACCATAAATAGAGGTCCAGTTCCCCCTGGCTCATCCCCGCCTTCTTCGCAATCCCATCCAATATCCCTTCTATCTCCAGGTATTTCTTCTTCCCGAGCGCTTTCGGCACTTCGCTTATGTACCCATACTTCTTCAAGATGCTCAGTATATGCCGGTCTATTATCGCCAAATCAAAATACCCCAGGTTCCGCAGGAAATGGCTCGCCTCCTTCCAGCCCAGGCCCTTTATGTTTTCAACCAGCCACTCCCGCATTTCAGTTTCCCGTCTCCAGTTGCCGGTTTCCAGCTTCCCGCCGCAAACTTTCCGTAGGCTCTCTTTCACTTTTTTCCCGCGCGCCTCCGCTATGAATATCCCGCGCATATTGTAGAAGCGGTGCCCCAGTTCCTTCAATCTCTTGACCAGTTCCTTTTCCGGAAGATTGCAGAACCCCTCTGCCCCCAGCTCGTTCTGTATCCTAATCCCCCCGTGCGCGGTGTAATTAGCCGTAAGTATGCAGAAGCAAAGTTCGGAAAACCATCTCTCTTCCCCGCCCTTTCCCGCTTCCCGGAACTCCTCCATCCTTTTCTCTATCGTTTCCCGCACAGGGCTTCCCCTCACCCTCTCCAATTCTTCAAACAGCCCTTCTTCCACGTTCGGTTTTCGTACCGTACCCTTTATGAACATTATCAGAATAATCCCAGCGGTGATTTTTGTGGCAAAGGCAAAACTAATAGAATTGCTGAACAGAGGATTGGAGCTGGAGCACCAGGCAGAGGCGCAGTACCTGAGCCACGCAACCCTCCTTGTGGGCGAGACTGCGGACACCATCGCCGCGCGCCTCACCGAAATCGCGGGCGACGAGCATAAGCATGCAGGAATGTTCAGGGACTGCCTCGAAATCCTGGATGCCGCGCCTTCCATAAGGATGCACGAGGGCTATCCGGCCATCGGAACCGCAAAAATACTCAGGACAAACCTGAAGAACGAGCGCGATGCGGTTAAGTTCTACCGCACCATCGTAGCCGAGCTGAACAAAAGCAGGGCGGAGCTTCCCTACGAATACGAATTCATAGAGCACAAGCTGAGGCACATCATCATTGATGAGGAAGAACATGCCCTTGAGCTGAGGACGCTGCTTAACGAGTAGGGCTACGCCCTGGCAAAAACCTTCGCGGTGTTCTCCGCGGGATTGAATCCGCCCAGTTTCCTTATTTGTTTTTCCAAATCGCCTTTTCCCGCCACTGGGAAGTCACTCCCGTAAATGAGCTTTCTGTGCAGTTGGTTCCTTCCGAACCCAAGCGCCCTAAGGCCCGTTCTCCACAGGCTTCTCCTTTCCGCTTCCAGAATCTCATTTGCATTCGAGAACCCGAACTGCGCCCTCTCCCCGAAATTATAATTCCTGCATGCGCATTCCCCATAAACTCCTGCGGGCCTGTCCCCGGTCCAGAGAAGCCCCCCCATATCCCCGTACACATTAGGGAATCTTCCCATCATCTCCAGTGCGTTCCCAAAGTGCCGTACCTGCACGCCCTGCGCCCCCCACCAGTTCACAACCGCAATATCCGGCGTCCCCATATGCGCCAGCACTATATTCAGCTTCGGGTGCCTCTCCGCAACCGGAATGAGCCTCGCCGGGTCGGCTATCACTACATCCCCCTCTACCTGCGCCCTCTGGAAAACCCCGGTGTGCGTAACAAGCACTGCGCCCATCTCCTCCATCATCGCATACATCCTTCCCAGCTCCTTCGCCCCCAGATTCCCGGGGTCGAATTTCTGCTGGAGGGGATGCATTTTCACAACCGGCCTCCACCCGTTCCGCAGCTTCTCATTCAGCTCAGCGAGCTTCCTCAGCCTTTCATAAAGCCTATTCGCAGCATTCTCGGAATTTGGGTTCACGCTCACCGAGCCCATGATTTCCGGGAACGCCTCCACAAGCCGCAGCATCTCTTCATTCGTTGGCTGCGTGGAGCCGGGATAATCAATCGTGAGCAGCGCAAACCTCCCTATCCCGCTTCCTGTTCTCGCCTGGTAAATCTTGTCCACCACATGCGGGAGGGCGGGGAAGCCCGCAGACCCCAGCGTGCCCACAATGTCAAGAAAAGCGTAATCTTCGCACTCACGGCGCCCATTCACGAATTCCGCCAGTGTCTTTCCCCTGTAATCAGGATTCACCCAGGGGGAGTCGTCCCTCCCGGCCTTCAGGCTCTCCCCAGACTCGGGCTTAGTAAAATGCACGTGCCCGTCCACCAGAACCATAAAAATATATTGCTAACAACTCTTTTTATTGTTTCTATAGTTTTGCGAATTTTTGGTCGACGCAGATTTCTATTAGCTCCCCAAAACTTATCCCGTAATTTTGCGAAAGTTTTTGGAGTGTTTTTCTAAGTTTGGTTATGGCATCACCTATCGTTTTG
>JBFMEZ010000016.1:0-7124 GCA_040753215.1 Microcaldota archaeon | reverse complement strand
AGGGTGTGGGCGAAGCAGAAAAGAAACAATCATTAGGCCTGCCGGTGGGAATTTTCATAGTCTGCATCATTACATCTGGTTCTGAGACCAATTGCCGGACAGTCTGTTTAGGCCGTGGAGGTTCACCCCTATCAATGCGCCAGCGGATATTTCTTCATGTATATGAAAGTCTGGTAAATCAGCAGGAATGGAATCACAACCACCGAATTGAAAAGCATAGTCAGATATACTCCGAACGGGTATGGAAGGAACAGGAACACGAATTCCGCAACCGTAAGCGCAGCCGCGCCGAACAGCGCCCAGAAGAGCACATGGGGCAGCTTCCTCACCGCCATCACCGCGGAGGCAGCGACCGCGTGCCTCATCTTCATCCCATCAATTACGATTGCGGGAGGCACGAAGAAGAGCACTAGCCCCAGCAGCATCGACACTATCGGGAGCACAACCCCCCTGTACGCAAAATCGAAGGTAAGCAGCTGGAGCACGAGCATAATCAGCGCCGCGAGCGTATATATGAGGAATATATTTACCGCATAGGTCCCCATCGCCTTCGCCACTTCCGTGCCCATTTTGGTGAGCGTCTTCTTTGATTTTATGAGCAGGTTCACGTTCACTATCGAGTCCGAGATTATGTAAAGGGAGACGAGGTACGCAAGGATGGTGACCGCCACCTGCGCCGCATCCAGCTCCGGTATGCTTCCGGTGCGCAGGAACACCCCGCCCAGCGCGATGTATGTCGGCGCAGAAACCAGCATCGGGATTAGGAGCGCGAAGAAGAACGGAATCGAGAAAAGAATCACGAACTTGTGCCTCTCCCTGAAGAATTCCAGGCTATGGTTGAACGACCTGAGCATATTTTTCCATCTCTCTCAATTCTTTTAACCCTTTTCCTTAATCCACTTTTCTATCACTTCCTGCGGATAGGCCCCTATGAGCCGGTCCACTTCCTCTCCGTCTTTGAATAATATGAGCGTGGGGATGCTCATCACACCGAACCTGGACGCAAGCTCGTTCTCCGCGGTGATGTCCACCTTCCCGAACTTCACGCCCTTCATTTTCCCGCTCATCTCCTCAATCACGGGCGCAATCATCCTGCACGGCCCGCACCACGCGGCCCAGAAATCCACTAAGGTTGTTCCCTTTCCAATCTCCGCATCAAAATTCCCAGCATTCAATTCTTTTACTGCCATTTTATCTCCTCTTTGCTATCCCATCAATTCCGCAAGTATCGCCTTCTGCACATGCAGCCTGTTTTCCGCCTCATCAAAAACCACGCTCTGCCTGCCGTCAATCACTTCCGCGCTCACTTCCTCCCCCCTGTGCGCGGGCAGGCAGTGCATGAAAATCGCATCCGGCTTCGCCCTCTTCATCAGCGCCGCATTCACCTGGTAGGGCCTGAGGTCAATCATCCTCTGCGCCTTCTCGCTCTCCTGCCCCATGCTCACCCATACATCCGTATAAATAACATCCGCATCCTTCGCCGCCTTCGCCGCATCGTGCTCCACGGAGATTTTCCCCTCCGCGTCCTTTCCCGCAAGCTCCATCACCGAATTGTTCAGCGAATAGCCCGCCTTGTCCGGGCAGGAGGCGACAACGTCCGCCCCCAGCTTGGCGAACCCGACCGCGGTCGAATTGAACATGTTGAACCCGCAGTCCCCGAAGAAAACGACCTTAAGCCCCTTTATCTTCCCTTTCCTCTCAATCACCGTCATCATGTCCGCCATCGTCTGGCAGGGATGGTACAAATCCGTGAGCGCATTGATCACGGGCACTGAAGAGTATTTCGCAAGCTCCTCTATATCCGAATGCTTGTACAATCTCGCCATCACCCCGTCCACATACCTGGAGAGCGTGCGCGCGGTATCCGCAATCGTCTCCCCCCTCCCCAGCTGCGTCGTCCCCATGTCTATGAAAAGCGCATGCCCGTCCAGCTGCGTCATCGCCACCTCAAAAGACACCCTCGTGCGCGTGGATGCCTTCTGGAAAAGCATCGCCAGAGATTTGTCCCCTAAGCTCCTCTTCTCCTTCCCCTTCTTCATTCTTATCGCTAGGTCCAGCAGATGCTCAATCTCCGCCTTGCTGTATTCCAGCATTGTAAGGAAATGCCTGCCCCTGAAGTTCATGGAATCCCCAGCACAAATTGTAATTAGTAATTATAAATGTAGCGCTATCTTCTCCCTGCCCGCGGCATTACCTGTATTTTCGGCGCAACCACCGGCGGCGCGATGCTCAGCGCCTTCGCGACCAGCACCCCGTTCGCCTCGGCGTTGTATTTTATGAGGTTCACGAGCGTTTCGAACATCTCTTTCGGCAGCATCTTTTCCTTGTTCCACCTTGAGAGCACCCCGTCCAGCTCCGCCTTCTTCCCGCCCACAAGAAGAAGCCCGTCAAACCTTATGCTTGCTATGCCCGGCCTGTACTCGGTCCTGTATGCGAACGTGATGCGCAGCTCATCCTCGCCGGTTTTCTCCATGCCGGTTATGTCCAGCGAAACCCCGATGCTGGAAAATCTCGCATCAGATTTGCATTCCGCCTCCACCCTGTAGAACCGTATCCCTCTCCACTCCATATTCTCCCCTTGCGCTGGTTAGGTTTGGGAAAATTAATAAACCATTCTAGAAGGTCCCCCTAACGTTTACCCCGAACTGCACGTCCACGCTCTCATTCTCGCCTTCCTTCACGGTGCCGAGCCCGAGGTTCGCGCCCGCGGAGAAGCTGTCCAGCGCCCCCAGCCCCCTGAACGCGCTGAAATCCAGCCCGAATATAGCGAGGTTCCTCTCCCGCTCCCCGGCCTCCCAGTGCTGCACCCCTGCCCTCGCGTCCAGCCCCCAGTCTGCGGTTGCCGCGGTCGCACCCAATTGCACATCCACCTGCGAGCCGCTCCGCGTTTCCTCTCCGGCTTCAAGGGGCACCACGTCCATGGACATCCCGGTTGCTCCCGCATACACCGAAGTGATGCTCAAATCCTCTCCCGGCTCCGCGAGGTTTATGGAAGCCACCCCAACCCATTCAACAGTCTCCCTCCTCTCCCCTTCCACCACCTGCTCGCTGTAGCCGCCCCCTCCCCAGAAGCGCAGCCTGTCCTGCAAAAATCTCAGCCGCCCGGCCACAAATATCCCGGCCCCTATCTCTTCCGAGTTTATGCCGGTGACGACGAAATCCACTCCCGTGCCCCTCCCGATCCATCCGCGCACATCCACCCCGTATCCTTCCTCGCCAACCGCGAACCCCTGGCCCCTGAACCTCCATTCATCCGCGGGCGTTATCTCCGCGGTCGCGCCATAGACCGGGACCGCATTTATGTTCCCTTCCCCGTCCCTCTTCAGGTATATCCCGAACCCGCCTATCTCCGGCATCCAGGAGGTTGGATGAAGGAGCGATGCAAAGCCGAATCCTCCCCTCCACGAATCCTCATCGTAAAGCCCGCCGCCCGCAAGCCGCAGCCCGATGGAAGAGACATACCATCTCGCGGCGCCAGCTGCCCTCACCCTCCATTCCTCTGTGCTCTCCCCTTCCGCCGGCCCTTCCTCAAAACTCCTCCTAACCATCACGGAGGCAGCCGCGGCCCTCGCAAGGTCCCTCGTTCCCGCATAAACCCTTCCGCCCGCCCTCTGCTCCCTCAGCGTTTCCGCGCCTTCAACCGTCCCTTCCTCGATGGGGCTTATGCTCTCGCTCATCATGTACCCGCCTCCTCCTCCCACATACCATCCATCCCTCAGCAGCGTCCCGATTACCCCCCCTTCCAGGTTCTCCGCCTCCCATCCCCTCCTTATCCCTATGAATCCGTCAATCATCCCCTTTCCTGCAACGAAATACTGGAACTCCCCATGGATTCCCGCGGCCGGATGCTCGGCGCTCTCCTCAATGTCGCTCACATACAATCTTCCAACCCAGAAGGTCCTCTCATCCGGGTCAACCTGCGCAAACCCGGCGCCCACCCTCGCCCCCCTCGTATGCTCGTAATCCGCATATCCGCCGAACTCGCCTCCCTGGGCGGCGGCCCCAACGCCCTGGAACGCCGCATCCTCCGCAGGCACTCCCGCGAACAGCACCGCGCCGTCCACCTGCACGCTCCAGTCCTGCCCCCCGAATCTCGTAGACGCATACAGCTTCCATGCGTTGTCCGTCGCAAAAGTCCTATCATAAAGCAGCTTCATCTCGTCCACGCTGAGCGTCCTCGCATCCACAAGCCCGAAGCTGCCGTTCTCAAACCTCTTGAATATGTACATCCTGTACCTGTCTTCCTCCTTGAGGAAATAGACCGCGGAATCCGCGCCCGCGGGCGCAGTAGTGTTCAGCGAGACCAGCAGCTTGTCCAGCGTGTCTCCGGTTACATTCACCTCGAAATCGCCGTCCAGAAGCTCCCCTGCTCCCATCTCAAGCGGGCCCATGGGCTGGTTCCTCATCCTCATCCGGCCTATGTGCCTGTCCTCGCCCCCAGTTATTTCATATGAGCCCTGATAGCCTGCTTCCCACAGCCTGCCCCCCTCTCCGGTTTCACGGTAGTTCCCCCTCACCGCCATGCTGGTTGTTTCCCCTGCAGAAGTCCTGTAAGAATGGTATGCGCCGCTCGCATTCAGGTCAAACGCGTTCATCTCCCCCACAGGAGGGACGAATTCCGGCGCGAGCTTCCACAGCTTGTCAAAAACAAGCGGAAGGGAAATGTACGGAAGGGGCACATTCACCTGCGCCCATACTGCATCCTCCCACAATCTCCTCTCCGTGTCCGCAAGGCTCGGGGTGGCAGCGGGAGTCGTGCTTATGTCCGGCGGAACCCTCAAATCCACCAGCGCACCGGATGCCTGCCACTGGTAATATACGTGCCTGGGCACGTTGATTATAACCCTCGCCGCGGGTATGTAAATCTCCGCAAACTCCGGCCTATCCGTGGGAAGCCTCACCCTCACGTCCCTTCCCCTCCCGTCCGCCTCCCTTGCCATATCCCTTAGCGCGTATACATCTGCAAATATCCCCCTTATCCTGTCCGGCAGCCCCTCATAATATTCCCCAAGCTCCCTGTAGAACCCGCCGTTAATGAGCGCGGAGCTGTACCCGCTCACCGCAGAAATAATCACTTCTATGCTTCTCCCGTCATAATCCTCGTACAGCGCGGGCCCGGCTTTCCTTATCAGAAGTGCAGCATATGCGGAAGGCATTCCCTCCAGCCCGTTTATGATTCCTGCGACCTTTTCCGCATCCTCGTTCGTGAGCGTCGCGAGGAAATCCCCGCCGCGCACGCTCCTCAGCAATTGGTATAATGCAAACCTCGCCTCGACCGGCAGGTTCCTGAAAACCTCTGCTGCCGCCTCCAGCCTCGTTTTGGAATCCCTCATCACCGCCACATCATACAGGCTCTCTTCCCCTGTTCCCATGGGCGCCTCTTCTGCCGCCCTTTCCAGTAGCTGCTGGAGTTCCGTGTTGAATCTCGTGAATTCGCCTGTAGGGCCGAGCTCCCTGCCCATCACCCTGTACGCCGCCCTCAGCGCCTCCATCGCAGGGGCGCCCTCCTCCACCCCTCCGACCTCATAGTGCCACCGTGATACGGTTCCGAGCAGCACCCTCTCCCGCAATTCCTCCGGCAGCCCCGAAGCCGCATTCTCTATAAGCCCCATCGCATTGTCCAGGGTTTGCGCCGTGTATGCCTGCGCCTCCCCGGTCCTCCTCACCATCCCCCTAAAGCCCTCTCTCATCTCCGCAAGCGCCTCCTCCGGAATCACGTCCGGCGGAATGTTCCCGAGCATCGTGTCTATGCTCTCCATCTGCTCATCGCCCGGGTTCCCGTTCAGCGCAACCCTCACCCTCCCGATTACCCGCAGGACCTCGTTGATTTTGTTTGCCGTGCTTCTCATCCCTTCCAGGTCAATATCATTCTCTGCGAGCTCCCTATCCAGGACCGCCCCGAACGCCCAGCCGCTCGTGCTCTCCGCCTTCCTCGCATCCGCCTGCGCAAGCAGGGTGCGCGCCCTTGAGAGCCACCCGTCCCCAATCGCATAATAATAAGCCACGCTGCCTTCCATCAGCGCCCCGAACCTTTCCGCAACCTCCTCCGCCTGCCTCCGCTCATACTCAAGGTCGCTCACGCGCGGGAGCTTCCTGAAAAGCCTATCGATAACATCCGGCGCCACGCCCTCCCCCTGCGCCCTCAGGCCCTCCAGCTCGCTTTCCCAGTGCGCGAGCCCTTCGCCCCCGATGCTTATTAGCGCCTCATCAATCCCATTCTCCCTTGCAAACTCCCTTATCGCATCTATCTTTCCCCTCACATCCTCCAGCGTCGCAACCTGCGGCCTCGCCTCCGCTTCCACGAGCGAGTGCAGCGCGTCCGTGAGCCCTTCCCCGAACCTCTGCCTCAGCCTCTCCAAATCAGACCCCGGCGTCCTCAAATCCCTCTCAACAACGCCGATCCTGTCAAGCAGGAGGTCTAAATCCTGGTAACCGAGTGCGGGAAGCTCCTCCAGCCCCCTGCTTTCCATCAGGTCCCTTCTGTAGCTATCAACCACTGCCCAGTATCTCTGGGGAAGCCTGTCCAGAAAAGAATTGAAGAATTCCTCATTGATTCCTTCCCCTTCCCTGTGCCTGCCGAAAACCCCGAGCAGCTCTCTGTAGAGCCGGTCCTGCTCGCCGCCTTCAGCCCTCACGAACCTGCCGAACAAATCCGCGGCAAGCTCCGCGTCCGCGGCAATGGGCACAGGAACCTCTTCGCGAGATACCACCTCCTCGCGCAGCCTCTCCACCGCCTGTTCCCTGAGCGCCTCTATCGCCCCTTCCTTCGCCGCCCTCTCCTTCTGCCTCATATTTATACTCTCCACTCGTTCTGTATTTATATCTTTCGCGCGCGCGTATGCAGGAACCGCGCCCGAAAGCGCAGCAAGCAGCAAACTCCTTCTAATCCACGCCTTCAGCCCCGTAAATCTGCCATAGCCTCTTATATCACGCACTCTGAACCGCAAATTTCTTTCTGGCATACGCCCCTATTTCCAGCCACACCCATTAAAAATAACTTGAGTTTTGCGTTTCCTGAAAAGTAGATAAATTAACGACGTGCATATGGATTTTGAAGTTGATCCCCATGCACGCCGCTAACGTCGAAGTTATCGACAACATTTTGAAGGAGTTTGGATTTTTAT